>CBDUTJ010000021.1:0-47499 GCA_965370415.1 uncultured bacterium | reverse complement strand
TTACCATTGTAACCAGCCATTCGGTTCTATCTGTAGGTCCATCATTGAATTCGACTGTTTCCAGGACATCTGGATATTTCACATAATAGCGATTATAAGTAGCTTCGCTGGTAGATATTCCCTGAGTGAAATAATTCACATTACAGGAAGTTGTTCCACCAAGACATGTTTTAACTTCAAATCCAGTTGGACCAGTAACAAGATTCAAAGCATCTTCTGCATTATATCCTGTGATGATTCCCCACACTGCATCGCAATAGACATCACTATCCAATGCTCTGGTAAAAGGCCAGACGTAATTCTGAATAAAACTCGGTGATGCTGTGGGCACATCACAGATAAATCCAATATGACTCGGATAATATAGAGCAACATCATTCTGGATTTCACTTAAAGAACTGTTCCAGATGAAAAGTTGCCCTCCATAACGTGCCAGAAGTGCGTCTGCAACTGCTTGCCAATCCGGGTCATTATAGGTTGATTGTTTGATGATAACTGCATAGGTAAGCGGTGGTGGTTCTACATAACTAATTATGAACGTTCCATTTGAAATATCTTCAGCAAAATTATTGGAAGCATCGAATACTTTCACTTTTACCAGGCATTCTTCGGAAGGAGTATTGGGAACCTGCCAGGAAAAATTCTGTGGATTTCCTGTATGGCTGACAATAAAAGTCCAGTTTATTCCATTATCTATAGAATAAAAGACACTGTCAGTAACAACACCAACATTATCATCAGAATTCCAGGTAACGGAATGCCATTCATACGTTCCCCAGTCTTCACCACCGTTCGGTTCGATCACTTCTACTGTGGGTGACGTAACATCAGCATCTATCGTGAATACTGCATTAGATTCATCGACGGCAGAGTTGCTGCCACCATCGTAAACAACCACTTTTACAAGACAATCTGTTGAGGGTGTATTGGGAATAAGCCATTCACAGCCTTGAGGATTTCCGCTGTGAGATGCAATGAATGTCCAATTTATTCCATTATCGATAGAGTAAAACACACTGTCTGAATGAATTCCCATATCATCGTCTGCTGTCCATTCTATTTGGTGTGTATCGCCAACTACCCACACTTCTCCTCCGTTGGGAGCATCCACAGTTACAGTGGGTGGGATTGTATCGGGAATTGTGGGTGAAACACTTATGTTATCGAAGTAAATGTCACACAAATGATCACTATATCCATTTGAGTTCTGCCCTGCAAAATAAATTGTTGCCTGACGTCCCGACCATGGCTCAATGTTAACCTGGTGATATTCCCAGGGATAACTTTGTGCACTTCCACCACCACCACCGGTATAGTAAAGCTGGAAATAAGTTCCCACTGAATCAGCATCCATAATCCAGACATGACCACCATTATGCCAGTTTGCACCTGATACACCCATATAAAAATTAAGTGAATCTGCCACTCCGGGGATGAATACAGACTGACCTACCATCTGCCATTGTGCATTAGGTGGACTTCCTCCGGAAGCACTACCGGAACCAATATGAATGTGTCCGCTGTAACTTCCCTGGTGTTGAGTTACATTTGCAGAATGAGGTCCTGTGACAGTCCATCCAGTGAAGTCACCTGTTTCAAAATCTCCGTTAACCAATACAATATCCGGATTCTCAACGATAGTAAATACCACATCAGAAACATCAAAAGCTGTATTATTCCCACCATCATAAACTAAAACTTTTACCAGGCATTCCGTAGAAGGAACACCAGGAATAGTCCATTCGCAAGTCTGAGGATTTCCAGTATGAGAAGCAATTGTGTTCCAATCTGCACCGTTATTTGTAGAATAATAAACCATATCCGCTACTATACCTGTATTGTCATCAGCAGTCCATTGGATATCGTATGTTTCCCCCACCATCCATTCTTCTCCTCCGTTGGGAACATCCACAGTTACAGTGGGAGGAATTGTATCAAGAACGGTTGGTGACACGCTAACATTATCAAAGTAAATATCACATTGATGGTCACTATATCCGTTTCCATTGTGTCCTGCAAAATAGATGGTAGCTTCCCGTCCTGCCCATGGTTCGATATTAACTTGATGATATTCCCAGGGATAACTCTGTGCACTTCCACCTCCGCTTCCAGTATAAAAAAGACGAAAATATGTACCAACAGAATCTGCATCCATGATCCAAACATATCCACCATTATGCCAGCTTGAACCCGAGACTTCCATATAAAAGCTCAGAGTATCTGCCACATCCGGTATATTCAGCGTTTGACCTACCATTTGCCACATTGAAGTTGGAGGTCCCGCACTACCGGAACCGGATGCGCTACCCGCGTTTATGTGGATGTGACCGCAATAGCTTCCCTGATGCTGTTCTACATTCGCATTATGAGGTCCTGTGACTGTCCATCCTGTGAAATTACCCATTTCAAAATCACCATTTACGAATTGCTGTGCATACACATTTACAGAAGTTAAAAGAAAAATCGAGAAGATAAAAAATAAAACTTTTACGCTCCTTCCAGAAATAATAGAAAGATGTTCATTTTGTTCCAACATTTCTTCCTCCTTGTCCTCCGTAGCTTCAGCATAGCAGGACTTGTTTTTTTTTATTTTAACATTAACATTTTTTTTGTTTTTATTATTTTTCCATCATTTATTAATCTATATAAATAAATTCCTGAACTTACAGGCTGGTTATTTTCATCTGTACCGTTCCAGACAATTGACCCTTCGACAAGCTCAGGGTGACAATTGAAAGTACGAACTTTCTGTCCCTTCAAATTGTAAATTATTAACTCTGCATTCTTGGCGTTCTCTGTGGTGAAATAAATTGTTGTTATTGGATTGAACGGATTTGGGTAGTTATAAAGAATTTGATAAATAGGTTCCAATGCATCATCTGCGCTTACCTGGGCAAATGCTTCATTACTCAATCTTGATTCTGCATTTGCTTTTATTACTGCTGTAACGCAATAAAAATCTTCCATCGAACCTGCATAATCACAATATGTTGTATCGAGCACAGTTGTAAGTTTTGTATATGGTCCCCCGGAAAGATCACTTCGATATATACTATATCCTGCAAGATCAGGTTCGGAATTTGCATTCCAGGATAGATAAATATGGTCAGTATCATATTCTGCCACCAGATTTTCAGGTGATTTCGGGTGCATCCATCCGGTATTCCATATATCATGATAAAAAGTTCCCCAATCAGTCAAATAGCTGTGATATGGTACATCTTCAATTGTCCATAAATTAACTGTTCCATTGCTAACTACAAGAGCGATTTCAATATCACCATCTCCATCCACATCACCTACGGCAGCACTGTTTACCATTGCATTGCCACCGGCAGGAATGGGCCAATCTTCAACAATTGAACCGTCTCCGTTATATGCATGAAAACTACCTGCATTATCACCAAAAACTATCTCTCTTTCCCCATCATTATCCAAATCGAATATTATTGGGGAACACTCCAAATTATATATGTCAACAGGCCATCCTGCAACTGTATCTCCGTTATGATGCCTTTCTAATATTCCATATCCGTGGCATCCCCCGAAGATTTCCTGATCACTATCATTATCAATATCACCGGTTACAGGCATAACAAAGTTTTGAGGTCCCGGGTATATTTGTGGCCAGTTTTCAAAAACCGAACCATCATGATGATAGATGCCAACATAATTAGTATTGCTTGTATAATATGAATGAAGGATTTCCATATCACCATCATCATCAAGGTCTGCAAAAACCGGTTGAGCATAACTCATTCCGCCTGCAACATTTAATTTGGGCCATCCTGGTTTTGCAACTCCATCCTTATCCCAGAGATATACGGAATAAAAGGATACCGCACAAATTTCAATCTCTCCATCATTATCTACATCACCTACCGAAGGAGTTGCAACGCACATATAATCCAGCGATTGAGGCCAGCCGGGATATGTTGTTCCATCACTATTAAATACAAACACGCGTCCATCAGGATAGAGCCTTTGTCCCAGGATTATCTCGAGACTCCCATCATTATCGAGGTCATAAATGACAGGAGATTTCAAAGCACCGGTTTCACCAACATACTGCGGCCAACCGGAAATATCTGTTCCATCATTATGCCATGCATAAAGTGTATTATTTTTCCCTACTGCTACTATTTCTAACCCGGGATATGCCGGATCTATATCACCGACAGCACATTTTGATTGAATTTGATCCAAACCTGTTTTTGGCCAACCGATGAGTTCATTACCCAGAAAATCCCACACATGGAATGAACCGTCAGTAGAACCTGCCAAAATTTCAAGTAAACTGTTCTCATCAATATCAGCAAGACTGGCACCGGTCGGAGCAAAATTAGGTGTTATTCCCATACTTTGCGGCCAGCCGGGCATTTGCTCCGGTTGGGTACGATGAAGTGTTTGGGATTGTTGAATTGTTTCTTTAAATTGAAGTCTTCCATCAAGGTCTGTTCTATAAACATCCACCGATATTAATTCTGAGTCAGCTTTCCGATTCTCTGCAAACAAAATTGCAGAGAAAGTGATCAATCCAATAATCAATAAACTTACAAATATACTTCTGGAAATGATTCTGTTTGTTATCATATTTCCTCCTTCTTATTTTAGTAACAACATCTTTTTAACATTAGATTTATTCATTTCATTTACTAATTGATGGAAATAGATTCCCGATGAAACCGGTTGGTTATTTTCATCAGTTCCGTTCCAAATCACAGAATGTGTACTCCTCGTTCCCAAACCCCTGTTTGGGAATGGAAATAATGTTCTAATTTTCTGACCTTTGATATTATAGATCAAAATTTCAGCGTTCTCAGCGTTCTCTACGGTGAGATTAAATGAAATCGTTGTGGACGGATTGAAAGGGTTAGGGTGGTTGTTCAGATCGAAACCAGATAAGTTAATTATTTTCTCGTCATCAATTCCAGTAAATATTTCAGGTTGGATAGAACCGGTGTTAAATCTATCGTGCTTGAACATTGGCCAGAATTCAAAATCCGGGAAGAAAAGATCTTCTTCATCAAGAAAAACAAGATTCCCTGAATTGGAGGAGAAAACCAATTCGATATCACCATCGTTGTCCATATCACCCAATGCTGGTGTTGGACTGAATGTTCCGGAATTTCCTTCATCATCGAGATAATATGGATAGCCATCAACAACAGAACCATCAGAATGCAATGCGAAAATATAATTGTGTATTTTTACAATTATCTCCACACTGGTTGTATCTCCATCTATATCGGCAATGATCGGTGAAGAATTAATATTCCCCGCAGAACCTGTATGATCTAATACAACAGGCCAATTTGCTACTGCATTTCCATCATGATGAAAAGCGTAAAGCTTCTCCAGAAAAGTTGGACCGGGCACGTATCCACCTATTAATATTTCAACGTCGCCATCTCCATCCAAATCTCCCAATGCAGGAGAAGAAAGCCTGCCATAAGTAACAGTTACAGGCCAACCGGGTTTTAAATTTCCTTGCGGATCGATAACATACAATGAATCTTCGTCAGTTTCGCTGTAGGCAACAGCTACAATTTCAAGCGTTCCGTCATTATCCAGATCGCCAATTGCCGGAGCAGCTTTTACCACTCCGCAAGTTTCGAAAGGAAAACCTTCTACAACAGAACCATCCATATTCCAGGCATATATTTCGAAAGACTCAGGGACAACAGGTCCCTGAAAAGTTCCTGCAACTAATTCGTACTCATCATCATTATCGATATCTGCAATTGCAGGAGAACCAATATCGTAAGGCGCACTTACAGGCCAGCCCGGTAAAATACTTCCATCATAATTGAAAATAAAGAGTGAACTACCGGAAGGATAAATTATTTCCAGCTCTTCATCGTCATCTACATTGAATAAAACAGGTGATTTATGTGCTCCGTAATAAAGAGGAAATCCCGGAAGAGAATTACCGGATGAATCCCAAACATAAAGCGTAGACCAGCTTCCAGCAACAATATCAGTTATTCCATCATTATTTACATCACCTATTGCAGCAGTTGCAGAAAATGGAGAACCAACCTGCTTGGGCCAGCCGGGTAAATCGTTACCGTTGATATCTATTGCATATACAAAACCAGATCCATAAGGATTCGGTTGATGACCGTATGTTGTCATTATTATATCTTTGATGTCATCTCCATCCAGATCTGCTATTTTAAGAGCAGAAAGAATAGGCGATTGAGTATGATAATTCCAATCTCTTTCTCTATTTTCCAAAAGGATTGTCTGATGTGAGTTATTAATGAAAATATCTTCTCCAGTATCAGAAGACGATGATTTGATAAATTCTGTTTTGCAAAATAGTGACCCTCTAGCAGCCACAAAGACAAACAATATTATTAAAAAGCCTTTTATATACTTTTTCATGTTTCACTCCTTCATTTCATCATTAGCATTTTCTTTGAAATTTCAATGTCTCCTGCTTTCAATTTGTAGAAATAGATTCCCGATGAAACCGGTTGGTTATTTTCATCAGTACCATCCCAGATAACACTTCTCGTTCCTATCCGGCAGCTGCCGGATGGGAACGGATATAGCGTTTTAATTTTCTGTCCCTTTATATTATAGATTATCAGTTCGGTTTTTTTCTCAGTGTTTTCGGTGTTTAATGAAAAAGAAATCGTTGTGCTGGGGTTGAATGGGTTTGGATAGTTCGGATAAAGAGTGATCCCCGGATACAATTCAGTTAATTCTTCATCAGGAACACCGCTGGGAATGTTCTGATAAAGTTCCATATTTACCTGTAATTCCTGGGTTGTGATCAGTTTTTCTTCATTGGAAAAAACTGCATACCACGAATCGGAAGAAGGAAGGACAAAATCGATCATGTTTCCAGGGTTATTTTGATTTATTTCAAATGCTTCAAAACTTTGATTGTTCGTATAATTATTGAAATTATTTTCATCACAGATAAAGAAGCCGATATGACCAGGTGTGGTTGATTTGGAAAATTCGTTATTATCATCGAAATTGGTGCCATATAAAATTTCTTTGGGAAGTTCATAGTTCACAACAAAGCGATAATCATCTGCAGGATTAGCAGGAGGAGAATCAGGTGAAATATCCAGAACAGGAATTGCTCCTGGCAGGGTTACATTCCAATTATAATAAATTCCCGTACCACTATTTGAGATCACTGTTTCCATTCCTGAAGCCGGATAATTCCCAATACTGCTTGTAACTTGAGCAGTATAGGTGCGACTGTCTCCCAGAAGAAATTGTTTTTGCCCATTGAAATCCGTCCAACCGGCAGTACAACCCCAACCTGTACAAGGACTGCTGTATAACTTAATTCTTGCACCATCAACGGGATTGCCATTACTATCAGTAACATTTACATTAAGAGTGCAAACTTCGGTGTATTTTTCCGTTGTATCCCAGATGAAGCTGTCTCCCCGCCAATTAAAAGCAGAAGCAATGTTCCAACCCCAGTTTTCATAACCTCCCGGATTATCAACATATGTGTTTACCGGTTCCCAGGCAACCCATCTTCTATCCCAGAATTCATTGATTTTATGATTATCGCTGTACATTACATTAACGGTGGTAGGAATAAGTGACGCTCTCGCTGCTGCGGATGTTAAATAGGAATGAACACTGCAAGTACCAATGTGTTGTCTGTAAATCCGTACCGGTTGGTCGTGATGTGGATTCGACTGGAATGTCATTACATCCTGAACCCATTGAGTTACAGCGCCAACAGCACCGTTATCAACCGTATTCAGTTGGCATTTCCAAAGAACCTGACAGGTATCGAGATAGGTTCGAAGCATTGGATATCCTGCATCATTGTGATTCATCAGGAAATCACGCCAGAATACACCGGTTGGCGGATCTGCAGGAGTACCTGTATCGGGGTTAATATAATTTGGGACTTCTTTATGTAATTTCGGATGGACAATATTCCAATAATAAACTTCCCGCGGTATCTCGAATTCCTGGATAATTCCCTCTTCCTCAACCTGATAAACAGCAGTTGAATAATAATCATCACCTTCATAATCAACAATATCTACATATTCAAAGAAGTAATCCATCATATACAGAAACTCCACATTCTCGATCAATACTTGTGTATCCATAGAAGAAGAAAGGGTTTGTGGAGCAATATGCGCTACCTCGAAACATATTTCATCAATTAAAGGATAGGTGGCATTGATAATAAGATTCGCATACAAATTCTGGGTATCTTCATCCAGTCTGCTGAAATTATCTCTTAGATCAGTTTTAAGCCAATCGGGAGCGATATCTACAGCAGCTTCAGCATCATCTGTAAGATTTTCCGGTGGCAAAATTGAAACAAGAAAGTCAGTAGCAGATTGAAGCGTAACGTAACATTTTTCTCCTGCAGGCAGTAACTTGGAAAAAGATAGAGAATCAATTAATACCCATTCGGCTGATAATGTGAAAACAAAAAAAATACAAAAAATAGTAAAAAATACGGCTTTCATAATAATCTCCTTTTGTTATTCGAACATTTTTCCCTCTTTAAAAATTAAGTAACTAATTATATAATTACAATAATTAACTTTTATGATTCGATTTTTTATTTCTTATAGAACATATGTAAAGAACTTTTTCTTAAGATAAAGTTTTTTTTCCAAATAAATAAAATCTGAAACAAAAATTAATGTAATCTGCACCTTATTAAAGAAGGCAAACAAGAATTTAGTGGAAATAATATTTTGTATATTATCAGTGATTATTTTTCTATCTAATAGAAAATTCTTGACTCTGAATTACCGTTTTTTTTGGTTGCTTCCTGTTCGGGGCGTAGCGCAGTCCGGTTAGCGCACTGGTTTTGGGAACCAGGAGTCGGAGGTTCGAATCCTCTCGCCCCGACCAGTTCATTAGAAATGGTTTGACAGCAATAAGTGAAATTAGAATTTCTCTTTCAGAAAGTAACAAGGGCGTGTAGCTCAGTTGGGAGAGCGCCTGCCTTACAAGCAGGTGGTCGGGGGTTCAAGTCCCTCCGCGCCCACCATTTTTTGTGCCGGCAATATCGCCGGTTTTTAATTTTATAATGTTTATTTGACCAAATAATAAATTTCTTGACTCAATATACTCTGCTAAATAGACATTCACGCAATTAAGGTTGTGAAATGGCAAAAAGAAAAAATAAAAAAACGCAAAGCAGCAATAACTTCATATATATATTTCTTTTAGTGATATTCATATTAATGGTACTTTATTTAAATTCGCCAAAGATTAGTACTTTATTAAAAAACACGCAAGGTGATAAAACAAGAATAACTGCAAATAAGCTGAAAGAAAAAATTACTGTTCAGGATGCTGTTGCTCATTCAACAAGACTGCTGGGAATTCCTGATAAAAACTTCAGGAATCACATTGGCGATGATGCTATCTACATATCTCTGGGAATAAATAAAAATGAGATGGATCTGAATTACGCTAATATTATCATAACAGGACAAGTAGAACTTGTTGGCGGGAAACTTATTTCCGGTAAAGAAATGAACAATGGTAATAAACAGATTCTGGAGTTCTTGGATACAAAAGATTCCCAAAAATATTTTGTGACCTTGTATTATACCAAATCAAAAACCAGCCTTCGTAAGAAAACCCAATTAGCTATAGTAGTAGATGATTTTGGTACACAAAATGATAAATTACTCGATGATTTCTGTAAGCTTGATCCTAATGTTTCTTTCGCAATTCTGCCGGACCAGAAATTCTCGAAACTTGTTATGAAAAAAGCAGTTAAGGCGGGCCATGAAACGCTTATTCATATCCCCATGGAACCTGTCAGCTATCCTAAGAATAATCCTGGTAGACATGCAATTTATGTTCATCTTTCAGATAAAGAGATCAGACGGCGTATAGAACGCTTTATAAAACAATTTCCACTTTGTGCAGGAGCAAATAATCACATGGGCTCTCTTGCCACAACGGATGAGAATGTGATGAGGAATGTGCTGGCTGTTTTAAAAAAGCATAATCTTTATTTTGTTGATAGCAGAACATCGCAATCTTCAATTGCATATAAAGTTGCAAAAAGTATGATGATCCCAACATTTGAAAACCATATGTTCCTGGATACACCATTTATCTCGGAAAAAACACTTAAAAGAAAAATCCAGCAGCTTAAAGCAATTTCTAAGAATAATAATAAAATCCTTGTGATAACTCATTGCGCAACCAGGGACAGGTATGATTTTTTAAGTAAATTCCTGCAGCAGATCGAAAAATTGAACTTTGAATTAGTACCGGTTTCCAAGCTTTTTGAATCTGAGCTTCCTGAAATATTATAGGTAGAAAAAATGGAAATTTTAAAAGCAATTATTTTGGGAATCATCCAGGGTTTAACTGAATTCCTGCCTATCAGTAGTTCCGGGCACTTAGTGCTGGCAGAACACTACTTGAACTTCAAACAACCCGATCTTAGCTTTGAGATATTTCTACATCTTGGTTCGGTAGTAGCGGTTCTCATTTATTTCCGCAAAGATATCCTGTATCTTATTAAATCCTTGTTTATTTTCAAAGAGAAAAACTCTGAACACATGAATAATCGAAACACATTATTTTACCTGCTTGTGGCAACCGTAGTTACCGCTCTTATCGGACTTTATTTTGAAGACGCTGTTTTAAAAGCTTTCTCATCTCTCTATATCCCCAGCTTCATGCTATTCATCACGGGGATCATACTTTTCCTGTCCGATAAGATAGAACCCCGGGGTTTACATACACACCAGCTTGGTATTAGGAAGTCCATTCTTATTGGACTGGCTCAGGCATTTGCCATCTTGCCCGGTATATCACGTTCGGGTTCCACTATAGCAATGGGAATTTTTACCGGACTAAAACGGGAAGATGCTGCTAGATTTTCATTTTTACTTTCCGTTCCCATAATTGTGGGAGCAAATATTCATAAATTTTCAAAGATTACTGAATTGGAAAAACCGCAGTTCTTACTCTTTTTTATTGGAGCAGTTGCAGCATTTATTTCTGGTTATTCGGTAATTTCACTTCTTATTTCATTTGTAAAAAAGCAGAAGCTCAAATATTTTGCTTATTACTGCTGGTTTATTTCTTTACTTACACTTATTCTTTTTTTAGCTAAATAATATGCAAAGAAGAAAAAGCTTTCCTCATTACGAATTCCTTAAGGAACTTACAAATCTTAAACCAGCACCTGTTTTCCTGATTATCGGACAGGAATTTTATCTCAAAGACAAAGTTCAAAAAGCTCTTACAGGAAAATTCACAACTTCCGGTTCGGAAGATTTCGATCTGGTTACATTTTATGGCGATAGTTGCGAAACAGAAAACGTGATCGAGCAACTGGAAATGATGCCCTTTATGTCTAAACACCGGATAATTATTCTGAAGAATTTTGATAAACTGCAGGTAAAAGAGAAAAACCTTTTAGCAGAATATGTTTCCAATCCGGTAAATAGTTCCATTCTTATTCTTACTGCAGAAAAGCTGGATGAACGTAGTAAAGCTGCAAAAGTTATCAATGAACAAGCAATATCCATAATCTGCCGTCCTCCATATAATGCTGAAAATATCGCACACTGGTTGCGAAACGAACTTAAAGAACAAAATTATGAAATGGATAACGACTCTATTAATCTTTTTGCAAACAGCATCGAAACAGATTACCTGATCGCTGCAAATGAATTGGAAAAGTTGATCATTTATACTAAGAACACAGGAAAGATCACAATTGAAGATGTAAAAGAATCGGTGGGAAAATCAAAAACCGATAGTGTGTTTGACTTACAAAATGCACTGGGTAACAGGAATCTGAAGCAAGCTTTACAAGTCCTGGAAAATATGCTAGCAAACAACGAATCGGCTGTATTTATCATCACTATGCTCACGCGGTTTTTTTCTCAGTTGTGGAAAATTGAAGCATTGCGAAAAAAAAATATCAGCGATTCTGAAATAACTAATCGTTATCTTCCCGAAGTCTATTCAAAATTAAGAAGTGATTACCTGAAATATGCAAAGAATTATCAGGGCAGATCTATTAGAAAAGCTTTTTCCCTTCTTCTACAGGCAGATATAGATTCAAAATCTCTGAACACCAAAGAAGAGATCATCCTGGAAACGCTGATTTACAATCTCTGTAAATCTCAGGAGTAATGTTGAATCTGAAATTTCGTGCTGGTTTTGTTTCCATTGTTGGTAAACCGAATGTAGGAAAATCTACCCTGATGAATAAACTACTGGGAGAAAAACTGTCGATAATCTCTCCCAAACCTCAAACAACCCGCCAGCAGGTGAAAGGTATTCTTACCGATGAATCCAGGCAGATAGTATTCCTGGATACTCCAGGATTTTTAAAAGCTCGGTATGAACTACACCGGAAAATGCAGGAGTATCTACGAAATTCATTAAAAGATTCCGACCTAATCATTTTCATAACCGATGCTCATAAATTTCCCACAGATTACGATAACCAGTTGTGTGAAATGCTGAATAAGTTAAAAATCCCCAAGATCGCCATATTGAATAAAATCGACCTTGTAGAAGAAGATGTTACCAAAGAAAAGATAAAACAGTTATCGCTGTTAAGCTTTGAAAAAGTGATCCCGCTTTCAGCTTTAAACCAGAATAAATTCGATGATCTACTTACATTAATAACTGATTTTCTGCCCTTTAATCCACCATTCTATTCCCCCGATGATATATCCGATCTTCCGATGAGATTCTTTGTACAGGAAATTATCAGAGAACAGATATTCCTTAAATACAGGGACGAAATACCTTATGCATCTACCGTTGTGGTAGAGCAATACAAAGATTTTCCCAATAAAGTTGAGATATCTGCCAATATCTGGCTGGAACGCAAATCGCAAAAACCCATCTTACTGGGAAAAAACGGTGAGAAAATAAAAGCTGTAAGAATGGCTTCCGAAAAAGAAATACATAAAATTCTAAGTAAACGTACAAAAGTAGAATTGTGGATCAAGATCAAGCCGAACTGGCGTAAAAAGAAAAATGCCTTAAAAGAATTTGGCTATAGTTAGTTTTGTTATATATTATTTTTGAAAAATAAGCAGTAATAAGTTAAAAAAACATAGATCACAGCCATTGAGAAAGCATTAAAAAATATTTGACATCAAATACTTCGAGAAATTATTTGTTCTCACCTTTTGGAGGATTAGTTCTAATTGGTAAGACAGCGGTCTTGAAAACCGCCGGGCTTTGCCCTTGGGGGTTCGAGTCCCTCATCCTCCGCCAGGAATCCGTAGACGTGGAGAGGTGACCGAGCTGGTTGAAGGTGCGCGCCTGCTAAGCGTGTGTGGGGGTTAAACTTCACCGAGGGTTCGAATCCCTCCCTCTCCGCCAGTTTGATTATAGACTTTCTGGGCCGTCGACAAGTGGTAAGTCACATGGTTTTGGTCCATGCATTCGGGGGTTCGAATCCTCCCGGCCCAACCACTGAAAAAGCCACAATATTGTGGCTTTTTTTATTTTATGTAATTTTTTTATTACATTTTATTTAAAAAAAAATTGACCGTCACCTTTTTTTTTCAAGTTTTGTATTCAGAATTGTTTTGGAAAGTTTCCTTTCTTAAGTAGGAGATATAATGGAAAAACGGATTTTGGTAGTAGAAGACGAACAAATTATCGGAGAAGATATAAAAAGAACTTTGGAACAGTTTGGTTATTCTATAATTGGCATCATGACTACCGGAGAAGAGACATTACAAAAGATAGATAAGTTGAATCCAGATATGATATTGATGGACATCATGCTGGGAGGGACACTAACTGGAATTGAAACCGCAAATGAAGTTCTGAAATCATACGATATTCCCATACTTTATCTAACAGCCTATGCTAACGATAAAATACTGGAAGAAGCAAAGTTAACTCAGCCATTCGGGTATATCATTAAACCATTTGAAGAAAAGGAACTTCGTGCATCAATCGAAATGGCTTTTTATCGACACAGAATGGAAAATACTCTGAAGGAAAGCGAAAAAAAATACAGAATATTATTTAACAATATAATGGATCCTATCTTTATTTTCTCCAAAGAAAATCTGCATTTTCTGGATTGTAATAATTCAGTTGTAAGCAACTATGGGTATTCAAAAAAAGAATTGAAAAAAATGACTCCTTTTGATCTTCATCCGAAAAGTGAATACGAAAAAGTACAACATTATGTAAAAAAAATCACTGCCGAACCTGTCATCTACAACCATCTTACAAAAGAAGGAAAAAAAATATTAGTTGAAGTTCTTTCTAAAGAAATAACTTACGAAAATAAATCTGCAATTCTGAGTATTGCGCATAATATAACAGAACGTATAAAAGCCAGAGAAAAACTTAAAGAAACTCAGGAACGTCTTTCTGTTGTTTTTAAAAATGTTCCAAATATTATCCTTTATGAAATTGGTGGTGATCGTAGATTTATATCCGAAAACATAATCAAGCTGCTTGGTTACCCAGCAGAAGAATTTATAAAAGATAAGAAGAAATTTTCAAACTTGATACACAAAGATGACCGTTTAATTATAAGAAAGAAAGTTAATGCCTGGAAAGAAAGCGAATCTTCAGAAATGCTTACACTCTGGTATAGAATTAAACATTCCTCAGGCACAACTATCTGGATAGAAGATCGGATGGTTGCCATCACTCCCGCTGATGATAAAAAATATATTACGGGTGTTTTGATAGACAACTCCGATCTGAAAAAAGCTGACGAAGCGCTGAAAATCAGCCAATCAAGATACAAAGCAGTTGTGGAAGATCAGACAGAATATATAGCTCGATTTCTGCAAGATACTATGCTCACGTTTGTTAACAAAGCGTATTGTCGGTTTGCCGGTAAAAGTAATGAAGATCTGATCGGAACAAAATGGCTGAATAATATTTCTTCCGAAAAGAAAGTAAAGTTTCAAAAAATATTTAATTCATTAACTATTCAAGATCCTGTTGCCACAAGAGAATTTGAAACAGAACTTGATGATGGAACTGCGATCTGGACGGAATGGACATTTCGTGCCCTGTTCGATGAAAATAGAAATTTTATTGAATTTCAATCTGTGGGTAAAGATATCACAGATAGGAAAAACGCAGAAGTTGAAAAACAAAAAATCCAGGAGCAGCTTTTCCAGTCACAGAAAATGGAAGTAGTTGGACGTTTAGCCGGGGGAATCGCTCACGATTTTAATAACCTTCTCACAGCTATCAACGGTTATGCCGACCTGGCAAAAGCTAAATTAGATAGTAATGATCCTGCTGCCGATGATATCACTGTTATTATAGAATGTGGAGAAAAAGCAGCAAAACTGACCCAACAGCTTCTTGGTTTCTCGCGTAGACAGATCACTGATAAGAAAATAATCGATTTGAATGTGGTGATTCAAGACTTAGATAAAATGCTCACCCGCCTTATCGGAAAAGAAATAGAATTGAAAACCCGTACATCTAAAGAGCAATGCATTGTTAACGCAGATCCAGGGCAGATAGAGCAGGTTCTTGTAAACCTGATTGTAAATGCCCGAGATGCGAAGCCCAAAGACGGAGTAATTACGATAAGTACGATTAACGAGATGATCACAACAGAGAAAGCAAAGAAACTTGGTTTTGAGCAAAGTGGTAAATACACTTTAACTTCTGTTCAAGATACAGGAAGTGGAATTCCGGAAAATATAAGAGACAAGATATTCGAACCCTTTTTTACAACAAAAGAACTTGGTAAAGGCACAGGACTCGGTCTGGCAACGGTTTATGGAATAATAAAACAGAATGACGGGCACATTATTGTAGATTCTGAAATTGGTAAAGGAACCTGTTTTGAATTCTATCTACCTTATGTAGAAGCAGATATTTCCATATCAGAAGCTAAAGCTATTGAGGAAGAGGAACTCCCCAGAGGAAATGAGACAATTCTTCTGGTTGAAGATGAAGAGAGCATCAGAGAGTTTGTTGCTTCAATTCTTGAAGAATATGGTTATAATATTCTGGAAGCGATTAATGGAGAAGAAGGACTACAACTGGCAAAAGATTATAAAGAACCGATCGAGTTACTTCTTTCCGATATCAGAATGCCTAAAATGAGTGGTCCAAAACTTTCGGAATTGCTTAAAAACGATCATCCAGAGACAAAAGCTCTCTTTATATCGGGACATACCGATGATGATGTTCTTCAAGAGATTTCCAGATCAAATGCAGGTTTTTTACACAAACCTTTTTCCTTTACAGCACTTGTAAATAAAGTACGTGAAGTACTCGATACAAAAAGGAACCTAAATGAAAAAACGTAAAGCTGAACTTGAGAAGCGGATATTTATCCTCTTTTTCATTATTACTTTCCTTCTCGTATTAACCATTATATTCATCGAATGGCAATTGGTGAAATTTGGCATAACGCAGTATGAAGATGTAAATTTGAATTTGACTTTTTCAGATTTCAAAATAGTCCAGAGTGAAAAGCAGGCTCTTTCACAAAATAAACTCATCAAATTTACATCCGATGTTAGACTTGAAGATGCTATTAAAATCAAGAATGCTAAGCAAATATCAAATCGCTTGCATTCACATTATGAACAGGCAGATTTAAATAACCTTACGATCTATAGCAGGGAGAGAATAGTTCTTTTTGGAACAAAATGGGATTTAATAGACAAATATCTTGCTCAAATCTATCAGAATGCCTCTAAAGAAGAATCGGGATCTTTTATAGCGAATTTTGGAAATAAACTCTTTCAAATTGATTATTATCCTCTTATATCCAGCAAAGAGATCATTGAACTGCTGGCAGTATTCATCATTGTGGAAAGAATCGAGATCAGCACATTCCATTTAAAATCGCAATATAACCTCAAGCTTGTGCCTTTTGATGGTGAGTTGAACGAAGTGCAGATACCACTTTCCTTAATAAATCATATAGACGATCTAAATTTAATTGTTCAAAATATGTCTCAAACCCAAGAAATTGAATCAATTCACAGGTTAAATGTAGAACATGCAGTTGGAATCCATATTTTGTATGACTTACATAACCAACCCGGTGGTATCCTTCTTGTCTCCTATTTCAGAGATACAAACAGATTTGCTAATCAGAGCCTGCTTCTTTTTGTTCTTATTTTGCTGGCTACCACACTTATCATGATCGTCCTGCTTGGAAACTGGTTTAGCAAAACCATCCTGATGCCAGTTAATAGCATCAGTGAAAGAATGAGAGAAATATCGGCCAATCCATCCACGATAAAACCAATTGAACAAAAATATACAGGTGTTCTGGGTGATATGGTAGCTTCTTTTAACACGATGAATATTGCTCTTTCCAATCATCGCAAAAACATGCAGGAATACAAGATCATCACAGATAATATCGATTCAGGTATTTTCTGGCTTGATAACGATTTTAATATTATCCTGTTCAATCCCAGTTTTATGAAGATCACTGACTTGAAAAAGGAAGAGGAAATTATTGGCAAGAATCTTTCGCGGCTTTTGGGAACCAAAAAAAACATCCTTAACATAATGGAGGGTTACAGTATTACACTACCTCAACTCGAGATCTATCCTAATAATAGATTGAAGTATGTTACATTAAATCTTCGTCGGACTAAATATGACGAGGGTTATCGCTTCTTCGGAAGTATTACAGATATTTCAAATGAGATAAAGCAGACAAAAGCCAGGGAAGCCCTGGAACTGGAACTTATTAAAAGCAACAAGGCAGCCGAACTCGGCAGGAAAGTAGAAGGCATTGTTCATAATATCAATTCTCCTCTCAATTCAATTCTGGGATATGCCCAATTACTCAAAAAAGAATACAAAGACAACGAAGATATAACTAAAATTATAGATGCCGGGAAAAAGATCGCAAAAAATGTGAAAGGATTACTTACCAAAGTTAAACAAAGCAATATTTCAAGTGTACGACCTGTCAAGATCAATGAACTTATAGATCAGGAGTTGGATTTCTGTGAACATAACCTTTTCTTTAAACACTACGTAACTCTGGAGAAGAATTTCCAGGAAGATATTCCCAAGTTTAATGCAACTTATAGTGATATTAGTTTGTGCATTGCCAATATCATTAATAATGCTATCGAGGCACTAAAAAACAGTGAAGATAAAATCCTGCGAGTTAGAACCTACTCACATAATAATATGATCGCTATCGAAATAGAAGATAGCGGTGAAGGCATTAAAGAAAAAGATATCCCCAAAATATTTGAATCTTATTTTTCTACAAAAACAGGTAAAGAGGGAACAGGTTTCGGACTGGGACTGGCAATTTCAAAAAGCGTGGTTGAAAAGTACAACGGCTACATCACAGTCGACTCTAAAGTTAAGCTGGGCAGTAAGTTCACAATTAATTTGCCAATTAAGTAAAAGGAAGGATCTATGACTACTAATACACAAAACAAAAATGAAAACAAAAAGGCACGAATTCTCATAGTTGATGACGAACAGGATACACGAGATATTTTCAGACGTCAATTGGAAGAAGATTATTACATCGATACTGCAGAATCTGCTCTTGTTGCAGTGGAAAAAATAAAAAATAATGATTATCACATTGCACTTACCGATCTTGTTATGCCCGGTGAAGATGGGCTGGAGCTTCTAAAGACAATTAAGAAAAATTGGCCTCAAATTGCGGTGATGGTCATCAGCGGCAAAGCTTCCATCGAAATGGCTGTAGAAGCAATGAAACTGGGTGCAGATGAATTCATAGAAAAACCTGTGGAAGATCTGGACCTGCTTAAATTGATGATAGAAAAAATCCTGAAGATCAAATGGCAAACAGAAGAAATAAAACGTTTACGTTCTATCCTGGATCATGAATTTGACAGATCTCATATTGTAGGCAATAGTTTAGCTATCCAGCGACGTTTAGAAAAGATAAAACGTATCGCCCCGCTGGATACTACAATCTTAATCACCGGGGAAACTGGTGTAGGTAAAGAACTTTTTGCTGAATTGATCTATAAAAACAGCAACCGGAAAAACAAAAAATTCGTTACGGTGAATTGTGGTAGTCTCCCGGAAAATCTTTTAGAAAGCACGCTTTTCGGACATAAAAAAGGTTCGTTCACCAGTGCTATCCGTGATAAAATAGGTTATTTCCAGGAAGCCGATGGTGGCACACTTTTCCTGGATGAGATCACAGAAACAACTCCTGCCTTCCAGGTGAAATTATTGCACGCTCTGGAAAAGGGGGTTATCCGTCAAGTGGGTGGTGATCAAGATATTTTCGTAGACGTCAGGATCATTGCGGCAACCAATAAAGACCTTGATGAGGAAGTATTACATGGAAATTTTAGGGAAGACCTCTATTATCGACTGAATGTAATAAACATACACATTCCTCCTCTGAGGGAACGAATGGAAGATATCAAATTACTAACAAAATCGTTCGTAACCGAATTCTGCAAGAAATACAATAAACCAAACCTGAAAATATCTGATGCGGTTTTTTCTATTTTGAGTAGTTATGAATGGAAAGGTAACATAAGAGAATTAAGAAATGCCATTGAACATGCCATAGCACTTGCCGATCATGATACAATCTTGTTTGAAGATCTTCCAACCAGTATAACCCAAAGACGAAGTGACCGAGGATATAGTAGAAATTATGATAATCTTCCATTCTCTACTGCAAAAGATATATTTGAAAAGACTTTCATAGAAAACCTTATGAACAAATGTCAGGGTGACGTTACAAAAGCATCCAAAATATCTGATATCAAAAGGCAGAATTTATACGAGAAATTTAAAAAATACAATCTCGATCCCAACAGTTTCAGAATAAATAAGTAATCTAATCAACCTCTTTCGTAAGAAGATAAAACATCATGATAATGATATAGAACAACATACAGAAATCTGCCAATAAAATGAATTTGAAAAATATCCGATAAAGTGAATTAAATAAAAACGCTGAGAATAAGAAGATTAAACCAGAATTAAGCAACTTTTTTAAATCTTTTGGAATGGTAATAATAAATGAAAGAAGTGGCAGCCAGATCACATTATTATAGGAAAGCCGGGCTGCAGGCAGAAAAAACTCACTTAAAAATACTAATGTTAAACCAATCAAAAAGATCATTTCTATTGAAACATCCTGTTTCCTTTTCCTAAAAAGGAAAATAGAAAAAGATAGAATAAGAATTATTAGTGATATCCATAAAATATTAGATTGTACTTGTACATCCAGATATCTTCTGAATATTTCCTGGAAAGATGAATCTATCATGGGAAGATCACCGGAAAGTACTGAGTTTCTTACTCCTTCGATCATATTGAAATTCGGATGCAGTCCGATTGAAGGTTTTATAATTCCCAGATGGAACAGCTCTTGAATTTTCATTGCAGAAAAATAACTTTGCCAAACACTGAAATCTGCAATAATAAACGAGGAAGCAATTCCAATAATTATTCCGATGATCCCTCCGATTATCACTTTCCATTTCCGATAAATAAGAAAAGGAATACCCATTAATATTACAGGAGGTCTTAAACTTAATGTGAAACCAATAATTATACCAGTTATTAGTAAATTGTATTTAATATCTTTTTTTGATATCCAATAAGCTAAAACTATCAAGAAAACATAAAAAATATAAAGTTGTCCCTTCTCGATATAAAGTCGCCAGAAAAAACTTCCTGCAATAAGTAATAAGCCGATTATCCAAATTATTTTTGATCTTATTTCCGAATCTGTTATTTTGGAAAAAATAACAATAATAAAAATTAACATCATCCATTGAAATATCGCCCAGAGGATCTGTTGAGTTTTGTAATTTATCTTTGCAAAAGGAGCATGAAGTAATAAAAAAGTTGGTGTAATAGTAACTCTGCTTACCGGAAGGTCCTTAAAAAAATCCCTGGCATCAACATAATATTCGGGTGTATCATTATCCCATTTGAAATAATAGGGATCCTCTCCTTTTAATAAAAGCCTTGCTCCCACAACGCGATTCCTGAGATCGATTGCACCATATTTCAACGTGTTCATAGTATCAAAACTTAAACATACTGCAGCTATTAGAACTGAATAAATTACTAATGCGATGATAAAATACTTACGGTAGTTATTTCCTTTCATGATACTCCTGCTCTGTATTTACTTCCCAGATATTATCTTTAGTTTTGATATTATTTGTGATATTTTCTACAGCCGTCATTGCGGTGAGCATAGAATGATCCTGGTTATTATAACGATGCATACCGTTCCTACCGATCAAAAACAGGTTCTCAAATTTATCAGTGAACTTTCGGATTTTATCAAACTTATCATAACTTCCAAAATAAGCCGGATATGTTTTGGGCATCCTGATAACAACACTGTCCAGGATATCTTCTTTTTTAATTAGATCAATTTTACAGAACTCATCGATCGCAAATTCCGCAAAATCTTTGTCTGCCATACTCCACAGTTCATCACCTTCATTGCAGAAATATTCCAGTCCTATCCATACATTATTTTCATCTTTAATCATATACGGACTCCAGTTATTGAAGATCTGAAGTCTTCCCACTTTTACATCTCGTTCCTGAATGTATATCCAATTATCCGGAATTATATTGTTCATTGTTTTGAGTTTCGTTTCATTCTTTATCTTCATTTTTTTCAGGAGGAGTCCCACAGTAACAAAGTCCCGATACATCAATCCTGCGGATATTTTTTTTACTTCTTCGGGAACGCTTTTATCCATCGCTTTTATCAAATCTATTACAGGCATGCATGAGAAAAAGTAATTGCCTTCAATTTTTAACTCTTCACCAGTTTTTTCATTGTGAATAGTTACGCCGGTTATTCTGTTCTCATTAATCTCGATTCCGATTATTTTCTGATTCAGGTTTACCTCTCCCCCTTTTTCAGAAATTAATTCTGCAACTTTTTCCCAAAGCTGACCTGGTCCATATTTGGGATAAAGGAATTGTTCTATCAAACTGGTTTCGGTTTTCTTCTGATCTATGGATGCATCTTTTGAAAAGATGTTTTTTAGCGCATGAATCATTGCTTTTGTAATGGAAAGCCCTTTTATCCGTTGTGCTCCCCACTCCGGTTTTATCTTGCTGCAAAAAACTCCCCATACTTTTTCTGTGTAATCTTTGAAAAAAGTAAGATAAAGCTCTTTTCCAAATCTGTTAATAAAGAAATCTTCCAGGTTTTTTTCTTTCCTTATGGGAAAAAGACGGATAGTCAGATAGCTCCATCCTATCTTGATAACTCTCAGCATTCCCAAATTTTGAAGGGTTTTCAGGTTCAGAGAAATCGGATAATTAAAGAATTTCCTGAGAAAAAAAATCCTGGAGAGCCTGCTACGTATCAGCAAAACCTCATCCTGCTTTTGCGGATCGGGTGCATTCGTTTCCTTTGAAAGAGGAATATTCCTATCGAGCATTAAATCATCTTTGGAGGGAGCTCCCTGAAGTGGAAGTATCTCCTGCCACCATTTCATCACCCGTTCCGATTTGGAAAAGAACCTGTGCCCGCCGAGATCGATCCTGTTGCCTTTATAATTAATCGTTTTGGATATTCCCCCGATATCAGCGGAAGCTTCAAATAAAATAGGAACAATATCGGTTTTCTGTAATAATTCATAAGCAGCAGTAAGTCCTGCAGGTCCTGCTCCGATGATTATTGCTATTTTCGCTTCTTTAACCATAGTTATTTTTTAAAAGCCTCAAGGAATCTTGGGTGGATTATATTTTATATAGTATTCAGGTTTCTGATAATATTCCAATTGAGCGCTATGCCAGAAATCAATCATGTTCTCCAGTTCATTGGCTTTATCCTGAAATTCAGAAATAAGATCATTAGTCTCTTCCGGATCATTTTCCAAATTAAACATTTCTATTTCATGATAAGGATGATATGTCTTGAGTAATTTCCAGGGCCATTCCACGATTCCATCCTGCCATACAAAAGAGTTATTATGAACAAAAATATGTCGTGGTTCAATATCGGTAAATACAGAATACCCTTGAAAAGAATCGGGATTTTGTAATTTCATTAGATCGAGCAAAGTGGGAAATAGATCGATATGGCTGATCGGTTTTTCGATGATAGAAGTTTCAATATCTTTTGGAGGTTTTATTAAAGTAAAAGTTCGAATAATTTCATCGTACATTGTACCTGAATGATTAGCAAAACCATGTTCATAAAATGCTTCACCGCTATCTCCAATAATAATGAAAAAACAATTATCCCATATCCCTTCCCTTTTCAGAAAATCAACAAAATCATTGATAAATTTATCAAGGTTATAGAAAGCATTGTAATATCGATTTCTCACATGGACCACCTTATCTTTTGGCCAGTCATAGTAAACCATAGGAAAATCAATAACGCTAGGTTGGAATGGTTCCTCACCACCCTCCGGGATTAAATAATTAAAATGGGTATTTTGTAGATTCATACCGAGAAAGAATGATTCGGAATCAGCTAAACCTGTTATCCAGTCTTTTGCAATTCTCAAAGTTTCAGAATCTTCAATTTTTCCTGCAGTTGCAATTTTTTCTTTTATTAATCTGCCCAATCCTCTTTTATCATCTTTATTATACCATGTTTTTTTATCGTAATTTTCGGAATGATAGAAATAATCGATGCCTTTTTCTTCCAACCAATTGATCATATCTCCCCATTTTTCGTTTTGAGATGATATATACCCGGTTTTGTAATTGTTCATTTTAAAATATTCAAAAACAGAAATTCCACGAGAAGGAGAATATTTTGAATACGGCTCGCAAAAATCTGCCCGCAGGGGATAACGAGAATACCAGATAGAAATATCTGAATAGTTTGAATGTGTTGATGTAGCATACGATTTATCAAAAAAGAAAGATTGAGAGATCAAGCTTTTCATGAATGGGATCGGGCTTGGGTCAACGTTTATCAAATCCATTCTCATAGATTCTATCATGATTACAATTACAGGTTCATTCACTGATCTGGAAGAAATCGGTACAGTATGTATTTGGTTATTCAGCTTGGGAGTCATTAATGACAGTAATGCTGTCTCATCTATATTCTGAGATTGATTTACTGTGTTCAGCGCACTCAAAAAAGGGTGGAATTTGTTTTTTTCAATATTGAAGTTAATTAGAAGAACACAAAATAAAGCAATAAGAACAATACTTACCTGATAAAATTTAAAATCAAATTTTTTATACTTCCTCTTTAAATTTAAAAAAACAAAATTCATCAGCAAACTTATCAGTAAAGTAACAGATATTAGAATAGCTATTAAACCAAGGCTTGTTTGAAAAAAATGTAAAAATAGCAGTTTAAAATTCGAAAGAGCAAATACAATGGAATTATTTATAAGAAAAAAACCATTCCTGAAATAAAATTTCCAACTCGATACATCGAGCATAAATAAAAACATAAAAGTTAATATTGGAATTATTGCTAATATGTAATGAAAAGCTTTTTTAAGTTCCAATATCAAAATCCAGAACAAGCTGATAATGGCAAATATAATAAACCAGATGATCGTTGAGATCGCAGTAAGTACGATTAAATGCCTGATCTCAAATAATGCTCTGGAAAGGTGAAACACATTCGCCAGAGTATATACAATACCCGATTCCAGTAATCCGGCTATTATTGAAATGAATAATACTAAACATAAATACTTGTAAACTTTCTTTAAAAATGACATCTCACCTCATCTTGAATGGAAAAGCAATTTTTTTCTGGCAAAGAAATTCCATAAATAAACCATAATTGTAGATACGATCTTGGAAACTAAATAGTAAAAATGCAGGTATTCGGTAAAACTCCAAATTATCAATTCATTCATTCCCAGTCCAACTATCCCGATAATTCCGAAAATAACAAATTCATGATATCTATTGGAGACATTCCTGGTATTAAAAACCCAGCTAATACTTAAGATGTAATTAGTTGCTAACCCCAATGAAAAAGAGATCGCTGCAGATACCAGATAATATATCCCGGCAAATTCGGTTAACAGAAATAGCAAACTAAAATCTACTCCGAAAGCAATTCCCCCTACAAAAGTATAACGGAAAAGCTGTATCAAAGTATTATCTGTTTTGTCTTTAATAAGCTTATCTAACATATACATTCCAATGACATCAACATAAACTCTAAATCGTCTATGTTCATAATCTGTCAAGATTTCAATGGTTGGCATATATTTTTGACGCATAACCAGTTTATGTAATTTATTTATGACATTCGGTGAGACCATAAAAATAAATACCGGGTTTAACTAAAATTTTTCTTGCCTACTTAAAACCTTTCTATTAAATAGGTTTCGATGAATTGCAGGCTTTTGGAATTTGCATAAATATGATTGGCACACCGATTGCATAGGTGTAACCGTGAAGCATAGAAGTGGATTTGAAAAAAAACAAAAGGGATTAAAAAAAACCCTAAATTAGGAGGAACAAATGGGAACACAACAAATTCTGTTGATCGTACTAAGTGTAATTATCGTTGGTATAGCTGTGGCTGTGGGTATTACAATGTTCAATGCTCAGGCTACTAACTCTAACCGTCAAGCAATCGTTGGTGATATGAACAACCAGGCATCTTCTGCACTGGCATATTATAAAACTCCACTTACACATGGTGGCGGCGCGGGCTTTTTCGGTTCAGCTGATGGTGATGACGTAGGAACCTGGATCGGTTATGATTGGGATGGCACGATTCTTACAACTGGTAATGGTACATTTACTCTTGCTGTAGCTGGCGACGTTTTGACAATCGTTGGAACTGGTACTGAAATAGGTAGCAACGGTTCAACTAACGTGCAAGCAACCATGACAGTTACCGGTGCAACTAGTGCTATTGTTACAACAGTAAACAACTAAGAATTACATTTAGGTACGCTATTAATTTGAGCATGGGGGGTAACCCCCATGTTCGAATTTGTATTTTTTGGTATTATAAGTTATGTTAAGAGAATATAGATATCAAGGCGTCACATTAGGCGGAAAAGGTGTGCAGGGCATTGTACTTGCCCATAACAAAGGCAGAGCAAAAAAATTAGTAGAATCAATAGCGCTAAAAAACAAGATAAGAATTAATTCCATCATCTCCAAAAAACTTTTTCTATATCATGTTAAACTGCCGAATGGCAAAAAGATCAAGGGTAGACAATCAGCATACGCCAAAGGAGAAGTAGCTCGTGCTTTGGCTACTATGGGTTTTAAAAACGCCAAGATCGAGCAAGCCATCATAGATATAAAACTGAAACCTCCCTATTCCAGCATTCTCATGTTTGTAAATCTCAGCTCATTCCTGTTAAAAGAAAAAATGAGCTACGATAAAATTTTACGAATGCTTGCCGATGAAGAACCCAATTTAACACTCAAGGAAACTTTAAAAAAGATCGAAAGCGAACTTAAGAAAGGAAAAGAAGGAACAGAAGTTTTTAATAGATACCAGGATGTCTTCGGAAGATTTCCAGCTTATATGCTGGGATTGGCCACAAAATCTGGTAATATGGCAGAAGTTTACGATGCTACAGCCAAGTTCATGGAACGGGAAGCAGAATACAAGAAAAGTCTGCGACAAGCTTTAATGCAGCCTGCCGTGATGGTTATTGCCATGATCGCTGCTGTTTTATATTATGTTATTAAAATTTTTCCTGATACTGCCAGAATGTTTGTAAAATTTGGAATTGAAGTCCCTCCAATGACTGCTGCCACACTCGAACTAAGCGATTTTTTTGCAGCAAGCTGGTGGTGGATAGCTCTTATGTTTTTGATTCCTGCCTTTATCATTTTCCTATGGTGGAGAACACCAAAAGGAGAGGTTTGGAGAGATAAATTCCTCATCCAGTTACCTGTGATAGGACACCTGCTTCACAAATCGAGTATAGAGATATTCTTCAGAGTATTTTCTGCGATTTATGCTGGAGCCGATAATAATATAGAAACTTTAACAGCTTCAGCAGAAGCTTGTAGAAATAAGCATATTGAAAAGGGCGTAAAGGAAATTGCGATCCCATTAATGTTGAAAGAGGGAATGTCGCTTGTTCCCGCCTTAGCAAAAGCGGATGTATTTAATCAAAGTACATTATCCCGCTTAAAAACAGGTACAGAATCCGGTAATATTCTACAATCTGCTCAACAGATAGCCACCTTCTACGAAAAAGAAACAACGTACAAGATGGAGAATATTATCCAATCTATCCAGACGTTTGTTGGTATCTTTATTGCAATTATCATTACTTTATTGACTATTGTATCTTCGGAAGTTGCAATGATTTCACCCAGCACACCTGGAACATAGTATAGCAATGATAAAGAAATCAAGATTCGGTCAGTTATTGTTAAAAAAAGAAGTTATTGATAAAAAGATACTGGAAAAAGCTCTATTGATCCAGACTGATGAGGATCCAGAACATACAAGGGCTCTTGGCGAAATACTTGTTACCGACTTTAAGATCAACCATCATGCTATTTATGGTTTATTGGCAGAACTTTACGCGTTTCGCACACTCGAGATAAATGTTAGCGAAGTTGATGAAAACCAGATTAAGCATACAAAAGAGATACTTTCCAAATTTCCAGATGATTTTAAAAAAGAACTGATCTATAAGAAAATACTTCCCTATCAACTCAGCTATGGACGAAGAAATACTCTTATCGTCTTAGCTGCCGACCCATCAGAGAAGATTACTGAACGCATTCCTATATATACTGAATTTAAAAAATACGAAGTTGTATATGTACGCCTTGATGTTCTGGAAGAACTTATTTCTCTAATTGCTCCTCAGAAAAACGAGTTTCTAGACCTGTTGCAGGAAGCAGAAGATCAATTGGAAGATGTTGACGAGACTAGAGACCAACATGATGTAGATGAATATGCTCTTGATGAGGAGATAAATAAAAGCCTTCTTGTAAATTTATTCGAGGGTAGTCTTATAGAAGCTGTTCGTAAAGGAGCCAGTGATATTCATATTATTCCCTACCTGCGTTCAAATGTAGACTTTTACTTCAGGGTAGATGGTAAACTTATTCGCTGGCATCGGCAGGAAAACACTTCTCCCGAAGCAATGTCTGCCGTGGCCAAAGATAGAGCAACAGGGGTAGATCGTTTTGAAAGGGATACAGCTCAAGACGGGTTTATGCAACGTATTATTGACGATCATCTTATCCGTTTCCGTGTATCCATAATTCCAATCACTTCTTCGGAATATGAACGTCGCTTTGAAAGCATTGTAATAAGAACTATTGACGACAGGAACGTGATAACCGATTTACGGAAACTCGGTTTCCAGGAGCGGGCAGAAAAAGATTTCATAAGTTCTATTTCAAAATCGAAAGGTATTGTACTGGTAACAGGACCTACTGGTAGTGGTAAATCTACTACATTGATGGCTGCACTTTATCATACTATAGATCCATCAATAAACGTTTTAACTTGTGAAGATCCGGTAGAATATCATATTAAAGGAGCCCGTCAACTTAAAATCGGGCACAGGTTTACTTTTGATAATGCAATTCGATCTATTCTGCGACACGATCCGGATGTTGTTATGGTTGGCGAGATCCGTGATAAAATAACCGCTGAAATAGCTATCAAACTTGCCAATACAGGTCACTTGACGTTCTCTACACTTCACACAAACGACGCTCCCAGTGCTATTTCACGATTATATAAAATGGGTGTTGAACCTTTCCTGCTGGCGTATGCTATGAATATCATAGTTGCCCAGCGTCTCGTTAGAAAATTATGCCCTGATTGTAGAAAACCGATCTCCAAAGAAAAATGGCCTGCTGCAATTGATCTGGGATTTAAAGAAGAGGAATTGAAATCCGGTAAAATATATGAAGCTGGAAAGGGTTGTAAAAAATGTAATCGTGGCTACAAAGGAAGGATCAATATCTGCGAAGCTTTGTACTTTAGTCCTGAAATACGTAAAGCTATTGTAGAATCCGGTACTGAGATTGATGAACAGAATATCAGAAAAATCGCTGAAAGTCAGGGTATGTTATCTTTATTGGAATCCGGACTGGACAGGATCAGAAGTGGATTAACAACGGTTGCAGAAGTAACTTATGCAACATCGGAGGACTAAATCATGAATATCCAGATGTTATTAGTTCTATTAGCATTAGCACTTTTTTCAACAATGCTGCTGAACACTTATAATATTATGCTTGATCAGTCTGCTTTGGTTTATGATAATATGCTTTACCTGCAAGGACAAAAAATCGCCGACAGGTACTTCCAGAGAATCGAAGCAGAACTGCTGGGAGATCCTCCGGTTTCATATTTTTCACAAATTTATTCAACTTATTCAAATTTGAGTGAAACTAAGAGCGTGAATAATGTCATTTTTAATATTCAAATTAATTCAACTTATTGTGACAGTTTAGGAAATACTCCATATGCAGATACTTTATATCAAAAAGTAGACGTGCGTATGAATTGCCTGTCTACATCGATGGATACCTTATATATTGGAACGTTGAATTCTCCATTCAGCAAAGTTTTTTTCAACAGGGGGTTTTAAATGTCGAGCTTATTGGATGTATTAGGTGCAACAATAGCTGGAAGCCTGGTTCTTTTGATGATATTCAGTGCACTCTCCAACATGCAGGTGATAAGCTATAATACTCAGCTCCAGATCAGTTTAACCCAGATGTCTGAAGATTTGATTACAGGAAGGAAAGTAGGAAACATAGACCGTCCCGGTCTGGAAAGCATCTTATCCAAAGTAGGTGCTGGAGTTCCTGAAAGTACTGATCCAATAATCGAAGCCACTTCAAAAAGTTTTAAATTTCTTGGACAGACAAATCCGACTTCCAGCATTAGCACTTTTTATTTCGTGCAAGAAGATTCCACCAGTAGTGGTTTTCCTTTATACATTTATCAAAATAATATGACTAACCCGATCTTAGGTCCTTTCTGGATGGCAGATACATTGGTAATAATATATCACGATGTTACTAATCACTTAATTACTGCTCCAGATTCAAATCATGGTCAGATCCGTTCGATTGAGGTAAGTCTTACATTTTTCTATGATACTCACAGACCTGATATAGATAAAAGGTTTCTCAGACACAGTATAGTATTCTGGAAATATTTTAAGAATTTGTACTTATAGTAAAAAAATAAGGAGTTAACTATGGGAAAATTATTAATTATTATTCTTTTAATGCTTACGGCTGTTTTTGCTACTATTGCAGTTTCGGTTCAAAGTAAAAGCGCCGATATTCCGGATCTGATATCTTCTAATATGTCGGAAATCAAGGCTAAAGGATTAAGTAATGAAGCGCTTATGTACAGCATAAGACAGTTGAACGAAGGCAACCTTTCAGTAAGTGAATCCAGTGTGAGTCAAGCTTTCTCAAATTTTAATGTTCTGGATGGAACAATAGATAGTATCAAATATGTGATGGTCGGCTCTGGAGATACTCTGATGATAACTTCTTATGTGACTGCCAATGTCAATGGGAAACGTACTCAATATCAAAGTATGGCTGGAATTCTTTATTCATCTTCAAGTTTTGATAATGCTATCACCTGTTCAAAAGACCTTGATATTAGAGGTAGCTCAACCATCATAGGAAACGTAGAGGAAAACGTTGATTTGGATTTTGAAACTGTTTTTGGCATGACAATGGCACAAATGAGAGCTATTGCCGATAATGATTACACGAATCCACCAAATAATGTGACTCCTGTAAATGGAATAACATACATAGAGACCACAGGTAACAACAAAGCACACTTTACAAATCATCATTGGAGTGGCAGCGGTATCTTGATAGTTGATGGAGAATTCCACATGACCGGTGGTACTTTCGACGGTATTATCTGGGTGGAAGGTGGAAGGTTTATGATGTCCGGTAACGGTCTTGTACAAGGAACAATTTTCATTAACGCCGACCCTGACGAACAAACTAAAATCACTGGGAATTGTGATGTTTATTATGATGAAGATATTGTACAACAGTTATTGAGTACATACAATATTTCTTCTGGTCCGGAAATCACGATAATAAGTTGGAATAATTAATTTTAAAAAATATTAGATTCTTAAAAGGAGGTAGTTATGGGCAAGTTATTGATAGTAGCCATATTCATTGTTGCTGCAGTAATAACAGTGATCTTACTTTCCGTTCAAGATAGAACCGAAGAGGTTCCGGAACTTTCATCCAGTAATATCGCAGAATTGCAGGCTAAAGCATTATGCCATGAAGCCATAGTATACGGGATGAGGCATATCAATGATGGAACTTCAGGGTATTATTCTGGAGAAACCACACAGACCTACACTAATTTTGGGGTTATGGATGGTACAATAGACAGTATTCAATATATACCAAATACAACAAATGACACCATAGAGATCATTTCTTATGCAAGTTATCAAAATGCTGATGAAATAATTCAACACAAAAGCAGTGCTCTGGTATGTTGGGTTCCCACTCATGCTCAGGGAGCTATGTATGCAAACGGAGCGATCGAAGTAGGTGGTAGTGCTGATATCACTGGTAATCTTTATGAAAACTGCGATCCTCCTTTATCTTTTGAAGATTTTTTCGGAATTACAAAAGCAGAAATGGAAGCTATTGCTGATAACAACTTTGAAGATCCTCCCAACAATCCTGAGGGTTTTGAAGATATAACCTGGGTTTCATTCGCTAATGAGGGTGGTCATTTAATGGTAACAAACGCAAATTGGGAAGGAAGCGGAATACTTATAATTGATGGTGATGCCCACTTTTCCGGAGGTATCTTCAATGGCATAATGTGGATTACCGGAACATTATTCATTAATGGTAACAATGGTTTTAACGGCGGAATTTACTGCGAAGGCGGAATCCAGTATGAAGACGTAACCGTTCTCGGTGACTGTCAAATTGCTTATGATAGAGCTGCGATAATTGCTGCATTTGCCGATGCATCTCTAATCTTAGATTATGAACTTAAAATTATTAGCTGGTTTGAAGATGAATAACCTTTAGAAGGAATTGGAGTAACAATGGATACACTCGAAATAACAAATCATGAAATCCAGATGAATAAATGGTGGTCTAAGATCCGCTGGTTTATAGTTCTTATTTTATTTGCCATAGGAATTTTACGTGTGAACCAGATCCAGGAGATGTATCCCATCGTGGTTTTTGTATCAATATTTATTGGTATCTGTGTTTTGAATATACTTTTTCACATGCAGATAATAAAAACGAACATCTTATTCAGTTCTTTGCAAATTATTCTTGATATTGTTTTCGCCACTTTAGTTGTACATCTCACAGGAGGTTTGAATAGTTCCTTTGTCTGGATCTATCTTATCGCTGTGATCACAGCCAGCCTTAATATAGAGAATGTAGGAGGGATTTTAGCAGCAATGATAGGCAGCATGTGTCTTTTAGCGCTGATATTGATGTATAACTTTGGTTGGCTGGCAACCGTTAACGGTGGAACATTCGATGCGGATGTTTCTTCCCAGACCATTTTCCTGATCTCTTATACCGGTCTTTTTAGTGGAATTGCTTTTATTTCGAATTTTCTCAGTGACCTGATGAAGAAAACTGAAGCCAACACACAAAAAAGTAATAATTTCTTAAAGGAACAGGAAGGTGTTATTTCTGAAAAGCAGAAAGAAATTATTCAAAACAAAAAAACTCTTGAAAAATATAAAGAAGTAGTTTCAGTAGCTGCATCATTAGCAAGTATAGATCACGATATAAACAACCCGCTTACAATAATTTCTCTATCGATCAGAAGAGTGGCAAAAGCAGCTCAAGATTATAAAGATGACAAGCTAATAAAAGCAAGCGACCAGATGACAGAAGCTATTAATGGCATTAATGGCATCCTGGCAAGACTTCAAAAATTAAAAAACCTGGAATTAATTCAGAAAGAAAGCAAGAATCAGGATTAGGGATAAAAATGAAAAAAAATATATTGATAGTGGATGATGAACATAGCATCAGAGAGTTGTGTAAAGAACTATTGGAAGAAGAAGGCTATAAAATAACGCTGGCTGTTGATGGGCAAGATGCACTCGATAAAATGGACTTCGAAGTATATGACCTGTTTATTATAGACATGGCTATGCCCAGGTTAGGTGGATTTGAACTAATGAAACTGATCAAACGAAAACAACCTCTGGCTGTTATCATTATACTAACAGGTTTCTCCAGCATAGAAGGTGCTGTAAAAGCTGTTCATGCAGGAGCTTTCCAATATCTTTCAAAACCTATTAACGCAGATGAACTTTTTGAAGTAGTTAAAGCCGGTTTGCAATATTCTGAAGATCTGTACGGTCCTCTTCAAAAGGCATTTGAACCCGGGTCTGATACTGCTCAGAAGGGTGAACCTATAGTTCTTCATGGTTTCCCGCCCGAAGATAAAATTGATTTTATGGCTCTTGGTATAATTAGAAAGTATGATGTTGGAGCAAATATTCCTCTTGGAGATGATAAAACCGGTTCTATCATCATTATTGAAAGTGGTGAAGTTTCTGTATGGCTTAACAATACAACTGTCGATTATCTACAGAAATGGGATACCTGCGGAGAAGAAAGTTTCATTTTAGCCGGATCTTCGTTCATTACTCTTCGAGCTGAAACTGTAACTAAAATCAGGCATTTCGATCGAAAAAAACTTCTAGATTATTTCGCTTATAAAGGAGAAAAACTATTGAAACGTTTCATGATAAATCTGATCAATAGTACTTATTTCAAGTGGCGAAAGTCAATACAGCGCATTGTAATGTTAAAACTTGTTACTGGAAAATAAATAAATCGAACACAAAGTATAACTCCCATAATTTCATGGGAGTTTTTTTTGTATTCTGCAAAAAATATATCAAAGAATGGTACACCTTCGAAACGATTCGATAACTCTTTGTATTTCAATTAGTTACTATCACTTCCATTAAAACCAAATATCTTTCAATAAATGCTATAACTTCAATATTCAGAAAGTTTTATCAAAATATATCTTGACATTAAATTTTACAAACCATCATTGGTCTTTGAATATATAATTGGTAAAATAGTATATAGCTGTGAGGAATTATGAGTTTATCGTTTTTATCTGAAATGCAAGTATCATTACCTGAATACTTAACTGGCACTGCCAGATTTCAGAACATAAACAAAATGATCACATTTAATGCCTCCTGGAAAAATGAGGCATACAATAATCTTAGAAATCTTCTGCAACATATGCGTAAAATCGAGGCTTCCGATATCGATTTTGGAGGACCTGGTTCTAACGGAAAAGTATGGTATAGGGTATTCGGCACAAAGACCTCCAGCAACGATGTTCCACAATATACTGAGGATGAGGTAACCGCAATAATTCTTAGTGTTCTCACAGACGATCAGAAAGTAATTCTATTTAATAACAAAAATATTGATTTCTCTCATGGCATTGTTCTCAAAGAAAATGAACGCCCAAGTCGTTTCCGGGGAGATGTTTATTATGAAAGCAATATACTGGTAGTCAATTTTAGAAGGATCAATGAGGATCTTTTTAATATAGATTCACTGAACTTTCCAGAAATAATAGTCAAACGTTTTAACTTGAGATATGAAAAATCCGGTCTCTTTCTGATAACAGGAATTACTGGTTCCGGTAAAAGCTGTACGTTAGATTCGATAGTAGATATGAACAACCATGACAATCATGCTCACATCATCATAATAGGAAATCCTATTGAATTTGTGCATAAATCCGATAAATGTTTACTCAGACACAGGGAGATCGGGGAAGATGTTCTAAGCTTTCAGGAAGGAACAATACAAGCATTAAGACAGGATCCGGATATAATTGTGGTTGGAGAGATGCGGGATCCCGGTACTATTGCCACTGTTCTGGAAGCAACAGATAGTGGACATAAAGTTTTTTCTACATTACACACAAGTTCTGCAGTTGATAGCCTGCACCGTATTGTAGCAGAATTTCCACCACTGGAACAGGAAAGGATCAGGTTCCGTTTGGCAGATGTACTTAAAGTTATAGTGTCCCAGAAACTTGTTCCGGATAAGCAGGGCAAACTTCTTATGATTAAGGAAATTCTTGCTGTAGATGCTTCGATTCAGGCAGCAATTCGGAATAAAAATATCGGTGAAATCTATCAAATGGTTACTGAGGGATCAAAAAAAGGTATGATAACGCTGGAGCAAGACCTATTCAGGAATTATAAAACTGGTAAAATCACAAAAGAAACTGCAATGAATTATGCCAATAATAAAAAAAGAATGAATCACCTAATAACTTACTCAAATTAAAGTGTATTAAGTATTAAATGGCCAAGACCAAAGAAAAGTTAGCATTCGGTGTATTTCAGGATGGGCTGATTATTAAAGTCGCTCAGCTCGCTATTGAAAAAGGTATTGTAAAGATCCAAAGCCTGGAAGAGACCATATTATCTTCTCCTTTATTCCTTAAAGAAGCTGTAGAAGCAGGTAAAACTGTTACAACACTTGAAGAAGAAATTAGTATTCCTGAAGTAACAGAGTTGGACGAAGAAACTTTTGATATGCCCGAAATATCGGAGTTTGAAGCACCTGAGGAGGTCGAATCCACTGAAAAAAAAGAGATTCTACCTGGTTTAAAAGACTTACAGAATTTCATGCAGCAATTCCCTCTTGAAGGTGGAAAAATATCCATAAGTGCAAATGATGAACAGATTTCATACTTCCAATTCGATTCATCTTTTAATACAGGAAAGTTAGTTAAGAAACTTCAAAATGAATTACTAACAAAGGAAGAGATCAAAGCTAAAAATTACTCTTTGGATTATATTCTTAATCCAGATAAATCAGGTCTTGCTTTTGTGCATCGCGGTAAGTTCGATCTGTTCCATGCATTAAGAGACATCAATCTTGTTCTTTCAAAAGAAAAGTTCTTTTATAATCATATCGATACAAATGAAGTTTCTCTCATTAACATAATACGTCATAATTATGAATTTTCGCCTGATGAATATGTACTGGTAATTTACATTGGTGTGGATTATAAAGTTGGAATTATTCTGAAAGATAAGAACCATATTAAAACATTCCCAATTATTGTACAAGATACCGAGCCGGATAATTTACGGCAGGCAATTTATTCTAAAGTCATCATGGAACAAGATATTTCAGATATTCCTATTACAAAAAACATAATACTAGCAGGAGATTATGCAACTGAAGAAGACATTGAGTTTTTCAAAAGCAAAGCCACCGAAGGTGATTCAGTTACTAAGCTGGTATTAAAACATCTTTATATTCAGGAAGGTTCAGAAGAAGTAATAACGCCTGACCAGATCGCACGCTTTGCTATTCCTATTGCTTTAGCCTGGAAAACTCTACAACTGAAAAACAAAGATTTCTCTCCTTGTAATCTTCTTCCAAGTAAGGTAATTGAAAATCAAAAATATTTTAAAATAGTCTGGCATGGCTTCATAGTATTAGCTGCAATCTTCTATTTTGCCTTTTCAGGTACAATTAATAATCTGGAAATGAAGCAGGAAATTGGTGAATACACAAATATGAATTACCGCATCGAACGGGAACTAACTCAGAATCGAGTATTGATCAAAAGATTGAATGAGATTAAAAAGAAAGTTAGTGATCTGGAGGCTAATTTTCTTAAAGTAGAAAAAATAACCGGCAAGAAAAACCAGTGGAACTATATCTTGCATACTTTTGCCCGTTCCCTGCAAAGAAATCAATTAAGCTGGATCACAAACATTAATAGTAAAAATGGTGGTTTCCAGGTATTAGGTTACACAACTTCTCGCAGAAGTATTCTTGAATTTTCCCGCCTTTTTCCTGAAGGGGAGATATCCAGTGTTCTGAAATACGACCTGGAGGATGTAACTGTTTGGAAATTTGATCTTACCTTTAGCTATCCTGATCCTGAGGAGTTAAAAAAAGCTAAAGAAAAAACAACAAAAGAAATTACATCGGAAGAAGAACAAGAGATAATTACAACCAAAGAGGAAGATGAAGAATTAACTATTAAAGAAGAAGTACCACCTGCCGTAATAGCTCAGGAATACAGTGACATTGTTCGTATTTATTTTGCCGGAGATATTAATTCTGCCTTAAATAAATTCACTGAATTCATTCAGAAATATCCCAAAAATGATTTAACATACAATGCCAACTATTTTGTAGGAGAATGCCTGTACCTTCTAAATAGAACAAAAGAAGCGAAACATGTATTAGAAAAAGTATATAGAATGAAAGGGAATAAGACTCCTGACGCTTTAATAATGTTAGGTAACTGCAGCGAGAAGGAAAAAGATTTTAAAAGCGCAAAAGCTTACTGGAATAAGCTAATAAAAGAATTTCCAAAGAATAGCCTGGCAAAAGCTGCCAAATACAAGATCCAGAAATTAGAGGGGAAATAACATGCCCTATGCTATAAGAAATACACTTATACTCACTGGACTTCTAATTATTGTTTTTCTGGGTTTTCTAATAGGCAATTCCGGCTCGGTAAAAAAATTAAATGCTATCAAAGCCTCTTATGAGAACAATAAGAAACAACTTGATGATTTGCAAGCAGCAAACCCGGATATGAAAGACCATGAGCTCTTTCTTGCATCCCTCAAAGAATTGGAAATAAAAGTTCAGACTGAAAGTAAAATAATACCACAGAGAAATGATCCGACTCTAACCTACAAATACCTGTTGGATATCTGTGATAATTTCTGTCCTGAAGTAAAATTCGATTTTAGATTCACAAAATCGGGGCGAGTAGAAAATATAGGTTACAGGACCTATGCTATTTTCGGTCAAGCTCCGGTTAGAGCACTATATACTTTTATCAGACAGGTTGAAAGCCAGTTCATGCTTTATGTGATCGATTCCATTAAGCTTATAGAAGATGTTAAAGATGATGTCTCCACTGGTAAAGTTGATTTTACCATAATTGTAAATGCTTACTATGAAGAAGACTCTCCCGAAGTTGAAGAAGTTATGTTCAGGAAACTGAAATACAAACAATTAACATATAACCCGTTCTATTCAAGAATCCACGGTAAAATTCCTGACGAAGAGCAACAAAAATTCCTGGATCCATACCGGGCTACTATGATCGGCTTGTCTCCGGATAAAGTATTCTTGAAAGATGCTGAAGGTAGAATTCATGTTCTTGAACAAGGTGACAAAGTAGCATACGGTTACCTGCATTCTATCAATTGGGATGTACAAGGTGCTGTATTTAAACTTAACGAAATCGGTGTTACAAAAGAAAAAGTAATCTATTTATATGAAAATGATAAGGAATAACTTATGAAAAAAATAATATTAATTCTTGGAGTATTATTCCTTTGTTCTGCTGTTTTTTGTCAGCAGGAAGAAAGAGAATACATTGACAATAGTTTTTCCGAACAGATAACATTAGCCCGTAATATCAGTTTTATACAAGCTCTCAGGGCTATTGAAGTCCTTTCCCAGTTTTACGATAACAGAAAGATCCTCAGTACAAGCAGCTTCAATCAACAAATCGGTATTCCTGTGAATCAACTGCATTGGAAAGATGCCTTGCAGTTAATAGTTGGTTATCATAATCTTGTACTTGAGGAACAACCCGGAATGTATCTTATCAGGGATGTAGAAATTGTAAAAGAGAAAGATGCTGAAGAGAAGAAACTGGTAATAACACCAAATTCACAGCAGGTGAGAATATCAGCTATATTCTTTAAAGCAGATAGATCCCTTTCCAAAGAGGTGGGAATCAACTGGCATACTCTTATAGATGGTAACATACATGTCGATTTAACCGGAGCAGATGACATGGGAGATGAAATTATTGCCGCCAGTATTAAAGAAGAATATCCTGAAACTTTTAAAGCTGGAAATGTCACAATAGCTCTTGATGCACTTTTTAAAATCGTAGAATCTTACCAGAGAGGTGCAATAGTTGCCAGACCAACTATCACAGTTATATCAGGGAAAGAAGGGTTTGTTCAAGTTGGACAGGATTTCTCGATAAAGACCTTTGACCAGGCTGGAAATGTTATCGATAAATTCTATGAAACCGGTATGATCCTGACAGTAACTCCAAAGATACTCACCGAAAATGAAAACCAGGCGATCCATTTAAAGGTGAAAATAGAAAAAAGTTCTGCTATCCCGGGAGCATTAACAACTATAATCAATAAAAGTAAATCCGTTACCGAAGTTCTGTTATACGATGGTGAAGAAACTGTTATCGGGGGTTTGTACGACAATGATACAACAATTGAAAGATCCGGTATTCCCATTTTAAAAGATCTGCCGTGGTGGGTATTCGGACTTCGTTATATTTTTGGTCGTTCCGTCAAAGGCGTAAAATCGAACGAAATGATAATTGTTTTAAAAGTAGAGATCGTAGATAACATTGAGTATAGAAAATTAAATATAACAGAAGTTGAAGAACAAATTAAGGAAAGCAGGTCAAAAAATACTGAAGCAGACAAACTATTCGAAGAAGAAAAATAGATGAGGAATTTTATTTTTTCAATAAACTTTTTAATTGATCGGTAAATTCATCGATATCTTTTTCCATTGTATCAAAAGAGGTCATCCAACGTACTTCAGAACGCTCTTCATTCCAAATATAAAAGAAGAACTTTTCCTGTAACCTATAAATTATCTTTTTAGGAATAATGGCAAAAATACCGTTTGCTTCAACTTTCTGTGTAATAGTAACCTGTGGAATATCTGCCACTCTTTCTGCCAGGATCTGCGCCATCCGGTTGGCATGACGAGCATTTTTCAACCAGAGTTCGTTTCTTAATAAAGCAGTAAACTGAACTGCCATATATCTCATTTTAGATGCCAATTGCATTCCCTGTTTGCGATAGTATTTGAAATCTTCTGATAGGTTCTTATTGAAAAACATTATAGCTTCTGCATTCATACCACCATTCTTGGTCATTCCTAAAGAAAGAATATCGATACCTGCATCATTTGTTATTTTTTTAAAGGTAGTGTTCAAGCTTACTACAGCATTAGATAGCCTTGCACCATCCATATGAACCAGCATATTATTCTCGTGGGCAAATCGTGTGATTTCTGCTATCTCTTTTAAAGTATATACTGTTCCCAATTCCGTAGATTGTGTGATGGATATGACTCTTGGTTGGGAATGATGTTCAAAGTCAATGCCATGCATGTGATATTTTATCTGTTCCACTGTTATTTTTCCGTTTTCGGTGGAAACAGGAAGCAGTTTGCAACCGGTGAATTTCTCGGGTGCACCGCATTCATCCACATTTATATGAGAAGTCTCTGCACAGATAATGGAATTATAAGATTCCGTGACAGCTTTCATACTAAGTACATTCGCTCCGGTACCATTAAAAACAAAATATACATCAATGTCCTGTCCAAAATGTTCTTTTATTGTATGCATAGCTTCTTCCGTATAAATATCATCGCCATAACCGATAACATGACCTGTATTTGCTTCTTCAATAGCTTTTAAAACATCCGGATGGATCCCAGCATTATTATCACTGGCAAAACCGCGTTTGGCTTTTTCCTGCATAATTTTCTCCAAATTACTTTAGAATTAGTTTTTTCTTTTACCTGTTCTTGTCAAATTGCAAATAAAAAAGCACTGTTCGAAAACAGTGCTTTATAATAAAAATTATTTTTTTTATGTTTGTACAACAATTTCCCTTTTAATTGGTGTATACTCCGAACTGCCAAAAGCTAAAATTGGCAAGAAAATAATTGGGAGAAATAACAGTCCAAAACCAAAACCGGTTCCTTTCCCAAATGATTTTGCCAGATCAAAAATAATGATGATTGAACAGACAATATTGGCAAAAGGAACTATAAGGACTAATATAATCCACCAGCCTGGACGTCTTACGATTTCGAGCATTAAAATAATATTGTAAATGGGTATTATAATACCCCAGCCCGGTTTTCCCGCTTTGGTAAAGATTTTCCAATACACAATGAGCATAAAGATTAAAACTACAAAATATAAAATCATCATTCCTGCCCCGATTCCGGCAGCAGCACCTGCACCAGCATCATCATACATAATACATCCTCCTTTTTTTTCTGTTTTTATTAATGTTTTCTTCAAATTTATGTCAAGACTTTTCTCTTCTGCTTAATAGATTTTACAACAATAAGTTATAACATATTCACATTTGGAATGCTCTATTTTTTTAACTTTTTAGTTAAAATAAATGTTGACATATTAACTGCTTAGTTAATATTGTCTTGTGGAAGAAGAAAGAAAATTATGAGAAAGATTAATTTAAATTTAAAAACAGCTCCGGTAGTTAAAGAAATCTTCCGCTTTCAACCCTCAATTGCCTTGAAATGTCCTCTCATTGGTACTCAAATTCCTGCTGGTTTCCCTTCCCCCGCTCAGGATTATATAGAAGAAAATCTCGATTTGAATGAATATCTCATCGAGCATCCCATGGCTACTTATTTTGTAAAAGTGGAAGGCTATTCCATGATTAATGCCGGGATTTATCCCGGCGATATCCTGATAGTGGATCGCTCACTGGAACCGGCACACAAAAAGATCGTTATCGCCATCGTGGATGGAGAACTCACTGTAAAACGCTTACGCGAAATAAAAGGGAAATGGTTTTTGGAACCGGAGAATTCAGAATTTGAATCTATTGAGATCACTGGAGATATGAGTTTTAAGATTTGGGGTGTGGTAACTTACGCTATTCATAAAATGAGGTGAGGCTAAATGGCGCGCGATATTTTTGCTCTGGCCGATTGCAATAGTTTTTATGCGGCCTGCGAAAAGGTATTCAACCCATACCTTGCCGATAAACCGGTAGGCATCCTTTCCAATAATGATGGTATCATCGTGGCGCTTTCACCGGAACTGAAAAAACTCGGCATTACCCGCGGCACTCCCGGCTTCAAGATTGATAAACAACTCATCCGAAAGCATAATATAAGAATATTTTCTTCCAACTATGCTCTGTATGGTGATATGTCTAACCGGGTAATGCAGACACTTACCCAATTCACGCCCGATATTGAAATATACTCCATCGATGAGGCATTCCTCTCGCTTTCCGGCTTTGAACATTTGAACCTCACAGATTACGGCAGGAAAATAAAAAATACAGTGTGGCAATGGACGGGACTGCCGGTTTCCATCGGAATAGGTCCCACCAAAACACTGGCGAAAGTTGCCAACCGTTTTGCCAAGAAACATAGTTTCATCGAAAATGTTTTTGATATAATCGACCATCCGGATAAAGATAAGATATTACGCTGGGTAGAAGTAGAGCACATCTGGGGTGTGGGAAGGCAATATGCCAAAATGTTGCGGCGCAACGGCATTGAAAATGCCTTCCAGCTTTCCAGAGCTCCCGATAAATGGGTACAGAAAAAAATGACCCTCATGGGACTGCGTATGGTAAAAGAATTGCGCGGTATTTCCTGCATTGATCTGGAAATGGATGTTGACCCCAAAAAAGAAATAGTCTCTTCCAGATCATTTGGTACTCCGGTTACAGAACTTCAGGATATACAGGAAGCAACAGCTGCTTATTGTACACGCGCTGTAGAAAAACTGCGGACAGAAAAACAGGTGGCTTCGCAGATAACCGTTTTCCTTACCACGAACCGCTTTAAGAACGAACCGCAATATGCCAACTATGCCACTGCACGCCTTCCTCTCCCCTCTGCCTATACGCCGGACTTTCTGAAAGCAGCATCGAAAATTCTGAAGAATATTTTTCGTCCCGGTTACAAATACAAAAAAACCGGCGTGATGATATCTGATATCATGCATCAGAGCAAAGCGCCACTTGATCTTTTTGAACCCACTTATCTGGATGACCATCGCAAAATAGTTATGGACTGTATGGACGACATCAATGAAAAAATGGGCAGTGCTCGATTGACCTATGCAGCTTCCGGCATCAAGCGCCCCTGGCAGATGAAGCGGGAAAGATTAACCCCCAGCTACACCACCAGCTGGTCTCATATTCCGGTGGTGAAGGCATGTTGATATGGAAACTAATAGAAAAATAATTCATGTGGATATGGACGCTTTTTTTGCGGCAGTAGAAATTCGTGATAACCCGCAATACAAAGGAAAGCCCATCATCGTGGGTGGACCACCCAACAGCCGCGGAGTAGTCTCCACCTGTTCTTATGAAGCCCGAAAATTCGGCATTCATTCTGCCATGCCAAGTTACCAGGCATATAAATTATGTCCGCATGGCATTTTTATCCGTCCCAATTTCGACGCAATTAAAGAGGCTTCCCAGATTGTGCGGGAAATTTTCTTTGAATATACAGACCTGGTTGAATCTGTTTCCATTGATGAAGCATACCTGGATGTAACGGAAAATAAGAAAAATATTACCCTCGCAACTGAAATAGCAAAAGATATTAAAATGAAGATCTTTGAAAGAACCAGGTTAACTGCGTCAGCAGGAGTTTCCTACAATAAATTCCTGGCAAAGATCGCTTCTGAAATGGATAAGCCGGACGGTTTGGTAGTTATTCCACCCATAAAAGCCCTGGAAATTCTGGAAAAACTTCCAATCGGAAAATTCTATGGTATTGGAAATGTGAGCGAAAAAAAGATGATCTACCTGGGAATCCGTACCGGTAAAGATCTGAAAGAACGCTCTCTAAAAGAACTCATCAAACATTTTGGAAAGGTAGGAACATTCTATTACAATACTGTTCGAGGTATAGATAATCGCCCTGTTATAACTCATCGTATACGTAAATCACTGGGTTGCGAGCGCACTTTTTCCAAAGACATCAGTGATGTGGAAGAGATGCTGGAGGTTCTGAAAAATATCTCACAAAAGATCAGTTCCAAAATGAAAGAAAAAAAATTTAAAGCAAAAACTTTGACTGTTAAGATCAAGTATGACAATTTTGATATGGTAAATAGGAGTAAAACCCTGGATGAAGCTTTCGATAAAGAAGACATCCTGCTTCATCTGGGAAGAAAGCTTTTGCTGGAAACGCTTGGTCCTAAATGTAAAATTCGGCTTTTAGGTCTTAGTGTTTCCAATCTGGAGTGGGAAGGTGATGGGCAAAAGCAACAGCAGATACTAGATTTTTTCAATGAAACAGAATTGTCTGTGGGAGATGAAGAAGAATAGCAATCTTGACATTTGTCTAGTTCCCAACGAGAAGAAATGAGGTGTGTTATTTATATCAAACCCTTTGCAATTTCCCTTTATCAAAGGGAAAATGTAGAAAAGCAAGGAGAAACTTATGTGTGGAAGATTTGCTTTATATAGCAGTTTTGCGGCTATTAAAGAATATGCAGATATCCTGAATGAGATCGAAGAACTGGAAACTAACTACAATGTTGCTCCCGGTCAGAATATTCCGTTGATAATAAAAAAAAATGATGGTAACCACCTCGAATTTTGTAAATGGGGACTGATCCCTTTCTGGGCAAAAGATCCGAAGATCGGCTATAAAATGATAAATACACGTGCCGAAACCATAAACGAGAAACCCAGTTTCAAATATGCTTTTCAAAAACGAAGATGCCTTATCCCTGCTAACGGATTTTACGAATGGCGAAAAGAAGATAAACAGCCTTTTTATATCCATCTGAAAGATAGGGAACTTTTTACATTCGCAGGGATCTGGGAAAACTGGAAATCACCTGAAGGGGAATTCGTCCAATCCTGTTCGATAATAACAACTTCTGCCAATGATGCATTGGAAAAAATCCATAACCGGATGCCGGCAATTCTTCCCCAAAAATCAGAATCCATCTGGCTGGAAAATAAAGATCCGGGTAAATTAATAGAGCTACTACAACCTTATCCTCAAAATAAAATATCCTTTCATAAAGTATCTAATAAAGTGAATTCAGTTAGGAATAATTCTTCTGAATTAATTATTCAAAATTAACCTGATCTTGCAATAAAAACTATTTTTAAAAGGAAAAATATTAATCTTATTATAAAGTTCTTGACCTGAATTAGATTTTTTTAATTCATAAAACATATTTAAAAATAAAAAGGAGGAATGTATGAATTCAAAGTTCAGAAATCTATTGTTATTTTCCCTTCCGGCAATTCTATTTTTGTCCATCACCTGTTGTGGAGGCGGCGGCACCAGCGGAGAAAAGGAACCGAACAATTCCATCGATCTGGCAAATGAGATCGCACTTGGAAAACCATTCGAGATCAAGATCACCCCTGTTAAAGATATTGATTGGTTCAAAGTTGACCTTACCGAGCAGGGATATCTGAAAGTTCAAGCAAGCCAGATTCCTAAAGGTTTAGAACTGGAAGTTGGTTATGCACTATTCCAGGAATGGGAAGGTAGTAAAGTAAAATGGCTCAAAAAGTGGTGTAAGCTGCCTGATGCTTTATTCATTCCCGAAGCCGGAACTTACTATTTTGCCATCATCGATAATTACAATGACAGGGAATCGAAAGAATCCATCCAGATAAAGGTAGATTTTATCCCGGAATTTGATGCTGGAGAACCTAATAATAATCCTGAAAAAGCTACTGCTATCGAGTTTGGAACAACTGTAAAACCCGTAATCTTTCCAACTGGAGATAGCGATTGGTACAAAGTCAAGGTGGAAAAACAGGGTTATCTTCTTGTGAAATCCAAGGATGTTCCACAAGGAATTACTCCTGAAATTTACTACGCAAAATATGATGAATGGGCAAAACCGAAAATACAAAAGATAAGAAACTGGCACAAACTTCCCGATGCTTGTGCAATTACAGAACCTGGAGAATATTACATTTATCTGCATGATGATTATAATGATAGATCTTCCGAAACTCCATTCAGTTTTTTAGTGGAATTCCTGATTGAAATAGATATCTATGAGCCAAACAACGATTTCAAAACTGCAAAATCCGTCTCTCGAGGAGACACACTTAAACTTGCTATCTTCCCACAGGGTGATAATGATTATTACAAGATCAAGATCGATAAAGGAAATAAACTTAAACTTATGGCAAAAGATTATGCAGGGATAACACCTGAGATCAGACTATATACACTAAATAAAAATGATAAGCTCGATGTTGCAAGTAGTTGGAAAAAACTACCTGCTGAAGTTGATGTAACACCCGGAGCTGAGTATTACCTCCTGATCCATGATGATTATGGAGACAAAGGTTCACAGCAGGTGTTTGAATTCAGAATTGAATAAAAACGATATTTAACTATTTGAAAAAGGGGTTCGTTTGAACCCCTTTTTTATAAATCTCTTTCCGAAGCTTCTGCTTCGGAAAGCACTACTACATTATTCAATTGCTTTCCCAACTGGAAAGTTAGGAAAGAGATTTGTGAAAAACAGATTATTAATCAACCAGGCGATTAATCAATCCCAAAAGATTTGACTTTAAAACCAGCTTTTCTATTTTTACTTTGAATTTTTAGAATTCTTTAGTCAGTCTAATACTCGATCCGGCAGGTCGAGTTACATAAAGGGGATTATGATAAACTTTAAATTTATTGGCTTCGATGAAAATCTTATTCAGAAGATAATTACAGAGAATCAGGGTAGTTCATGCCTGCTGCTCTTCCCCACTCAATCCAGCAAAAAAGAAGCTAAGAAGTTGTTCCTGCAGAATTGGAATTTTACCGAAAGCGAATTCCTAACTATGGATGAATGGAAAGAATTATTATTCCCAACCATATTTCCCATTCTGAAAGAAGAAAAACGTTCCCTGATGTTTTATAAAGCATTATCAACAGACGATAAAGAATTTTTTAATGTCGGTGGTTATTTTCAATCCATTGAACTTTCTAATAATTTCTTCGATTTCTGGGAAGAAATAAATGAAGAGATGATCTCCGAAGACAGAATCTCTGAAGTTCTCTTCTTTAAACATACAGCAAACAATTGGCAGCTTAATACATTCCAGCAGCTTTCACAGATTAAAGAGCAATATTATGAACTTCTACTGGAAGAACATTTTTCTGATACGATATTTCTCCGTGATATCCGTGAGCTGCAGTATGAATTGAATTTTGAAAAGATCATCGTTGTAAATCAATTCTATTTTACTGAACTCGAGAAGAATATTTTGCGCGGGTTTGATGAAAATGTATTGATATATTTACATATCCCGCCAGAATTTTATATTGAAGATGAGATGACTATCAGGAATAATTTCGATGCATCGATGATCAAACAACATCTGAAGAGTAAAGTGAAAGTAATTCGTTCTTCAGAGCAATTTCAGATGATAGCTTGTCTTCTTTCCGAAATTGATAATAATAAAAATAATACCGTCATCGATTTCAAATTCAATTTGCAACCGTATTCCGGTTTTCTTTCCCATCGCTTTTTCTCGATCTCAAATGCAATTCCATTCACAAACACAGCTATTTTCAGGTTTATCCAAATTACGCTGGATCTTTTAAATTCAATGGTGTACAAAGGTGAGCCGTTCCTGCTTTCTTTACAGCAAGTTCTAAATGCAGCCCTTTCCGATGAATTTCTATCCTGTTTTGTAAAGGAAAAAACCAAACGCGAGCAGATACGAACATTCCTGTTTGAACTCATTGAAAACGATTACCAATATCTCGATCTTGATTATTTTTTCCAAAATGAAAATG
>CBDUTJ010000020.1:0-50730 GCA_965370415.1 uncultured bacterium | reverse complement strand
AGATCTAAATTATTAAATTAAAATATTTATTTCGATTGACTTTGGACAAGAAGTTTGGCGTGTGCGGTGCTCTTCTTGCTTTTCTTCTTGCTTGGCTGTGGAGCTGTTTGTTAGCAGCATCTTTTTCATTTCAAAAGTAAACATCTCTTAACTGCTTCAATTTTGTCATTCACATTTAATTTGTACAGATAAACGCCTGAACTTACAGATTTCCCTGATTCTTCATCACCATTCCAGATAATAGAATGTGAACCTTTTGTAAATTCATTTTGAGCCAAAGTTTTTATTTTTTGGCCTTTGATATTATAAATGGATAGTTCAATATGAGAATTATTATTGATTGAAAACTCAATTGATGTTGATGGATTGAATGGATTAGGATAATTACCAATTAATTTGGAAACATTTGTTACTTCAATTATTGTTTCATCTTTAATACTTACTAAAGGATTTGCCAAATACGGATAACCATCATTAATTTCATCGTCAATATCCCAATAATCTTCATTACCAATATCATCAAAAGGATTATTTACAAAATCCCAAGGTTCATCTAAACCAACTGTTACCAATGAAGTGTATGTAGCAACATCTTGCATTTCTGCTGTAGTCTTTCCGGTTCCACCTGCACTTGTAGTTTGTCCGGAAGTTTCTACATTCCAAAATGAATTTTCTACAGTAGAAAAATAATTATCATTATCTCCTGCTAAGCCACCTACATTATCTCCATCTCCACTAACACTGCCAATACTGTAACATTTATTTATTGTGGAATAATCATAAATCCATCCTACAAAACCACCAACTTTATTATTTCCATTAACAATACCTTTACTGTAGCTATTGATTACTGAGGAGTCCCAATTATGCCCCATAAAACCTCCAACTACCAGATTTCCAACAACATTGCCGGTACTGTAGCTATTGCTTGTTGATGATCCAACATTATTTCCAATCAAGCCACCGATAAAATTATTTCCATTAATACTGCTAGTACTATAGCTGTTGTTTATTGTAGAATGTGAATTAGCACCTACTAAACCACCAATCTGTCCATTTCCACTAATACTACCGGTTGTATAACTATTGCTTATTGTGGAAGAATAATCATTAACACCAACTAAACCACCAACAAACTCATCTCCAAGAATATCAATATTAGTAACTGCAAGATTTTCTATTGTAGCATTGTTAGTATAACCGAATAGTCCAAGTAATATGTAAGATTCCATATCCAAGTTTAAATTCGTGATAGTTAAATTATTTCCATTAAAACAACCTGAAAAATAAGGTATGTAAAAATTGTTCTCATTACTTAAATTCAGATCATTTTGTAGCAGAAAGCTATATTCAGAGAATTGACCAAATGCAAGAAGTTGCTTAAAATCTTCAATATTTGAAATCAAATAATCTTCTCCATTTGAGGATAAATAATTATCAATATTTAAAAAAAGATTATTATCTAACCAGGCAATAAATTGTTCGTTATATAATGCTCCATTTGTTAATACATTTTCTCCATTTATCAAAACTGTTTCATAGTTATAATAGCTATTACTTAATACAGAAGATAAATTAAGTCCTACCAAACCACCGACCCACTTAGTTCCATTAACACTAGCAGTACTGAAGCTATTATCGGTTGAAGAATATTCTACTCTACCAATCAAACCACCGATCCCCCAATCACCACTAACATTACCGGTACTGTAGCTATTGCTTATTGTAGAAGAAGAAAAAATAATTCCAGCCAAACCTCCAATGTAGCAACTTCCACTAATATTCACATTAGTAACTCCAAGATTTTCTAATGTTGCAGTATAAATATTTCCAAATAATCCTACAAAATTGGTAGTCCTATAAATATATATACTGTCAACAATGGATTCTTGACCGTTATAGGTACCAGTAAATTGAGTATCTTCATTTCCAATAGGAGAAAATCCTTCTCCATTATTCCAATTTTGAGTATCAGATGCATTAATGTCTGCAAGTTGAATAAAATGTTTATCCCAGGAATTGCTGTTTGTGCTTATCCATAATAAATTATCCAATATTTCTACTTGGTAAGGATCTACTTCTGTTCCTGAGCCATCTGGTTCAACTCCATCTGCGAATATGTTGATACTAATAAAAAGTGCAATAATTAAGTATAATACAATAATTTTCATCTTTTTCTCCGAATTAAGTTGCTGCTAATGTATATATCCCCGACATTAATGTCGTGAATCCCACGAATTTGGTATGATATACGACATATGTCGGGTATTTCGCATATAGATTCATTTAGTTTTTTCTTTCTTTTTCTTCTTCGTCCCGGCAATAATGGCAGCGGGAAAGAGTATTACATAAGCTATTATCAATAAAATAGGGGATATGGTTTTATCGCCAGTTCCCATAATAATGTAACCGGCTATGGTAACGAGAATGGCTGCTATCAGCAGGATTGCGTTCAACTTATTAAAAACAAATTTCATATCTTTACTCCTTAAAATATTTTTCCAGTATTTTGCGGGATATTTCCACAGCATCGACATCATTGGCAAGTTCAATTGCCTGCTTCAGGTATTTTTCTGCCCTGTCTTTCTTATTGAGTTTCAAGAATATTTCTCCCAGATGGTAGGCAATTTCGCTGTGTTCTATCTTGCTCTTCAGCGGAATTTCCATGGCTTTAAGTGCTTTCTTATAAAATCCTTTTTTAAAATGCAGCCAGGCCATGCTGTCCCATATCATGGCACTTTCCGGTTCCAGTTCCAGTGCTTTTATTAACAGTTGTTCGGAAAGGTCATATTTATCTTCCAATCCGTGTTTAGCTATCAGGTAACCCAGTGTATTCAAAAGGTCGGCATTATCGGGAAATATTTCAATTCCCTTTTCCAGGTAGACTACTAAACTGTCTATTCTGCCATATCGCTCTGCTAATAGCGAGTAGCGGATAAAGGTTGTAATATGCGGCTGTGAATTTCGGTTTATCTCCTGCTTGAGCATTTCGTACGCTATGGAATCGTTTTGGGTTCTAAAGAGAAGTCCGGCAATTATCTCATTAGAGGTCAGTTCCGCATCTGTTAGTTTTTCCAGCAGAGTGCAGGCCTTTTCTATATCCAATCCATTTTGCAGGTACAAGGCAGCAGCCTCAAAGAGCAGTTCGTTCTCTGCCAGGAAGTCATCAGAGATTCGGCTTAAATATTCCAAAGCGGGTTCTTTTTCTTCCAGATTTGTGTGGAATATTGCCAGCAGGTAAGCGCCCACCTCTTTAGTTTCGGTTTTTACCAGGAAGGAATCCAGTATGGTTTTGAACCTGACCTGTAATTTTTCATCCTCTTTGTAATTGTAATCCAGCATCAGGTTGCGGATGATATGAATATTGTCGCATTTAATAAGAGATTCCACAACTTTATCATCTTCTTCAGTAGCTATGTATATTTCCACCAGGTAAGAATAAAAAGAACCTTTGAGTTCTTCGCTGAGGTCTTGCGATTGTTCAATGGCTTCTCCTGCCTGAACTGCCAGTTCATAATCCTTTTTTTGAAAAGCTGCAAAAAACAGGAAACGCAGGATCTCATTTGTTCCAATCTGGAAACAGATATCTTTATTCTCGATCACTTTATCATAATTTTTCAGTGTAAAATACCTGCCGATGAGATAGGTTGTTAGCGGAGCGGATACAGGTTTCTTTTCATCGAGTCTTTGCTGCAGTAATTCCAGTACCTTATTTGCTTTTCCTACTTTTTCGTAAGTGGTGAGAAGGGGAGTGAAACTTATTTCATCATCCCATCTTTCATAAGCCTTTTCCAGGATCTCAAGACTTTTTTCTGCATCGAATTCTCCGATTAATTCGGCGGTGTTAAGAATAAGGTTTTTATCTTTCCAGGGAAATTCCAGAGCTTTGAAAAGTAGTTTTTTATCTGCTGGTGGATCGTGCACTTTTTGAAAAAGATAATAAGCTATCTGGTTTCTGGCTGTGGGTTTTTTCTTGATAGCTAATTTGAAGAACTTCTTTGCCTTTTTGTAATTTTGTTGAATTTTGTAGGTTCCCGCTAAGATGGAAAGTATCTTTTCCGAATAGAGCTTACGGGTGTAATATTTTTCTCCCAGTTTTATTATCTCATCCTGATATTCCAGCTTAAAAAGAGATATCAAAGTCATTATTTCCAGTAATTTCTCTTTAATGAAAATATTAGTGGAATCTGCCTGATCGGCTTTTTTATAAAGTTCTATAGCAGCTACAAAGTCTTTTTGTTGGAGTGCTGCTTCGGCAAAAGAGAAGTAAATGGCAGATTGTTCGTTTGGTTGAGAAAGAGCGTCTTCCTGTGAAACCTTGTTTACTGCACAACCAGCTAAAATTATCAGAATTAGCAGAAATGAAAAATATTTAGCCATAGCTGCGGTTAGAATGTCATATTATAGATAAGGGTCAGAGTTCTGTCACAACCCTCGGTATCGTCCCTGTTTTGCAGGATGTCGTAGAAGGATATTTTCAGAACCAGATTTTCTGTAAAATGAACATCCAGGGATGCATTCAAAAAGCCTAATCCTCTTACAATATCTTCGTCTTTGTTATCGTTCCAGGCAGTATCATATTCAGCAAGTAAAACTATCATATCTCCCAGGGTCTTATCGAATCCCAGGAAGATATTCGGTTCATCATCTTTATCTTCGGTTTCCAGGCTGTAATTAATGCCGCCGTGAATTCCCAGATTTCCCAGAAAGAAATAGTTCTTACTGGCTGTAAGGTAAACACCCTTGGATTTGATATCATACCGTCTATCACCTTCGTCATATTTGCCGTGTCCCTGTGAATCGTAGCCAATAGCCAGGGCAGGAAGCTGGTTTGTTTCGTCCAGAAAACGCAGTTTAGCATTAAACTCAACCCGGTCATGCCAGTCGGGAGCTTTATTTCCCACAAGATTTTCCGCTCCGTAATTTACACCGAACATAAACCTGGGAAAAAGTCCAACCCTGGTACCAAGTATCAGCCCGTTGTTTTTGTAAAGTTTACCTGATATTTCTGCTTCACCTCTCTGAAGTATCCCGGCGGTGGGAGTATCTATTAATGTATTTAATTCGAAAGCAAAACAAATACTGCCGATCAAAATAAGACCAATGACCAATCCTGCTTTTTTCATCTTAATCTCCTTGTGTTAATTGATTATCTTTAATAACTATCGAACTGCTGATGATCTCCAGCTCGATCAATGCTTCCAGTTTGCTGCCTTCCGGATAGTAAACAGAGCTATCGATAAGATAAGCCTTTTTGCTGTTCTCATCGAAAAAAGCAAAACTCTGGAAAGCTCCACCTACAGTATATTTTAAATTCTGCCATCTGCCGGAAAGCTTCCAGCCCCGGTGTTTTCCAAGCTGAAATTTTTCTATCCGTACATCTTCTTTTTTGAATTCATCCTCGTCGTAATACTTCCAGGCCAGCTCAGCCCGTTTTTTCTTTAACCACTCTCTTCCGACTTCATTTTGATCCATCTCCTCGAAATAAACCGAAATATATCTGTCAGGACTATTCCTGAGACGAGCAATGAACGATATAAAATTATTTTTATGATCTTTTTTGTAAAGAATATATTTTTTGGGGAGCTTCAGTTCCCAGGGATAATCTTTAAAGCTTCCTGCAGAATAGACGGGAGTTTTGTAAACCTGCCCGGAAATTCTTTCATAGAGCTTTTCTTTGAATTCCTCAAAGATCTGGTTTGCACTGAGAATATTAAATTTGAGGAGATTCGGCTCGTTATCAGCCAGGATGAATAATACAAATTGATCGTTCGCCCACACATTTTCCTTGGGGTACATTCCCACTAGGTTGGTTTTTATATCATCTTTTACCTGCGAGCCCATAATCTCTTTTATATAATTGGAAACCGGCTCATCAGATGCCAGGTGACTGAAAAAAATAAGATTGTTGAATTTATAGAAATTATCCATATTCTGGATTGGTGCACGTTTTATTTCGAAGAATTGTTCGTTTTCTGTAGTAAAGATAAATCTTTCTAAATTTTGTCGCAGATAGCCTTCGGCATATTTCCATACATTGTCGTCAGCAAAAACATAGATCGTTTGCTGGTGTCCCCAACTCATCGGTTTATGGGGATCTATTTTTTTGCTTTTAGATAAATGTTTTGTTTCCTGTTGAGAACAGCCTATAAAAAATAAAATAATGAAACTCAAAATCAGGAACTTACGCATTATTTTGTTTCCTGCGTTTTTTAATGATCTCACGAACATCAAAAATATAGCTTATTCCAGATAAAAAAGTAATTACAGCTATCACCCAGAAAAAGATATGAAATCCGTTCCTGATCTTTTCCTGATGAATTATCAAATACTGTGATAAAAATGAATAATATAGAAGAGCTACAATAATTCCGGTTAACTGAAATACGGTTTTTATTTTTCCCCAAATATTAGCAGGAATGTATATCTTACGCCTTATATAGTAATTTCTCATAAGAGAGACGAGTAATTCCCTGATGAGGATAATATAAAAGGCATATACAGTTATCAGTTCTAACGGTTGAATGGTGATTGCGAACAGAGCCATGAGAACCAGAAGTTTATCAGCAAGCGGATCCATAACTTTACCGAAATCGGTGATTGCATTGAATTTTCTGGCCAGCATTCCATCAAAGTAATCGGTAATTGCGGCAATAATAAATACTACTGTTGCCCAGCGTAAGCTGTTTTCGGTATGAATGAGAATAGCAAGCCAGAAAAAGACAGGGACAAGAAACATGCGGAAAATGGTTAGTGAATTTGGAATATGTTTTTTCATCAGATGTTTTTTCCTAAAAATATCCTGCTCATTAAAATGCTGATAACAATTGCAGCGAATTCAACACCGAACAACCTGTAGTCAATTTGAATATTTACATATTTGAAGTACATGGCAGCAAAATAAATACCGGTAAGCAGCAGTAAAGGAACAAAACAAAGCCAGAGTGAATTCAGCATGAACTGCTTACGGCGCATTTTTCTACTGCCACCGGAAGACTTGAAAATTTGCCAGAAATCGTTGCTTTTTATTTCGAAATGAATTCTTAAGAACACGGTGATAAATAGAAGTAAAACTAATATCAATCCATTTCCACCCCAATATATTTTCGTTAGCAATTCCAACTTATTCCGGTTTATCTGCCACAGATCGCTATCATAATTTATTATCAGTTCTATGTTTTCAGAAGAAAAGAGAAGTTTTTCTAATTCTTCTTTCTGCGGGATTTGAAAGAGTGCTCCATCGAAAGAGATCTTCATCAGACTGGGCAGATTGTAGGAAGATAAGATAGCTTTGGCATTGTCCAAGCCGTAGCCGGAGATCAGTTTTTCGGCAACTATGGAATCAGCTTCGATAATGATATTTCTAATGAAGGAAAGATTGCCGAATTCTTTAGCCAGCGAATCCAGCAGGGTAACATTGTTTGAAAAGATGAACATCGGCAGTTCGGAGATGTTGGCTTCCAACATTTTTTTTTGGTGATTAAAACCGATATGTAGTAAATCCCAGGTTACCAGTAGAATGATAATGATAATTATCTGAAAAAAGATTCCCTTTTTCACAGTATCACCACTCTTTTATCCTGTACCCTACAGGTAATATCGAAATGTTCCATTTTATTTTTGGAAGTAGCCAGCAAGGAAGAGCCACTGTTCAAAGCATATTCGCAAATTTCCAGGGCTTTTAAAAGATTTTTCCCATCGAAGAAGTTATCCAGATCGTCTATAAGGATGAGATAGGGAAGCTGGATCACAGCCCTGATAAGTTCTACAAATTTCTGAGAAGAAAAAGGAAGTTTGTTTACTTTGGTTCCAATTTTTTCGCTCAGTCCAGCTAAGGTACAGAGGTCTGTAATGCTTTGTTTTTGTCGTGAACTTACCTTTTCCAATGGGAGGGTAATATTCTTCCAGATGGATTCATCCATTAAAAGATGTACCTGGTTTTCTACGAGTATTGTTTTCTTTCGTTTCTTATAGAAAAGTGGTGGTTTTTCTTTGATGAGGATGGAACCTTCGAATTTCGTGAAATCACCATGGATAGATCTGAGAAGGAGTGTTTTGCCGCTGGAATTATCTGCAAAGAGATTTATCTTTTTCCCACCGGTGAACAAAATATCGTCTATCAGCATGAATCTTTCATTTTCGAAACTCAGGGTAAAATTCTCAATTTTAAGCATGCTTCAGTACCACTAACACCTTTTTTTTATTTTCCACTTCAGAGAATATAATTTTTTCTTCAAATTTTAGGTCAACTCTTTTCGCAGAAACCAAGAGTTCATTTATTCTGCTCATGGGATAGAGCAGGTATGCTTTCCCTTCTGAGTTTAAATTTCTTTTCACTGCTTTTATAACATCACTCATAGTACACATGATCTCATGTCGGGAAATTGCTCTTTCTCGAATAGGGCTTATTTTACCATTGGTCTTTGGGAAATATGGAGGATTTGAAATGACCAAATTGAATTTTTTTTTCACGGAAAAGCTCCTCAGATCTGAACATAGGAAAGATGTATTAACTTCTGCCAATCGGGTATTTTCTTTGGCTAGTTTTATCAGGTGTGGTTGGATGTCGATGCCGGTAATATGCCAGGTGGGACGGTAATAAGCCAGCATTATAGAAATAATTCCGTTTCCACTACCCAGTTCAAGCACAGAGGATCTTTCTTGTTTGAAATGATGTAGCACTGTTTCCACCATAAAAGCCGTATCTGAAGTGATAGATTGACCGCTGATGGTTTGGAATATTGTTTTACCAAATGGCAACTTAACCGGTATTTTGTTTTCCATTATGTTTTTTTTAGGAGTGTGGTTCAGACCTGAAATGCTAATGCGAAGTGTGCCCGAATCCTCCGCTGCCGCGTGTTGTTTCATCTAGTTTTTCAGTTACTGCAAAGTCTACAATTTCATGCTTTGCAATTACCATTTGAGCTACGCGTGTTCCCGGCGTAATGATAAAATCTTCCTTACCATAATTGAAAAGAATGATCTTGATCTCTCCCCGGTAGTCGGCATCGATAGTACCGGGTGCATTCAAAACACCAATTCCATGTTTTATAGCAAGTCCGCTGCGTGGACGGATCTGAGCTTCGTAGCCAGCAGGCAATGAAATAGCAATTCCTGTGGGAACCAGTTTCACTTCGCCTTTTTTCAGGATGATATTTTGCTGATGGCAGGAATAAAGGTCGTAACCAGCAGCGTGTGTACTCATACGGTGTGGCAATTTAGCAGATTTATCTATTTTTTGAATTTTAACTTCGATCATTAAAACTTTCTTGTGAGCACAAAATCACAGAGCATTGAAAGTAATTTCGCTTTTTCACCAAATGGTTCCAGCAAAGCTTTTGCTTCTGTGATAAGTTTTTCGGCCATCTCTCTGGATTCTTCCACTCCATATACTGCCGGGAAGGTAGCTTTCTGGGCTTTTTTATCTTTACCGATGGTCTTACCCAGAGTCTCCTGTGAACCTTCTATATCAAGGATATCATCAACTATCTGGAAAGCCAGTCCAAGTTTATTTCCGAATTTTTCCAGGCGTTCCTGATCTTCTGCGGAAGCATTTGCTATGTAGCATCCAAAGCGAATAGGTAGGTTGATCATACGGGCGGTTTTATTTTTATGAATGTATTCCAGAGTTTCTTTACTTACCTCTTTACCTTCACTGATGATATCCACCATTTGTCCGGCGATTAATCCTTTATTCCCTGCTTCCCGTGCCAATTCTTGTATAAGTTGCAGTTTCAGTTTTTCATCGATCTCTGCTGTAGTTATTGCTTCAAAAGCAAAAACCAGGAGAGAGTCTCCGGCAAGAAGAGCAATGTCGGAACCGAAAACAACATGGCAGGCTTTTTTCCCGCGGCGGTATTCATCATTATCGATTTCCGGCAGGTCGTCATGAATAAGTGTGTAACTATGCAGCATTTCTATTGCACCAGCTATAAGAAGAGTCTTTTTAATATCATCATCGAACAAAAGGTAGGTATTTATCAACAAATATGGGCGCAATCTCTTTCCACCTGCGAACAATGTATGGCGTATTGCTTTATGTATCTGCTTAGGATATTCGTCTTTACGAGGTAAAAACCGATCTACTTCTATGTTTACGAGTTCTCGTTTTTCTTTCAGGTCTTTTTTAAGTAACATTCTGTTGGTGCTCATTTTTCCTCTTTCATAGTGTTATCTTTTTGCAATTTATTAGTTAAAACCTCTATTTTGTTTTCTACTTTCTCCAGTTTTTCGTTGCAATACCTGGCCAATTCAGATCCTTCTTCGAACAGATTGACTATTTTATCCAGTTCATCAACGCCACTTTCCAGGGTTTGAACGATCTCTTCCAATCTTTTTAAAGCTTCTTCAAAATTCAGTTTATTCTCCATGACCTACCCTTATCATAAAAGCAATTCATTTTCAAGGTTTTTTTTATTATGTTAAAGGAATGAAGACAAAATTAATTTTTGGAGATGATTATATCATCTTCCAATTTATTTAGATATTTATATGGATTACGGTATTTATTATATCTGAGAACTTCGTAATGCAGATGAGTTCCTGTAGATCGACCGGAATTACCCATTTCTCCTATGATCTGCCCTCTTTTAACTTCATCTCCTTTTTTCACATACATCTTATGAAGGTGAGCGTAATTTGTCTGGTAGCCAAATTTATGGGAGATAGCAATGAATTTACCAAAATATTTTTGCTTTCCGGTAGATCTTACTACCCCGTCTGCAGTTGCGTAAATGGGTGTTCCTGTTATATTTCCAAAGTCGAGACCATAATGGAACACGCGTTGTTTTGTGATGGGATGAGTTCTCCAGCCATATGGGTCAGAAATACGACCATAAGTAGGATAAATGGAAGGAGTATTTTTGTATAGAGCATCTTTTAATTCTACTAGGTTAAAAAGTTGCTCATGAGTCTGATAATCGAATTTAACTTTACTTTTCAACTGGATTATTTTGTTTAATGTAATGTTATAATCCAGATTCAACTCATCGCTATAAGTAAAGGTTGTATCTACCTGAGGAAGACCACCCACACCCATTTCCCTGATTTCTTTGTTGATCGATTTGAAATTCTTATCGGAACGGATCTTGTCTTCCCAATTTTCCATTAGTTTTAGTTTGGTCATGATAGAATCTATTTCAAAAGAAAGTGTATACAAGCGTTTTTTTAACAGCTCATTTTCTTTTATGATATCTTGAGCTTCAGCTATTTTGTTATGGTTGTAGGCAACGTAAGCTATAGAACCTATAAAAATTAAAACGAAAGCTATAACTACGGAACAGAAGAAAATTCCGGTCTTTTTGGGTATGCTCATGTTGAATGGTCTGGATGACTCTGTAGTGGAAAGAGCTATATGCCAACGTTTCGAAACAGCCATAAATTTCCCTTTAATATATTTTTAAACAAAAGAAAAAAAGTAATTATAAATGTCAAGTTATTTAACCTTGTATCATTATTGTAGTTAACAGCTTTTTAAGCTATCTGAAAAAAACAGAATTCTACTTTTTTTTATAAGGATCAAATTAAATAATTACATCTGCTATAATTATTCTTAATAATTCATTTATGCAAAAGGTATGCCAACACCATTCATAACAAAGCAATTCTTGGAACTGCATGCTATAATTGTAGTTATTTTATGTGTCTTTTGAAGTTAATTTCATTTTTTAATAAATTAATTGGGTCAGATTCGGGCAAGTTGTGACAAAGTGTACCTAATTTCTATAATTATTATTAATATTATTCGGAAATAAATTTCTTGACCTTGTGGAGAAGAAAATATTTGAAAAGAGAAGAGTAAAATTCGGGGAGAAAACATGATCAGGAATTTTGATGATTTATTGCGTAAAGTGAAAAAGATGCCGAACAAAATCGTTGTTATTGCAGCAGCACATACAAATTCTGCTTTGGAAGCAGCTATCATGGCAAAGAAAGAAAACATCGCCAATAGTTTATTGATAGGAGATAAAGCAGTAATTGAAAAGTACCTGAAAGGAAATGCTCCCGAATTAGCTGATGCATTTGAGATTATTGATACAGGCTCAAATATGAAATTGGCAGCAAAGAAATCTGTGGAAGCAATAAATAAAGGGAAAGCAGATATTCTCTTGAAAGGTAAATGCGATACAGCAACTCTTCTGAAATCAGTTCTGGATAAAGAGGATGGATTAAGAACTGGTGAGATACTGAGTGATGTCCTTGTCTATGAACATCCTGAAAAATTGGTCTTAATGAGTGATGGAGGAATTAATTTATATCCCACACTTAAAGAAAAAATATCAATAATAAAAAATGCTGTTAAAGTAGCTCATGGTCTTGAAAATCCAAAACCCAAAGTTGCTCTTCTGACAGCAGTGGAAGTAGTTAATCCTAAAATGCCCCCAACTATCGATGCCAGCATTATTTCAAAAATGAACGATAGAGGCCAGATAAAAGGATGCATAATAAACGGACCGCTTGCCTTTGATAACGCCGTGAGCGAGAAGGCTGCACAGATGAAGGGAATAGAATCTGAAGTTGCGGGAAAAGCAGATGTGCTGATCATGCCTAATATCGAATCCGGAAATATCTTTGGCAAATGTCTTACCTACTATTGTAAATACCGTGTAGCACATGTGGTGATGGGTGCCAAAGCTCCTATCCTTATTGCTTCTCGTGCCGATAATGCTGAAACTAAAATGCTCTCTATGGCATTGGGTGTGCTTAGCGCATAATAACCTGCTGATTTGTCACCCAACCTGGTAACCCTGAAACATGCAGGAAAAAATTCAAATCATCAATCAAATGAGCTTTTTTACTAAATATAGATAAAGGAGATACAATATGACAAAGAACCATCTCATCGAAAAAGCAAAAGAGGTTTCCAGAAAAGCATATGCGCCTTATTCAAATTATAAAGTTGGAGCAGCACTTCTTACGAAATCGGGAAAAGTATACACTGGCTGCAATATAGAAAATTCTTCTTACGGACTTACTAATTGTGCAGAAAGAACTGCTGTTTTTAAAGCTGTATCCGAAGGTGAAATGGAATTCGAAGAAATGGTGATCTATGCTGATTCCCCCAATCTTCCTACTCCGTGTGGTGCGTGTCGTCAGGTTCTTTCCGAATTTAGTACTGAATTAAAAATAACAATTATTTCTAATAAAGAGCAAATGGAAACCTCAATTTCAGAATTACTTCCCCTAGGATTTAAATTATAATATTTCACAGTGTTAAACTAAACTTGCTTTTGGAATGAAATTGAATACATTATAGCAAAAAAAATGGAGGATACATGGAGCTTAATACACAATATGATGTTGCTATCGTAGGTGGTGGACCTGCCGGGTTAAGTGCTGCGATCTATGCTGCCCGTGGCGGCTTGAAAACGGTAATATTCGAAAAAGCGCTTGTTGGCGGTCAGATAACTGTAACTGCCGAAGTAGAGAATTATCCCGGATTTGAAGAAAGCGTCTCTGGTTTCGATATTGTAGAAAAAATGCAGAAACAGGCAGAAAAATTCGATGCAGAAATTAAAATAGAAGAAGTAAAAGCTATCGGACTGGAAGGACTCTGTAAGATAGTAGAAACAAACAAAGCAACCTATCGCGTGAAATCTGTTATTATTGCTACTGGAGCACATCCTCGCAAACTCGCTGTTCCGGGTGAAGAGAAATATACCGGTCGGGGTGTTTCTTATTGTGCTACTTGCGACGGAGCTCTTTACAGGGATAAAGTAGTAGCTGTGGTAGGTGGGGGAGATTCGGCTGTAGAAGAAGCTATATTCCTTACTAAATTTGCTAGTAAGGTTTATATTATTCATCGCAGAGACCAGTTACGAGCCGTTAAGATTTTGCAGGAAAGAGTATTTGCCAATAAAAAGATAGAAATGATTTGGGATTCTGTAGTACAGGAAATCCAGGGTGGCGACTTCGTAGAAAAGCTTTTACTTTATAATAAAAAAACTAAAAAAAACAGCGAACTACCGCTTAATGGTGTTTTCATTTTCGTGGGTATTATCCCCAGTAGTGAACTGGTAGAATCCAGAGTTGATTTTGATGATCAGAATTTTATAAAGACAGATGAAACCATGCACACAGAAATTCCTGGTGTTTATGCTGCTGGCGATGTTACGCATAAAGTTTTACGTCAGATTATAACTGCTGGCTCAGATGGAGCTACGGCAGCTTTCTCAGCAGAAAAATGGATTGAAGAAAATCAGGATAACTTTTAATCAGGATATTTTATAGCAAAAGGCACCTCAAATGAGGTGCCAGAATAATTACTTTAAATATAAAATATAAAAAATTAGGCAAGTTCAAACTCTTTTATTTCTTCACCCTCCACATAAAGGTATTTGGGTTTTAACGGAGTTCCTGTCTTCTTGATCTTGTCGCTGTCACCGTCATCCACATGCCGCCAAATCTCCCATGTTTCACCTTTGCCGTCTATACAAAAAGTAATTTTCTTTTTCATGAAATCATCAATAATGAACTGGATAGAATTTAAGGGTTCGGCTTTTGTAACAGGAACACAGAATTTTTTGCGCTCATAAAGATACTTCTCTTTTGCCATTCTTCCTCCATTTATTTTTGAATTTTATAAACATTATAGCTTTCTACATCATCAAGCCAAAAGATCTTATCGGGCTTTTTGGGTATGGAAATAATTATTCTGCCGAATCTGGCAGTACTGTTCAGAAATCCGGAGGTCAAGTCGATCTGGGTCCAATCTTCTTTTGGATATCCTTTGTTGCTAAATTTATTCACTCTTTTACCCTTAGCATCAAATGCAAGAAATCTGATCACGACAGAATGATTGGATTGATAGTTGGTTCGCAGGAAACAGCGTGAATAATAAACATATTCCGGGTTTATTAGAAAGGCGTCGGAAATGATGTTGATCTTATCATCTGGATACTCTATACGCAGACTTTTTGAACCTGTACGCCTATAATTGTTATCCCAGAATATTTTTTCGGCTGCATCATTCAACACCATCCATTCTTCAGGTAACGTTTCAGAATTATATTCTCCGTCTTCAAAGCTGGGATTGATTACAGCATTTATTGTGTCACCTATATCTTTCTCGGAAAAGTGCATTATTGAACCAAAAAAACAACTGGTAAATATTACGATTACAGCTATGATTAGCTTTTCCATAATTTACTCCTATTCAAAAATACTTCTTTCATTCAGGAATTTTAACACAAGCCCAATTGCCAGAACATTTATCAGTAAATTTGAACCACCATAACTGATAAATGGCAATGGAATTCCTGTTGTTGGCACAATGCCGATATTCATTCCTATATTTATAAAGATCTGAAATGTCAAGTATGCCAGAATTCCAATCGCAGCAAACCTGAATTCCTTCCTTTTCAACACATTTATATTCCTTACAATTCTATACAAAAACAAAAAATATATTAGCAAAATAATTGCGCAACCTAAAAATCCAAATTCTTCACCGATCACCGAAAAAATGAAGTCTGTATGATGCTCCGGAAGGAAGTTTAAGTTCTTTTGAGTACCCATGAGAAATCCTTTTCCCCAGAATCCACCCGAACCGATAGCTATCCTCGACTGAATGATTTGATAACCTGCTCCAAAGGGGTCACGCATCGGATCTATAAAGGTAAGAATACGGTTTTGCTGATATACTTTCAAACTATTCCAGATAAACGGAGTAATAAAAAAGAAAAACGTGTTCAAGGCTACAGCGAAGCCAATGATAATTTTATCGAGTTCTGTTTTATATAAAATAAAAATAAGAATAAGAATATAAATAATGAACACAATAAGCGAAAATGAAACAACAATACTTATCAGTGGACTAACGATGAGAATGATATAAAATGCCGAAAGATCTGAAATAGCAAGGATGACGAATAAACTGACTATGAAACTAAGAGAAGTGCCCAAGTCTGGTTCGAAAAAGATCAAGGTTATTGGAATAAGAAAAAAAAGGAAGGAACGTGAAATAATCTGCCAGTTATTTATATGAGGTTTGGAAATAAGCTTGGTTACTAACAGAATAGTGGTGAGTTTAGCTATCTCTGAGGGTTGGAAATTGAAAAGACCCAGTGGTATCCAACGTTGAGAACCTTTTATCTCTGGCATGAACAGTACAATTATTAGCAAGATGATCGATATAATATATGCTGGCGTTATCAAGATTTCGATTGTGCTGTATGGAGTTCGTACAATCAAAAATGTAATAATAAAAGCAATAATTATCCAGATTATCTGTTTAATATAATAATTTTCTGTCTGGAAATCATTTCCTATTTTGGCGGTGGAAGCTGAATAGATTGCAATAATACCACATGTAAGTAGCATAAGCAGTAGAAGTAATGTTACCCAATCAAATTTTCTCATGATTTTTCCAGATTATAATAATACTGAATGATTCTTCTGGCAATCGGAGCAGAAACACTTCCACCATGTCCGGCATTTTCCAAGAAAACAACAAATGCAATTTCAAATTCATCTTGCTTTGCATATCCTGCAAACCAGGAGTGTGTTACTTTTCCCATGTGATTTTCAGCTGAGCCGGTCTTTCCGTAAACAGATACATTGTTAAGGCTGGCAGCCACACCAGTTCCATAGCTTTCATTCACAGTATTAAACAGCGACTGTTGTATTAACTCCAGGTTTTTTTGTGAAACAGGAAGCTGCTTGATTTCTGACTGAATGTAACTGGATTCAATATCGGATATTGTTTTTACTAGTAGATGTGGTTTTATCCACTTACCATTGTTACCTAAAGCAGCATAATAGGCACATATCTGTAATGGTGTAACCAGAACTTCACCTTGTCCTATAGATAGATTCACCTTATGCCCGATGATCCCGACATATTTTCCATAATTATCAATGTACCATTTTCTGGTAGGGAAAAAACCATTTCGCTCACCAAACAAATCAACTCCTGTTTTGATTGTTAGCATATTCTCTTTAGTGAAGTTGTTTATCTGTTCCAATGAAAATTGCGTGGAGAGATCATAGAAAAAAACATCACAGGAATATTTGATGGCATCCATTACATTTAAGCGTCCATGTCCTTTTTTATACCAGCATTTGAAATAACGATTTCCAAACCACAACCCGCCATCACATCGAGACAGTTTGGTTTTTTTGTTGATAACCTTTTCTTCCAGAGCCAGGGTTGCCATTATGGGTTTAAAGATCGAAGCTGGTGGATAAGTACCATGAATAATGCGATCCAGCATGGGTTTAGCAGGATCATTTGTGATATTGCTCCATTGCTTAGTTGTTAAATTTTCGCTGAAAATATTCTGATTAAAATCCGGTTTGCTCACGTAAGCTAAAATACCCCCGGTTTTTACATCCATCACTACTATCGCTCCATTCTTTTCTTTTGGGAAAATTGAACTAATATAATACTGTAGATCGTTATCGATTGTCAGGATCAGACTGGTGCCATTGACAGGCGGTTTATCAAGGTTGTGCTTAAAGAACTGCAGGTTCTGTCCGCTGGCATCCACCTGTAGTAACTGGTAACCATTCTTACCACGCAACATGTTTTCATAGTATTTTTCTAACCCGCTTTTACCTATGTAGCTGTTTATAGAATAGCCGTCATCTTTATATTTTGCGTATTCATTCTCATTTATTCTACCTGTGTATCCGGTGAAGTGATTATTATACAGATACTGTCTGATTTTTTCACTTTTCAGGGAGAGTGAAGGATAATAATTCATCTGCTCGGAGATTTTAACCATTTTTTCAAAATTAATATTTTGTACAATTAGCACGTCTTTATAAAGCCGAAACCTGTTGTCGTAAATTATTTTATCGATCTCATCCAGTTTTAAATCGAAGTTCTGGCTGATAAATTCCGTTACTGTCTTTTTATCCTGGATTTTATTGAGTGAAATATAAAGATTATAAGAGGGTTTATTCAAAACAATCGATCTGTATTTTCTATCATAGATTTCACCCCTGATCGGGAAAATAGTCTTTATTCTCACGAAATTTTTTTCGGCAATAGTAGTATATTTAGTACTCTCAATGATCTGTAATTTAAAAAGAGATAAAAAAAGAATTAGAAAAACAACAACCAGAGAAAAATTTAAAAGCAGATGTTTTTGCTGTTCACTATACATTTACAGTAAACCTTATTTTTTCTGCAATGATGAAAAAATAGAGCGTAATCGTTGCGAAAATCGTATTATAAATTACCGCAAACATTGCCAACAGAAAAAACTTGGGCAATATAAGCGAAGAAGTGATATGATAAAACACAAAAAATGAATAATAAACAATATTCACGACTGTCATTCCCAGAATAACAATTATAAATCTTCTTTTATTGATATTTTCATGATAAGAATAAATCAGTAAAGAAACAACAATAAATGCAAAAGTATTCATGCCCAGCAAAGAAGGATAAGTAAGATCAAGAGCTAAACCCAGCAGAAATGCGATTGGTAAAACAATTTTTCTATCCAGCCTGATGTTTAGATAAACCAGGTAAGCAAGGGAAAAATTGGGTATAATGCCATAAAGTGCAAATTTAGGTGCGAGCATAATCTGAAAATAGAGAAGCAGTATACCAACTATGAGATATTTCAATATCTTCATTTTACCTCACGTATCAGGCATATCGGAGTAAGCTCTGCTCCCTGACCCTGTGGATTATCTTTCATAACCTGTTCCATAAATTCTTTGTCGATACCTTTACTACCTCCTACCATCCAACAGCCACCGATATCATTAATGTCCATTACAGCACATTCATTTCCCAGCGAGTCCTTTATTTTTTGAGCTTCGATTTCAGGATCTTTTGGACCTTTTATTACACAGCTTTCATAAGGTGGAACAGGAGAAGTAGTAGCAGCGTCGATAAGGGCAGCCTGTTTGCCAGCAATACGATAAAAATCACCTTTCCCACGTCTTCCCACTAGTCGTGCTAAACCACCGATAAATGCTGCCCACAACATTCTGCATTTACCCACTTCATCTATTGCACATTGCATGCTGGTGTTAGAACGTAGCCCGATCCCATATTCTACTTTGGAAACAAAACGCCACAGAATATTTGCCAATATTCCTACTTTAATGTCTTTCACAGGAACAGCTCTTCCTTGAGTAATGGCAAGAGGACTTTCACTAATAGAAATTATGTCTTTTTCTTGTATTATACTTTTTGTATTTAAGCGGATAATGTCTAACATATTATCTTCCGGTGTAAGAATTTTGGTCTTAACCGGAATTCTTATGTATTGTTTACCACTCACTTCTATCAACATCGAGTTCTTGTTCATAACTTGTATCCTTCTTACAGAATAATATAATTACTTGATCCAGACTGGCGGGATCAATGAAAGTTGATATCTGAGCAGTCATGTGAGTCTTGTCTGGTTCTTCGATGAGTTTGGTAACAATGCCAACGGGAAAACCTTTCGGGAAAACAGTTGAAATATTGGATGTTACTATTGTATCTCCCAGCACGATATCAGAACCTAATTTGATCAGAGTCATAAAAGAATTACCGTAAATATTGGATTCCATAATACCTTGCAAGTGAGTTCGTTTGGACATTACACCCAGTTTGAATGTAGAGTGATCAAGCGGTAGAACAACAGAAAAATTCTGAGAGACAGATATTATTTTTCCCACAATTCCATCGTTGGAGATAACGGGATAATTTATTTCCACATTTTGCAGTTTTCCTTTGTTGATAATGAAATTGCGTTCCAGGAAATTACCCTTGTAACCAATAATATCTGCCAGCAGGAAATTGTATGTTTCCGAATCGTAGTTTAATCGGACACTATTTAATTCTTTTAACTCATTTTCCAGGGCAGTTATTTTTATTGTTTGCCCGGCAATAGATTGGGCAAGTATTATATTTTTTTCCTTGATTTCGAAAAGAGATTCAATTTTTTTTAAAGAAGTAATAAATGGATAGAAAACGGTTTTACTTAGAAAATCAGCTTTCTTTTGTCTTTGCTCGTTATTCCCAAAAAAAAGTGCCAGTGCTAAAAACAGGTAGATAATAATGGGGATTTTTTCTTTCACTATTTTTAGGATTCTATTTTTTTAAGGAGAACTTCCTGGTAATCATCCAGGTTATCCAGAATCTGTCCACATCCTTTCAGAACACATGTAAGTGGTTCGGGCATTACGTGAACAGGTAAGTCCACTGTATCTTGTATTTTTTTATCAAGACCTTTTAATTGGGCTCCTCCACCAGTCAGGATCAATCCTCGCTCGGCAATATCGGCTGCAAGTTCAGGCGCTGTTTTCTCGAACAAATGTTTCACTGCATCTATCATAGCTGTTATGGTTTCCGATAATGCTTCTCTTATCTCTTCCGAGGTAACTTCTACTGTGATGGGATATCCTGTGATAATATCCCTGCCACGAATTTCGGTTCTCAATTCCTTTTCTAAGGGATAAGCAGAACCAATTTCCATCTTTACTTTTTCTGCAGTTTGAATACCAACAAGAATGTTATTTCTTTTTCTCAGGTAGCTAACTATAGCTTCATCCATTTTATCACCACCTACTCTTATAGAAGTGTGAACCACAATATGGGAAAGTGAAATAATGGCAATTTCAGTTGTTCCTCCTCCAATATCCATAACCAGGTTGCCCTGCGGTTTGTGGATGGGAAGGTCGGCTCCAATGGCTGCTGCTACAGGCTCTGAAACAAGGTGTACTTCTCGTGCTCCGGCATGAATTGCGCTGTCACGTACAGCACGCTTTTCTACTTCCGTTATTCCGGAAGGAACACACACTAAAACTCTTGGTTTAATAAGAAGTCGTTTTTTCTGAGCACGCAATATCAGGTTTCTCAACATCAGTTCCGTAACCTGAAAATCGGCAATAACACCATCCTTCAAAGGTTTTATTATCTTAACTTGCTCTGGATTCTTACCCAGCATATCTTTGGCATCTTCTCCAATAGCAATAATTTTTTTGCCATCAACGGAGATGGCAACTACAGAAGGTTCATCAATTACAATTCCCACCCCTTTACGATAGACAAGTGTGTTTGCAGTTCCCAAATCTATAGCAATGTCATTAGAAAAAAGACTCGATATATTATCAAAAAACATTTATCCTCCAGGAAAATGTATAATTTTTTTTAAACCTATTTGAAATAGGTTCTCATCTGTCAAGAGGTTTTCAGCCTTTTAAGTAAGGCAGGTCACAAAGGAATTGAAATCAGATTAGAAATTAAAAAGTTTTTCTCGTTGCAGGAATTCGGAGAAATATTTGCTTTTTAAATTTTCATTTTTGCTCATTTGTAATTTATGATCTTCATGGATAACGTCGAAGGCAAGGTCACGTACTTGCTGCAATAGCTTCTGATCCCGCAGAATATTGGCATGTTTATATAAAGGCATACCCGATTGCTCAGTTCCAAAGAAATCACCAGGTCCTCTAATCTCCAAATCCTTTTCTGCGATCTTGAATCCATCATTTGTTTCGATCATTACGTTCAGGCGCTCTCTACCGTCTTCACTAATTGGCGGATAAACTATAAGATAGCAAAAAGATTCTTTAGAACCACGTCCCACTCTTCCTCGTAATTGATGTAATTGACTCAAGCCAAATCTTTCGGCATGTTCGATGATCATCACTGTAGCATTCGGCACGTCTATTCCCACCTCGATAACAGTGGTGGAAACCAGGATGTCTATTTTCTTATTTTTGAAATCTTCCATGATGGAATCCTTAATCGCTGTTTTCATTCTGCCATGAAGAAGTTTAGTATTGAGCCGTGGAAATATTTTAGTGGATATTTCTAGGAATAATGTTTCTGCTGCCAGCATATCCGATTTTTCCGAAGCTTCAATAAGTGGACAAACAATATAAATCTGCTGATCGTTTTCTAATTGCTTTTTTACTTCCTCGTAAATTATATTCTTATGATCGGAATTTCTCCAGTAAGTTTTAATAGGTTTACGATGGGGAGGAAGCTCATCGATAACACTTACATCCAGATCACCATAAACTGTAAGAGCTAATGAACGGGGGATAGGCGTAGCAGAAAGATACATCAGGTCAGGATGATGATTTTTTCGGGAAAGAACAGCACGTTGCTCCACTCCAAAACGATGCTGTTCATCGATAGCCACAAAACCCACTTTATGAAATTCAACATCTTTTTGGATCAATGCATGGGTTCCAATAATAATATCGAGCTCACCGTTTTTTATTTTTTCCAAGATCTGAGTTTTACCTTTGTAATTTCCGCCTTTAAGAAGTGCAATCCTGATTTCCGGCTGATTCTTCAGGAAGTGGGATAAGCTATTGAAATGCTGTTCTGCCAGGATCTCTGTGGGAGCCATCAGAACAGATTGAAATCCGTTTTCCAAAGCCAGCAGCATAGCAAATATAGTTACAATGGTTTTTCCGGAACCTACATCTCCCTGCAAAAGCCTGTTCATCTGATGGGATGAAGTCATATCTTCTACTATCTCACGGATGACACGCTTCTGGGCAGAAGTTAATTTAAAAGGAAGAGAATCTTTTAACCTGGTTGTGAAAGTATGTTTAAGCTCAAATTGATAACCTTGCTTTTTCATGTGATGGTGATATTTACTACGTGCTAACATCAGTTGAGTAAAGAATAATTCCTCAAAAGCGAATCTATGTTTAATGCTTGGAATTTCATCGGGATGTTGACTGAAATGAATTTTTTGCAAAGTTATCTTTCGATGCGCAAAATCGTATTTGTTCAAAAGATATTCGGGAAGAGTTTCCTCGATGCTATTACTGTATAGTTCGAAAGCTTTATAAACCAGATTACGGACCACCGTCATACTGATTCCGTCGGTAAGACGGTAAACAGGAAGTACAGATCGTTCCTTCCAGAAATTTGTTTTAGTATCTTTATCATCCAGAATCTCAATCTGAGGATGAACGATTTGCGGAGCACCGCGAAATTCAGTTAGAATACCACTTACCCAGATTTGCTGTCCGATCTCAAATTGCTTTACCAGCCAGTTTCCAAACTTGAACCAGGTAAGAAAAAGAAAATCCTCACCGTCAGATATAACTACGTTGAGTTGTTGTTTCCGGGCAGCAGCATGACGTTTTTCAACGGAAGTAACTTTTCCCACAAAAGAACAGTATTCATTGAATGGTAGATCACGAATTTTTACAGCGGATTTCCGATTTATATAATCCCGCGGAAAATGCTCCAATAAATCTCCGATCGTATAGATGTTCAATCTATTTAGAAGCCGGGCACGATGTTCGCCAACACCTTTCAGGTATTTTATCTCATTTTCCAGAGGATTCATAAAATTCACTCCAAATGGAGAAAAAGTTGTTTAACATAGAAAGTCAAGAAAAATTCATGAAAGCTAAATCTTCAAGCTACAGCTTATACCTTGCCTTCATAGATTTCGTTCTGAAAACCAAAATAGTAGCGAAATTCAGAATAGCAACCGACCCTAGAATGATAGCAAGTCGTAACCACGGTTCTCCGTTTTCAATTCTGATTCGAGCATAATAAACCGCAGTCCGGAGCCACTCGATTCCTGCCAATATCAAACAGGCTTGAATAATGAATGCTGCGATCTTTGTTTTCCAAAATAACAGGAATGGAATTAAAATACTGAGTATTTGTAAAATTAATAAATTTGCTCGTCCGAAATGGGCAGCTAACAACAAAAAACATAAAATTATGGGTAATATTTTCATAAAATTTTTCATATTATTTTCCTTATTTTTTTAACCACAGATATCACTAACCTTCGTACCTTACTGGTTACAAAGCCCCAGCTTTGTAACCTTATCATTTACATTCCCAAGCAGGGGCTTGGGAACGAGAACATCATCTTATTCTCCTTATTTTTACGTTATCAAGCAGGGGCTAAAGATATAGAATCCGATTTCTCGACCTGGCAGGTCAAGTTACTATTTCCACACATGCTGAGGAATCAAACCGTTTTCAAGGTCTTTATTACTAAAACTTCTTTGCGTCCTTAGCGTCCTTTGCGGTGAGTATTATTTAAACAACAAATCCCAGTTACCCTCGAACATCATCCATTTCTCATTTTCGGAATCATAATAGAATGTAATAATGCGATGTTTCAGCTCGGGATTATCTTCCATGAATTTTTTATATTTATCGGAGGTTATGTAATTCAACACAATTTCCGGCGGTTCGTTTTTCCCGATCCAGACGAATTTTTGACCTTCCAGTTTACTGCGGGTTTTGGTTGCCAGTCTTTGCACAGGTTCATCATCATAATCTCCCAGCAGAATAACATAATCGACATCGTTTTCGGTTCTCAATGAATCCATGAATGCAATATATTTCTTACCTGCTTTTTTCCAATTTCGTTTAAAATCTTTGAAGATGAGTGTTTCTTTTATTTCCACCTGTCTATCGATATGAAGTGCAACAAGTTTAACTTTTGTAGTTTCGCTGTTTTCACGAACGCACATCTGAACGTAGTAATCCCCTTTTTCCAGTTCACCGGAAAGAACACTGCTTTCTTTGTCGTAATCAAGCTGACGGTCATTGTGGTAGAACCTTCCCTTCTGGAAGATCGTAGTGGAAATGTTATCGGGATTTAATGTCACCGGCAGGAAGTTTCTATCAACCGGCTTGAATTCGATAAATGTGAGCGATTCAACTTTTTTTTCTTGTGGTTCCACACTAATGTGTTTAACGAAGTTGTTTTTTTTCACATCATAATTCTGCCAGACCGAATCTGCCATCACCATTATCGTGGAAGGAATGCGGGTGTATTGTGCTGGAATGCGATTTGCCTTTAGAATATAACAGCTTAATGTTTTAAAATTATAATCCTGCAGGAATTCAGCTTCCAGCATTTTATCGAGGGAAAGCAATCCTGCTGAAGCTGAATCTTCTTCGATCTTATGCAGTTTTTGCAGCTCTTCAATAATTTGCGGAATGGCATCCAATGCAGCAATATCTTTCCACTTTCTAAGCTCCTGAGGAACGCAGGTCTCCGGCAGCACTTCGTAAAATACACTCGGTGCAAGCAGGTTTTTCCACTTTTCATCAGACAGCTCTTTATCTTTTAATTCCATATAAAAATCAAACAGATTCTGCCATTGAGTTATAGATGCTTCCCAGAAAAATTTCACATCCACCGAACTGATTTTCTCCCAGAATTTTTCCGGAATATCCGGATTGATCACTACAAAATCAAGGAGAGGTTGTTTGTTATTCCTGCAATTTTCAAAGATCTCTACAAAATTAGAATCCGCTTCTGGAGCATATTCAGGAATGGGATTGGATTGAAAATTCTTTATTCTTTCATTATATTTTTCTACGATTTGCTTTTTTCTTTCTTTAAAGAATTCCGGTTCTTTCTTTCTTTCGGTTTTGACATCAGGAAATTGAAAAAAGAAATTTTCGCTTTCCAATGTTCGTTCTTTCAAAGTGAACTGAAATTTGTTTGAAATTGTGCCATCATCAAAGGGAATTACTTGATAATCGAATAGACTGTCTTTACGGGCGATTGCCAGGAAGCCGCCTTTCCCGATGGTGATCTCTTTGGTTCCGGTGCTGTCGGCTTTTATTCCCAGAAGAGTGCGCAGCATTGAGAAATTGAAAGCCATAATATTTATCACAGCTTTGGGAACAGGATTTCCAGCGCTATCAACTACCGTAAATTTCACCTTTCTTGTATCCTGGTAGAACGAAGTTGAATTTATATAATTATTCCGGGATGACTTTGAAACAACTTCTTCTGTGCTGTCCGGGAAAGTGCTGCGAGCCAGAACGAGAAGAGCTTTGTTCACAGCACTCGTGAACCAGGTGGAATTAAGATTGTAGTCCGGTTCTGCAGCTCCCACATAATACCACTTTCCATCTACGAAGACTTCCGTCCAGGCATGGTTGTTATCCATATGTCCCCACCAAGGCGTCCAGGCTGGTCTGGCGGGAATTCCCACAGTTCGGCAGGCAGAAATAAAAAACACCTGCATCTCGCCACATCTGCCGATATTGCTTTTCTGCTGAATTGTTATGGGATTCTGATTCCTGCCGGAAGTAGAAATAAACGTCATCCGCTCCCTGCACCACAGGTTCACTTCTCTTATTCGCTCTTCTACATCAGGAAATTGCGTAACATAAGAAAGCAATTTCGCTTCGGTAAAAACTTTTCGATACGGAGTTATCTGTTCGTGGGAAGCTGTTATTTTTGCAATGTAGGAAAGAAAGAATTCAGGTGAATAATCGTAATCTTCCATCTCGAGCAATTTTTTAAGTTCGATGTAATTGGAAAGCACATCTTCGGGGTTTGCATCCCACAGGATCGAGCTGCCTTCTGCTGAAATGAGATAAGCCATAATTCCATCTGGATATTTTGAAATGTAAGATTGGTAGATGTTTTGAACATCATCCGGTAACGATTCGATATTTTTCAAAGCCTTTACAGTTAGTGTATCGATCAGCGATTGGTCTATTGAAATGTTTCCAAAGAGTAATGAGAAAAATGAAATGATGAGGATGATAAAGAATACACTTTTATTCATAGTTCTTTTCTCCTAAAATTAATTTCATTCAATCGAATTTTGGAAAGAATATCGTCAAGGAAAATAGAATTTGTAAGTATTGATCTTCATTTCTTTTGTACCGACAAAAGAAACGAAGCAAAGAAAAACTCCCGTCGAATATAAATTACTAAAATTGGCAAACACCGCTAAAAAATCTTAACTCGTTATTTTCTAAGTAGAATTTATTAAAGAAATTAGAAAACAACTCAAACAGAAGATTTTTTTTAACGCTTGCTTATTATCAATTTCTTAACGTAATTTATGTTATGCCGGTTTTAAGAAGAAGAAGGGACTTCAAATTTGAATAATTTTCTACTCATTCGCAGCGAAAAGTACAACACAAAGACATCATTGTCATTCCCAACTTGCCTGCCAAGCCGAAGCTTTGCGAAGGCTGGATTGGGAATCCATTTCATTCTTTTTCGTGGATTCCCGTTTTCACGGGAATGACAGAGTGATGTTAAGAATAACAATGGGAAAGATAAATCTATAATTTCAAACAGTAAAAATATCCTATAACCTGTTGAAAATCAGGTTCAATCCGATGATGATAATTAGTAGTGATGTTACTATACCGAATACTTTCTGCATGACCTGAGCTTTCTGTTTATTCTTTATGGATATCCGGGAGATCAGGTGGCGTGATTTGATAGTTATGATACCGAGTAGAGAAATCGTAAATGCCATTCCCACCGAAAAGAACAACACGCTTAAAAAACCGAAAAAGAACACATCCAGGTAAATACTGAAAAGAATGATGGTCATCGATACGGGACAGGGCACCATACCGGAAAAGATGCCCAGAAGAATTTCATTTTTCTTTCCCGGAAGATAATGAAAGTGTTCCTTATCTTTGATCTTTTGCCAGAGATAATATATTCCCAATAGTGTGATAAAAGCTCCGCTTATTATTCCCATATAGTTCTGAATATCTATCCTTCCATGCATTTTCATTGATTTCACAATTAATCCGAAAATAATTCCCAACAGGATAGCAAGTCCGCTGTGAGTAATGGCAATAATAGAACCTAACTTTAAGGCATTTATAGGTGAGGATTTTTCCTTCAGGAAATAAGCTCCCACGATCATTTTTCCATGACCGGGACCAATTGCATGTAACACTCCAAACAAAAGAGAAACAGAAATCAGGATGAGAAAATATTCCAGTTTAAAACCGTGTTTCATATCTTTTAAGATACGGTTTAATTTGCTGTTCATATCTTTTTGCCAACCAGCGATTGTATGCCAGAGTGAGCTTTTCTGTAAAAGCGATGATTGCGCGTTTGTTAATTTTTCTCCGGTGAGAGGATTTTCTCGTGCGAAGATGAAAACACAACTCAAAAGAAAAAATACGATTAATACTATTTTTATTATTTTCATCATTTTTTCATCCAGAAATTTAATTGATATGTTATTCTATCCGGCATGGAATATTCCGTAGAAATATTTTCCGCTTTCTTGATCTTCAGACCATCTTTTTGGGGAACAACTTCACAAAAGATAGTTTCATCAAAAAAACATATTTTCAAATATGTAATTTCCTTTTTTACTGGTACTTTCCATGGAATATAAAAATGATAAACAAGGAGTTCACCCTTACACTCAGCATGAAAATTTTCCACTTTATTTACTTCATATTTTTTGCCATTTACATAAAAATCAGTGAAATAACCGGATTCCTCCAAATAACCGAAAGCTTCACTTTCTATTATTTTGTTTTCTTCTTCACTTATCTCATAATCGTGGTCTTCGGTGTAATCCATCACGATCTGCCAACTGAACATTTCATCGAATGTCCACTCCATCTTTAATCCTTCCAAGCCTTCTTCGGAAAAAACAACTTCGGCTGCATATTCTATCCAAACATGCGGATGTGAAAAAAGCTGCATGGAAAACAAGATAAAACAAATTATGACAAACTTTCTCATTCATTATTTCCTTTAAAGAAATGTATATTTTTTGTTTACGTTTTAAGAGCAAGATATTTTTATACTCAAAGAGGAAATTATGAGTTTACTCTAAAAAGGCTATGATTAGAAATATGTTAGAAAATTTTTCAAATATTTGGAAACCGATGAATCGGTTAAAAGTTACTATCTTCTTATTAACCACCAACTTAAGTTGGTGGTTAATGAAACAAAAAAAAGCATTAACCGTTTTAACGGTTTCTCGTTGTATTTAATCTGACTTTTTAGAACGGACTAAATTATTCATGAAAAAATCATTAATTATTATTTTTATTTTAGTAATATCCGAATTATCTGCTATTCCGATTTTACTTAATGTAGAAATTATTCAGCAGAATGAGATAATAATTTCCTGGCAGATTGAAAATCCTGCTGAAGATATGAAAATTGAAATTGGATGTTTTAGAAAATCGGATAAGGAAATTATAGAAATTCAATCTGAATCTGTAACCGGAGATTTTGGTTTTTTAGAAAAAAAGGATCTTTATGAATCGCAAATAATATTAGCTGAATTACCGCAGGATTTCAATCTTGCTGACTATATTATCTTTCTAAAACTTATTTATAACGATCGAATATATTACGAAATGGAGAAATTCAAAGATGGAGCGTATGGAGCTCTACAAGAGGGGAATGTCATCGAGATGATTTCCACAAAAGAATTTTACATCAGTAAATATGAGGTAACGAATGAACAATTCAGGGCTTTTGTGAATGACGATGGTTATGAGTTCCAGGAATATTGGATGATAGATCCTGCCTTGATGTCGAAAAGTAGTATTGGCTGGATTTATCAGGCTAAATATAGAATGACATTACCTTTTGAATGGAGTTTTTCCAAAAGTCCTTTTTGGGAAGAAGCTGAATCAAATTTTATTTATGGACCGGTTACGAATGTTCGCTGGTTTGAAGCAAATGCTTTTTGCAATTGGATGCAGGGTGAAATGCCAACCCTGAAACAGATTCAAGTTGCTTTTTATAATTCTGTTGAATGTAAAGATGATATATTTTCAGGTATTTCAGTTTTTAAAGATAACAGCTTTCCTCTTCAAAAAGTGCGGGATGGAGTTTCCGAATGGTTGATGAGTGGTGTGGAACCTTCTTCTGCATCCTGTGCAGGGTGCAATGAAATGCATGTTATGATAAATAACGCCAACCAAAAATGGAATTATGTTGTTACACTTTTAAAATGTCCATTATTCAGAAATGCAAATCTGGGCTTCAGGATCATTATAGATTAAGTTTATTGTTATCTTTACGAGTTGATAGCGAAGGATCACGAACTTACTGATTTCAAAGTATCTCTTTAACCACCGGCTTTTTTTAACCTTTCAATTTCTTGTTCAATTTTTTTGTAAACATCTTCATTTGAAATTTTATCATCAACACTGAACACAATAAAAACTTTACCTCCAAACATACTCTCAAAATCTCGAAAACTTTGTTCCATACGTGCAGAAACGTCATAATTACCAAGGTTTGCATTAGCAGTTACAGGCTTTATTTGTAATCCAAATGCTTTGTCATTTATTTTACCGATGTAATCAATATCACCAGCATGATCAAGTTTAGGGTCGCTTTCTTCAAAAACTACATCCTTAAAATGTTTTGCCAAATTATCATTTACAACAGACTTTTCTGTAATAAAACCATCATATGTTCTATTAATAGTTAGGTTAAAAACATAATCAATACAATCATTATATGTTAAATTTTCAATTGTATCTTTGATTTGTGGTATTACAATTTCTGATAATTTTACATAAAGTCTTTCCCCAAGTTCTTTTAGAGAATCTTCCGTTACTTTTGTTGGTGCTTTAGTTTTAGTAAAGGCATTTTCAAAATACCATTCTTTCCATTCATTATAAGTTTTTGGCTGACATTCACGTATTAAAGCCATAACTTCACCAACTTTAGTAGTTTTTGTCAATCCCCAACGTCTATTTGTGTAGTTTAGTAAAAACTCTTTATTACCAAAACCAATTGAATATTTTTTCATTATTTAAGTCCTTCCTTAATTTTAATAAATTTCTCTTTGTTTTTGTAGTTGTAACTATTATCAACATTTGCCAATCCATTTTTAATCAGATGTGCATTTATAAAAGTTTTATTCTTTAAATATAGATATACTAAAAGATTATTTTTCTCATCGTGTTTAGTTTCATCATACTTTAAGAACACTTTCTGTCCTTTGGTTTTAAGTTGTAGAAATTCAATAGCTTTTCCGTTGATTTCCTTATTTTCTTTTACACCTATCAATCTAACAATAAGGTTATTATTTAACCTAATTAATTCAGAACTAATTATTTCTTTAACAGAAAAATATTCTTCTCGTTTTGTAGAACCATTTTGATCAATTTTAGAACCAAATTGTAATTTTTTAGGGTCTGTTTTTTTGTCGAAAGAATGAAAATCTTTAAAAATATAAGGTAGCTTTTTAATCTCATCTTTGAAATCCGTTTTTATGGGGTTTTGAGAAATAAATTCATATCTTGAATTATCAATATATCCTTGTTCAATATTTAATTTTCGTTTGATAAAAGGAATAAATTCTGAATTTATTTCATATCCAACAGAGTTTCTATTCAATTTCTTTGACGCAAGTGAGGTCGTACCACTTCCAAGAAATGGGTCAAGAACGGTATCACTAACAAAGGAGAACATTTTAATTAGTCTTTTTGGTAATTCTTCTGGGAACACAGCTATATGTCCATCCTGTTTTGCACCACCAAAATTCCAATGACCTGAAAAATATTCTTTCCATTCTTCTTTTGTCATTTTTGATTGTTCTTTTAGATATTTATCAGGTTTCTTCGAATCACCAAGTTTTTTAAATATTAGTATAAATTCGTAATCAATGGATAAAATACCATTTCTTGGCATAGGATAACTACCCATTAAAGAAGCTCCACCAGTGGTATTTGATGTGGTTTTTTTCTGCCAAATAATAGCTCCCATATAATCAAAACCAATGCTTTCACAAAATTTGATTATTTCTGTCCGAATAGGAATGACTTTATATCTACCATAATATACTGCTCTTGCAAATTGGTCACCGATATTTACACATAAACGACAACAATTGTCTAAAACCCGATAGCATTCATTCCAAACAAGATTCAAGTTATTAATATATTCCTCATAACTATCATTGTATCCTATCTGATTGTCCGAACCATAATCTTTCAGTTGCCAATATGGAGGTGAGGTAATTATTAAATCAACGGATTTGTCTTTCAGTTCAGTCATTTGTCGACTGTCGCCATTTATAATTTTATGTGTTGTTTCAAAACTCATTTAATATCCTTATCTGAAAAAATGATGCCAGCAGGATTTTCGAGCTGCACAATTAGTAAATAATAATCCTTAATCTTTCTATCTGAGTACAAACGGAATGATTATGGATATTAATCCAGTGCACACCACTACCAAAATGAAAAGATTATATCTTATATTGTAATTCCTTAAGAGAGATGAATCATAATACTTTTCTACCTTCTGGTCTTTATACATGCTCAATAATCCATTTAAGAGTTTTGATCTTGTTTGCTTTCCTTTTAACAATCCAAAAACGGCAACAAGATTAATTAAGATAATAAGAGCTACAAAAATGAACATTACAACCAAATAAGTGCTCTCAGTGCGAGATTTTTCAACAAAACCGGAATTCACAGCAAGTGATATCAGGTTTAATAAAATCGCTGTAAGTACAAAAATTATGTCTGTCCGTGTGTTTTGTCCCAGCTCTGAAGTAATGTGTTTATGAACGTGTTCGATCATCATATAATCCTCCATAGTTTAATTAATAATTAAAGGCATAATATTGCGCACAAATCATTCGTTTATTATCTCCCTGAAAAATATAGAATCAAAAGTTATGTTTATTTTCTTAGCGTCAAGGAATAAAAAAACTTCGGAAGTTTATCTCAATTGATAAAAGTCCTTCTCTTTTGCAAAGGAACACCCCTTGCAGCTTGCAGAGCAGGAATTGCATTCGGTGTGCAGTTTTCTGATGTAACCTTTTCTTTCGAGGGTTTCAGCATCGCCAGCATGGCGCTTTCATCTGTTTTGAAATGAATGGAAAGATCTGAAAGGCTGATTGTTTTTCGTTCTTTGAATAAATCTATTATTTCACGAAGCATGGTTTTTAACCCCCTTTTGTTCCCCCTTCCTTCGACAGAGCCTGTCCTGGGTGATGACGAAGGACTCAGGATGACAGGGGGATTATTGGGAAGTTATTTTATTAAAATCTGTTCAGCGGTCTTTCGGGGAATGATGTAACGGGATTCACCAACAGCAACGATAATATTTGGGTTATCAAACTCATTTTTTTGTACGGAAATAATACTTCCTGCGTAGATTCCCATTTCAATGGTTTTTTTATCAGGATTAAATTTTACGATGTATTGGTTACCAGGTATTGCTCCATTAAGGTTAACAGGCGTTCTGCGATAGCGTCCATGACGACCGCCGCGCATTCTGTTTGCTCTTCTCCTGCCGAGTCCTTTTCCCATTCCGAACATTGATGCTCCTTTTTATTGGAGAAACTAATTCAAATTCTTCCAAATGCAAATAATTCTCAATTGCAATTTGTGTCAAATTATATTTCACTACTTTTCTAAAAAATCAAAATATAATTTCTCAATATCCTTACTTTCTTGATAGAACTACTGCCCAACTCATAGTGATCTTCGGTCTTTTAATAACTTTAAAACCAAATTTTTCCGCAGCAGATATTGTTTCATCGAAAAATGATAATGAAACATGCATTTTGGGATCGGCTAGGAACAATACCCCACCAGGTTTAAGAAGGCTGTGTATCTGCTTCAGTAAATCAAGGGCATCCGGTGTTTCGTGTATCATCCAGAAAGCAAGAGCAAAATCTAACCGAGCATCCAATCCGATTTTACACGATTCGCATTGATGTGTTTCAATAATATCGGCGACTTCTGCTTTCTTGGCGCGTTTTATCAATTTGTCCAGCATTCCTTTTTGCATATCTACAGAATAGACCTTTCCTTTCTTACCGACCATTTTCGCCAGACCAATAGAGAAGCAGCCAAACCCACAACCGATGTCCATTACAGTCATTCCTTCCTGCACAAATTCTTTGAACATTTTTTTCGGTTTGTGAATAAGCTTTCTTAACGGGTTGTCAAAAGTGTGAGCCATCCAAACGGGACAGACGTGATTATTATCATTCATTTATCTTCCTTCTTTTATTATAAGATTATGAAACAGAGTTTCAGATCAATCGCGCTCCCAAACGGAGTTTAGGAGCGAGAAAAATAATTATTTCATCAAGAGCATTTTCCTAGATGCAACTGTTTTCCCATTTACGTTTAAGTGATACAAATAAATTCCTGAACTTACCGGTTGGTTGTTTTCGTTTGTGCCGTCCCAGATAATTGAAAATTGTCCTTCGACTCCGCTCAGGATGACAGGAAACGTTTTGATTTTCTGACCTTTTGTATTATAAATTACCAATTCTGCGTCCTCAGCGTGCTCAGCGGTGAGATTAAAAGAAATCGTTGTGGTAGGGTTGAATGGGTTGGGATAATTTTGAGAAAGTTTTGTTATATTTACCAATTCTGGATTATCATCGATACCTACTCCTGGAATCACTGTAACATTCCATAATGTGCTATCTGCCAATTCACCGTCCGATACCAATGACTTAACTAAAAAATTACCGGAATCTGAAAAGGTATAAGTAAATTCATTGCTGTTTTCACCTTGCTGTATATCATCAAGATACCAGAAATAAAACAGGGAATCCTCATCAGGATCTTCAGCTTCTATGCTGAATAATTGCTCGGTATTTTGTGCAATCGAAAATGCTGTTTCTTCCGGGAAAAAATAAGTTATTACAGGTGCCTGATTAGAAATGAATTCATCTGCCCCAATATCCGGATTTGTTTCATCACGTAAATCGTAATCAAAGTCAGTTGTAATTCCCGTAATTGGAGTTCCTTCACCGATGCAACTGCTGGTTGAATTTAAGTGTAAATCAGGAAATATTAGATCCGGGTCTCCAGAAAGAGAATTTTCATCTCTTGGAGCATATCCGGGAGCACCTTGTAAATCTGCTAAAGTGTTATAATTTGTAGTGCCTAATTGTGCTACATAGCGGTCATCGGAAGGGTCATCAGAGTTTACGGTTAAGAAATTAAAGTCACTTTCATCGAATGTTCCGGTTTTCATTTTAATGGCATAATGGTTATTTCCACCACCCGTTCTTTCATTTATCAGAATATTATTTTTGAAAATATCACCACCAAACTCTGCAATGGTGTTGAAGCAATATGATGACCTGGAAATAGTGCTGGTTCCACCCATATAAATTGTATTATAGTAAAACTCGTTATAAGTATAATCGGTACTTGCACGATAAATTCCATAAGCCTTATTCACAGTAGGTTCAGGGCAAAGGTATATGATGTTATTGTAAATTAAATTATGATGTGAATTTGTAGTTATAAATATTCCATAAGGCTTGGCAGTTGAGGAACACCATAGGTCATGAATGTAGTTATGATGGATTTTAGTTCCTATGCAACTTGATGAACCAGCCCTAATACCATAAGCAGAAGTGTTCCCCTGTAAGGTATAGTAGATTTCATTTCCTTCAACATTACAATTTATTATATCGGTATAAATGTATATCCCATCTTTGTTAAAATCATGAACATCATTTTTAACGATTTGAAAATCAACTAATTCTTGCCCGGGATCACCATCCATTAAGATACCAAAAGTACTTCCTCCAATAACTTCACAATTATAAAGAGTAATAGCTTCCATGCCAACCAAAGGTGCTCCGGCATTATAAGTGGAAAAGTACACCGGCATAGACCAACCTGTGCGGTCTGTGTTGTCTTCATTAAAAATTATTATATTCTTTAGACTGCAATGGTCGGAACCGTTTGAAATCCAAAAAGTCTGAACTTCAATATCATCTGAAGATCTCCACCCATTGATTCTCATATTTCTGTTTTCATTACCGCTGCCATAAGGTGTGCCATTAAAACTTATATAGTCTGAGTTATGAATTCTGAAACCATAATTAAAGGTTTGTGTAAAAGTGATATTTATCTCTACATTTGCATCAACATCAGGTTGGAATATAACAGGGTTATCGTTTGTTCCTGCAACATCGCAAATCATCAGGTTTTCATTTTCCGTGTAGACGCCATCACGGATCAGAAAGGATACACCTCCTGCTCCCACACCTTGAGAATTCAAATCATTAATGGCGGATTCAACTGAAGTATAATCAGGAGAAGTTCCCCCGATATACTTGATACCTGTAAGTTGTGCATGTGATAATGAAGGTAATAGCATTAGAAAGCACAGTAAACTTAATACGATAAATATTCTCATTATTTTCATGTTTTCCTCCTTTTAAAGCTATAATTTTTATAGCTGATTTTAACTTTTTAGTCAAACTTATTTTTTTCTTATTAAGATTATTTTTCTGATTCAGAAATTTCATTACAAGAACAAATTTCTCAACAGCTTCTTCAATAGAAATTTTTACTGCTTTACAAGTTTTTGTAGCACCTGTGATCATTTTGATATCTTTCTTATCAGAATATCCGATAAACTGATTTAAGAACCATTTTCTTTTAACTCTTTTCACGAAAGAAGGTGTATCTTCGCTGGTAAGAATTTTAACGGATAATACCGTTCCTGTGGTATCCAGATTAATTCCGACATTCGTGAAACCTTCATATCCTTTAGGTTTTGAAAAATCGGAAGAAATGATGAAGAAGACTGGATTGCCTTCTTCATCATTGTATTGTGCGAATCTAACATCTTCGAAAGTGCAGAAAGTTATACTATCGGCTTTTATCGAAGAATAAGCAATCGAGATGAAATCTCCTTTGCTGATTTCTGAATCTATTGCAGAAGCTGTGAAAGCTGCGAGCAAGATTCCAACAGCACAAATTATTTTTTTCATTATCGGGATTATTTCATCAGGATCATCTTATTTGATGCTGCAGTTTTTCCATCAATATTCAAGTTGTAGAAATAAATTCCGCTGGAAACAGGCTGGTTGTTTTCATCCGTTCCGTTCCAGATAATTGAGAATTGTCCTTCGACAAGCTCAGTATGACAATTAAAAGTACGTATTTTCTGTCCTTTTGTATTGTAAATTTCGATCTTTGCGTTCTCTGCGTTCTTTGCGGTGATACTAAAAGAAATAGTTGTTTCAGGATTGAATGGGTTAGGATAATTCCTGAGGAATTCGATATTTCCGGTTATCTCTTGCTCATCAACATCTATGTCAGGAAATGTAATTACAAGGCTGGGACGATAATTTGTATTGGAATATTCTTTTGAATAAAATTTGCTAAATTTCTGGTTGGGATTTGCTTTGATCACGAATCCGTTATTTTCAAATGAACCTTCTAAAAAAGTATTAATAAAATCCGTAATATCAACTTCGAATTGCACGATCGTATTTCCACCATTACCGGAAAAAACATACGGCATATTTACGGAAGGATCATATTGAATGTGCACTGTGTGATCCCATGTCCCTTCATCCCATTCTTCACTGATAGCATAAAAGGTCGATGCTGTTGTTCCTCCGCTCGGACAACTGTAAAAACGAGTTAAATGCAGAATTGCACTTTCTGCTGTTTGACCGATGTATGGAGAAATATCAAATCTGATCATAATTCGCTCAAAATGTCCTGAGGGATTAAAATCTGCTGTCCAAAGTTCTGTAATTGTTGGATTTGTTCCCGGATGATCGGGATCTGTATACATATCATCGCAGGGTTCGATAGTAATTGTGTCTGCTAATAATGTTAGAACTGTTACCAAAATAAACGATACTGTTAAGATGCTTTTTTTCATTTTTCCTATTAAATAAAAATTATTTCATTAAAATCATTTTTCTGAATGCTACTATTTTTCCATTTACATTCAATTTGTACAGATAAATTCCGGAACTTACCGGTTGGTTGTTTTCATCAGTTCCGTTCCAGATAATCTGATTAGTGATTGTTGAAGAGGGATTGCGTAATAGAAATGTTTTTACAGTTTGTCCTTTCAAATTATAGATTATAATCTCTGTGTTCTCCGTGTTCTCTGTGGTTAAGAAAGAAATAGTTGTTTCAGGATTGAATGGGTTGGGATAATTTTGTAGATTGATAATTGTTTCTTGAATCAAATTGTTACTAATACTTACCGGAGTGTAATTAACTACCAGATAAGGATGCATATTAGAATTTGAATATTCTTTTGAATAAAATTTACTCCATTTGTTACCTGCTTGAGCTCTGATTACAAATCCATAATTTTCAATACCACCATTTGCCCATTCCTGAACAAGATCGCTTATATCTACTTCAAACCACATACCATAATTTCCACCGGGACCACTAAAAGTATGTGAAATCCATACATAAGGATCGTATTGGATATGTGTATGAGGGTCCCATGTCTCTTCATTCCATTCCTGTATTATTGCATAGAAGCTTGTTGATGTCGTTCCTGTCTGAGGGCAAGAAAAGAAACGATATAAATGTAATGTTGCATCTTCAATAGTTGCATTTTCTAATTCACTTAAATCAAATTGAATCATTATTCTTTCAAAATGACCTGCACCTGAAAATTCAGCCACCCATAATTGTGTGGTTGTTGGTGGTAAGGTTGGATGTTCCACATCCGTATACATGTCATCACAGGGTTCGATAGTAATTGTGTCTGCTAATAATGTTAGAACTGTTACCAAAATAAACGATACTGTTAAGATGCTTTTTTTCATTTTTCCTCCTCGTTTTTTAAAAAAATAGCATTCTTACTCTAATTTTAAACTCTATTTCAGTACTTTTTGCAAAACAGAGTTTTACTCTCTATATCATTCCCAAACAGGACCTGTTATACAACAGGTTAAAAGTTTGGGAACGAGATTAAATTATTTTCTTCGCGCATTTTCGCGACCCTCGTGGCGGGAAAAAGTCAAAATCCTGTCTGAAGCCTGAGAATAAGTTTTCCGGCTTCTTTTGATTCGTTATCGGGAGTTTCTACTGGGGTTTCAAAATCAATTTTTAGTTTTGTGTGTTCTTCATCCAATCCGAATGTAATTCCTACAGTGAAATAGCTGGAAACAAAATCATCACAATAAATTGTATCATCAATAAAGGTCTCTGTGTTATCCCAATAATAACCATCAACATTTGAAGCTTTATCCCATGATTGATACATTACATAAGGTTGGATATAAGGAATTATGACACATTTTGTTTTGAATTTGTATGCACCCTCAATGTAAAATGCATTCTTTTTAAGGTCTTTTTTAGTTTTAATAGTATCAGGAACTGTGCTTTCCGCAAATCCCTTCCCTGTATAGTGTTCTCCCCGGATAAATATATTGTAGAAATCAAATTCGGTACCGAATCCCATTCTGTTACTTTTTTCATAAATAGACTCATAAGTAACCGGGTCAGTTTTCCCCAGGTCTTGCTTTATGTCATTATAGTAGGCACATATTGATAGTCCTGTTAAAGGGGTTCGGAAAATCAAGCCAATATTCCTATCATATTCCTTATCAAAAGATTCTCCTTTGAAACCGTTTAAAAAAGCAAGTTGTGTGGAAAACCCCATCGATTCAGAAATATCATAATCCGTTTCCACAACAGCTCCTGTAGCATGACATTGACCTATAAATGCAGCTCCAGAACGTGGTTTTTCTACTGTTAAAACTTCTGTGCAACATTGATAAATTTCAAACCCGCGCATAATATGACCTTTCATAAGACCAAGTCTTATCCATTCAAAAGGCTTATAAAATACACCTGCCTCCTTTAACCCAAAACCTGTTTCCGCTCCTGAGAAAGGACAGGTTGACATTCCAAATTCCATATTGTATTCAATATTCTTTCCGAATTTACCAATTGCTTCTATCATTACACTCCGAACAGCAAATTTGCTATCAGGAACCTTATAAATCGTATTTTCAAAATTTCCCTGCCAGGATGAATCTTGAACGACAACATCATCTCCAAAATAACATTCACTTTGCATAACAATATTTGTATGAATTTCCGGAAGTTCTAATTCTGCAAACAAGGTCATCTGCAAAACCAGAACCAATGCAATCATTGTTAATAACTTCATAATTTTTTCTCCTTTTTATTTTTTATTGGAATTATATATTTTTAATGCAATCTTCACCGTTCAAATACAAAAATATCCTTTGCAGGCAAAGTCATAAATTTATGTTTAAGTTCCAGCTTGATTGCCCAAAAATTCTTTTCCTCTTTTGGTGTAAATGCTATTCCGTATTTAACAATCTTTCGTAACTCAAAGAATCCGTCAGGAAAAAGCTTTTCTCTTATTCTTATTCTAATAGAATCACCAGTTGACTTCCGAATAAAAAGAAATGCAAAATTATCGATTATCATATTTTCAATATCAGTTCCTGTTGTAAGTTCAAGTTTGAAATCATTACCTTTCCCTCTTGTTATTACTCGTGTGATAAATTCAAAGCAATCTTTCATTCCTGGAGTTGGGCAGGCACTAATTAATTTGAAATCACCTCTTTTTGGTATTTCATCCTGCCACAACTGTGAAATAGCAAGTTGTATTGCTCTAAAGGCAAGCGTGAGACAAAGGCATACATCTCCGTGATATTTTCCTACATCTTCTATCGATATTTCCAGCAGATCATCTTCATCATAAATCAATATAGGGGATGGATTACTTATAACCTTTCCATCCAGCACAATAGATGAGTGGATGTTCGGCAGTTCAAATTCTGCAAACAAAGTAGTTTGCAAAATCAGAACCAATGCAATCATTGTTAATAACTTCATAATTTTTTCTCCTTTGATTTATTTTTTGTGATTGAGACGCATTCTCAAAAGCCGAATAAAAAAATATGCTCTACTAATTACTCATCGTAACTCCTTTTTTTCATTGTTTTTTCCTTCTTAAATAGCATACGGTCCCGGGATCAATCTCCAACCCCAGATATATTCCAGAACTGTCCAGGCAGTCAATAGACCAAAATATGACCAGAACATTACTGAATGAATCTGTTTATTTTTCCTTGCTTTATAAATTGATAAACCTGTTAAAATCATGAAAATCGCACACATTATATAGGTTGTGAAATGTGTCCTTGACAACACTTCATATTGGAATATCATAATGTAATGCATAGACCAGATCAAAAGGAAACTGGAGAGTGAGAATTGAATAGGAACAGGAAAATGCTTTCTCAAATTCAGGAATAAAAAGATCATTAAGATCAAAACTGGCAGGAAATTCCAATGAGCAATTTCTATGCTTGCGTTTTCGATATATAAATCAGCATTTTCCAAAAATTCACCGAAAAATCCCCAGAAAGAAATTCCGCTGATGATAGCCAGAAGATTGCTAATAAAGGAATTTTCCGTATTCTTTTGTGATTGAAGGAATAGCCTTATTCCAACAAAAAGTAAAATAAATCCTGCAAAAAGATAGGGAATATTTCCAGCTCGATTCGTGAAAACCAGCAACATATAAGTAAATCCGAAGAATAATAATGTGTATAATACAGTTCTCAATCCAATGTTTTTCATTTTTATTCCTTAAGCATTTATAGTTATTCTTTTCGAAGCTATTTTCATACCCGTATAAAAAAGAATGAAGATAACAGCTATGATCATTATCCACATCGCAGATATTGCCGGTTGAATCGCAAATATACTAACCTGGTAAAACAGTGTAGAAATTAGCCATGCTAAAAAAGTGAGATAAAGGCTAGAAAAAATTGCCCACTTAAGATTTGTTTCACGATAAATAACAGCAATTGCTGCAACACAGGGAACATATATCAGAATAAACAACAGGTAAGCAAAAGCATTGTTTTTCCCGTCGAAACGTGAACTCATTTCTGAGAAAGTGCTGGAGTCAACTTCCAATTCCTCCTCCATAGCTTCCATATCAGAAGTTTCCACAGATAACCCCATCGGGTCCGCAGCAGATTCCCCTAATCCTTTGAATCCTTCCGGAATTGCCTGGAATGCTTCGACGATTCCTCCCCAGAAATCAAATTCTTCTTCTGCTTCCCGGGTTTCATCTAATTGTGAATAGAGTGCATCCAGAGTTCCCACGACTGCTTCTTTGGCGAAAATTCCCGTGAACAACCCAACTGTAGCCGGCCAATTATTGCTTGAAATTCCCATAGGTTTAAAGATCGGAGTAATGCTTTTCCCGATACTACTGAGTATAGAATTTTCTGAATCCTCATTACCAAAGCTGCCGTCTGTTCCAATAGAATTCAGGAAACTGAGCACGATAACCACAATGATAATAACTTTCCCAGCTCTTAACAAAAAAGTTTTCAATCTCTGCCAGGTATGAAGCATAATTCCATTAATTGTAGGAATATGATAGGGTGGAAGTTCCATCACAAAAGTTGAAGTTTCTCCCTTGAGAATGGTTTTCTTGAATATCAAACCGGAAATAATGGCTAAAATAATTCCTGTAGAATATATTGTAAAAACAACGAGTCCGCCACTTCTCGGGAAAAAGACGCTGGCAAAAAGAATATAAACAGGCAGCCTGGCTCCGCATGACATAAATGGATTTATAAGAATTGTCAGGATTCTATCGCGATTATTTTCCAGCGTTCTGGTTGCCATAATTGCCGGCACATTACAACCGAATCCAACTAGCATCGGGATGAATGCCTTTCCGGGAAGACCGATAAAACGCATAAACCTGTCCATCACAAAGGCAGCTCTGCTCATATAACCGGAGTCTTCCAAAATGGAAAGCGAAAGGAACATAAAGAAAATGGGAGGAATAAAAGTGGTAACTGTTTGAATACCGCCACCGATACCTGCAGATAAAAAGGTCACAAGCCAGTTTGGTAAATTAAGTGAAGTTAGAAGATTTCCAAATCCATCGACGAAGATGGTTCCCATAAAAATATCAAAAAAGTCTATGAACGGTGCTCCCACATTGATTGTGAGCATAAACATAAGATACATAACTCCGAAGAAGATAGGAATCCCAAGAAAGCGATTTAGAATAACCTTATCGATATTATCGGACACGGTTTTCCTGATCTGGTCGTGACGATGAACTACATCACGGGACAACCCATGAATGAAACCGTAACGCCCATCTGCAATTATTATATCGATTTCATCACCTACGTGTTTTTCTATTCTTGTACTTTCTAATGAAACCAGTTCGTTTAATTCATTGTTTGTTAACTTAATAGCTAGTTCATCCGCTTCTAGAAGTTTTATTGCGAGCCAGCGGGAATCTACTTCGTGTTTTTCGGCAAAAGGTGCTGTTTCATCCAATATTTTCAAAATAGCATCTTCAACCACAGAATCATATAAAACCCGGGTTTTAGAAATCTCATGTTTTTCTGAAGCAATATTGATCGTATCCTTCAATTCTTCCAAACCCTGCTTTTTACTTGCCACCATTGGAATTACCGGACATCCCAGGTGAGTTTCGAGATGTTCAACCTCGATATGTATTTTTCGCTGCCGGGCAATATCCATCATATTCAGAGCGACTACAACCGGGATTTTCATTTCCAGAAGTTGCGTGGTGAGGTAGAGGTTCCTTTCCAGATTGGTTCCATCAACAATATTCACGACCAGGTCTGGTTTGTCCATTAAAATGTATTCACGAGCAATCTTTTCATCTAAAGAATAGGCAGAAAACGAATAAATACCTGGTAAATCGATTACTTCAATTTTATAATTTTTATGCTTATATTCTCCCTCTATTCGTTCCACAGTTACACCGGGCCAGTTTCCCACTCTTTGTGTTGAACCGGTGAGAGCGTTAAAAAGGGTTGTTTTTCCGCAGTTTGGATTTCCAGCAAGAGCGATTGTAATTTTTTTCATCTTAAATTTCCTCCACTTCCAGAGCATCGGCTTCTGTTTTTCTCAGGGTTAGATTAAATCCTTTTAGTTTAATTTCTATCGGATCACCCAAAGGTGCTTTTCTGGTAATAGAAAATTCAGCTCCTTTGACCAATCCCATTCTGAGAAGCTTTTCTCTGTAGTGCCTATCTTTTGTGGTATAACCGATTACTCTGACATTTGAACCAACTTCAATTTCTCTTAACTTCATAATTCACCCCTTTTGTAATTGCATTTGATAATCATTCTCAATCTATGCATAATTTTTTTTGCCCTATTATTTTTTACAATTATTACAAAATCCTTTTGCTCCAATGTTAAATTCTCTTATTTTAAAATTGTGTTTCTTGGCTAATTTATTTAGAATGCTTTCTGTCTCTTTGCTTTCAACTTCGATTATTTTTCCACATTTTTCACAGATAAGGTGAAGGTGTCTGTCATGACCGTAAGTGTGCTCATAATGGTCTTTTGCCAGGCAACGTAAAGATTGTTTTATCAGACCTGCTTCGACCAGAAGTGGTATTGTTCGATATATAGTTGCCCTGGAAACATCCTTGTGTTTTTTTCGGATCTTATCGTAAAGCCCGTCAACATTGAAGTGTTCATGAGTTGCAAAGACAGTGTTCAAAATAATCTTTCGGGGTTTGGTCAGTTTCAAACCTTTGGAGACCAGGTATTTTTCAAAAACCAGATTTTCCTTTTCCATATCACCTCTTAATTACATATTTAATAACAGAGACAGAGAAAAGGATTGGTTTTATCTGTCAAGCAAAAATTGAGAATGAGATTTATTCTCAGAATTACTATAGTGTAAAATTGCTCTCTAATTTTCTTTTAATTGCCTAAGGCATATGATCGATCACTTGATTATCAAAGGTTAAATATCTTCCCATCAGATTTGTTGTCAGGCAGGCATGGACAGGTAGAATTCCAATTATATCTCCGACTTTGAATTTATCGAAGTGCTCATCCGGAGCTTTAATAATTCCATGCTCTTGTGAAATAGAAGAAACATACATTCCTTCTAAAGGAGATGACCAACCATTATTTCCAAGTTCTACTATTAATCCAAAAAGCCTTTCCCCTTCTTCATTTAGAAGATATTCTTTGGAGAAATGTACAACTCCACCATAAACTATGATTTCGTTTCTGTCTTTATATTTTGCTACAACCGGACAGGCAATGCACAATGCGATTTGGTCGATATCGCAGGAACCAAACTGGTTTTGCATCAGGTCATAGAAAACAAAGTTCCCGGGACGGATCTCATCAACCCCCTCAAAATTATCCATTAAAGTACAACTGGGAGTATCACCTATAGAGATAATCAGATTTGGAAAGGTTTTGAAATAGTGTAATTTAAGTTTCTGCATTTTCTGTAAGCAATCATTATGGATAGCTGTGATCTTATCTATCGAACCTGCTGTGTAAGTATGACCAGAGTGAGTTAGGAAACCTTTGAATTCAATTAGCTTAGAATTCAATATACCTGTCAGGATTTCATCAAGTATGTCTGTGTTTTCCGGGAGAATTCCTGTTCGATGATAACCTGTATCGATCTTGATGAATATTCCAACTTTATGTTTTAAGTTCTTTTTTAGAAAGTTAATTGATTCGACTGAAAGAACCAGGAGATTTAATTCTATGCAGGAAGCTAGTTCATTGATTTCATCAATTTCTAATTTATTGAATGGGAAAGAGATCGTAATGTCATTCCAGCCATGTCGAGCAAAATATTCTGCCATGGTAACAGAAGCTACAGTGATCGAATTTATTCCAAAATTTCTGAACCATTTTCCAATTTCTATGGACTGGTGTGTTTTGAAATGAGGACGTAGCAATAAATTATACTTCTTGGCTTTTTCAGCCATTGTTTTGATATTGTTAAGGCATTTTGTTTTATCTAATAAAAGAGTGGGTTTAGTGATTTTCATATTTTGTTCAGATCAATGTTGAAACCTGCATTTTTTAATTCTTTTGCCAGTGTTGACTTCCAATCGTCCGTTTCATCTATTTTAATATATTCATATCCATGATAGTCTGCAGGGAGTTCAATATCTTCGTGGTGAAGGGTGCTCACGTTCTTCCTACCAAATTTTCCTACAAAGAAACCAACTTCTAAAATAACATTTTGGCTTGCCCGGAATTGCAGTTCCTCGGAATAAACACCGCCGACATTATCAGGGGTGAGGAGTGCTATGGTATATTTAACATCCGAGCGTTCCTGTACTTCGTCGATAAGAGTTTTTCCGGCTGCTGCCAGTTCTTTCAGAATGATCGGTTCCAGCCCGATATTTCTAATAAAATCGAGTACTTCTATTTTTGTGCCGCAATCCGTTCCATGAACGAAGAAAACCTTATTCTTTGCGGATTCTGTAGTTTCTTCGGTTTTGGATTCCAGAACGCCCAGGCTCATTTTTATGGAGTTAAGTTTGTTGAGTTTTTCCTCGATATCTTTGTGGAGTTTAGCTATTTTATCATCTAATTTCAAGTTGGAAATAAAGATGCGCCCGATAGCCCATCCTGAAGAAGAATAGTCCTTTGCTATGGTACTTTTTTTGAACATTTTTTTCAGGATTTCATAATTTTCGCCGTTCCAATGATTGTATTTTTTCTCAGCGTTTTTCCATTGGTCGATGTTTGAGATAGGAGCTTTTAATATCCCGGTTCCCTCGTTAATACTTTCATTCAGTAATTTTTCTGCTTCTTTCAGGGGGATTTTCAGAACCAGTAGTATATCGTTTTTTTTATCTTTTTTATTCATATTGACTCCTTTTTATTTTTTTGTCTTCCTGCTTGCCAAGTCGGAGCTTTGCGAAGACTGGACGAGTCTTACACGTTGTTCTCAGGAAGGATCTCATTCTTTCACGAGAAGCAAAGCTGCAAGACCTCTCACGAGATTCTTCGGTAATAAGGTTATAAGAGACCTCAGAAAGACAGTTGTTGTCTTCCTGACGAGTCTTGCACGCTGTTCTCAGGAAGGATCTCATTCTTGCAAAGGTTCTTCTTTCATAAGTTCATCGTATAGATTTTTCCATTCTGTATTCATTGATTCGATAAGCTTGATTTTCTTTGCTCGAACATATCCCTTGATTTGTTTTTCACGGGTTATTGCTCCATAAATATCTTCTGCTTCTTCATAATAGACAAGTTTTGAAAGATTATATTTGGAAGAAAATCCCTTTACATGTTTGTTCTTATGTTCATAAACTCGTCTAAGTAAATCATTCGTGACGCCCGTATAAAGAACTTTATTACTTTTATTGCTTAGAATATAGACATAGTAGTATCTGTCCATTCTATTTCTTTTCCCCTTTTTTGTCTTCCTGCTTGCCAAGCCGAATCCGGCAGTTACTGGAGAAGGCTGGACGTATCTTGTACCCCAGCTATACACAGGGGCAGGCGTTGTTCTTGAGAAGGGTCTCAATCTTTCACGAGAAGCAAAGCTGCAAGAACTTTCACGAGATTCTTCGTATGCAAGGCTATAAGAGACCTCAGAAAGACAATCATTCATAAATTTCATAGAACGTATTGTTCAAGAAAAATCTTACATTCTGACCAAGAGCAAGGAATTGTCCTGATTCCGGTTCTTCTTTGAGAAGTTCAAAATATTCTTTGGAAGCGAACTGAATACGTTGTGTATTTTCCGGCTTTTCGTTCTGGAGCTGAGAATCCACCCAAAACTTACCACTCTGATATACAGCTCTACCTTGGATATTTTTTACCTGCTGTATAAGATTGGAAATCGTTCCTTCTGAAGTTTTATAAGACATTCTGTCCTTTCCTTGCCTGGTTTGAGCAACGTTGAAAGCATTGTTAAGTCCATAGAATTCTTTACTTACCTGAACACTTCTTCCTCCGGTTGTCAATTGCATTTCCTCGAATTCTTTCTTATAATGAGCTTTAGATTCCGGTGCAATAAAATTTCCTCTGCCAAGAGTCTGGAATTCGTCTCGTATCTCATTGCGTACTGTTCGTACCTCTTCATCTTCGATTATCAGGTAGCTGGTGTATGGTGTAACAATACCGTGAGTTCTTGCCAGTTCTGTGATCTCATCGATAAGTTCTTTACTTTCTCCATGCAGGCGGATCAGGTCCAGAAGATGTCCTATCCTGCGAGATGCCCAGATAGGGGGAATGAAATCATTCTTTTCGCTGTTATGATTAAAATATACAGGGAATTTGTATTCTTTTGTTTTTCCTTTCAATTTACCGGAAAGCGTGATATCGATATTCCCATGATTCCTGTAACGCCCGAAAATAGTGATATTCGATCCTTTAAAAAGGTTAGGTATTTCCCCGGGATAAGTCTGATAAACTTCGATAGGATCTTGGTAGGTAAAAACAACATCTGTCAAAACAGGAGATTGGACTTTATCGTAGAATTGTGAGATCTTTATCTCGATGTCTTCTGAAGGTGAGATGTAGCTTCGGGTTGATCTGGTTACTTCAGTGATCTTATCCAGAAGATGTGTATTTATCTCGTTTCCAATGCCGAATGTGAAGATGCGGGTGTTATTCAGGTTCGCAGATTTTATCTTTTCCACCAGTTTATCTTTATCCATTTCCCCGATCGTGGGCTTGCCGTCTGTGATGAAGATTATCATATAAGGTCGGTCTGGTTTTGATTCCAATTTCAATGCCATATTCAGTGCTTCTTCGATATTCGTTCCACCCACAGGTCGCATTTTTTCTATGAATTCTTCTGCTTTTTCTATGTTCTGTTTGTTGGCAGGAACCAGTTCTTTGAAGAGAGCATATGCTTCCGTGGAAAAACGGATAAGCTCAAATCTGTCACCATAGTTCAGATTCTCGATGCAATAAATCAGAGCCCTTTTTGCCTGTTTCAGTTTATTACCTGCCATACTTCCGGAAACATCCAGTACAAAAGTTATATCCTTTTCATTGATATCGTTTTCATCAAATTTTATTGCAGGAGTTGCACTCAGGAAGAAATACCCGTCTTCATTTGGTTTGCGGTAGGAAAGAAGAGACAGACCGACTTTGGAAGCATTTGTGTCATAATAAAGTTTGAAATCTGTATCGGGAGTAACGTTCATTTCTTCATAACTGATGATGGAATGGTTCTCGTCGTGACGGATAATGTCCACTTCATGAGTTGGACAGTAGATATTCTTTATCTTGTCCTTCGATTTCAGTTCGATTTTTACACTTACATCTTTGAGTGGTTTAGAAGAAAATTTTTCGGTATTCAGCGGGTAAATGTATTCAAAAGTTCCGTTGTCTTCGTGCAGAACTTCACGGTAAGACATTGTAACTTTCTTTTCACTGTGCGGCTCGATAGGATATATCCTGACCTTGAAAAGTCCCAATTCATTATATTCCAGAAGTGCAGGGTCTTTCATTTTACGCACGATATCTTCGTAGATCTCACGGGCTTTTTTAGCATCCAGAAGCTCAGCGGGAGTTTCCTTTCCATTGATGAATATAGTAAAATCTTTGAGAACAGCTCCTTTGGGAACGGGGAATAGGTAATATCCTTCCAACTGGCGGTTAGTGGGATTATAGAATGATTGATCGATATGGGTAGTTGCCATTTGTCCGTCGATATCCACTTCAACGTGATGATATACAACTTCTAATGGGAAAGGTTCGGGATGATACGGTGTAGGATAAGGAGGTCGTGGATGCGGTGGTGGGATCACTATGAAACCGTCTGCGAAAATAAATGCTGGTAATATGATAAGAGATAGTATTATGATTTTTATCAGGTTTTCTTTTTTATACATTTTTATTCTCCTTTGCTTAACTTAGTTTTCTTATGTCATCCTGAGCCGAGTTTATCCTGAGCTTGACGAAGGGAAGGATAGAGTAATCTCCATGATAACTTACAAATGACTACCTCCACACTTCGACAAGCTCAGTGTGACAAAAGAAGGTGATGTGAGCTTTTATTCAAGCTTATAATTCTTCTTTTGTGCCTGTTCGATTATTGCATTAATGATCGCAGCATCGAGCGTGTTCTCCTGAAGTTGACTGCGCTGCTCAGCTACATATTTACGTCTTTCTTTGTTCAGTTTATTAATCTTTTCCTGCAATTCTTTTCGCATCACTGCTTTTTCTTCTATGTAAGCTTTACGTTCTTTAGGATTCATTCCTTTCATTTCTTCGGGAAGTTCTTCTTCTTTTAATTCTTCAATATTGATTGCACCTTCTTCTTCTGCATCCACCAGGTCCCAGGCAATGTTTTTGTATTGACCGGTAGATTTGGTTACAGCCCGTTGTGTGTATACACCAGCACCAAGTGACATAGCGTTTTTATCCTGTTCTGCCTGGCGCTCCTTGAATTTCTTTCCTTCCCTGCCATAAGCTATGTAGGTTTTATTCAACTCGTCGCTAAGTTGCATTATTTCTTCATCCTGTGGTGCATCGATGTGAACGATCTGCTGGTTCTGATCGATGTTTATATATTTTCCGTCAGCTCTGTCTGCTCCGTCTTTCCACCAGGTATCGATACCTTCTTTGTAGTCACCGCAGAAAATCGTATTTACAATTATTCCTTTGGAAATGGCTTGTTTGCAGGCTTCTTTATAATCTACTTTTCCCTGAGTAAATGGTTCGTTCCCTGCAATGAACATCAGCTTCAAGTCGTCGTTATTCTCACTCCACTTAAGTCCACTCACAGCAGACTGAATTACCTGTCCGCAATATTCATCTCCGCCATTCGTTCGCAAGATGAACAGTTCTTCCGATATTTTATCCAGGTCGCGGGAGAGTTCTACTATCATGCGGATGTAACCTTCTTTTGCGGGAATACTGCTCTTCCCGTATTCATAAAGGGCAACGTAAAGCTCGATTGTTTCACCTTCTCTTTTGGAAAGAGCCAGTTCATTCACGATTTTCCAGAGCTGGGTTTTTGCCTGCTCAATAAGCCCTTCCATACTGCCGCTGGTATCCAGAAGAATTGCCAGTTCGATCTTTGGTGCGGTTTCTTTTGCCAGTAATCCAACTGCAGAAAACAGGATAACACCAGCCAGAGCGATCTTTAAAAATTTATTCATAATAGTTCCTCCAATTATTTTGCTGTTTTTCAGCACACATCAAGAGTTAAAATTCAATAAAAATGAGTCAATGAAATAATGAGAAAAAGATGGCAATTGGTTTTATTGCCACCTTATATTTTTTTCCTTTTCTTTTTCATTTTTTTACTTTTATCTTTCGTATTTAATCTTTTATCTGCCTGCTTTTCTCATGTTCCCTCTCTTGTTTTTTAAGAGAGGGACACGCCTTCGATAAAACTACGGCGGTGCAGGCAGTAGGGTGAGTTTGAATTCAGTTTCTAACTCCCCTGTCCAGTCCTAAATATGGTTGACACATTTTTTGTATTTTCTCCCTAAAGAGCA
>CBDUTJ010000019.1:0-51906 GCA_965370415.1 uncultured bacterium | reverse complement strand
TGAGGAATATCGACTCGGATTTACCTCGACTCGTCGTAAACTTACGAGTCGAAACCAATATTTTCGAGTCGAGAGAAACAGAGTGACGTCGACTCGAGATAATTGTGTTTCTATATCTTCTTCTTTTCGTCTTTAGTAATAGGTTTAACTTTCTGCAGTATAATCAAAAAAAATATTTGAGCTGGAATGAATCCAATAATAAGTGCTATATATGGAGATCCGATATAATCTCTAATAATGAAAAATATAGAAAACATGATAATTCCACTAATTAAACTGTAAAGTCTATAAATTTGGTGCCATTTGATTTTTGTTTTACAGTTTGGACAAGTATAAGCTATTGGTGGGAAACTAAAGTAATTCCAGAAAAATGAAACTTTCTGTCCACAAACAGGACATTTTAACCGCTTAAAACCCATCGATTCCTCCCTACATAGTTGCTGCATTTACCTCGACTCGTTGCAAGCTTACGAGTCGAAACTAAATTCTTTTTCCATACATTGCGCAAAGCCGTTTTCCTGGTTGCTGGCAATAATCCGGTATTTTTCTTTCATTTCCTGCGGTGAGTTTGCCACCACACGGCTGTGTGCTGTCCATTCCAAAAGATCTATATCGTTAAAATCATTGCCAATACCAAGGGTAAATGTTTGATCAATTCCCAGTTTTTCACACAGCCACTGGGCAGAATGCCCTTTGGAAACGCCATTCGGGAAAACTTCTAACCAGATAGACTCATGATCCAGCGGTGATGTGGCTCGGATAACTTTCAAAAAGTCTATCTCTTTTTTTATTTCATCGAATATTGCGTTTCCGTGTGGTGGCAAGATGCAAATAAACTGACTGGCTTTTGGGGGTGGTTCTTCCAGTGGAGTTGCATAAGGTTTATACATTATAATACGCTTTTCAAAATCGAAGTTTTTCACCTTCTTTCTGGCATAATAGAATTTATGATTATCCGGTATTGGTTCATGTATCATAAAATCTACATCGTAAGCCAGCAGAATGCTCATTGTTCGGAAAATTTCCCATGCTTCCAGATGATTTTCATAGATCACTTTCTGAGATTCCCACTCCATAATCCCACAACCGGAAGAGAACATTAAATAATCAAATGGAAGGTCAACACTCAGCACTTTCCGGGTGGAAAAGATATTCCTGCCGGTAGCAATAACGGTATTGATTCCTTTTTCTCTCAGGTTTCTTAGTGCTGCCAGATTTCTTTCAGAGAGCGTATTATCATCTCTCAGAAGTGTCCTGTCTAGATCGGTAAATACTATCTTTATTTCATTACTTTCCATTTCAATATTTCGATTATCTTGACAGAAATATACGTCAAGAAGTTTAAATTTTTTACAAGTGTTTCGAGTCGAAAGGAACAAAGTGACATCGACTCGAGATTGTTACTCAATTTTCTCGACTCGTCGCAAGCTTACGAGTCGAAATGAATAATTCGGGAGATATTTTGTATTTAATAAAAAATATAGTCGTTCCTATTTCAAAGAAAATTGATTTGAAAGAAGTTGTATCAAAGAAATTAAGAACCAGATCAATTGAAAAGATCCAGGTTCTTCGCCGTTCACTGGATGCCAGAAAGAAAAATAATTTAAAATTCAATTATACAATTTTAGCTGAATTACCTGCAAAATACTTAAAAAATCCTGATGTCTTAGAGTATAAATATCCAGAACCATATATCCAAACTCAAAAAAAATTATCGAGTAAAAACCCTTTCATTATCGGAGCAGGACCAGCAGGACTCTTTGCAGCTTTGGCTCTTGTTGAAAAAAGGCTTGAACCATACATTTTTGAGCGTGGCGATAAGATCGAAAACAGGGTAAGCAAAGTTTCCGATTTCTGGAAGAATGGTATTCTCGATGAAGAGAGTAACGTACAATTTGGAGAAGGCGGTGCCGGTACATTTTCTGATGGAAAACTCACTTCCCGCAAAAGTGATTTTTATACAAATCAGGTTACAAAATACCTGATAAAATTCGGAGCTGATGAAAAAATTTCATACGAAGCTCTTCCCCACCTGGGAACCGACGGTCTGCGTAAAATCGTCTTGAATATCCGTAGATTCCTGGAAGCAAACGGCTGCAAGTTTTTTTGGCGAAATAAACTGGAATATCTTAACATTGAAAATAATCACATCACTTCTGTTCGGATTAATGGAAAGGAATACAAGCCGGAGGTAGTGATCCTGGCTATCGGTAATTCTGCGCGAGATACTTTTGAGATGCTTTCCCAAAAAACCAAAATGGAAAATAAACCATTTGCAGTCGGTTTTCGCATTGAACATTCTCAGGATTTCATCAACGAAGCATTCTATGGAGATAAAAATGATTTCAACATAACAGGTCCTGCTGCTTACAGACTCACTGCACAAGACGGAAAAAGAGGGATCTACAGCTTTTGCATGTGTCCGGGTGGATTTGTTGTCCCTGCATCATCTGAGAAAGATGGATTAGTTCTGAACGGCATGAGCTTCCAAAAAAGAAACAATGAATTTGCCAATAGCGCCATCGTGGTTACAGTGAATGAAGTAGATTATGGGCAAGGCATTTTAGCAGGAATGGAATTTCAAAGAAAGATCGAAAAAAAATGCTTCCTGACAGATAATCCTTATTTTGCTCCAACTCAGAAAGCACTGGACTTCATGAATAATAAAACTAACGATTCAATCCCAAAGACAAGCTATTTACCAGGAATAATTTCCAACGATCTAAATAGCATTTTTACGTCCGATATTACAAAAACCTTGAAAACAGGTTTGAATTCCTTTGAAAAGAGAATTCCAGGATTTACTAAAAAAGGAATCTTACTTGCTCCTGAAACAAGAACATCATCACCTGTTCGTATATTAAGAAATAAAGTAACCTTCGAGTCTATAAATGTTTCTAACCTGTACCCCATCGGAGAAGGTTCCGGTTATGCCGGTGGCATCATGAGTAGTGCTGCAGACGGTTATAAATTGGGATGTTTATTTAATTATACATAATCTAAATTAACAGGCATTCCTCGAAAACCGACAATAGTTCTCAAAGTATACCATTGAAAAACAATTGCAAAGAGATTCTAAATAATGTTAATTTTGATCATCAGGGATGAATAGAAAATTTTTAAAATTTAAATTCCATTCTTGTTCTTAAATTCGGCATAATATAAATTGCGTTAAGAAATTGGTAATAAGCAAGTGTTAAGAAAAATCTTCTGTTTGAGTTATTTTCTAATTTCTTTCTTAGATTCTACTTAGAAACAAACGAGTTAAGATTTTTTTAGTGGTGTTTACCAATTTTAGCAATTTATATTCGCCGGGAGTTTATTGGCCGCCGTAGCTTTAGCGAAGGATGATTCTTTGAGAAGCCTGTCCGGCTCTGACGGATCCCCGTTTGTGAATCTTGAAGTATTCAACATTAAAGGACAGAAAGTGAAAACGCTGGTAGATAAAGTCCTTCCAGCAGGTCAGCATTCTGTAGTATGGAATGGGAAAGATGAAAACGGCAAGCCCGTTTCCAACGGTGTTTATTTCTATAAAATGAAAGCTGGGCAATATACATCGACGAAGAAAATGATATTACTTAAATAATAATTCATGAATCTTAAGGCGGCTCTGTACGAGTCGCCTTTTTGACATTATTGTTCATATTCTAATTATTAATTTATAAACAATTTGACTAATATTATACGATTTAAATTTAATGCTATCAATTAAATTAATAAAGGAGGTCTTTATGAAAGTTAGTAAGAAAAACCTTTTTGTTTCATTCTCAGTTTTGCTTCTTCTTATAATTCCTTGTTTTGTTTTTTCTCAGCAAGTTTTAATCTGGGACAACGACAACAACTCTGATTTTATCGATCCGGAAGGAACCGGTTACGTGGGCTGTGAATTTAAAATACAACAGGCATTAACAGCAAATGGAATAACTTTCACTACAGTATCCACACTGCCCGGGGATCTTTCCAGCTACGATGTTGTTTTCGTGACTCTGGGCATCTATTGCGTGGGTTGAGGAACCACACCACCCGGTGTCGTTGGCACCACTCAACAAACGACTCTCATTAATTATTTAAATGGTGGCGGTTCTCTTTATATCGAGGGAGCAGATGTAGGTTACAACCATCACACAACTACATTTTTCGGTTATCTGGGCACAAATTACATAAGCAATGGAACTACAAATGGAATTCATAATATCATAGGTGCGGGAAACACTTTCACATCCGGAGATAATTTTGCCTATCAATATGATGAAGATCCGGATTATATGGTAGATGTCCTCACTGCAAATGAAGGAACTTATTATTTCTCCTGTCAGAATGATATTGTGCGTTCCGTATATTATGATGAAGGCTCATACCGTGTTATCTGTACTTCGTCTATCTTCGGAGCAATGGCAGATGCGGAAGGTTCAAGCACAAAAGCAAATCTTATAGCGCGCTACTTCTCATTCCTATCCAATGATCCTGATCCGCATATCTGGGCTTCGACAGATGAACTGGATTTCGGAATTCAATACCTGAACTATCCGGAAACCATAACCTTTAACATTCGGAATTTGGGTTATATTGATCTAGATATTACCTCAATTAGTGTTACCGGTGCTGGATTTTCTTATGAAGGAACAACATCCTTTAGCTTAGTTTGGGGTGAAACAACTGAAATCGAGGTTATTTTTACTTCCTTGAATACTGGAACTTTCTCCGGTACTTTATCTATTGAAAGCAATGACCCTGACCTGAATCCTTTATTGATAGACCTTAATGGCGAATGCGTCCTGCCTCCTGAGATCGATGTTACTCCGGAAGAACTTATTGCTATAGTTCCTCCAGGTGAAACTGATTATGATATTCTTACGATTTTCAACAATGGAGCAACTGACCTTACATACCAGATATCCGCTACTGAAACTACCTCGGGAACCTGTTCAACAAATCCATTCCAACCTGTGAAAAGAAGAAGTACTGTACCTGGTGTTTTAGATAGAGATAATTCAAGTACGTATCCAGCATACATGGGCCTAATAGCTTCTCTCAGAGATTCTGTGGTTATCTTTACTGACGATATGGAATCAGGGATTAATGGATGGTCAACTGAAATGTATGGCGGAGCACCTGATGATCTCTGGCATCAAACCGAACTGAATTGTAACAGTCCAACTCATAGCTGGTGGTGCGGCATCGAAGGTGGTACAAATTATGCTACAGGAAATCGAATTAATACTGCTGTCATCTCACCCATTATCGATCTAACTACAATAGATACAACGGTAACCCTCCAGTTCTTTGAAAACTACGATACAGAACCCGGTTATGACTACTGTATGGTAGATGTGACAATTAATGGAGGAACAAGTTGGACTCACCTGCGGGGTGATGCCGGGAATGCTCCTTCAGGAAACAGTTATGGGTGGATAACAACCATATTAGATCTAACGCAATTTACAGGAAATGAAATCCAGATCCGATTCTATTTTGATACGATAGATGGAATTATTAATGATTCTTCCGGTTGGTTCTTCGATGATGTTATAGTTTACTTTGAAGGGGTTCCCTGGCTGCCGATAGACCCGAATTCAGGTACTATTTTAGCTGGACAAAGTGCTGATATAACTGTCACATATGATGCTTCAAATTTAGTAGAGGGTGAATATACGGCAAATATCACCATAACAAGTAACGACCCCGCTGAACCTGAAGTGATCATACCGGTTACATTAACTGTGGGATACGTTAATACAGAACCCGATGTACTGCCTGTAGTCACTAAACTGCAAGGAAACTATCCCAATCCGTTCAACCCAGCAACAACGATAAAATTCACCACCGAGAACACCGAGAAAAACACCGAGTTAATAATTTACAATCTAAAAGGTCAAAAAGTGAAAACACTCGTTAATGAAAAACTGTATGCAGGTAAGCACTCTGTTACTTGGAATGGAAGAGATGAAAACGGTAAGCCTGTTTCCAGCGGTGTATATTTCTACAAATTGAAAGTCGGAGAATATTCTTCCATGAAGAAAATGTTGCTTTTGAAATAGTGACATATGTCCTTGTATCAAAGCCCCAGCTTGGATACAAATAATCAACATAATGAGAAGGTTTCCAAGCTGGGGCTTGGAAACCAGAATATGAGGGGACATTTGGCACTAATGTAAATAACCTTGCGAATGGTTGTGTAACCTCCTGCTTTTCTCGACCTTCGCAATGGTTAAAGAGCACAACATAAGGAATGTTTTAAATCAAGGAGACCTAATTATGAGAAAAAGTTATGAAATATTCTTTTCGCTCGTTTTATTGCTTTTATGCACCCAAATTGTTCTTGGACAGGAATTTAATAAAAACATCATTGGATATTACACTTCCTGGTCAGTTTATGTTCGTGATTATCATGTGCCGGATATTCCTGCCGATAAGATCAACTATATCAATTATGCTTTTGCAAATATCAGTAATGCAGCAGGAACTATTATTCTGGGTGATCCTTATGCAGACATAGAAAAATGGTATCCGGGTGACAGTTAGGATCCTGATAGTTTGCGAGGAAGTTTCCATCGGCTTCAAATATTGAAAGCGGAAAATCCACACGTTAAAACTTTTATCTCTATAGGTGGTTGGACCTGGTCAACCTATTTTTCCAATATTGCTCTCACTGAAGATTCTCGTGAAATATTTGCAGCTTCCTGCGTGGATTTCATCCAGGAATATGAATTTGATGGAGCTGATATCGATTGGGAATATCCGGTCAGTGGAGGATTATCATCCAATATCTATCGTCCGGAAGATAAGGAGAATTTCACGCTTTTACTGGCGGAATTGCGCTCTCAATTGGACCAGTCTGGAGATTATCTTCTCACTATTGCAGCACCAGCTTCTCCAGTCATTATGGAAAATATCGAAATTGATTTGATACACCAATATTTGGATTGGATAAATGTGATGACCTATGATTTTCACGGTCCCTGGGGTGATCCTCAAGCTGATCCGGTTACTCATTTCAATACTCCGCTTTATGTAGCTTCTGATGATCCTTTGGTAGAACCATATCATTCGTATTTCAATTTGTCAGCAGCTATTGAAGGCTATCTTGATGAAGGTGTTCCACTGGAAAAACTCAATCCCGGTTTGGCTTTTTACGGCAGGGGATACAGTGGTGTTCCCAACGTAAATAATGGTCTTTATCAAACCTATTGGGGACCGGCAAATGTTGGAACCTGGGAAAATGGTGTTTTCGATTACTGGGATCTGAATTGGAATTACATTAATACTAATGGCTATACTTCCTATTGGAATGACGAAACCAAAACTCCCTGGGTCTATAATCCAAATACTCAAACTATGATCAGTTATGATGATCCTCAATCAATTGAAGAAAAGGGAAATTATATTAATTCAATGGATTTAGGCGGAGCGATGTTCTGGGAGTTCAGCGCAGATAAATATGCAGTACTTCTGAACACGGTTTATGAAGTATTGAACGACACAACGGGAACATCAATTAATAATGATTTAATTACTAATGATTTTAAACTGACAAATTATCCGAATCCTTTTAATCCAACCACCATAATCTCTTTCTCTTTAACCGCAAAGGACGCCAAGAACGCAACGCTGGAAATCTACAATTTGAAAGGGCAGAAGATCAAAACCTTTTCAAATCTCCAAATCACCCAATTTACAAATCAACAAATTATCTGGAATGGAAAGGATGATAACAATAAAAAGGTCTCATCAGGAGTTTACTTCTATAAAATGAAAGCTGGAAATTATTTATCTACTAAAAAGATGATCTTATTGAAATAAGCTGAGTTATAATTGTAAATAGTCCCGAAATTTTGGGGCTATTTTTTTAATAAATAAAATACTTGATAAAAATTGTAAGATTTTAGGAATGTTATTTGCATAATGCTTAACGTTATTTAATAATATGGAGGAATTTTGAAAAAGGTTTTTATTACAGTACTGCTTTTCATGGTAGCACTTTCTATATTTACCCAGGAACTCACACCCGAAAAGATCGTATCCGCAAAGATCACAGATTCTCAGATAGAAGTTAAATTCGTCTTCCCAGAAGGTTATCACCAAACATTACAAGAAGATTATTTCTTCATTGAAACTGAAGAAACGGAAGGTATTATCTTTGAGCCAACTGTTTATCCCAAAGGAAAACTTGATGAAGATGGAAACATTGAATACCATGGAGAGACCATACTGTCAAAGAAATTTACAATTGATAAGAAATATCAAAACAAAATAAAAGAAATTACAATCTATGCGGGTTACCAGATATGCCTGGATTCAGGAACTTGTCTTTTCCCCGAAGAAGTTGAATTCAATTTATCTCTATCGGCAAATGCAGAAATTCAGAAAAAGAAAAAAGCTGAAGAAAAAATAAAAGAAACCGATTACACTGATAATTATGAAGAACTTCTTGTTTTGCTACAAGATTTTGAAATTACAGGAAAAGAAGCAGGATATCAAAAAAGCGAAGATTTCGTTTCGTTTTTAGAAAAATCAAAAGAACCAGGTTCTTTTAGCTCAAATAAGTTTGCAAATATGAGTATCTGGCTTATTATCATCCTGATATTGCTGGGTGGAATTGCTTTGAATCTTACTCCCTGTGTACTTCCTATGATACCAATTACGATTGCAGTTCTGGGAGCAGGCACACAATCAGAATCAAAAGTTAAAGGATTCCTGCTCGGTGGAGTTTACGGTCTTGGAATGGCATTGGCTTATGGATTGTTGGGAGTGATTGTTATTCTTACAGGTTCTCAATTTGGCACAATAAATTCATCTCCCTGGTTTAATATCATTATCGCAGCTATTTTTATTATTTTAGCTCTGGCAATGTTCGATATCATTCCCATTGATTTCTCCAAATTTCAAAGTAATAAAATCGGCAATAAAAGCAGAGGAAAATTTATTACAGTTTTTATTCTGGGAATCATTGCTGCTGTGCTGGCTGGGGCTTGTGTGGCTCCCGTTTTGATTTCAGTCATTTTATATTCAACCTCTCTTTATACAGCCGGGAATCCAACCGGTTTACTGCTTCCTTTTTTGCTTGGTGTTGGAATGGCAATTCCCTGGCCCTTTGCCGGAGCTGGACTTTCCTTCCTTCCTAAACCGGGCAACTGGATGAAATGGGTGAAAATCATATTTGGTATCATAATTCTTATAATTGCAATATTTTATATTCACACCGGAATTAAGATATTCAAGAGTAATAAACCTGTAGAATATGTTGTGGATTCTCATGAAACTTCCGAACTTCCCTGGAAGCATTCTATAACTGAAGGTTTATTGGAAGCAAAGAAAACAGGGAAACCAGTCTTTATAGATTTTTGGGCAACCTGGTGTAAAAACTGTCTGGTAATGGATGCAACTACTTTCAAAGATGAAGAAGTGATACAAGAATTTGATAATTATATTTTGGTTAAATACAAAGCTGAAAACCTCAAAGTTTCACCTACAAAAGAAATTTTAAAACACTTTAAAATTATTGGTTTACCAACTTATATTGCTTTAGCTCCGAAAAAATAGAAAGTAAAGGATTCTGCAAAATGAAAAAAAGCTGTCTTTCTGAGGAAGTCTTTGATGTAGTCTCTAACGAAGAATCTCATTATAAGCGGAGATCCTTCGATGGAAAAGCAAGAAGAATTTCTCAGGATGACAAAAAACTCTATTTTGCAGAACTCATATAGAAGGAAAAAAAATGAAGAAATTTCTAATCTTATTTTGCTTGGTATTAATACTTTTCGCCTGCGATAGATTTGAACATACATTCGAACCGAATATTGTTTCACCGGAAGCTTATATTACTGCTGTCCCAGCTTGGGGATATGTACCTTTGGAGGTTACATTTACAGATAGTTCACAAGCTGGAACAAATCCAATTATCAGTTGGGAATGGGATTTTGACAACAACGGAACCATTGACTCACTTATTCAAAATCCGATCTATACATATACTGAAGTTGGAGAATTTTATGCCAAATTGACTGTTTCTGATGGGGAACTTACAAGCCTGGATTCGATTCTAATATCTGTTCTTGAAATTGGTTCTCCGATAGCTGATTTCAGTTTCGACCCTGTAGAAGGTTATGCACCTTTGGAAGTAATATTTACAGATGAATCACAACCCGGATCGTACCCCATTACAAGCTGGGAATGGGATTTTGATGATAATGGTGTCATTGATTCTTACGAACAAAATCCAACTTATACTTATACTGAAGTAGGTGATTATACAATTAAATTAACTGTTTCTGACGGAAATCTGAATAGTAGTCTAACCAAAACTATCTCAGTTTATGGTCAGAACGTTCTGGTGGAACTTGCCACCTCCCTCACTTGCGTCAATTGCCCCTACGTGGAAGAAGCACTTCATAACCTCAAGCAGCAATATGGAAATAGATTATCGTATGTAGAATATCACATCAATGATCAACTGGATATTGGTAATCTTGATATTTTTGCTTATTATGGAATGAGTGCCTTACCAACTTCAGTAACTCAGGGAACAGTAATTACTATTGGTGGTTCTACAACTTCCCAGGTTGAACTGGAAGCAATTATTGCACCTATTTTTGAAGAAACTCCACTTGTTCAGTTTTATGATTTTGGTGCAACTTTAGAAACTGATATTCTGAATGGTTCGGTTCTTTTAAGTGTGGATGGTTCGGTTCTATTAGATGATCTTTATCTGAAATTTACTCTTATTGAAAATGAAAATACGAATTATTTAAATGCTGCGCACGAGTATCCTTTGAACGTTGTAATTGCCAAAGGAGAACTTTTAATTTCAACACATGATTTCGGTGAACCTGTCGAGTTTGCTTTACCTGGTCTTTCCTACTTACCTGACGATATTACCCTGGTCATCTGGGTGCAAACCCTGGCGGATCCTTATAACTCCAGTACTTGTAAAGTTTATAACGTGACTGAAAAAGCGATAGAATGAAGGAGAAAAAATGAAGCTATTATGGGACACAATCTTGATCATCACTTTAATAGTCTTTGTAGGAAATTTGTTTGCATTAGATAAAGCTCCGGATTTCAAACTGGAGAACATGAAAGGGAAACAGGTAAAATTATCTGACTTCCTGGAAAAAGGACCTGTCATCCTCGATTTTTGGGCAACCTGGTGCGAACCCTGTAAGAAAGAGCTTCCTGCTCTGAGCAAGATCCAGGATATGTACAAGGACAGCATTACAGTAATTACCATAAGTTGTGATAAACCACGCAAGAAGGATAAGGCAAAAGCTTATATTAAATCCAATAAATTTAATGTAGTGAATCTCTTTGATACAAAAAAGGATGTCCAAAAGCTGTTTAATGTTACCAACATTCCCCGCACTCTTATCATCGCTCCCGATAGTACGATCATCTTCGATCATACCGGTTACCAGCGTGGTAATGAAAAACATATCATAGAAGCAATCGATAAATGGTTTCAACAAACGGAAAACGAAGAAGGAAATATAACAGAATAAACCGGAGATACATACAATGAGGAAATTATTAATAACATTTATTTTTGTAACTTTTGCAATTCTATTGTTGGCAAGTGAGTTCAACTTTTCGGGTACTAACCAGTTAAAATATATTTATCGTGACCGCCGGGTGGAATACAGAAGCTACTTTATGGATAAATTACAACTTCAATTGCAGTATAAATTCCTTCGTCTGGGCACAAAATACGATGTTTATTATCCCTACCACGATAAATTCCTGGATGTAGATAACATTCCAAATGAAGATGCTATACTCGAGGAACTGGATAATAAAGAAAAGAATGAATACTATTTTGAAGAATACTACCTGCAGTTTGAGAATGACTTTTTATTTGCCAATGCCGGGACTTACGAAGCTGTTATCGGTTCCGGGATAGTTACTCATAATTATTATGATGAAGATTTCGAGGAAGATTCCCGCCTGATGGGAATTTACCTGCAATCTTATTTCAGCAGATTCAATATACAAACTTTTTATGGTTTAATGGAAAATGAGGATGACGAAGAAAAAGACGACAATATCGGCGCCTTTGATCTGGAAGCTGAAATTACCGATAATATCAAAATAGGTGCTTCCTATTTAATGGATTTAACCAACCAGGAAAGCCCGGATGCTGAAAAGGATTTCAGTCAGCGTGATGTGATTACCGGCAGAATGAACTTTCAATCCGATCTTTTTGATATTTCTACAGAATACGCGCAAAGCAATCGATACTTTATTCATAATTTTGAAGATATAAAAGGTCATGCCCTATATTCAAATTTTTCAATCTATCTTGATAAATTCACTTTCAGGGGTGCCTATAAGAATTATGAGAATTTCGATGTACGGATATCTGATCTTCCTACAGCAAATCACAGCGAAGAGCCACTGGATGATAGCTGGGAACCAGGTATCGATGAAGAAGGCGTGATGGGTGAAGTACAGTTCATTCCCAATTATGAGAATGAATTTTTAGTAAACTATGCCGAAGGTTGGTCGAGTGATTTCCAGGTTCGCCAATCCGACCTTTTTGCTGAATATCGCCACGATTTCGAAGGAGTTTCATTCAAAGCTGAATACAGCCAACTGGAACAAATGAATAAAGGATTCAATTATTGGAAGAAGGAGATCACTCCAGTATTAAGTGCAGATTTTATGATCGGACAATTTCCCATACTGATAAAAGCAGAATACCAATACAAAGAAAAAGAACAGGGTACAGAAACCAAATCGCATTATGAACCCAAACTGCAAACCGATATTTCTTACAGCAGCTATTCCCTATCGGTTATTGCGGAAAACCAGATCGGAGATTCTGAAGATGGCGAAGATGGAGAACTTTGGATCGCTGCCGAGATTGCTATTACCATCTTAAGTTCCACCGATCTTAGAATATTTGGTGGAAAAGAAAAAGGCGGCAAGGTCTGCCGAAATGGTGTGTGCCGCTATCAATCTGAATTTGAAGGGATTCGAGTTGAGATAACCACAACATTTTAGTGGTTTACAATGAAAAATAGTTTATACTATAAAATAAATATTTAAGGAGTTATAAAATGAAGAAAATTCTAACGGTTCTTTTTTTAATTATATCTGCAAACTTTTTATCTGCTGAACTCATTGTAGATATCCCTTTTAATCCAGATCAGGTTGGACCTGCTTATTCAACTCAAGGGAACTATGTGTATGAAGGTGAAACTTTCTATGTTACTAATACGGCAGTAACAGATACATTTTATCTAAATTTATACGCTTATGAAATGCCTGCCCCTTGGAATATGTTCTGGTGCCATGAGGGTACTTGTAGCTATCTTGGATGGGGACCGTGGTATGTAGTGCTGGAAGAGAATGTAGAATACGATATACATGCTAATATCGAAGTATATGATATGGCTGGTGGTTTTAATTACCAATTTGTTTTTGATCACGAAACTTTTGTTGATTCTGTTGTTATTGACTTCAGTTTTTATACAGAAGATGCGACAAGTGCTGAAAATGATCTTATATCTGAATCCATTATTCTTCTCCAGAATTACCCCAACCCATTTAACCCGGAAACAACGATTAGTTTTTCATTAAACACTGAAAACACCGAATTGATTATCTATAATATCAAAGGTCAACAAATTAGACAATATTCAGTATTCAATAATCAATCTTCAATTATCTGGAATGGAACAGATGAAAATGGAAACACTGTTCCCAGTGGAATGTATTTTTACAAACTAATCTCCGAAGGTAATAGTGGCAGGTATACTTCAACAAAAAAAATGATCCTGATGAAATAATGGAAGATTTCACAGGACAAGCATTACTGAAATAGGAAATATGGTTATGAAAAAATTTCCTTTACATATTTCATACTGTTTAATAAATAAGTACGTAATTAAGTTTTAAGTAAAATAAAGGAGGACTTATGAAAAAATTTAGTTTAATTGTACTTTTATTGATCTTTGCTGTAGCAGCTTTTGCTGTTTACCAAGTAGGAGATGTAGTAGCAAATTACTTTTGGACAGACAACACAGGAACTTCTCATGACATCTATGAATTAACAGCTCAAGGCTCAGCAATTGTCTTTTTCTGGGGAGGTACTGGTTGACCTGCATGTTCAGCGGCGGCGCCGTTATTTCAAGCTCTTTGGTTAGAGTATTCTCAAACAGCAAATGTTTATTTCATATCGCAAACAAACTGGGCTGGACATACTCATTACTACGGAATTGGAGGTACAGGTCCTTTCAGTAATGGGTATATTCCCATGTTTGCAGTAATAGGTGATGGTAATGTATGTTATTATAATGATAATCCCATAAGTAATGTAGAAGCTGCTTTAATTCTGGCAATTGAATCCTTTGGTTTAGCAGCTCATTTTGAGTCTAATATCATAAATGGACCATTAGACCTTGGTATTCAATTTTATGATACATCTATAGCTCCAAATGGAATTGACAGTTGGGAATGGGATTTCGATGAAGATGGAATTACAGATAGTTATGAACAAGATCCATTTTTCCTTTACACAGAACTTGGAAATTATGATGTAAGTTTAACGATTATAAGTGATGGTGAAACTGTAACTGAAACTCTTATTGATTATATTACAGTAACTGATGCAAGTTCGGTTTCTGGTGATATTGCAGGTATTTGGCGATCAGAATATGGTCCATATACTATCACTGATGATGTTACTATTCCTGCAGATGGAGACCTAACAGTTGAGCCGGGTGTGGAGATCTATATAGAAAACGATGCACAATTCAGTATTAATGGCTCTTTGCAAGCTGATGCTTCTTCTCGTGATGAAGACCCGATTATTTTCACTTCCAATTCCAGTTGGCAAGGTTTCAGATTCATTGGAACTCAGGCAAATAACATTATAGCTAACTGCGAAATTTCCAAAGCAACTGTCAGTGCCATTCGTATCGAGAATGATTCATATCTTGATATTATCGGTAACAAGATCTATGATAACAGCAGTATTTCTCTTGGTGCAGCAATTGATGTCATGGGCTCATCTAATGTATTGATCACCCAGAACATCATCGCCAATAATTTCAGCTTAAATACAATCGGTGGTATTCAATGCACAAATGCACCGATAGAAATCACTAATAATATCATCGTTAACAATTCAGGAACTTATGGCGCTTTCATCCTCAAAAATGATTCTGATGCAGAGTTGACCAATAATACTATTGCTAATAATGAATCAAATGGCACAAATCAATATCTGTTCTTTATTTTCAACTCGGCTCCTGTTATCAGGAACTGCATCATCATAGATAGCAATTCGATTTTCTTTGCCTCTGGTACTGTAGACGTAACATATACCTGCATAAGCGAAGGATACACCGGAACTGGTAATATCAATGAAGATCCTCTGTTCATAGCTCCCTCCGGAGGAGACGGAATTGCATTTAATGGATTGAATGCCCACTGGTGGCTGCAGAACGGTTCTCCCTGTATCGATGCCGGTGATCCCGATGCCATGTACAACGATCCCGATGGTTCTCGCAATGATATGGGAGCCTTTGGCGGACCCAATGGTTTGGCACCCACAGATGCAGAGAATAATATAGTTAACATTATCACTAAGAACTCCATCAGTGTATATCCGAACCCCTTCAATCCGCAAACCAATATTGCTCTTTCCATTACAGCAAAAGATCTGCAGCATCCTGTTAGTGTTGGCATTTATAACATCAAAGGACAGTTGGTTAAAACCCTGGTAGACAATGAAGTAGTTAACAACTCTACCTTCATCTGGGATGGTACAGACAACAATGAACTGAATACATCCAGCGGAATGTACTTCGTGAAAATGAAAACTGTTTCCAACATCACAGCTAAGAAGATGATCCTGTTGAAATAAAGTATTGAATTTATCATTAAAAAACGCTCCTTCGGGGGCGTTTTTTTATTTAACTTGGAATGAGTTATGCGTTTATTCCAAATAAATTTATTAGGAGAATAAAATGAAAATCAAGATATTGATCGGACTATTTTTAATAACTACTTCCATTTTTGCAGCATATCTTACTAATATCGAACAGGAATTGATCCAACCGGATGGAACTGTATTAAAATGTTTCGCATCGGGAGATGAATTCTTTAACTGGCTGCACGATGAAAACAACTACACAATTATCAGAGATACACATACTGGATTTTATGTGTATGCAAAATTGGTAGGGAATGCTTTAGTACCCTCCAATTATATTCCCGGTATTCACAACCCGGCAGATTACGATCTTGAACCCGGTGTAAATGTTCTTCCCGATGATCTTTGGGAACGAAGAGATGAATTCAATGCTATCCTGGATCAGTTACACAACAGGGTCTCCACGATAGGTATAATAAACAATCTTGTTGTTTTTATCCGTTTCAGCGACCAAACTGAGTTCGAAGAATCCTTTTCTCTTTATGACAATATGTTTAATCTGCAAGACTCAAATTCTATGTATGAATATTATTGGGAAGTTTCCGATGAACAGCTTGAAATATTCTCCCATTCCTACCCGGAACCGAATGGAAATGTGATCGTTTCCTATCAGGATTCCCATCCCAGAGATTATTATCTGGTTTACGATCCTGTTACAAACCCCATTGGTTATCAAAATAACACACAGCGTACACAGAGAGAGCACACTCTTCTTATGAATGCTATAAATTACATCGCTCCGCAAGTACCTCCTACCTTGGATATCGATAATGATGATGACGGATTTGTTGATAATGTCTGTTTCATTATCAAGGGTGCTGCTGCAGGTTGGGCTGATCTTCTGTGGCCGCATATGTGGGTATTGTATTCTTATAATGTCTATATTAACGGGGTTCAAGTGTGGGCATATAATTTTCAACTTTCCAACAGCCTGCAAAGTAGTGGAGTGGGTGTTTTATGTCATGAAATGTTCCATTCGCTCGGCGCCCCCGATCTTTATCATTATACTTCCAATGGAATCGACCCGGCTGGTTCCTGGGACTTGATGTGTGCCTGCCCCAATCCTCCAGAACATATGACAGCATATATGAAATATAAATATGGTATGTGGTTCGATGAGCTTCCGGAAATTTCTGCTTCTGGAACATATACTCTCGATCCACTTGCTAATTCTCCATACAGTTGTTATAAAATTCCTTCCCCAAATTCTGCTACCGAATTCTTTATGGTAGAATATCGCAAAGAGGAAGGAATATTTGAGCCAAGTGTTCCTGGTACAGGATTGATAGTTTACCGCATCGACCCTACTCAGAATGGCAACGCCAGTGGACCTCCCGATGAATTATATGTGTACCGTCCAAATGGAACCCTCACGGTGAATGGCAACATTAACCAGGCTCATTTCAGTGCCGATGTGGGAAGAACCGAGATAAATGACAATACAAATCCTTCCTGTTTCCTGCAGAATGGAGGTCCAGGTGGATTATTCATTCACGATATCGGATATGCAGGCGATACGATTGAATTCACACTGGAAACCGGACTCATTGCCATGTTCGAAAGTAATGTACAAATTGGACCGAGCAATCTGGGTGTGCAGTTCTACAATACATCATATCCACCGAGTGGTATTATTGGTTATGCCTGGGATTTTGACGGTGACGGAGTTTATGATAATTATGATGAAAATCCATTTCATTATTATAATGAAATAGGAACTTATGATGTAACCTTGCAGATAACAGACGGCTATGAAACAGTGGAAACAACTGTAGAAGATTTCATCACTGTTACCGATGCATCTTCCATTTCGGGTAACCTTTCCGGTATCTGGACGGAAGAATTTGAGCCTTACACAATTGTGGATGATGTTCAGGTTTCCGAAGATGATGAATTGTTCATTCTTCCAGGAGTAGAAATATTTATAGAAAATAATTCACTGTTTTCCGTTAATGGTATGTTACAAGCCGATGCCAGCGGTTCTGCAACCATTCTATTTAACTCTGCAACCGATTGGAAAGGTATGAAATTTTCAAATACCCAGGAAGATAACAAACTTATCAACTGCAAATTCAGTAATGCCACTGAAACGGCTGTTGGAATAGAAAATTATTCGAATTTGGAAATAAGTAATTGTGTGTTTTATACCAATTCCAGTACTGCCAAAGGAGCAGCAATCGATGTGCAATCATCCGATGATGTAATTATTGAAAATAACATTATTGCCAATAACCAGAGTTCGACCAACACTGGTGGTATTCGCTGTGTAGCCTCATCTCTTCAGATCAGGAACAATATAATCGTCAACAATACCGGTAATTATGGTTCTCTGGTTTTCCAGATGGATTCCGATGTGAACCTGATAAATAATACGATCGGTAATAATAGTTCAGCCATTAGTGAAATATTTATTTTTAACTCCGATATTACAGTAATGAACGACATCCTGATAACAGATGCAACTGTATTCAATAATATCGGTGGTAGTATCGATGCAACTTATTCCTGTATTTCCGGTGGTTATACAGGAACCGGTAATATCGATGCCGATCCTCTGTTTGTGAATCCTTCCATAGGAAATGGAACCGGTTATAACGGACTTATTGCTTCCTGGTGGCTGCAGAATGCCTCACCCTGTATCGATGCAGGAAACCCTGATCCCTCATATAACGACCCCGATGGTTCTCGGAACGATATGGGAGCTTATGGCGGACCCAATGGTATGACTCCCACAGATGCAGAGAATAATGTAGTTAATATCATTACTAAGAACTCCATCAGCGTATATCCCAACCCATTTAATCCGGAAACCAATATTTCTCTTTCCCTGAAAAGCTCTGATGCAGATAAACCTGTCACTTTGCAGATATACAATATGCGGGGACAATTGGTGAGAACCTTGCTTCAAAATGAGATATCACATTCTTCCAATTATATCTGGGAAGGCACAAATAACTCGGGTAAGAAGGTTTCCAGCGGACTCTATTTTGTTAAGATGAAAACGTTATCCGATATTACTGCTAAGAAGATGCTCCTCCTGAAATAAGGACGGACTTTTGTACCATGGCGAATAAATCTTATTAAAATAACGTAGGGATAGATCATTTATCTGTCCTCTCTAAGAACAATAAAGCCCCGGATTTTCCGGGGCTTTGTTGTTATTAAATAAACGTTCTAAATAACAAATAACATAAATTTAATTTGACAAACTTAATTAAATAACAAATTTTTGATATTCGATAAATAGATCATCATAATTTAGTGAAATTAATTTTAGAAAATTATTATCAGGATGTAGAATGGCAGTGAATAAATATTTGATCTTCCTCAAAAAACTAAATGAATTAAAAATGAAAAATAAATAAAAAATATCGAGTGGTGAAGTCACACTTTGGCACTTTTAGGGATATGTATATAGAGGGGAAAAAAATTGAAGATATTATCCGGTTTTAATCGCTTTAATGAGAAAAAGAAATAAAAATATCGAGTGGTGGCGTCACACTTTGACATTTTCTTGGATATGTATATAGAGATTGTTAAAATGAAAAAAATAAAAAAATATTGAGTGGCGAAGTCACACTTTGATGATTTTGGGGATATGTTTATAGAGAGGGAGAAAAATATTGAAAATTATAAATTGACAGTTGATAATTAAAAAGGAGGTAAACATGCACGAACCATAATCAAGGAAAAAGGGTAAAGTATAAAGATGAAAAGTGAGAAGTATCTAATTTCGATAATCAAACACAGTCGGATTTATATGTAGGCTGAAAACCGTTAACTAAAAAAAATATCCGTCAACTCTGAACCACTCCTAAGTGGTCAGATAAGGCGTGACAAGAAGGAGAAAAAAATGAAGAAATTATTTATTGCAATACTGATAACAATGATAATTCCAAAAATCTTCGCTAGCCAACCAGAGGAAGAATTCAGATACCCAATTGAAATTACTGTAGAAACGTCACAGCAGAAAGTAGTAGTAGGAGATATTGTTGAAGTCATTGTTTCTGCAAAACTTGATAATAATCATTACAATTATGACCCAAATTACAAATATGTCATATTGAATCATGAAAATGTACTTGTTTATGCATTAAACGAAATGAAGATACCTCCAGAGAATCTCGAACGTAAAATAAAATGGCATAATGAAAAATATGGAAAAAATAAAGAATGGGAAATAATTAATTCAGATAATGATGTAATAATTGATATACAAGATGAAATTGTTAACTATTCTTTTTCCATAAAGATAGACAAGAAACTACAATCTAAGTTCATTAAAATTCCAATTTACTTTGTTAAATTTGATGCAATCGAAGATTATGGTGGTTATGTAAATTATATTTGCAATAAAAGTACTAACAGATATAAACATGAACGTAATACATATTATCTTAAATTAGAATATGATGATCCTTCCCTGAAAGAACCAGACTATAACTTTAATTTGCAACCTGTTGAGGTTAAAGATGAACCACCAGAGAACATTAAAACTATTGAATTCGAACCGTTAAAAGAGAAGGATCTAGGTACTAATTTTAGAACAGTCTATGATGTCTTGATCAACACAACTTTAGAAATACCAAGAAATAATGCTGTGAGTAATGTATCATGTGATGCAATTATAGGTAATGCATACGGAAATGGAAATATTATCGTATTTAATTCTTCCGGAAATACAGGAACAACGGGTAATATTTATTTCACTGAGAACGGAACAGATTATTATATTGAGATTCAACTTGTAAGCAGTTATGATGTTGAGGGACATTTCTACTATGAAGATGCAGATGGAACCCATAATGCATATGGCAAAGTGTTATTTTATAATTATGAAAATTCATCTTCTCCTATTTATTTAGGTCAGGATGTATTAGATAGCAACGGATACTACTCATTTTCGGGAATTCAAACTTATAAATTAGCCATTGTTTTGTCTATGGAAGATGATGAATGCATTATAATTGAAAGAGGTAGTGAAGATAATCTAATTTATAAACGACGAGGATCGGCCTTTACACATTTGGAATTTTGGAATGCGGATAACGAGGATATAAACGTAACTTATTCTTTCTATTATCACGCAAATAATGGTTTTAACTTTTTTTATGATGATGCTGATGTTCCGCTAGCATACAATGTTTTTAATCAACAGAAAAGAGCTGAGAATTATTCACAGAATATATTAAATAATCCTGAACGGGAATTGATAATTATATTCTCGCATTATATGGTAGCAATACCAATTGAACCAAATGATATTTCATGGTTTGCAATTGGAATTATCGAGATTGGTGGAAGTTTATATGATCTAATACACATTTTTGGAAATGATGAATATGATTATTGCCAGGATGACAATAATGTAATATTACATGAGTTGGGTCATGCACACCATTGGTATCATGCAGGATTTGCTCAAGGTTATGGACAACCTCACTCTTGGAATCAACACACTAATGATTACCTTGCATGGATAGAAGGGTTTGCATGTTTCTTTTCTTGTATCGTTAGAGATAATACATCATATTATTATGATGATGGAGAGTGTTATGAAATGATGAAAAATGGGTATCTTGTAGCAGATGCAGAAGAACCTACCGATAATCCTCTGAACAATGATTGCGAAGGTGCTGTGTGCGCAACTTTATGGGATATGTATGATAATTATGAATATGGAAATCCAAGCTGGAATAATGATGACATTTCTTTCTCGATTTCTGATATTTGGGGATCAATTGAATGTCCTTATGAAGTTTTTATAATTTCAGATTTTATTACAGTTTGGGTAATTCAATATGGATCTATTGTTTCTGATTTACAAAATATATTTGATTCACATGGTATATCTTACGGACCTTCATATGTTATAGACAACCTTATGACGCAAAATTTTTCACTTTCTCCCAATCACCCCAACCCATTCAATCCAAACACAACCATTTCATACAATCTGCCAGAAAATATCCAAAATACCAAAATAGAAATCTATAATGTGAAAGGACAGAAAGTGAGAAGTTATGAGCTGGAAGAAAAAGTTGGTGAAAATGATATTATTTGGAATGGGAAAGATAAAAATGATAGATCAGTTAGTTCCGGTGTGTATTTCTATAGGTTGAGTAATGCAGGCAAAACCGTGCATACCCGCAAAATGTTGATGATAAAATAGGGAGGGAAAAATGAAAAGAAAGAATTTATTCTTAATTATAGCATTCCTTTTTTTGTCGAGTTCAATTTTTAGCTCATTAAATGACTTTAAACAAGCTGAAAGAGAAGAGATTTTCAAACTTTTTGAAGATGAGAAAGTTGCAGAAAAATTTCTTAATGATATAAATAAACCAAGGGTTATTGAAAAAGCAAAGAAAATTCCACTACCTTCTCCGAAAGATGATAGGACTATCAGTTATGATATGGTAATTGTAACTAATAATAGTTTCTTAAGTTATTTTGAGAATTTCGCTAAGACAAAAAATGAAGAAGGAATTAAAACATATGTTGTTTCAACTGCAACAATTGGTTCTACAGCTTCTGCAATCCGTTCGTGGTTAGCCAGCCAAAAACAAAATAATCCCTCTCTTAAATATTTACTTTTGGGAGGAGATGCATCAATAATTCCTACTGGAAAATATATTGATTTAGATTATAATGGTGAACAAGGATATTTTCCAACTGATCTTTATTATAGTAATGTTCTATCTGCATGGAATGATGATCTCAGTTTGATGGACCCTGAAGATTTTGAACCTGATCTTTATGTCGGCAGAATTCCTGCTAATGAAATAATTGATGTAATTCAGTATATCTATAAGTATAGCAAATATCGTCAAAATATCTCACCCTCATTTTCTAAAACCTGGCATTTATTAGCTAATAACATACAACGCCTTCCAGATAATACAACTGGAAATTATTTGATAAATGCTATATTAGAGCATATTGAAGAATGTATTAGTGTAGATGTTACTTATGAGGAAGATATTCTAAATCTCTGGCATGAAAATCTAGGCTACGATTGGCCGGAAGAGCCACTACCTGATCCGATTCCTGATTCATTACTTGCAGGAATTGATGAATATGATAGACCTTTAGGGGTTGGACAATTTGTCGGAGATTTACTTGATGAAGGTTCTTATAATTTCATATTTACTGCTACCCATGGTAATTTACATACTGTCTGCACATATAATATAGATGCAGAAAGATACGTACACGATGGCAATAGTATGTTTTTTAAAAATGATCATGATGAATATTTAGCTCATTATGAGAATTGTTATTTACCCTATGAAATCAAAACATATAATAATCCTTATGTGTTTTGGTTATCATCCTGTTCTCCTTCAAGAATATACCTTTATCAACCAGATCCTAATCTATCACCTGTAACAACAGGTCCTTATGAATGCATTTCTCAGCAAATGTTTTCTAGTCTTTATGGTCCGGTTTCTATGTACTCTCCAATCTATTCGGAATATCCGTTTGTTACATATCATGCTGTTGGCTATTTCATGGATCTTCAATTCTTAGAAGATGAGCATAAACTTGGATATATTACACGTCATTCTTGGGATTATTTTTCCCAAAGTATGATATATACGTGTATAAAAAAGATTGTTACAAACCATATGCTTCTCGGTGATCCCAGTATGGATGTATGGTCACAAGAAAGTGAAAAATTGGTAACATACATAGAATCCCCAGGACAAACATTCAAGTCTGTGAATTCATCAGGTCAGCCGGTTGATGCTGTAATTTGTGTTATAAATGGTAGTAACGAATTGGTTGGTAGAGGAACGTCTCCATATACCTATGAAGGCAGGATACAGGACGATTGGATAATAACATCCAACAAAGCAAATTATATCCAAGCAAGAAACACCTTTGATGAAATCAACAACTATTCCAAACTACCCTACACAATGTCTTTTGAGGATGGTATCGACTATAATTGGGAGATGCATTCTACAAGTAATGGTAGAATACGGGTTACAGAAAACTTTTCTCCGCATTCCGGGGAAAAGCATCTTACTATGGATAGCGATGAATCTGGTTTTGCACAAAACGAAGCCTGGCTTCACCTGGACCTTAGTGGTGAAAACCGAGTAGTGTTGGATTTCTGGTGGAAAGAATTCAATGATGAAACACATACTGATGATGGTGTTTACTTTTCAGATGGTGGTGGTGATTCTTTTACAAAGGTTTACTCTTTTGATGGAGATAATACAACTGATAACACTTGGCAAAAAATTGAACTGGATATGGATGAACTAATTGTAACTTATGAACTTGAATATACTTCAGATTTTGTTATTAAATTCCAGCAATATGATGATAATCCCATTTCTGTTGATGGATTTGCTTTTGATGATATATCTGTTTATTCGAATTATTCATATATTCCATATTCAACCGGATTTGAATCGGGTCTCGATGAATATTGGGAAACAGGATCAAGTAACGAATACGGCAGGATGCTTATCACAGGCGCAAATTCTCCTCATACCGGAAGGAGACATTTGACTATGGATGTAAACACAATTAATCATTACTCTACTAATGAAGCAAAACTGTATCTTAATTTTGCATATATTAATCAGGCAGAGTTAACATTCTGGTGGAAAGAATTCTACGATGAAACACACAACGAAGATGGAGTTTATTTTTCTGATGATGGTGGGGTTTCATTTTGTAACGTGTATCCTCTTAGCAGCATAGCATATAACAGTTGGGAAGAAATTATCCTGGATATCGATCAGCTTGCTTCTGCAAATAATTTAGAGTTATCATCGCATTTCGTGATCAAGTTTCAGCAATATGATAATAATCCAATCTCCGGCTTTATAGATAACGACGGTTTTGCTTTTGATGATATCAGTATTTATGAAACCGGTGGTGGAACAAGAGACGGAATCGACGATAATGAAATAATTTCAACTGAATTTCTTCTAAGTAATTCACCCAATCCGTTTAATCCTTCTACTACAATCCGCTACGGTTTACCAGAGCAAAGCTATGTAGATCTGCAGGTTTATAATATAAAAGGTCAGTTGGTTAAAACTCTTGAAAAAAGTAATCAACCAGCAGGTTATCATGAAGTAACCTGGTTTGGAAAAGATGAAAATGGTAAAATCGTTTCCAGCGGAATTTATTTCTATAAAATAAGCACAGACAAGTTTACTTCAATGAAAAGAATGCTTCTAATAAAATAGAATTGCTTCTTTCATAGAATTTTACCTTAAAAGGTGGGGAGCAATCCCCACATTTTTCTTCTATAAAAATCCTTGCTATAAATTCCTGTCTTTTAATCTTTGGAAAAAAAATCTACGGGAGATGTTTATGGCCATCGATTTAAAAGGACGCAATTTCCTAACCCTTCTGGAATTTACACCGGAAGAGATCGAATATCTTCTTGAACTTTCAGAGAAATTGAAAAAAGATAAACATGATGGTAAAGAAGATCAAAAACTGATTGGAAAAAATATTGCCCTTATTTTCGAAAAAACATCCACGCGAACACGCTGTGCATTTGAGGTAGCAGCATTCGACCAGGGAGCTCATGTAACATATCTGGGACCAACCGGCAGCCAGATCGGACACAAGGAAACCATGAAAGATACAGCCAGAGTTCTGGGTGGAATGTACGATGGCATCGAATACCGCGGGTTTGGGCAGAAGATAGTGGAAGAACTCGGTGAATTTGCTGGAGCTCCCGTTTGGAACGGATTAACCACAGAATTCCATCCTACCCAGGTCCTCGCAGATTTTCTTACTGCTAAAGAAAACCTGCATAAACCTTACAATGAAATGATCTTTGTTTATGTGGGTGACGGCAGGAACAACGTGGCAAATTCCCTGATGATCGGTGGAGCGAAAATGGGTATGGATTTCAGAATCGTAGCTCCCAGGGAAGTTCAGCCCGATGCAGATCTGGTAGGAAAATGCAAAAAAATCGCCGCAGAAACAGGCGCAAAAGTAACTATCACAGACAACGTTGAAACGGGAGTGAAAGACGCTGATGTTATCTACACGGATGTATGGGTTTCCATGGGAGAAGCCAAGGAAGCATGGGAACAACGCATCAATCTGTTGAAACCTTATCAGGTTAATAAAAAAATGATGGGCATGACCAGCAAAGATAACACTATTTTCCTGCACTGCCTACCTTCCTTTCACAATATAAAAACTAAAGTTGGAAAAGATATTTACGAGAAATTCGGTCTGCAGGAAATGGAAGTGACAGACGAAGTTTTTAAAAGCTCCGCTTCCAAAGTTTTTGAAGAAGCTGAAAACAGGATGCATACCATCAAAGCAGTGATGGTAGCTACGTTGAGTGAGTAATTTGAACTAATAGTGCTCTCATACACTAAAAGATTGATATTATGAAAAGGAGTATCTTCTTATTATTATTTGTCAATGTAGTGTCGCTGTCAGCGCAGACTTTTCAGGTTGATCGACTTAAGAATCTTACTATTATTTCTACTGCTATTCTGCTCGATCTGAGTAACAATCACTTCGATGATATACTTATTAATGATTTTTCTGAAAGTGAGATAGAATCTCTCGACAAAGATGATGTCCTTTTTTTTGACAGGATAGCCTTTCAACCATATTCGCAAAATCTGAAGGATTGGAGTGATTATACTGTTTATTTTGCAGTAAGTTCAGGGCTTTTTCTGGCTTATGATAGAAATTACTTCCTGGATAATATTATGGTTTATACAGAAGTTCTTATGGTTCAGAGTGCCGTGTGTAAATGGATAAAAACAGTAAGCAGACGTGCCAGACCTTATGTGTATGATGATGAGATAACACCTGAGAAAAAACAGCAGGACAACAGCCGGCATTCATTTTATTCCAGCCACAGTTCCACTGCATTTTCTGCGGCTACTTTTGGGTATTATATCTGCCGGGATAAATATGGAGACAGCATTCCCATGGCTGTACTTTTATATGGTTCAGCATCTGCTACAGCGGTATTGCGAGTTGCTTCCGCCAATCATTTTCCTAGTGATGTATTTATAGGTGCCATTATGGGAAGTGGAATAAGCTATCTTATTTGTAGAATGAACCGCTCGGATAGGTTTAGTGTAGAACTTGGGCTCAATTCGATCGGAATAAACTATAAATTTTAATAAAAAAAACGGGCTGATGAAAATCAGCCCGTTCAATTTATTTTTTACCGTTTTCCTGCATATCCCGGCAAATTTGCTCTACCTGCCGGAAAGCAACTTTTCCACTGCCCATTAGGGGAATATCTTCAACAACATAAAATTCTTTGGGAACAGCAATAGCAGGAAGTTCTTTTGCCATCTGCTTCAGGATTTTTTTCTTATCAAATTCACCGGTAGCGACTGCAGCTACTACATCCGAGCCTTTAGTTGGATTGGGTACATCCACAACGCAACAAATCACTCCTTCCGGCAACAATCTGTTAAGGATTTCTTCAACCTTAACCAGAGAAACCATTTCACCACCTACTTTCACAAATCGTCTAAGTCTACCCCGATGCCAGAGAAAACCATCCTCATCAATAATTCCCATATCACCGGTATCATACCAGCCATCACGCATATGAAGGGACGTCTCTTCTATATCTCCCAAGTAGCCAGTAGAAACCAGATCACCTTTCACGAATATTTTACCTTCACTATTAGCTGGCAGCACTTTATCCGTCTTAATATCAAGTATCTTCACCTCAACATTAGGGATTGGTTTTCCAATACTACCGGGTCTGTTTGCACTGGGCACGTTTACAGAAACAACAGGGCTGGTTTCAGTAGCACCATATCCTTCCATTATATCCATGTCGTGTTGTTTTATGTATGTATTTCTAAGCTTTTCCGGAAGCTTATCTGCACCTGCCAGGGAATATCTTACAGAAGCAAAATCACCGGGTTTAGCTTTTTTCAAATAGCCATGGAAGAAGGTTGGTGTTCCTATTAAAATAGATATTTTATATTTCTTCACAGATTCTACAATGGTTTTATAATCCAGCGGATTGGCATGTGCTACTATGGTAGCTCCAATGGTAATAGGCAGCCAGAAATTAGTAGTTAATCCGAAAACATGGAAAAGAGGTAGTGTGCCGGCAAATACATCTTCAAAAGAGAAATCAATGATTGCAGGTAAATTCTCCAAATTATGGTTAATATTCTTATGTGAAAGTTGAACTGCTTTAGGATCTTTTTCACTGCCACTGGTAAAAAGAATTACAGAAGTATCATCATCAGTGCCATGTCTTACCTTAGAACATAATGTCTTCGCTGGCAGTTTTGATTTGAACAGTGCTCCAAGTTTATCTACGATCGTTATGGAAGACATGATATCTTCCAGATAAACCATGCCCTGCACATGTTCACAATTGATCTTTTCCAGAAGCTTTTTACTGGTGATAATGGTTTTGAAACTACACTTCTCCTGTGCATAAATAGAATTTTCCCGAGCACCCGTAGAATAGTTGATCATGACCGGTATCTTTCCACTCATCAATGCACCCAGTATGGAAAGCATACAACCGGCAGAAGTGGGTATCATTACCCCTATATACCGGCTTTTATATTTACTGAATTTCTTGGCCAGGATCAATGATGCTATCAGCATTCTTTCATAAGGAATATCCTTACCGGTAGCCTGGTCATTTACAGCGATTCTGGAAGAATGTTCTTTGGCAGCTATAATAAATTTTTCCTGTAATTGCATAATATCTCCTTTTTTAATAACTATGGACTTTAAACCATTTAGATGAAATCTATGTCAAATAAATAATTATCTAATAATATGGTAAATCCATAGTAACTTTCATATTTGCAAGAAGTTATCGCCTTATACAATATATACGAAATTATCAATATGGTGTAATTTCCTGAATTAGCCTTAATTTTTTACCTTCTTTTAAAATAGAAATTTTATAAAAATGTTTTGACATAAAAGATAAACTATCGACATTCTTGATTTAGTTAAATACTAAGGAGTCAAAATGATAGTAGATATCTTACAATCAAAGAGAAAGCCAAAAGAAAAAGTTGATCTTCTGGTGAAGAACATAATAAAAAAAAAGATCTTTTCGGGGAATTGATCGAAATCCTGAAAAAAGGCACTGATGTAGAAAAGGGAACTTGTGCCGATGTTATGAAGCATGTTACAAAAGATAAACCGGAAATTGCAGTGCCTTATTTAAATGAAATGATAGAGTACATTAATTACAAAGCGTCACGAGTTAAATGGGGTATTCCCGAATCAATTGGAAACATGGCACAAAAATTTTCACAAGAGGTTGAGAAAGCAGTTCCTAAACTTTTTATTAACACAAAAGAAGAAAGTATTGTTGTTCGCTGGTGCGCAGCTTTCGCTCTGACTGAAATAGCTAAATACAATCCAAAATTACAAAAAGAGCTTATTTCCCAATTTAATAAGATACTTAAAAAAGAGAATAATAATGGTGTTCGGAATGTTTATCTCAAGGCTTTGAAAATAATAGAAAAATTATGAGGATGATTTTAAAAAATTTCTTAAATTCAAGCTTTGATGTAATAATTTAGATGTTTGCTGCTGAAATAAAGAGAAAAATTCCAGCCCACCAGAATCAGGATGGGCTGGTTTTATTTATAATTAAGCTTTATTCTCCTCTGCAAAATCCTTTCCGGCTTTCATAGCTTTCAGGTTAGATTCTACCACCTGTTCACCTTTTCGTCCAAAAACAAATTTGATGCCTTCTTCCAGCTTTTCGTAGGGAATATCTAAAAACAGCGAAGCTGCGCCTAACATTACCATATTCATAGAACGGTTTGCACCCATGTCTTTAGCGATCTGGTCTGCATTAATTGCCACATGGTTAGAAATAGAATTTACTTCATTCATCAGTTTTTCTGTATCGGGATAATTGGGAATATTTACAAAAGGTGTGGTATTGGTAATAAACCAGCCATTCTGAGAAAGGTAAGGCATATACCGCAAAGCTTCCATAGGTTCCACCGAGATTATCAGGTCTGCCCCACCCTGCGGGATCAGGTCGGAATAAATTTCCCTGTCAGAAATTCTGAGATGAGACTGCACATCTCCCCCGCGCTGACTCATACCATGAACTTCCGCTTGTTTCAGATTCAAACCATTTTCCACAGCAGCATATCCGATAATAGCAGCAATGGAAAGGATGCCCTGTCCACCAACTCCTGCTAAAATTATATCTTTTTTCATTTTATTCTCCTTTATTTGACGCTGATCCTTTATGATTTTCTATGATTTTTTCAATCCTAAATTTATTTCATATTTAATCATATCCGATCTGCGTTTATCTGCGTCTAACTCTTTTTCTTTCTTTTTGCATAAACATGAATACAAGGTCGGCGGGGAATGATCACCGAAACACCGTTGTAATTTAATTCTTCTTTTATTGCTTTCACGTTTTCTTCATGATATCTGGATAATGGATTGATAACACGAATATGTTCTTTTTCCACACCAACGCCCATACAGATATCCTCAATTCGTCCGTTTACTTGTGAGTCCTGCATACCTGTCATGGCGGTTATATCATTATCCATGATAATAACAACAATATTGGATTTGGAAAGCACAGCATCCAGCAAAGGGGTTATTCCTGAATGACCAAATGTGGAATCACCAATAGCAGCAACAGACGGGAACAAGCCTGCATCGGCAGCGCCCACAGCCATAGAGATTGAAGCCCCCATATCCACACAGGTATCGATAGCTTTATAAGGTGGTAGGAATCCCAATGTGTAACACCCTATATCAGAGAACACATAACCTTTGCCATAAGGTTTCAGAACTTCATTGAGCGCTTTATAAGTATCAATATGCGGACAACCAACGCACAGTGCCGGGGGTCTTCCTGCTACAACTTCAGGGACTGCCTGGCTGGGTAGCTCCGGTAGGTTGAGTGCTTTACGAAGGATCTGTGGATTTAATTCACCATCACGTGGAATCGTGCCATCCAATCTTCCTTTGATCTTCTTATTGCCCAGAAAACCATTCAGCATTTCCTCCACCAGCGGCATTCCTTCTTCTACTACCAGGATGTTTTCACATTCACTCATTATCTTTTCGATCTGTTTCCCGGGAAGCGGATATTGACCGATCTTGAGGATGGTATAAGGACATTGTCCATCTTTAAAATTCTCCATCAAATAATTAAATCCTAATCCACAGGCTATTATACCCAGAGATTTATCCTCACCTTCTATGTATTTATTAAACGGTGAGTTTTCCGATTCCTTTATCAGATCTTCCTGGATTGAAAGGAGATGTTTATACTTTTTACGAGCAAAAGCCGGCAGTAACATAAATTGATTGGGATTTTCAGGTTTATGAAGTTCATTCTCTTTTAACACTTCACGTTGCTTAATACCTGCACGTGAGTGAGCCAGCCTGGTAGTTAATCTCATCATCATAGGAAGATGATATTTTTCGGAAATTTCATAAGCCAGGAATGGCATCTCATACGCTTCCTGCTGATTGGATGGTTCAAGAGCAGGCATTAGCGCAAATTTGGCATAAAACCTTGAATCCTGCTCATTCTGAGATGAGTGCATGGATGGATCATCTGCCACTGCCACGATTACACCGCCATTGGCTCCAGTAAGGGCAGAATTCATATATGGGTCTGCAGCTACGTTCAAGCCTACGTGTTTCATTGTAACGATTACTCGCTTTCCTGCATACGACATACCGAGTGCTTCTTCCATGGCGGTTTTTTCATTTGCCGACCAGGTTCGATGAACGTTTCGTTCGATAGCTTCCTGATTGCGCTGGACGTATTCCACGATTTCTGTGGAAGGAGTTCCGGGATAGCCGTAAGCACCTGAAATACCGGCATCCAGAGCACCCTGAGCAATGGCTTCATCACCCAAAAGCAGTAACTTCTTCATAATATGCTCCTTATACTTTTTTTCTGTTATTTGAATTCCAACTATCAGATTATGCAAATTCTTACAAGCTTTTTATTTGACACATTGATTGTTGTATCAAAACTTGAAGTAAAATAAAGTATTAGACCCGGTGAAGGGGCGAATATGAAAAAAAATCAGAAATTTCTGGAAAAATTTGAAGAGTTTTCAGACCGGTATAAACTAATTCACAGTGGAGAAAAGATACTGGTAGGTTTCTCCGGGGGTACTGATTCCACAGCCCTGTTGCAGGCGCTTTGGCACCTGAAATCAAAATACGGTTTTTCATTAATTGCTGCTCATGTGAATTATAATCTTCGTGGTAAAGATTCCCAAAAAGATGAAGAACATGTAAAAGATTTCTGTTTCCAAAGAAATATTTCACTTGTAGTTAAGAACGTTAAGCTCGATTCCAAATCCAACCTGGAAAATAAAGCTCGCGAAATCAGGTTAACATATTTCAACAAATTAGCAAAGCTCTATAATATTCATAAAATAGCACTGGGACACAACCGTGAGGATCAGGCAGAAACGTTGATCCACAGGCTTTTCAGGGGTTCAGGATATACAGGCATGAAAGGAATAACTCCCAGATCCGGCATAATAACTCATCCACTTCTCAGTTTTTCCCGCCAGGAAATATTAGATTTTTTAAATGATGAAGAATTAAGCTGGAGAGATGATCAATCAAATTACGAAAACGTTTTCACCCGCAATAAAATTCGTAACCACATGCTTCCCTGGATCAAAGAAAACCTCAATCCAAAAGTTGTAGATAAATTATATCACACTGCAGAGATATTTTCCGATACAGACGAAATAATGCAGGAATTATCTAAACGCAGGCTACTGAAGGCACAGATAAAACACACAAAGAATGAGTACCGCTTCTCGCTTAATGTTATTCGTAAAACCAAGCCTGTACTCAGATTTTACATCTATAAAGAAATATACAAGAAATTAAATGGTGATGAAAAGGATTTCTATCATGGTAATTTTGTAGAAATTGAAGCTATACTCGACGCGGACGGCAGTAAAAAAATATACTTACCACACAATGTATATGTGCTGAAAGAGTACAATGAGCTTATCTTTACAAACCGTGATGATGAAGAAGGGTTTGATGTAAATAATTCAAAGGAAATCACTTCATTACGTAACAGGTTAACTTTTGAAGATAATCGTATCATCATGAAAAAGCTGAAAATACTTCCCCAGAAAAGACATCTTTATGAAGATAAATTCACTACTTATATTGATCTGGATAAAACTTCTTTCCCGCTTTTGATAAGGCACCGCCAGCCTGGTGATAAATTCTACCCTCTAGGCATGGATCATCCCAAGAAATTAAAGGATTTTTTCATTGACGAAAAAGTACCAAAATTCGAGAGGGATAAGGTTCTTTTATTCTGTGATAAAGAGAATATCATCTGGGTCGCCGGGCATAGGATAGATAACAGAGTAATTACATTGGAAGATACCGGGAACATCCTGATGATTAAGATCGAAAAGATGACCAGGAAAAAAGCTCGGGCTGCTGAAAGAATAAAAAAAGAATAAAATTTTCTTTAGAAGATTTGTAAGGAGATCGAATAGTAACCATGAAAAACGATCTGGCAAGAATCCTTTTTGATGAAGTAACACTTAAGAAACGGGTGAAAGGACTGGGAGAGCAAATATCTCAAGATTACAAAAATAAAACCCCGGTCATGATCTGCATTCTTAAAGGCGGTGTTATTTTCCTTACCGATCTCATCAAGAACATTTCCATTCCGGTAGAACTCGATTTCATGGCTCTTTCCAGTTATGGAGATACCACCAAATCTTCCGGAGTAGTTAAAATTAAAAAAGACATCGATGTCGATATCACAGGTAGACACGTAATCATCGTAGAGGATATTGTTGACAGCGGTCTTACTCTGCAATATCTAAACGATTATTTAAAGCAGCATAAACCCGCTTCTACAAAAATTTGTGCTCTATTGGACAAACCAAAAGCTCACAAGACAGATATACACATTGATTATTTAGGCTTTGAAGTTGGAAACGAATTCGTAGTGGGTTATGGATTGGATTATGCTCAGAAATACCGTAATCTACCCTATATTGGAATATTAAAAGAGGAGATATACACTTAATGCAACAAAATAAAAGAAATAATCAGGATCATAAAAAACAACCTATTCCACCGAAATTACCGAAAATGAAAAAATCTCAGACGATCACGTTCTGGATCGTGCTGTTGTTATTTATTGTTGTTGTTTTCCAAATGTCTCGTATGAACAGCACTAAAAATAACATTATCACATATTCACAGTTTGAAGATTTTTATAAGAATAAAATGGTGAGAAGCATTCAGATAAATGATCGGGATGTTACACTGCTTCTGGAGGATGGTCAAAAGCTGTTTGTTTACCTTCCCTTCGATCCGGATGCCAATTTCGTAAAAGATCTTTCTTCGCAGGGAATAAATGTAAATTCACAAAAACCTTCTAAACTACTGGGAATGTTGCTTTCCTGGTTTCCATTTCTTATTTTTATTGGAATCTGGATATTCTTGATGCGCGGTATGCGTGGTGGTGCAGGACAGGCTTTCAGTTTTGGGAAAAGCAGGGCAAAGCTTGCTTCTGGAGGTAAAACAAAGATCACTTTTAAGGATGTGGCAGGTGTTGATGAAGCCAAAGAAGAACTGGAAGAGATCGTGGAATTCTTGAAAGCACCAAAGAAATTCCAGCGTCTTGGCGGCAGGATACCCCGCGGGGTATTACTTCTGGGAAGACCGGGAACCGGTAAAACACTCCTGGCTAAAGCAGTTGCCGGTGAAGCACAAGTTCCTTTCTACAGCATTAGTGGTTCCGATTTCGTAGAAATGTTCGTGGGTGTGGGTGCATCACGTGTGCGAGATATGTTTGCCGAAGCCAAAAAGAATGCTCCCTGTATAGCTTTTATCGACGAAATAGATGCTGTGGGACGCCATCGCGGCTCAGGTTTAGGTGGTGGTCACGATGAACGTGAACAAACCCTGAATCAGTTACTGGTAGAAATGGATGGATTCGATCCTAACGATTCGGTCATCATTATTGCAGCTACAAATCGCCCGGACATTCTCGACCCAGCCCTATTGCGTCCCGGCAGGTTCGATCGTCAGATAATTGTAGATCTGCCCGACATAAAAGGTAGGGAAGGTATTCTGGACGTTCACACACGTAAACTTCCCATTGCCAAAGAAGTGAACCTTGGCATTATTGCACGAATTACTCCAGGTTTCAGTGGAGCCGACCTGGCAAATCTGGTTAACGAAGCAGCACTTCTTGCTGCCAGTAAAAATAAGAAAAAAATTGAAATGGATGACTTCGAAGAAGCAAAAGATAAGGTAACTCTTGGTAAAGCCAGAAAAAGCAAGGTCATTACTGATGAAGATAAAAAGATCACTGCTGTCCATGAATCGGGTCACGTGCTCTGCTCCTTATTCCTGGAAAAAGTGGAACCAATCCATAAAGTCACAATTATCCCACGTGGCTTTACAGGTGGTGCAACACACTTTCTGCAAACCGAAAAATCTTATTATTCGCAAAGTTACATGGAAGAGAGCATCGTAGGATTGATGGGTGGACGTTCGGCAGAAGAGATTATATTTGAAGAGATCTCCACCGGCGCATCCAACGACATCCAGAGAGCTACAGACCTGGCAAAACAAATGGTGTGCAATTGGGGCATGAGCGATAAGATCGGTCCGATGACCGTAGCCAAGAAAGAAAGTCAGATTTTTCTGGGTAGAGACATTTCTCAGCATGAGACTATCAGCGAAGAAACAGCCCGGCTCATCGATTCTGAGATACGAAGAATAATAATAACAGCACATAAAAGATCACTGGAAATACTGGCAAATAAACGAGAACTTTTAGAAGAAATGGCAGAAGAACTACTTGAGAAGGAAACACTGGATACTGATGAGATATTCAATCTGGCTATGAAATCGGTAGGCAAAAAAGAGCAGGAATTCCTGAAAAAGAAATTCGCCAGGATCCAAGACATTAAGAAGGATATTTCCAAAGCTGCCAAAAAAGCTAAAATCAGGAAAAAAGCAAAACCTCAAACAAAACCGGAAACAGATATAGCAACTGACTCAAAAGAAAAAACAAAATCCGTTCCTGAAAAAAAAGTTGAAGCCAAGAAGGAAACGGAAAAATAAATATTACTCATTGAGGATGAAGATATGAATGAGATGCACGGAACAACAATAATCGGTGTAAAACGAGATGGTAAAGTCGCATTGGGTGGTGATGGACAGGTCACCATGGGTAATACTGTGATCAAAGCTACAGCACAGAAAATCCGAAAACTGTTCGAAGGCAAAGTGATCGCTGGCTTCGCTGGAGCAACTGCCGATGCTTTTACTCTTTTTGAAAAATTTGAAGGTAAATTAAAAGAATACAAGGGCAATCTTAAACGAGCGGCTGTGGAACTGGCAAAAGAATGGCGTTCCGATAAGATCCTGCGCAGGCTGGAAGCGATGATCATTGTTGCAGACGCAAACTCCCTGCTCATTATTTCCGGTACAGGTGATGTTCTGGAACCAGATGAGGGAGTTGTGGGAATCGGTTCCGGTGGAAGTTATGCTGTAGCTGCCGCCAAAGCATTACTGCATGAATCAAAGCTTTCGGCAAAAGAGATCGTGGAAAGATCACTTAAAATAGCAGCCGAAATATGTATTTATACCAATGATCAAATTTCTATCGAGGAATTATAATGAAAAGATTTACACCTGCAAAAATAGTAGAAGAATTGGATAAATACATAATCGGGCAGGATAAAGCTAAACGTGCTGTGGCTATTGCTTTACGGAATAGATGGCGCCGTCAGCAAGTAGAAGGCGAACTTCAGCATGAGATCATGCCTAACAATATCATTCTTATAGGTCCTACCGGAGTAGGTAAAACCGAGATAGCCAGGCGTCTTTCCAGGTTAGCAAATGCACCTTTTATCAAGGTGGAAGCTTCCAAATTTACAGAAGTGGGTTATGTGGGTCGTGATGTGGAATCTATGGTGCGCGAACTTATGAATATTGCCCTGAATAACGTACGCATCGAAATGACCAGGCAGGTGCAGGCAAAAGCTAAAAAGAATGCACGTAACCGGCTCATCGATATTCTGTATCCACGTCAACCGGTAGTTCCCAATGAAACAGAAGAAGAAACAAAGCTAAAATCCGAAAGATATGACCGTATCCGTAAAAAAATGGAAAAACTCTTCGATAGTGGTGAATTGGATGAACGGGAGGTAGAAGTAAGTTCGGAACGTCCCAAGCCTTCACACATAGAAATATTCTCTCAAACAGGCATGGAAAATATCGATTTTCATCTCGGAGATATCATGGCTGGAATTCTTCCTTTTAAAAAGGGTGATAGAAAGAAAAAAATGAAGGTGAAAGAAGCCTACAATTATCTGGTTGATGAAGAATCCAGCAGACTTGTAAAAAGAGAAGAAGTTATCGAAGAAGCAAAGAACAGAGTAGAGAATAATGGCATCATTTTCATCGATGAGCTCGATAAAATTGCCGGAAATGAGAACCTTGTGGGTGCCGATGTTTCACGATCCGGAGTGCAAAGAGACCTGCTTCCCATTGTGGAAGGTTCCAACGTTCCCACCAAATACGGACTTATAGATACTTCTCACGTCCTGTTTATTGCAGCGGGCGCTTTCAATGTTGCCAAACCTTCCGACCTTATCCCGGAATTGCAGGGCAGGTTCCCCATTCGTGAAGAACTGAACAGTCTTTCTAAAGAAGATCTGGAAAAGATCCTGCTCTATCCTAAGAACTCCCTCACAAAACAGTATAAAGCTCTTTTTGCTGCAGAAGGTGTTAAACTGGATTTCGAAGATGATGCGGTAACAGAAATTGCCGATTTCGCATCCAGGGCAAACGAAAAGATGGAAGACATCGGGGCACGACGACTGCATACTATTATGAACGCCCTGTTGGATGAATACCTTTTCGATATGCCGGATAAGAAATTCAAAACTGCTTACATCACAAAGGATATGGTCAAAAATAAACTGAACAGGATCATCACCGATGAAGACCTCTCCAAATATATTTTATAATGAAAATAGAATCATATTCGTTCGGTTCTATTCTGATAGATGGTGAAATCTACACCAGTGACCTGATTCTGTTTCCCGGTAAGATAGATGCTTCCTGGTGGAGGAAACGCTCGCATAAAGTAGAATTGGAAGATATTCCCGAATTGCTGGAAGCAGAAGCAGATGTGATCATCTTCGGTACCGGAGCATACGACCTTATGAAGATAGATAAAAAAGTTATCGCCCATTTTAAAGACAGGAACATTGAACTGATAATCGAGAAAACCGGTAAAGCCGTGAATACTTACAACGAAATATCAGAAAGCAAGAAAGTGATCGCTGCCTTGCATTTGACGTGTTGAAGGAGAAAATTCAATGAAAGAATCGAAAAGATTGTTTAACGAATTTATAGAAGAAGCAAGACTTCAAAATGATAATTTACAACCAGAAAAACTTTTAAGAGCTAATGCTTTTAGAATTAGTAATTCTAATGTACTTGTGCGAGTTGCTTCTGATATTGGTAAACGTTTCTTTTTCGGATTAAATTATATTACTGCTGAAGAAATGTACAACTTGAGCAATTCATTCATTGCTTTTGTATGTGGAAGTCTCAAGCAAGTTATATTTCTTCCTACTAAAGTTTTAATTGATTTATTACCAAAAATCAGTCATGATCGCAATGGTGAATATAAGATTAATTTCACACGAGATTTAAATTTGGTATTGAAAGGCAGAAACAATCAATTTGATTGTTCAAAGTATATTAATAATTGGGATATGGTACATTCTTCTCCCTATACAAAAGCAAAGTACATAAATCCTATTGAATCCTTTCATACAATAATTCAAGGAAGATTGATAGATATTGGAAACATCCGGGGATTTAATACATATTGTCCTAATAAAAGTAAGAAATTTAATAATTTAAGATTAGATTCATTAACTACATTACAATCATGTCCACAGCTTCAATATGCAGATTATAAGTCTTTGAGAAATATTGATGTAGTATGGTTTCGTAAAACAAATAGTGATTATTATCCAGAATATGCATTTGAGGTCGAATTTTCAACAGGTGTCTGGTCTGGGTTCGGAAGGCTTTCGACTCTAAGAGAGTACAAAACTAAACTATATATCATTACCCATGATGACAAAAAATACAATCAAGTGGCAAACTCATTCCCTGATATGAGAAATCAAATAATAAACATTATACCTGATAAGATCGGATTACTTTATTCAGCGGAAAAGAATCTTATACAGATGAGAAAAGATTTTCAATTATAGGAGGTTTGATGAAGATGATAAATTCGGACGATTTAGTTTTTTATATTACTATTGAACAAATCCAAAATGAAGCATTAAAACTCCTTGGAAGAAAAATAACTTCTAGTGAAATTTATACAATATCTAAAGGAATTGAAGCCGGTTTAAACTTCGACATTGATACTGTTTACGAAACATGTTTTCAAGAACTTGAAAATTTCCATTAATTTACATAAAGTGAGGATGATATGAATGGATTTAATGATGATGATACTCTTTATCGTATAATAGTTGAGGATGTACAATTAGAAGCAAAGAGATTAATTAATAGAAAATTAACCACCAAAGAAATTTTGAAAACAAAAAAACTAATAGAATGGGGAATTAATACTGATTTGGATACTATACTTGATACTGCAATTCTCTATTCAATTGAAAATTAAAAAGGTCAATCATGAAAAATATTTTAGTCTTTAGCCTTTTGATCTTTTGTCTTTCAATATTAAATGCAGAAGTCATTTCCGTCTCCCTTCCCAAAGCAGATACACTGGAGCTTGTTCCCTATACCACTTTCGATTTTGCTGAGATCGATGAATCCAGTGCTATCGTAAAAAGCCGTGTATGGGATGACGTATATTGGACACTAAACGATTCCGGCTGTAAGAACCGCATCTTTCCTTTTAACAGGAATGGTGAGCTTTACCGCGCTGAATGGTATAAAGAAAAAGATGGTGGTGTATACATTGGTGATGCTGTGAATATTGACTGGGAAGACATGGCAGTGGATAATAACGGCAACCTGTATATCGGAGCTTGCGGCAATAATTTTAACGCCCGCCGTGACCTGGCTATCTACATACTGAAAGATCCGCAGCCTTATTCCACAGGTACAACCCGCTATTTTCAGAAGATCAATTTCTACTACCCGGAACAGACCGAATTTCCTGCCGTTCCCAATAACTATGATTGCGAAGCGATTTTCTGGGCAAACGAAAAATTATTCTTACTCACCAAACATCGTGCCGATACTCAAACCCATCTTTACCGTTTCGACAGCATGGATCCTTTGAAGGAAAATCCAATAAAATTACTGGGTACTTTCGAGATCGGTGGGATGGTTACTGCCGCTGATGCTACTCTTGATGGGAAAAAATTAGCTGTGCTCACCTATAATTCAATCTGGCTTTTCGAGAGTGAAACCGATGATTATTTTCATGGAAAGATCTGGTGGCTTCCCATAAAAGCAAAACAAAGTGAAGCTGTCTGTTTTGATGATGATAATACATTGATAATAACTAATGAACAAAAGGAAATATTTAGAGTTCCGCTCGACTGGTTGAAAAAAGTGAAATAATAGGAGAATAGTTATATGAAAGTTAAAACAGTTATTATCATATTCTTGATATTCTTATTTCTGATAATTCTTCTTCAAAATACGGAAGTTGTTGATTTTAGTATTTATTTCTGGAAGATCAGTATGTCACGGATAATCTTATTGCCTTCTATCCTTATTATGGGATTTGTAATCGGCTTCATAACTGCCAAAATTCATAGAAAAAAGCATCCGCCCAGAATGAAAGAAGAAGATGATGAATAGAATGATAGCATACTGCGGTTTATGCTGTACAGAATGTCCGGCTTTTATCGCAACGCAAAATAATGATGAAGAATTACGAAAAAAAACAGCAAAACAATGGTCAAAAGAATTTAAAGCAGATATACAACCCGAAAGTATTTTTTGTGATGGTTGCTTGCAGAAAAAAGGCAGATTGTTCAGTCATTGTAAAGTTTGCCCGATAAGAAAATGCTGTCTGGAAAAAGACATTCCAAATTGCGCTTATTGTGATGATTATGGTTGTGAACATATCATAGAATTTTTCGGTTTTGTTCCTGATGCAAAGAAAGTTCTGGATGATATCAGGGCAAATCTGTAAAAGCAATTAAGAAAAAAGCCGCAATAATGCGGCTTTCAGAAATATTTTATTTACAAAGAATTTATTTCTTTTCTTCTTTTTCTTTCAGAGTGTTCAGTTCCTCAGCATAAAAGAACATCTTATCAAGGGTTTTGTATTTATCAAATATTTTAAGTGTTTCCTGAAGCTGAGTATCTTCATGAATAGCGATCTTGTATTGCTCAACATCTCCAAACTTGCGCCCGATGATGTTACTGTTCAGTTCATTTTTGATCCAGCTATAAGTACTATCTACTTCAGATTGTTCAAATTCAATTCCTTCTTTTTTGGCAAATTGTAAAAATTCCTTGAACAGCTTATCCCCTACTTTGAAATTCTTTATGATCTCGTTTTCATGATCTATCATATAATTAACTGAAAAATTGAAAAATGTATTTTTCCTTCTTAGTTCCACACCCAGGGTAGTAAGACGGGTTTGTTCGATCTCGATATCAGGATTGATTCCCCCGCCACCGTACACTTTTCTGCCTTTGGAAGTATAATATACATTCTTATGATTTTCTTCATCGGCTTCTTTTTCCATCTTTTCAATTTCTTCTTTTGTTATATCACCATTCTTAACCCGTTCATCTTTTAATATTTTATCATTCAGGTCTTTATGAATACACCTACCGGAATTTATATAGTACTTGGCAGTAGTAACCTTAATACCATTACCATCGGAGAGATGAAATAATTTTTGTACGGAACCTTTACCAAAAGAGGTTTTACCTACAACAAGCCCTTTATCCCAGTCCTGCAGAGAACCGGCAAATATCTCGGATGCACTGGCAGAACCGCCATTGATGAGAACAATTACAGGATATCCCGATCTTATACGGTTGTATCTTGTTAAATAATCCAGGTTCGTTTGTTTAGTTCTTCCCTTGGTGAATACAACACGTTTATTTTTGCCAATAAATTCGTTAACTGTGTTAATAGCCTCGTTTAAAAGTCCTCCGGGATTGAACCTGAGATCGATAAGAAGACCACGAATACCTTCACCTTCAAGGTTATCGAGTGCAGCTCTTAATTCTTTTGTGGTGTTTGCATTGAATTGCCTGACCCTGATGTATCCCACACCACTATCCAGTTTGAAAGCATATGGAATGCTCTTTATTTTAATTATATCCCGTATGATCTCGAAATCCAGTTCTCCTTCTACGCCCGGTCGTAAAATGGTGATAGTAACCTTTGTTCCAGGCTCTCCGCGCATCAGCTTGATAGATTCATCAGTTTTCATACCAACGATATTTTTACCATCTACTTTACTTATTTTATCACCTGCCATAATTCCCATTCTATAGGCTGGAGTCCCTTCAATTGGTGAAACTACAGTGATATAGTCACCTTTTTTATCGATCGATATTCCCAATCCACCGAACTCCCCTTTGGTATCTGTGCTGAAGCGGTCAAATTCATCGGGTGTGAAATATGTTGTGTGCGGGTCGGTTTCTTTTAGCATACCATCGATAGCAGATTCAATCAATTCATCTATATCCAGTTCATCAACATAATTTTCCCGTAATTTGAATAGCACTTCATTAAATAATTTTAATTTTTTATACAGGTTGGTTTGATTGGGGTTTTTTGCTATTATATTCTGTGTGTTAAATAACAGGATAAAAATGATCAGCCAACCAATAAAACTAATTGAAATTACCCATTTGCTCGTTTTATTTAATTTCATCTCGAAACCTTCCTTAAAATATCTTCCATAATTTTAACTATTTTATTATGAATTTTTTCAACACTTTTAGTACCATCAACAATAATATAGCGTTTTTTTTCTCTCTTCGCAATTTCTATAAAACCTACGCGTACTTTTTTATGGAATTCAATAGATTCCATTTCCAGTCTATCGGCATCTTGCTTCGAAATCCTGGATAATCCGATCTCAGCCGGAAGATCGACCAAGAAAGTGATATCCGGCTTAAGTCCAAACGTTGCAAACTTCGTTATTGTGTCAATAAGCTTTATATCAATTTTTCTGGCTGCTCCCTGATAAGCAAGCGTGGAATCGTAATAACGATCTGAAATAACCATCTTACCTTTTTCTAAAGCAGGAATTATCCATTCTCCCGTATGTTGGCTGCGGCTTGCCATGTATAATAGCACTTCAGTTTCGGGAAGCATCTCTTTGTTCTTTGTACTTAACAAAAGATTCCTGATCTCTTCGGATATTTTGGGACCGCCTGGTTCTCGTGTGAGAAAAACACTATAGCCTTTTTTCTCAAGATATTCCCTGAGAAGTTTTGCCTGAGTGGATTTACCGCATCCTTCTATTCCTTCAAAAGTAATAAATAGTCCTTTCATGAATAATTTCCTTTTATCTTCTGCAGCATATTCAGTCTCATCATTACAGCATTCTCTACAGGGTTTTGGTAGTAATTTACTCTTAATCCAACCTGTTCAAAGCCGAATTTCTCATAAAGCCGGATAGCTTTCAGATTCGATTCCCTTACTTCCAAAGTGAAAATAAAACACTTTTCATACAGTAATTTACTTACAATGAACTTTACCAGCTTTATACCAAAACCCATTCTCTGGAAATTCCCGGTAATACCAATATTGGTGATGGTGAATTCATCAAGAAGTTTCCAGCCGCAGAGATAACCAATTATCTCTTTGTTCTCATCTTTCTGTAGAACATACGCATAGTGTCCTTTGATCTCCTCGCTGAACATTGCTTCCGACCAAGGGGCAGAGAAAAGCTCTTTTTCTAATTTCATTATCATCGCAAGATCAGCAATTTCCATTTCACGTATTATTACTTTCATCAGTAATAAAGCTTCTGTCCGGGGTGAATGATCACGATCCCATTTTTATTCTTCAGATTATTCATTGAAATAATTCTATTCTGGGAAACTCCCAATTTTGCAGCTATAGACCCTACGGTTTCCCCTTTTTTAACTACATGATAATTATCACTTTTAGACAAACTTGAACCGGATGATGAACCGTATAATTTCAGTTTCTGTCCGGGATAAATTATATTCGATCTCAAACCATTCAGGCTTTTTATCCTGGCTACTGTAGTTTTATACTTCCTGGCAATATCGTAAAGTGTATCTCCTTTTTTTACAATATGATGCGTAAAAAACCCAGCATTCTTTTTAAGGAATTGCTTCTCGATCTTTGCCAATTCCTTGTGGTCGATATTGTTCCCATCTGGAATAAGTATCGAATATTCACCAGGAGGAAGCACTACATTATTTATAGCTGAATATTTCTTCCTGTTTCGTTTGTAAATTTTTATCCAGGGATTCAACTCCAGCACTTTTCCTATTGAAGTACCTTGAAATTTAGCCCAGTTGTCAATCTTATAATGTCCCTTAAGTTTTATCTTCTCACTATGAACATTGTCCATAAGTGGCTGTTGACGTTCCAATTTCTTTCCAAAAATAGCTTCTTCGTTCTCAAATATCATTTTAATAGCTACTGCACGCCACACATATTGATGGGTTTCATCCACTCTCATCAGGAGATCGAAGAAATCATATGCTTCCTGCTGCCGTACAACTTTGGCAATGCTGCCAACTCCGGCATTGAACGAACTCATAGCCAGAAGCCAGTCCTTGGCACCTCTATCGGAAAGATAATGATATGCATTTTTCAAGTATTTGGCAGCTGCATCTGTAGATAAAAACACATTGCGTCTTTCATCGATGAATGAATTGATCCTCATGCCATACCCCTTAGCTGTTTTGGGCATGAACTGCCAGATGCCAACCGCTCCCACGCGAGAGCCTGCCATAGAATTCAATTGGCTTTCTGCAATTGCCAGGTATTTTGTATCCAGAGGAATATCGTATTGAGAAAAAATAGAATCAAAAATTCCAAAGTACTTTCCACTGCGGGGAATGAATTTATGTGCTGTTTTCAATTCCTGCTTATAAATTGTTTCGAATTTATTGTAGATCCTTTCATTTGTAAGATCAAAAACACGTCCGGCAAATATAATTGAATCAGGGATCTGAAAATCTGTATTAACAGCTACACGACTGTTGGAAATTTCCAGTTCCAGAGCCAGTGAATCCACTGTAAAATTAAGTTCTTCCACAATATTATATAACGAATCTATTTCGATATTTTTTACACCAATGATCTGCTGTAAAGAATCTTCCGGAGTAAGAACTTGAATCGGGGTAAGAATGCTTTCCCTGTCATCGATAAGGTCACCTTTCATACTTTTATGATAGCTACATCCAAATGATGAAAAAACCATTAATAGCAATATTAGTAATTTCATATAAACACTTTAAACCTTTTCATTGAATTTTTCATAATAATTCATATATTCACCGGAACGAATATCCTCCACCCATTCCTGGTGATTCGTGAACCAGAGAATTGTCTGCTTAAGTCCTTCATCAAAATCTATGATAGGTTTCCAGCCCAGTTCTTTTTTTATCTTGCTTGAGTTCATAGAATAACGGAAATCGTGTCCCTGCCTGTCCAGAACAAAGCTGATAAGATCATAGGAACATTTCATCAGATCAAGAATATGCTCAACCAGAACAAGATTTTCTAATTCGTTTCCTGCTCCGGCATTATAAGTTTCGCCCGAACGCCCTTTGTGAAGAACAAGATCAATCGCCCGGCAGTGATCCTCTACATGTATCCAGTCTCTAATGTTCTTTCCATCACCATAAATTGGGAGTTCTTTCCCTTGCAGAGCATTATTAATCATCACTGGAATAAGCTTTTCCGGAAATTGGTAGGAACCATAATTATTACAGCTTCGAATTATATTAACTCTTTGCCCGTATGTTTGATGAGCAACACGAATAAGCATATCGGCAGCAGCTTTGCTGGCAGCATAAGGATTGTTCGGAGCAAGTACAGCATCTTCCGAAACAGATCTGCTTTTTGGAATAGAACCATAAACCTCGTCCGTAGATATAAGAACAAATTTCTCTACTTTATGTTCACGTGAATAATTTAATATGATCTGCGTACCCAGGATATTGGTCTGCAGGAATAGATCCGGATTGATGATGCTTCTATCTACATGAGATTCCGCAGCAAAATGAACCACGAAATCCGGATTGAACTGCTCGAATACATTTTTTACATCAACCTGGTTGGCAATATCACCTTTCATAAAAGCGTAATTGGTATTTTCTTCTATCATTTCCAGGTTATATAAATTGCCTGCATATGTAAGTTTGTCAAAATTAATTATCTTGTAATCCGGATACTTTTTAATCAAATAGCGAATAAAATTGGAACCGATAAAGCCAGCTCCACCAGTAACAAGCACCATTTTGGATTGGTTTTTATTTAAACCATCTGTATCAAAAAAATCGAACTTTTCCTTATTTTCTTTTTTCATAAATATCCTTATTTGAAAAAATAAAGTAACAAATAAAAGATCGGGGCAGCCATTTGCAAGCTGTCGAATCTGTCCAGAATCCCACCATGTCCTGGCAAAATAGATGAGCTATCCTTAATTCCTGCATCCCTTTTCAACATGGATTCAAACAGATCTCCGAATTGACCGAAAATTCCAACCGATACAAACAGAGAAATCGTTTGGATTATAGAAAAATCGAATATCCAGTCAGCAATAAAAGCTCCTATAATAGTCATTAATATTCCTGCTATATAACCTTCCAGTGATTTATTGGGACTGGCCTTGAATATCTCACGATGTTTTCCAATAGCCTTACCGGCAAAGTAAGCTGCTGAATCTGTGAGCCAGATGAGTGAGATTAAACTTAGAATAAGAAAAGCGCCATTATCCAATAAGCGTATTTTGTAAACAGCTGCCAGTAAAAATGCAGTATATATCATGGAAAATATTGTCGCAGCAATGCGATTCAGTGTTCCTTTTGATCTACCTGAAATCAGGTCTTTTCCCATTACCAGTATGAATACAAGAAGAAGGGCTGCCAGGATCTGGGGAAATGAATAAAAAATCACAGCCGCAAATACAAGAACGCCTCCAGGAACGATTATCAGCGACATTTCAACACCTTTTTTCAGGAATATTTCACGCAATTCATACATTTGTACAAATACTACCAGGGTAAGAAAGCTGAATAAAGCGATATCACCCGTATAAAAAATAAATAAGATTGCAGGTATAAAAAAAGATGCTACTAATAATCTTTTAATAAGTTCCATTATCTTGTACCAAATCTTCTTTTTCGTTGTTGAAAATCGAGCATAGCCTGTATGAATTCTTCCCGGTTGAAATCGGGCCAGAGAGTTTGCGTGAACCAGAATTCAGCGTAAGCACTTTGCCAGATAAGAAAATTGGAAAGCCTTTCTTCTCCGCTGGTTCGAATCACCAGATCTACTTCTGGCATACCGGTAGTATAAAGATAGTTGTTTACAATTTTTTCGGTTATTTCTGCATCCAATTTACCCGAATGTATATCAGCCAAAATCGCAGTAAACGCATCCAGTAACTCTTTCCTGCCACCATAATTCATTGCCACGTTCAAATGCAAACCGGTGTTTTCCCAGCTTTTTTTACATGTTTCCATAACTCGTTTATTATACGATTCCTCCAGCTTTTCCCTGCTGCCAATAAACCTGATATTTACATTATTCTTGATCAATTCATTTATTTCTTTAACCAGAGAATCCATGATAAGTTTCAGCAGATAGGAAACTTCTGTTTTGGAGCGACCCCAATTTTCGGTGGAAAAAGCATAAATAGTAAGGTACTCCACACCAGCTTCAACAGCGGTTTCTACAATTCGGCGAACAGCTTTTACACCCTCTTTATGCCCGTTAATGCGTTTTGTTTTATGTTTTTTTGCCCATCGTCCGTTCCCATCCATGATAATAGCAATGTGACGTGGCATTTTTGATTTATACAGTTTTTTAATTAGATCCTTATAATTCATCTTGATTCCTTATCAGTTGAATTTGTAGAATTTGTTGAATTTGTAGAATTGATCTGCTTTTTCAACAAACTAATTTACAATTAACAAGTTTAACTGATTCAACCATTTATTTCTTCTTCTCAGCCATGAATTTGAGATAAGCACTCATAAAAGCACTTATATTCCCATCCATAACGCTGGAAATATTTCCGGTTTCATAATTTGTGCGATGGTCTTTAACCATCTGATAGGGATGGAAAACATAAGACCGTATCTGGTTACCCCAGCCAATATCAGTTTTAGCATTTTCAAGTTGCTTTCGTTCTTTTTCGCGTTCTTCTTCCCGTAACTGAAACAAGCGTGATTTCAAAATCTTCATAGCAACATCACGATTAATAATCTGTGAACGCTCATTCTGACATTGAACAACAATATTGGTAGGAAGGTGAGTTATCCGAACAGCAGAATCAGTAGTATTAACACCCTGTCCACCTTTACCACTGGCTCGGTAAGTATCAATCCTCAATTCCTTTGAGTCGATCTCGATATCTGCATCATCTTCAATAATGGGACATACAAACACAGACGCAAATGAAGTCTGCCTTTTGCCCTGTGCATTAAACGGTGATATTCTTACCAACCGGTGAATACCTGATTCCGTCTTTAAATTACCGTAAACATAATCACCAAAAATTTCAACGGTTACGCTTTTCAATCCTGCTTCATCACCCGGTTGGTAATCTACGGTCTCTGCTTTAAAACCCGATTTTTCTGCCCAGCGGTTGTACATACGAAGTAGCATTTCCGCCCAATCCTGCGATTCGGTTCCACCAGCTCCGGGATGAATAGTTAAGATCGCTCCGTTAAAATCGGATTTACCGTTTAATAAAAACTGAGTTTCAACATCATCTATAAAAGGTTTTTTCTCTTCGAGTTCACTTACAGCTTCAATTAGTAGATCATCACTGAAATGCTCTTCCAACAACGTGATATATGTTTGCAGGTCTTCATCGATCTGTTGTATTTTTTTTTCTTTTTCCAGTTGAATACGAAGGTTGTTGATCTCTCTGGTTACTATTTGCGCTCTTTTTTGATCATTCCAGAAATCGGATTTATTCATCTCCTTTTCGTTCTGTTCAATTTTCTGATCGATTAGAGCTGTGTCAAAGTAACCTCCTGATATAAGAGATTCGATCTGTAATTTTCTGTACTTCTTTTTGAAAATCTATATATTCCATTAATAACTCCTGAACTTATTAAGTTAAATATTTGTGAACCATATATTTTGTCTAATAATTTATCAATAAAAACTTCCCGGCAGGAGATAAGTCTTTATCTCCTCATTATAATACCGGTCGGTCATGGTAGCTATAAAATCCCGTGCCTTTTCTGCAATGGAAAAAGTATTCATATATTTTTTATTCTTCCTGTTCAGAAACTGGGTAAAGATCTTGGAAATGTGGTTTTTCTTTTCGATGTCTTCCATATATTGTTCAAAAAGAATTTCCATACTTTTTTCAACGATCGTACGGGCTTTTTTAACATTACTATCAGTATAAATGCGTGAATAATTAAATTTTTTCAATTTCAACAAATATTGAGAAGTTTCATCATCGAACGCTACAAAATCTTTTTCAAAGCTGTTTAAAATCACACTTTTTACCAGTGTATCAATAATTTGACTATTTTTATTTCCCAGATATTCAGCACAATCCTTTGGTATTTCTTCACGTTTCAGGATATTCAAACGAATGGCATCTTCAATATCCTGTCCGATATAAGCGATCGTATCTGAAATGCGAACAATACAGCCTTCTAAAGTAGCCGGCATCCAATCAGCTTTTTTACCACTCTTTTTCTTTTCTATGTAAATTTTGATGTCTTCTTCTGCTTTTTTTCGATCAGGTTTTAATACAGTATGATGCACTTCTCCATCGTGTGAAATTATACCATCACGTACATGGAAGGTCAAATTTAATCCATTACCCTGATGTGCAATATTATCTACAATAAGAAGGCTTTGGATATTATGATGGAATTCTCCTATTCCGTGTTTAACGCAACTTTTACTTAGTGCTACTTCACCATCATGCCCAAAAGGAGAATGACCAAGATCATGACCCAGTGCTATCGCTTCCACCAGTTCCAGGTTCATCATCAACATTTTTCCGATCGTGCGGGAGATCTGGGAAACATAGGTTGTATGTAAGCTGCGGTTGGAAGTCTCTTCATCGAACATATTGGTGAAAGAAAAGACCTGGGTTTTACCCTGGTAGCGCCGGTAAGCTCCGCTATGAAGAATACGGTCACGGTCTACTGCAAATGGCGTTCTCATATAGCATGTATCTTCTTTTTTCAAGCGGAAAGCATCTTCATTCTTACAGGCAAACGGGCTATAATAGTTGCTGGCATGTTCGATATTGTTTTTATAAATATTTTCCAGTTTTGTTCTATTCATTATTTCTCCTACTCCACTGCTGATTAAATAATTAAATCTTCCTGTATCTCATAAAAAAAGGTAGAAAACCTTCTTGTTTTGTTCTTTTCTCAAAAAATGTTTCGATGTTCTTTTCTTCGGGATACCTTGTAAATCCTTTATCATAAGTTGACTCAAAATCTTTTCTCTCCAGAAAGTGTTGAATTATCCAGTTTGCATATTCTTTATGATCTGTGGAAAGTTGAATAATTCCTCCCGGTTTCAATACCTTCCAGAGCACATCTATAAAATCATGCTGGATAAGTCTGTTTTTATGATGCTTTCGTTTGGGCCACGGGTCAGGATGAATAATATAGATCATCTGAAACGTTTCCTCAGGAATATAACCTGTAATTTTATCATCCACAAATAACTTTATTATTCGTACATTTTTATTGATTTTCGGATCCAGCAAACGAATGATTGTTTTGATCCTCTTTTCCTTCAATTCTATCGCTAGAAAATTTACATCAGCGTGTTGAACAGATTTATGTAAAAGAAATTCTCCCCTGCCGCTGCCGATCTCCAGGTGAACAGGATTATCGTTTCCGTAAACCTTACGGAAATTAAGTTTTATTTCCGGTTTTAAATTCAATTGAAAAAGCTCACGTTTCTTCTTTAAATTATCCATATTAATTATACTTAATTCTTTCAAACTCAATGCAAAAAAAGATGATAGGAGTTTTGTGTCAATAAAACAAGCCTGTTTTCAGCAAAAGAACCGATCTATGTACAGAGGACCTCTTGTTCCAATACTCCTGCGCTGGAATAGAAAAAAAAATTCAATAACTTCATATTTCTTATTTTTTACCGGCATAATATGAATTACGTTATGAAATTGGCAATAAGCAAGCGTTAAGAAAAATCTTCTGTTTGAGTGGTTTTCTAATTTCTTTCATAGATTCTACTTAGAAAATAACGAGTTAAGATTTTTTAGTGGTGTTTGCTCATTTTAGTAATTTATATTCGCCGGGAGTTTTTCTTTGCTTCGTTTCTTTTGTCGATACAAAAGAAATGAAGATCAGTGCCTGTAAATCTCTTGCTGGAAAATCTTCTTGCAATTCTCCTATATAAAAAAGAATAAAATAATTTTACATTATTACGATGGAAATCTGTTTTCATTTGACACAAATATACTTAAAAAATTTTATTTAAATTGAATCAGATAAATGGATGGATAAAATGAAAATATTATTATTAATATTCATAACTTTAAACACATTAAATCTTTTTGCAAACATACCTCCCGGTTATTACGATGGAACAGAGGGTTTGAGCGGAGAAGAATTAAAAGCTGCCCTGTATGATATTATCAAGGATCATATTGCTCACTCTTATGATGCACTGCGTGATTATATATTACCCGATACGGATGAAGACCCGATTAACCCTGATAATGTGATCCTACTGTATACTGGCTGGAGCAGACCCAAAGATGAATTTGGCG
>CBDUTJ010000018.1:0-53742 GCA_965370415.1 uncultured bacterium | reverse complement strand
AAGCCTTAACAACAAACATAGGATCTATTCTGCTGGAACACATAACTCTTATAGGCAAGATGGATGAAGGATACTTGAGCCTGCTTGTACCTGCTAAATCTGCGCCTGCAGAGGTACACCATTTACACAGAAAACATACGATCTTCGGTTTATACTCTTTCATCTTTCCCTTCCCTTATTTACAAATAACATATATTCCCCTGTTGAATTTTCAACATATAACTCACCCTAACCCTCTCTTAGAAAGAGAGGGAACTAAAGAAAAAACCAGTTTTTTCTTCAAACTTCACCTTTTCTTGAAGAAGAAATAGTTGAGTTGAATTCCTTCTTGCTTTTCTTATGTTCCTTCTCTTTGGAATATCTTTCATATTCTCACCAAAAAGAGAAGGACAGCAGGATGAGTTTAAAAGGAAGACCGACTTATTATCCTGATTTTTCATTATTTTCTACAAATATGAATAAATTTTTATCATATTAAGCATCTGTTCATCTGTAAGATTTTTCTGTTGAGCCGCACTTGATGGACAAGCAGTAATACAGGCACCACATCCCTCGCAAAGAACATCATTTACAGTTGCTATTTTCTTGATCTCATCTAATTCTCTAGCACCATAAGGACAGGCAGATACACAAATACCACATCCAGAACAGAGTTCTTCATTAACAATTGCTACTATTGGTGAGTGTGAAATCTCATCATTGGAAAGCAAAGCCAGAACTTTTGCTGCTGCTCCCGATGCTTGAGAAACCGTATCCGGAATATCTTTTGGTCCTTGAGCCGTTCCAGCAAGATAAAAACCTGATTGCAAACTTTCGACAGGTCTTAGTTTGGGATGAGCTTCAACTAAAAATCCATTTTCATCCGTATTTAACTTAAGTGTATTTATCAATTTAGCAGCATCAAAATTAGGAACAATTGCCATTGCCAGAACAACCATATCAGCTTTGATCTCGATCTTCTTACCTGTTAAAGTATCTATTCCACTTACTATCATTTTATCGGCTTCTTTATAAATGCGCGCAACCTTACCACGAAAATACACTATTCCTTCTTCAGTTACAGCCTGCTGGACAAATTCTTCATATCGTTTTCCACCGGAACGAATATCAATATAAAAAATATAGGGTTGGCCGTCGTGAACTTTATGTTTATATAATTTTGCGTGTTTAATCGTGTACATACAGCAAATTCGGGAACAATACGGCATATGTCTTTCCGGGTCTCTGGAGCCTGAACACTGAATGAACACTATCTCTTTGGGAATCTTTCCGTCAGAGGGACGATGCATCTCACCACCCGTGGGTCCGGTAGCAGAGAGGATTCTTTCAAACTGTAGACCATCGAGTACATCTGGATATTTCCCATACCCATATTCAGCCATATTTTCTACAGGATACAGATCAAATCCGGTTGCCACGATTACTGCTCCGATTTCTTCTTCAAAATATTCCGGTTTCTTATCATAATCAATTGCATCTGGTTCACAGACATCTCTGCATTTTGTACAGGCAATCGGATTAAATCCCAGACAGTTTTCAGTATCGATAGTAAATGTAGCAGGAATAGACTGCGGAAAAGGAATATAAATTGCCTTCCTCCAGCTCATTCCTTCATCATATTCACTGGGAACTACGACCGGGCAGACAGGAGTGCAGTCATCACATAGAGTGCATTTATCAGGATCAACATATTGCGGTTTTCTTTTAATACTTACTTTGAAATTACCAACAAAGCCTTCGATGGATTCTACTTCACTGTTTGCATATAATTTAATGTTTTTATGTTTATTAACTGCCACCATTTTGGGGGTCATAATACATTGAGAACAATCCAGTGTAGGGAAAGTTTCGGAAAGTTGGATCATATGCCCGCCAATAGATGGTTCCTTTTCAACAAGAATTACTTCATAACCACCATCAGCAATATCGAGTGCAGCTTGAATACCGGCAATTCCACCTCCAATAATTAGAACTCTTTTCGTAAGAGATGCGAAAATAGGAGTAAGAGAGTCATTAAGTTTAAGTTTTTCTACAGCAGTTTTAATGATCAAACTTGATTTTCTGGTACCTTCTTCAATATCATCGTGAACCCAACTGCATTGTTCACGAATATTTGCTACTTCAAGCTGATGTCGATTAATATTAACTTCCTCCAGAGCATCCTGGAAAGTAGTTTCATGAAGTGTGGGAGAACAAGCTGCCACTACTACACCGTCAAGTTTATGTTCAATAATGGTATCTCTTATAAGTTTTTGTCCCGGTTCAGAGCACATAAAAATATAATTTTCAATATATGCAACATCCGGATATAGGGCAAGTTCTTCAGTTAATCTTTCAACATCAACAGTGCCTTTAATATTTATACCACAATGGCAAATAAAAACTCCGATTCTTTTCATTACAATCCTCTATATTATAGTAGATTCATACGAATTTATATTAATCCCTTTTCTTTCAATATCGGTTCGGGATCTACATAGTGCAATGTACTCCATTTCTTATCCCATCCTCCTCCCAGAGCAACAGACATAAGTTCTGTAAAATAGAAAACCGGCATCTTCTCAAATTCTATAAATTCTTCACTCGTTTCCTTTTGTCTTTGGTCCAGGTTGAAAGCACACAAGGGGCAACTTGTTACAATCGCTTCACATCCTACCCTTCTGGCAGAATTTATTATCTCATACGTTCTTTTAATAGTTACATCTTTTTTAGTTATGGTTTGATATGCACCGCAGCATTCCAGACGGTATGGGAAGGCAATGCTTTCGGCTCCAAGCGATGAAAAAAGGTCTTCTATAATGCTGGGATCTTCAAAATCATCGATAGCAAACTCCTGGGGTCTTACTAAAAGGCATCCGTAATATCCACCTATCTTTAATGAAGATAAAGGTTTTTTTACTTTTTCTTTGATCTTATTAAAAGTGATTCTGTCTTTGAGAACAGTTAATAGATGAATAATATCAACAGTACCCTCATAGCGTATATTCTCTTTGTACATAAGGTCATTGACTTTATTCAGGTTTTCTTCATCTTCGGTAATGAATTGTTTTGCTCTTTGCAGTGTATTATAGCACATACTGCATAAAACAACCAGTTCATTCAGGTTTTGTTCCTCTGCTCTTAAAAGATTTCGAATGGAAGCCAATTGGAGCATTAGATCATCAGTTGTCATAGAAAATACAGTTCCGCAGCAGACCCAATCTTTCATCTCATTGAGTTGAAAGTCCAGGATTTCCATAACTTTTATGGCAGAATCCTCAAAGTTCTCTGCATTTGCTTTTAAAGTACAGCCGGGATAATATGGTAAGTTCATTAATTTTCCTCAAATATTATTTTAATATTTCTTAACCCGTAAGTTTTCTGAATGCACCCACCAGGGCAATAGGAGGTAAATCTTGAAGTTCCTCTGCATCTATCTTATTTGGATCAAGAGTTCCGACTCTTTTTCGTAAATTAATGGAGCGGAGCGCTTCCATAACTTTGGCAACTTCTATGCCTTTGGGACATCTGGTGGAACATTGCAGGCAGGCAGAGCATATCCATATCGTCTCAGAATTTATAAGATCTTCTGTTGCTCCAAATTGGGCAAGACGCATAACTTGATTTGGCATAATATCCATATACTCAACAACAGGACATCCAGCTGAACAAGTTCCACATTGATAGCAATCAAAAACATTTTGTCCTGAAAGCTCTTCTATTTTCTCTACTAATTCATTTTTTACAATGTTCCGTGAAATCTCGTAACTCATAATTAATCCTTGTAATATTCATATCCTTTTTGAAATGCTCTTAGATTATGTTTAACAAATCTTTCCGGTACAGAATCCGCAACCGCCTTTTCCATTCCTTCTTTTGAAACCAGCTTGCTTACAGCAGTGAAAAATCCAAGCATCACAACATTCGCAAATATTCTATTCCCTAATTCTTCAGCAAGCCTGGTAGAAGGAATTGAGTAACTTTTTATTTTTCCACGAGTAGGTTTAGTCTTTACCAGATCCTCATCTATTAAAAGTATCCCTTTATCACTTAATTCCGGTTCAAACATATCATAACCTTCCTGGGACATTGCAACAAGGACATCCGAAACAGTAACATACGGGTACAACACTTTGGTGTCCGATAATACTACCTGAGAGCTACATGCTCCACCTCTTGCTTCAGGTCCAAATGCCTGATTCATAGTAGAAAATTTATTTTCGTAAATCGAGGCGCTCTTTCCCACAATAATTCCTGACCTGATAATACCTTGTCCGCCATAACCGGCAAATCTAATCTCTGTCACTTTGTCCTCCAAGCGGGATAAATTTATCGCCTAATATTTTACTGAGTTGAGCATTATAAGTATCAATAAATGTAGGTTTTTCTTTATCAGTAAATTCTCCTGTTATTATTTTTTCTTCAGGAGTTATTTCCACATTACGAGTGTCTTCATTATTTTGTGTTACGGAATTTTTATAATAAAAATCCAATAATTCAGAATCAATTTGATTAATATCTTTATAGAAATTCGGACCGGGTGACAGGACTTCGATCACAGAAAATCCTCGTTTATCTAAAGCATTAGCTATTGAATTTGTAAGTTCATTAGTATGCAGAGCTGTCCATCTTGCTGTATATACTGCACCACAGGAATTCGCAAGATGGGGAGCATTGAACGGTTTCTCAAAGGTAGAAAAAGCAGAAAATCCAGTAGAAACTGAGGGAGCGGGTGTTCCGGCTATCTCTTTATAAACAAAGTTATTCACACAAATAACAAGCATTTCCATATTTCTTCTTCCAGAATGGACAAGATGATTTCCGCCCAGAGTCATCAAGTCACCTATAAAGGCTACTATTTTCAGATCAGGATTCCCCAGTTTTAATCCGGTTCCAAAAGCAATTGCCCTGCCGCGGGTTACGTGGAAGAAGTCAACTCCAGCTTCTTTTATTACTTCAGGTTCAAATGGGATATCCGAAACAACAACTATATTAGATAGTTCAAGTCCCGACTTTTTAATTCCGTTTACAAAAGCAGTTATAATTGGGTTCATTTGTTTAATTTATAATCTCCTTCAAAAACAAATTTTTCAAGTCGTGTTTTCCATTCGACAACCTTTCTAATCTTCTTCTTTTCCTTAACTGCATATTCGATTGCCTCTGCTATATCATCAGGGTTATGAACTCCTGCTCCACCATGAGGAACATGCACAACATTTGCCTGTCCATGACTACATCTTTCAACTTCAAAGACGATTTGACCATAGTTTATTTCTGGAACCACAAATGCTTTTACTTTGGAAGCGAGTTCATTTATTTTTTTATCCGGAAAAGGCCAGACCGTTATCAGACGAAGATGACCTACTTTTATACCTTTTCCCCTTGCTATTTCGATTCCTCTTATAGCAACACGATATGAAATTCCATAGGAAACTACAACAACATCAGCATCGTCCATTCTTTCTTCAGTCAATTCAATAATCTTATCTGCATTGAGCCGTATTTTATCTACCAATCTTCTTGTAGGCAACTTTTGTCTTTTGTCTTTTTCCATCTGATTTTTTAGCGGATATCCTTTTTCATCGTGGATAAGCCCTGTGATATACAAATTGTAACCATCACCTGCTTTTACCATTTTAGGAACAAGATCTTTATCCGGTTTGAATGGCAGGTATTTTTCTTTGGGACCATCATATAATCTTCGTGGCTCGATTTCAATCTCTTCTGCAGGGGGAATCACTACCTTTTCAGACATATGACCAACACATTCATCAGACATTATCATAACAGGACAACGATACTTTTCTGAAAGGTTGAATGCTTTAATTGTGTAATCAAATAATTCCTGTGGGGAATCGGGACAGATAGCAATAACTTCATAATCTCCGTGCGAACCCCATCTTGCCTGCATCATATCTGCCTGACCTGTTTTGGTTGGAACACCTGTGGATGGTCCACCTCGCTGTATATTTAGTATCACAAAAGGAGCTTCTATCATTGCACCCAATCCGATAGCTTCCATCATCAAAGAGTAGCCGGGTCCTGATGTAATAGTCATTGTTTTTACTCCTGACCAACTTGCACCCATCACGGAAGCAATGGAACCCAGTTCATCTTCCATTTGAATAAACACAGCACCAGCTTTAGGAGCAATGCGTGCAAATGTCTCTGCTGCTTCGGTTGAGGGAGTAATAGGATAGCCGCCGATAAATCTGCACCCAGCAGCCAAAGCACCATAACCGGCTGCTACATCGCCATCCATATAATAAGTTCCTGTATTTACATCTCTCGGATTTGCTTTCATTTTAAATCCTTCTTTGTACCAGAAAGCCATTTATTATATGAGTCCATATAGGTTGGTCTTTCTCTATCAACAAATTTCCCAACAATAATCTTTGTTTGAAATCCAATATCAAGGTTCTTTGTATCTTCACCGTGCCTTATCTCCGTATTATCATGATAGAATTTCATCATATCAAGCCCATCACCAAGCCGGTTAATTCTTGAATAGTACATTGCACAGGGAGATATAACTTCAATCACAGAAAACCCGGGTTTGTTTAACGCTTCAGCAATAGAATCTGTGAGTCTGCGAACATGAAGAGCTGTCCATCTTGCCACATATACAGCCCCTGAGGAATCTGCCAGGTACGGAATATTGAATGGAGGTTCAACACATCCAAAGGGTGAAGTTGTAGCATAAGTAGCCAGCGGAGTAGTTGGCGCTACCTGCCCGCCAGTCATTGCATAAATGAAATTATTTACACAGATAACGAGCATATTTACGTTTCTTCTTGCTGCATGAATAAAATGGTTTCCACCTATTGATATTAAGTCGCCATCACCTGAAATTACAATTACTTTCAGATCAGGATTTGCAACCTGTATGCCGGTTGCAAAAGCAATTCCTCGACCATGAGTTGTATGAAATGAATCCAGTTTTACATAACCTGCTACTCTTCCGGTACAGCCAATACCGGAAACTATGCATGTCTTGGTCAAATCAATTTCTGCCTTAGCCAGACCTGCGGCAAAAGCAGTTACAGCTGTACCAATTCCACAACCAGGGCACCATATATGAGGAATTCTATCCATACGAAGCAAATCATCCATTGGATGAACATCTTTTTCAGCCGTTTTTAAAAGTTCCATTTATGCTCTCCCTGCTTGACTTTGATATTCAATAATTCCCTTTTTTATTTTCTCTTCTTTCAAAGCTAATTTTACAGCAGAAACTAAATCATCTGCGTTATCGACTCCCTTTTCTCCATGGGATAAAAATACAACATTAGCATTCCCATAACTGCATCGCTCAACTTCAGAAACAATTTGCCCATAATTTATTTCAGGCACCACAAAAGCTTTCACTTTCTTTGCCAGCTCTGTGATTTTTTTATCAGGGAAGGGCCAAATAGTATCAAGCTTAAGGCAACCGACTTTTATATCCAGAGCCCTCGCCTGCTTCATTGCTTTTTGTGCTGCTTCTGATGTTGCTCCATAATAGACAATTACAATTTCAGCATCTTCAGTGTCGGTTTCCTGAAATTCAACGATCTCATCTATATTATTGCGGACCTTCCATAAAATGGGATGAACATTATATTCCTGACATTCCTCGAGCATAATAGGATAACCTTTATCATCGTGGGTAAGACCTGTAACATGAAACTTATAGCCATCACCAATATCTACCATACGAGGAACAAAATCTTTATCTCTTTTGAATGGCAGGTACTTATCCTTTTGTCCTTTAAAATATCGTCTCGGTTCAATTTTAATCCCATCAGCACGAGGAATTACTACCTTTTCTTTCTTATGAGCTATATACTCATCTGATATGACAATGACAGGTGTTCTATATTTTTCAGAAAAATTGAAAGCCTTAATGGTAAAATCAAACATTTCCTGAGGAGAGCCCGGAGCAAGAGTTATTACTTCATAATCTCCATGAGAACCCCATCTTGCCTGCATCATATCACCCTGTCCTGCACGATTTGGAATTCCTAACGACGGTCCTGCTCTTTGAACATCAATAATAACACAAGGTGTTTCCAACATCACACCAAGACCCAAATGCTCCATCATATTAGAAAAACCGGGTCCGGAAGTTACTGTCATCGACTTTTTTCCTGTCCAGGAAGCACCTATGACAGCAGCGAGAGCTGAAATCTCATCTTCCATCTGAATAAATGTGGCACCTACGTCTGCGCTTCTTTTCAAGTATCTTTCTATTGTTTCAATAGCAGGCTCGATTGGATAGGCAGCAAGAAAACGGCATCCTGCAGCAAAGGCTCCTTCTATACATGCCTCATTACCTATAAGAGTATGTGTTCCTGTCAGAACCATTTTTGAGTTAGTTTTCAAGAGCTACCTCCTCTTTCAAAGTACACCAGATAGAAAAATCAGGGCAGATAGTCTCACATAAACCACAGTTTACACAAGCTTCTTCATTTACTATTTTTGGAGGATGATAACCTTTGGAGTTAAATTCATCTGACATTTCAAGGACATCTTTTGGGCAGTATTCCACACAGAAACCGCATCCTTTGCATCTTTCTTTAAGTATATGGATTTCACCTATAGGAGTTTTTGGCTTTTCTTTGCCAAATGGCACTTCCCAATACCTCATAGATTCTCCTGTATTTTTTAACTATATTTTAAATAAAAAAACGCAGCTTGCTACTTTAGCACACTGCGTTTAAATTTATGTTTCAAGCTCTATCCCGCTCAGATGGAACGTATCGAGTATTGCTTATGAGGATAGTGTTCTTGAATTCATCCGGAAGGTAGTTAACAGATACCTCTTTGTGCATTATCAAAAACAATACTCCTTAAAAATAAATGAATATTACAAAAAAGAAAACACCCGAAATTACTTTCAGATATCTCATTTCATTCTACTTCTTTTAGGGTGGCTATAAGCAAATTTACTATTAAATTGTCAATTTAATATTTTTAAAATTTTATTCTCCTCTTTTGTTCATTACTTCATAACTTTTTCTAACGTTTTATTTCTTAATTAATTAAGCTCAATTAGTGTCATTCTTCGCACAATTCCAGCAAAACACCATAAGTAGATTTGGGATGCAGGAATGCAATATTTGTATTATGAGCACCTTTTCTGGGAGTTTTATCAATCAGCTTGATTCCCTTCTTTTCTATTTCCTGAAGCCTTTTCTCGAGATTTTCTGTTCCCAGAGCAAGATGATGAATACCTTCTCCCTTTTTTACCAAGAACTTAGCTACAGTACTATCTTCGGATGTTGGTTCCAGTAATTCAAGACGCACATTTCCCACGGGAATAAACGCAACTTTTACTTTTTGAGATTCGATTACTTCGATACCTTCAACTTCCAATCCCAGTTTTTTATAGAATTGAATTGCTTCATCCAGATTTTTTACAGCAATACCGATATGACTGATTTCTTTCGGCATAGAAACTCCTAAGCTAAATCGAAGAAATCAATCTTCTTTTTCATATTCATTTGCAAGTTTAAATCCTATTTTCAATGCTTTCAGATTCATTTCAACATATTGAGGTTTGATGAAATTCTGAATAGCCTTCTTTAAAGAAACTTCGCTGACTACATTTGTTATTCTTACAAGGAAACCGAGAGTAATAATATTTGTTGGGAGCAAGGATCCGAGTTTTTGCTGAGCAATATCAGCAAAAGGCAGCTCATAAACTTCCGAATCCAAAAGAGTAATGTTTTTAACGGAAGTATTATCTGCGATCAGTATTCCATCGTCTTTTAAATTGAAGGAATATCTATCATAAGCTTCCTGTGTAAGTGTAATTAATATGTCGAATCGAGTAGCTTCGGGATAGTAAAATTCGGCATTACTGATGATCACATCTGCCCGGCTGGCACCCCCGCGGGATTCGGGACCGTATGTCTGAGTTTGTGTAACTCTGTGTTTTTCTATAACCGCTGCTCTTGCCAGGATGATTCCTGCAGTAATAAGACCCTGACCTCCGCTGCCACTTAACCTGATCTCTTTTTTAAATATCGCTTTTGCCATTACTCCCCGCCTTTCTCGTCTTGAAGAGATCTAACAAGTTTATCATATTCCTCTATATATTCAGGACGAATCTTGTTAACAAAGATTCCTCTTTTCTGCTTACCGTTTTTTTGCTCATCAGAAAGTTTTTCAAATGCTTCAATTGGAATAACATTTTCTTTCATACTTTTCATCATAGCAGATGCATCGCCTTTTTTATTTAGGTGTCCGTAAATAACAGGACACGCACTAATGATCTCTACCAGGGAAAAGCCTTTGTGTTCAAAAGCCTGTTTTATGAAAGATTGTGCTTCAATTGCATGGAAAGCCGTTGTGCGGGCAACAAATGTGGCTCCCGCTCCTATAGCAAGATCGCAGATATCGAATGTGGGATCGATGTTTCCATACGGAGTTGTGGTTGTCCTATCTCCGTATGGTGTTGTGGGAGAATACTGACCACCGGTCATTCCATAGATGTTGTTATTTATAAGGATAACGGTCATGTCGATATTCCTGCGAGCCCCATGAATAAAATGATTTCCACCGATAGCAGTTGCATCGCCATCGCCAGTAATAACGATTACTTTCATTTCCGGTTTTACGATTTTTATGCCTGTAGCAAAAGCGATAGCCCGTCCGTGTAAAGTGTGAAGTGTATTGAAGTCCACATAAACCGGCATCCTGCTGGAACATCCGATCCCTGAAACCATTGCTATATTATCTTTTTTATAACCCAGTTCTGCGATTGCCCTGATGGTTGCACCCAGCACAATCCCATTACTACATCCGGAGCACCAGACATGTGGGAAATTTTTGTCGTGTCTTAGATATTTATGAATTGCTTTTTGAGAAATCTTTGGCATTTTACTTTACCTCCCTGATAGTCTGAAAAATTTCTTCGGGAGTTATAAGTTCTCCGGAATTCTTATGTAATTCCACAATATTCTTTGTCTTTCTTATTTCATAATTCCAGATCCCGCCCATTACTCTTTTAAGTTCGTGTGAGAGCTGTCCTTCATTTAATTCGGGAACGATTATTGCCTTTTTATCTCCCAGGTATTTCTTTACTGCGGCATCCGGGAAAGGCCAGATTGTAAGTGGTCGAAGAAGCCCTACTTTTATCCCACGTTTGCGAGCTTTAATTATTGCTTCTTTTGCTGCACGCGCTGTAATACCAGCAGTAAAAATAGCTATTTTGGCATCTTCCATGAAGAAGCTTTCGATCTGAACGATATCTTCAATATAATATTCAATTTTCTTCCTGAATCTCTCCATCATCCGGGATATTTCTTTAGCTTTATTTGTAGGAAAACCTTTCTCATCATGAGATAAACCTGTAACATGAAAGCGGTAACCTTCTCCAAAGCTTGCCATTGGCATGGGATATTTTGGATTTTCAGGGAAGTGTTTATACCATTCAGGAGGAATTGTCGGTTTAATTCTATCGATTATTTTAATCTTAGACAGGTCGGGAAGATTAACGGTTTCCCTCATATGTCCCAGAACTTCGTCTGAAAGGAGAACAACGCATGTTCTGTATTTTTCGGCAAGGTTAACAGCGCGTATAGAAAGTTCATAACTTTCCATAACTGAATTCGGATAAAGCACGATAGCTGGAGCATCACCGTGACCTCCCCATCTTGCCTGCATGATATCACTTTGCGAAGGTTTGGTCGGCAAACCGGTGCTGGGACCTCCACGCATCACGTTTACCACCACGCATGGCGTTTCCGTCATTTTGGCAAATCCGATACCTTCCAACATAAGGGAGAAACCCGGTCCGCTGGTAGCGGTCATGGTTTTTGCACCTGCAAGTGAACCTCCAATTATTGCAGAAATACTGGCGATCTCATCTTCCATTTGAATAAATTTACCACCGCGTCTTGGCAGTTCATAAGAAAATATCTCGGCTATCTCGGTGGAAGGTGTAATGGGATAACCTGCATAAAAATTTACTCCTGCATCCAGAGCTCCGCGAGCAATAGCTTCATTTCCCTGCATCAAAACCGGTTCTCTTTTTTTTATAGTATTGTTTTTTGACATTTTTCCTACCTACCTTTTTGCTCCGGTTATTGCAAAATCAGGACAAAGCCTATCACACATTTCGCAATGAATACATTTCTCCGGATACGGGACATAGGGTGAACCATCTGGTTTTCTTCCCAAAGCTCCTGTGGGACAGAATGAAACGCATATCCCGCATTTCTTACACCAATCGTGATAGATATAAACGGGGGATTTTTTATAATCTCCCTCAGATTTAATATCATCAACTGCAACCTCCATTTTAATGGAAGAATCATCAGTAATAATGATTGTACCCTCTTTGTGTTTCTCCACCTTCTTAGGTTTTCTTGCAGCGCTCATGTTATCTCCTGTAAAGCACGGCAATAAAATGCTGTACTTTATTTAATCGCTTTATAGTTAAAATTTTTGTTAAATTCTTTTAATCTATTTGGGAAATAAGTTTGAATTGATTTAAGATCAGATTGATTCATAATATTATTTAGATTTTTTGAACAAAGAACTATGACTCTTTCATTTCAAATATGCGGTCTCTTAGTTCTGCTGCTCTTTCAAAATTCAGGGATCCTGCTGCTTCTATCATTTCTTTTTCCAGCAATTCTATCACCTTTTCTTTGGAATCTAACTCCAAATATTCCATAAACTTAGCTTTATCCGGCAAGACTTCTTTCCTGCCGGTTTTATCGTAACCGTCGGCAACACTTGTTGAGGCCATTATGTCGTCAATATTTTTTTTGATACTTTCGGGAGTTATTTTATTTTCTTTATTATAAAGGAGTTGCTTTGTTCTTCTCCGGTTAGTTTCGCTTATAGTTTCCTGCATGGCAGAAGTAATGTTATCAGCATAAAAAATGACCTTTCCATCGATATGACGGGCAGCTCTTCCGGCAGTTTGAATAAGCGAGCGCGTAGAACGAAGGAACCCAGCTTTATCTGCATCCAATATGGCAACCAATGAAACTTCCGGCAGGTCGAGTCCCTCTCTTAGCAGGTTAATTCCCACCAGTACGTCGAATTCTCCCAATCTTAGTTCACGGATTATTTTCGATCGTTCAATCGTATTGATCTCGCTGTGCATATATTTAGATTTCACACCTGCTTTTTTCAAATATTCGCTCAGATCTTCCGCCATTCGTTTGGTTAATGTTGTAACCAGAATTTTATCACCTTTTATTACCCGAACTCTTATCTGCTCCAGCAGGTCATCCACCTGTGAAGATACAGGGTTAATTTCTATTTCGGGATCGAGAAGACCGGTAGGACGGATCACCTGCTCAATGAAAACTCCATCTGTTTTTGAAAGTTCATAATCACCGGGGGTGGCGGAAATATAAATAATCTGGTTGATCTTATTTTCAAATTCATGGAATTTTAACGGTCGATTATCAAAAGCGGATGGAAGGCGAAAACCATAATCCACCAGGTTTTTTTTACGTGTATAATCTCCGCCGTACATGGCGTGAATCTGCGGAATTGAAGCGTGGGATTCATCTATCACCATCAGGTAATCTTCCGGGAAATAATCTAATAGACAGAAAGGTGGATCACCTTTTTTAGCACCGGTAAGATGACGAGAATAGTTCTCGATTCCTGAACAGAATCCCAGTTCACGCAGCATTTCCAGATCAAAATTCGTCCTTTGCTCGATGCGTTGCGCTTCCAGTAACATCCCTTCTTTTTCATAGTAGGCAATCCGTTCTTTTAATTCTTGTTGAATAGCTTTTATTGCTCTTTCCAAAGAAGCCTTGGTTGTGATGAAATGATTGGCAGGATATACAGGATATTCATTTACAATTTCCAGTACATGGTTATCCAGCGGATTAATTCTTGAGATACGTTCGATCTCATCACCAAAAAATTCAACTCTGATCGAATTCTCCAGATAGGCAGGATAAATATCTACAATGTCTCCATTCACTCTGAATGTTCCGCGTTCAAAGGCAATATCATTCCTACCGTAATGGATATTCACCAGTTTTTTCAGCAGTTCGTCACGTTCAATTACTTCACCTGTTTTGATGCGAATGAGAGCATCGCGGTAATCCTGCGGAATGCCAAGACCGTAGATGCAGGAAACGCTGGCTACAATGATCACATCTTTGCGTTCACTCAGGCTCATTGTGGCATGTAGGCGTAGTTTTTCTATCTGGCTGTTGATATCGGCATCTTTTTCTATGTAAATATCCCGACCGGGAATATAGGCTTCAGGCTGATAATAGTCATAATAGCTTATAAAGAACTCGACCGCATTTTCCGGGAAGAGCTGTTTAAACTCCCCATAAAGTTGGGCAGCAAGAGTTTTATTATGGGAAAGTACTAGGGTGGGTTTATTTAGTTTGGCAATTACATTGGCAATGGTAAAAGTTTTTCCTGAGCCGGTTACTCCCAGCAGAGTTTGATATTTATCACCATTTTGTAAGCTCTCTACAAGCTCGGCTATTGCCTGCGGCTGGTCACCTTTCGGTTTGTAACTTGATACTAGTTTAAACTTATTCATAATTTTTAGTTTCCTTTCTTTCTCTTTAATTTTTTGTGGCAAGGAATTTAATTTAAAAAATTCTTAGATTTTTCATAAGAAAGCGATTGAGTCTTCTCATTCTCAACTAGTTTGCCAAGTTGACATTTTATAAAGGCTGGATTGGAAATCTATTAATTAAAAAATGAATTAGAAAAATAATAAAACATTTGACAAACAAGTTTATTTTTTAATTTTTTAAAAGGTAGTGGTAGTTGAAAACTGATTGTATATTATTAAAAAGAGATAACTATGAGAAGAAAGAAAATATTTTTATTTATTTTAAGCTTTCTGTTCTCATTAATTCTATACTCAGCTGAGTTATATGTAGGTCCAGATCAGCAATATTCCACATTCGATTCAGCGCTGGATAATGCGCAAACAGGTGATTATATCATCATCTGTGAAACATCAGTCGCCAAAACCTACGAATTTCCAGATGGAAATACCAATAACGGCTGGACCTGGCTCTCCTTCGATATTCTCAATGTTGATCCCGAAGACAATATAGCTTCTGAATTACTAGATCCAATTAAAGACTTTAGTTTACTTGATCATGCTCTATTCAAAGACCACGGTCCTAATACGGAACCTCAAAGAATTGAATATCTAGGTGATGAAGTTTGGCATAATGGCGATCACCCAATTACCAGTCCTTATGGCTACAAATTCCACACCTGGAATGAATGCTATTTTACAGTAATTGGAGAAAGATGTGAACCAACCACTACATTCTATCTTGCCGGGGAAAATGAAGCAAACTGGATAGGTTATTTCTTATTAGAAACCCAACATGTATATGATGCTTTTGGAGGATTTACCGGATATCTGGACAATTTTACCGGGATTAGAACACAACATTGGGCAATGAAAAGGTTACCGGGTCAAGCCTGGCCGCGTGTTCCATATACATTAAGTCCGGGTGATATGGTTATTGTCTATTGTACAGAAGATGTACCCTTATTCACTTGGAATTTTGTAGAATCCCGGGAAAAATATATTGTACCTGGATCTCAGGATTTCATTTTTGAAGAAGAAGTGGACTATATTCCTATTTTCATTTCGTTAGACCCTGATGATCTTCCTTCTGAAATTGGTGCTTATGTAGATGGAGAATGTAAAGGAGCTACTGTTGTTCAGGATACATCATCTCAATTATGTGCTTACATTCTGGAGAATCAAGGGCAAAATCTGGAATTCGAATTCTCGTATGGAGGTAGAGAACAAAACAAGCGGATCAAAGAATATGGAATTTATGATCCGGAAACTTCGAAAACAGTAAAAGGTTCTATTCAAATAAATAACAGCAGGGATTGCTATTATGTATCTTTCAAAGACGAACCGGAGAGCACACCTGCTCCAGTTAAACTGGAAGCATCAAATTATCCAAACCCATTCAACCCGGTAACAACAATTTCTTATAGTTTATCTAAGGAATCTGAAATATCTTTAACCATATATAACATTAAGGGACAAAAAGTGAAAGAACTCATAAAAGGAACACAACCGGCAGGTAGTTACAATGTAACCTGGGATGGAAAAGATGAAACAGGAAAAGCAGTTGGCTCCGGTATTTATTTCTACAAGCTTAGAACCAAAGATAAGGAATTGACGAAGAAAATGTTACTTTTGAAGTAATCTTAGCTTGAACTCGACTCGGGTTGGAAAAGCTCGAGTCGGGTTCATGAAATAGTTCTTTATATAATTAATTTGTGTCTTTCTGATCCGGCAGCTGCCGGATTGCTTCTCTCACGAAGAATCTATTTTATATTAGACTCTTCGTCGTATGCCGTTGTCAGAATTCCTCAGAGAGACATAGAATCCCCCTTTGTTTTGTCACGGCGTAGTCCCGAAAGTATTCGGACAAAGACGGAAAGGGGGATTTAAAGGGGGTTTAATGATAAATATCATTGACCAATCTGCTTCAGTTCCTTCGTCGAATGTAGAAGAAGAGTTTCTCAGGAAGACAAAGCAGAAAAAGGAAATATTATGAATAAACTTTTTACTTTTTACTTTTTACTTTTTACTTTGTTCATTTCACTTCTTCTTGCTGAAACTATCGAAGTGAAACAAGACGGAACCGGTAACTTCACCTTCATCCAGGAAGGAATAGATGCTTCTGCTGATAGCGATACAGTCCTCGTCTATCCCGGCACCTATTACGAAAACATAACTTATAATGGAAAAAACATCATGGTTGCCAGCCTGGAACTCATAACAGGTAACGAAGTTTATATTGATTCCACCATAATAGATGGACAACGCCTTGATAGTTGCGTGTTAGTGAATGACCAAGAAACCGATGCAAATATTCAAGGTTTCACACTTACCAATGGGCAAGGACACCCATCTCAATATTCCGGACGTAATCGAGGGGGTGGAATTTTAATTGATTATCAAAGTACATTAAATATAACTAATTGCATGATAAAAAGAAATTATGCTATAAGTGGAGGTGGAATTTATATAAGGTCCAATTCAAATATTAACATCTCAGGTACATCGATTATATATAATTATGCTTCAACAACAGCGGGTGGTTTAATGGTTGATGATTCACAATGTGTTTTTGATGTGAATAATCGTTGTAATATTTATGATAACTTTGCAGCATCGGGAATTGATATTTATATATGTTATTGTGAATATCTTGATGTAATAGTTGATACTTTTTCGATTCTCACTCCAACCCGTTATTTTGCTAATTATGGAGATATTTACCAGAATATATACACTTTCGATATTCTGAATTATTCTTTGGAACAAGTAAATCACGATCTATATGTTTCAATGCTTGGTGATGATAATAATTCCGGTTTATCACCGGATGAACCTATGAAAACGATAAATCTTGCCATAAGAAAAATTGTTTCCGACAGTTTGAACCCGAAAACAGTTCATTTAGAATCAGGTATTTATGCGGAAAGTTTGAATAATCAATTTTTTGCCATAGGTGGAAAGTCTTTTATTAAAATAATTGGAGAAGATGCAGAAACCACGATCATCGATGGAGAATTGAATTATCACCCGTTATTATGGATAGGACCTGGTGCAAAAAAATGTTTTATTAAAAATTTAACATTTCAGAATAATACATATTATCTTTTTACTTTATTTTTTTCTAATAGAGATGAAGTTTATTTAGAAAATCTAATTATTCAAAATAATGTTGGAACTGAACATGGCATAGTGTTATTAAACAATTTAAGTAAAGCAGAATTAAAAAATGTAAAAATATTAAGCAATATAGCAACAGATATCGTAAAAATTTTAGCTTTACCTGATTGTGATAGTATTTCCGTTATCGATTGTGTAATTAAGAATAATCATGCAGGAGGTACTTTTTCATTATGTGGCGGTATGCAAGCTTCCTCTACCGGTGATATTTTAATAGAAAATACAGTTTTTTCAGGTAATGAATTAATCGCTACTGATTGGACAAATGCCAGTGCATTATGTTTAGGAGGATTTGCAAGCACAAGTGGTAAGTTCACAATTTCCAATTGTCTTTTTGAAAATAACCGGTGTTATGGCACAGCAGATAAAACCGTGCTTCTCGCTTGTTATGATGATATTGAAATCTATAATTCTACATTCGTTAATAATACAAGCACATATACATTATCGTTAATTAGAAATCATATCGATTTTCATAATAATATACTCAGGAATAATTGCAATTATGAAATAGTTTTAGCTGATAATACACCCTGGGGCTATACTTCGGAAATCGATGTTTCTCACTGCAATATCCAGGGAGGGCAAAATGCCATTTACAATCAAAATAATGCTAATATCATTAACTGGTTGGAAGGCAACATAGATGAAGATCCTTTGTTTCTGTTATCAGGAGAAAATCCTTATCAACTTACAGAACTTTCTCCCTGCATAGATACCGGCACACCGGATACAACCGGACTTTTCCTTCCACCGTGGGATCTGCTTTACAATCATAGAGTTTGGGATGGCGATGGAGACGGAGTTGCAATTATAGATATGGGTTGTTATGAATTTGAAGCAGAACCTTATGTTGAAATTACCAATGACCAGTTACCAGTAACCGATTACCAATTAACCAACTATCCTAATCCCTTCAATCCGGAAACGAAGATAGTATTCAATCTTCCTGAAGAGGGAAAAGTAAAATTAGAGATTTTCAATATAAAGGGACAGAAAGTGAAAACCTTATTAGATTGCTACATGAGTCCCGGTCGCAGCGAAATGATCTGGAATGGAAAAGATGAAACAGGAAAAGCAGTTGGCTCCGGTATTTATTTCTACAAGCTTAGAACCAAAGATAAGGAATTGACGAAGAAAATGTTATTGTTAAAATAACCAAAAGAATAGTATACTTTTTAAATAATCTAACCTTCATTAAGTTTAACAACAAACTTTTTATTTGACTTCAATACACTTTGAATAATTTTCAGAAAAAAATTAGAAAAGGATATAATAATGGCTGTTAAAGTAAAGTCGAGCAAATCTAAGAAAAGCATTAGCGGAGAATTTTTTAAGAATATTTTTGAAGGTCGATTTCGACATATAATTTTCATTTCTCTTTTGTTCATAATTCTTTCAATTTCTTTTTTCAAAATTGCTTTCCAGAATTATGCACCTCCTGCTAGTGATACAATGCAGTGGCGAACCTCTGCTCAGGTTTTGATAGAATATAATAAAATCCATAAAGACCAGGCGTTGTGGAATCCCAATATATTCAGTGGTATGCCTGGCTATCTTACCTCATTCGGTTCGAAATACCCCTTTATTAATACTCTATTGCGTATTACCAACAAAGTAATGAATTGGCGAATACTTCTTCTCTTTTCTATGGGACTGGGAATTTATTTATTAATGATCTACCTTAAATTCGATCCTCTTATCGCCTTTATCAGTGCGGTTGCTCTTGCACTTTCCTGCCATTTTATCGGATTACTTGAAATCGGGCATAATACAAAATTCAGAGCTTTAGTATATATTCCCTGGATATTTTATATAATACAATATCTCAAAGACAGGAAAAGCATTCTTGCCATGGGTATGGTAGCTTTGCTGATAATTGGACAATTGCGCGAAAATCATCCGCAAATTTCCTATTATACTTTTCTGATGCTGGGAATTTACTGGATTTTCCAACTTGTGTGGGCTATCAAAGATAAAGAATTGCAACCCTTTCTTATCTTCACAGGAATGTTTCTGGGAGTGATCATTGTTTCCTTTATGGCAGTTGCGCAACCATATTTTTCTACTTATGAATATGGGGAATATACGATCCGGGGAGGCGCTGAAGGATTAGAAACAAGTTATGCTACCAGTTGGTCTTTCCATCCGTTAGAGATATTAACCTTTGTCAATCCCAGTTTCTTTGGTGGAGTTTCTCCCTATTACTGGGGATGGATGCCCTTTACACAAACTTCCATGTATATGGGTGTGGTGATATTTCTTTTTGCATTGTTAGCTGTTTTCTTCAACAGGTCGCGTATGGTAAAAGTTCTTACTGCTATTTCCATTGTTACTTTGTTAATCTCTTTTGGAAGGCATCTGCCTTTCTTTTCCAATCTGCTATTAAATTACCTGCCTGGTTTTAATAAGTTCCGTGTGCCGGCTATGATATTGATACTCGTTCAGTTCTCGTTTGTGATCCTGGCAGGATATGGCTTGAAAACCGTACTGGAAAAATTTAAAGATAACGATACAAATTTCTTCGAACTTACTAAGAAAGTACTTATTGGAGCTATTATTCTTTTTATTTTATTTATTGCTTTAAGTGGTGCTTTTGAAAGTCTGGGGCTTTCCAAGGTCGGGGAAACAGCTAAATACAGCGCTGCTCAGATGCGCCAATTAAAATCTCTTCGTGCAGAAAAAATGTTCAACGATGGAATTCAAACAGGTATCATTCTTTTATTAAGTTTGGGTTTGATACTGCTTCTAGGCAGAGGAAAAATCGGAAAATATCCTTTCCTGCTCTTCATTGCTGTTATTGTAATTATAGATCTATTATTGATCGACAGCCGCTTCCTGCAAGAAATTACTCCACAGAACAGAATTGAAAAACATTACAAAAAAACCTTAGCAGATGATTTCATGATTAAAGATAAAGAAATTTTTCGCGTTTACCCGCTGGGACGTGAATTTGGACAGAACCGCTGGGCATATTATCATCAAACTATCGGTGGATATCACGGTGCAAAATTGAAGCGTTACCAGGAAATCATCGAGAATTGCCTGAACTATGAATTCCAGAACCGCATTCCCATCAACTGGAACATTGTAAATATGCTGAATGCTAAATATGTGATCTACCCTGAGAAGCTGCCCCTGGAAAACCTGGAATACGCCTTCTACGATAGAAAACAGAAACAGACTATTTACAAAAATACTACTTACCTTCCTCGTGCCTGGTTCGTGGAAAATGTGGAATTGATCCCGCAGAAAAAAGACATTTGGAAACGACTGAACCAGCAGGAATTCAACCCGGCAAAATCAGCAATTATAGAAAAAAATATCGAAGAAATTTATGCGCCTACCTTAGCTGAAGCAAGCCTGATAGAATTTGATCTTCATAAATTGAAATTTGCTGTAACAACAGATACAACCTCTTTCCTTACGGTTAGCGAGATATATTATCCGGCAGGTTGGAAAGCGTATTTGGATGGTAAAGAAACAGAAATATATGCAGCTAATTATATTTTACGGGGAGTGGTAATTCCCAAAGGTGAACACGTTCTTGAAATGAAATTCGAATCCGCAGTTTATACACTCAGCCTGAAATTCAGTCTGATAGGCTTAATAATTACAGTTCTGTTAATCCTCTCGGGCATTTATTTTTATATCCGCAAGAACTATCGAGGTGAGATAATTTATGTCATTAAAAAGTAAATTATTTGTAGTTGCTACTCCTATCGGAAACCCGGATGATATAACTCTAAGAGCTTTACAGATATTGAAAGAAGTGGATTTTGTGATCTGCGAAGAATACAAGGCTGGCAGCAGGACACTGAAAAAATATAGCATAACAAAGCCACTGGAACTTCTGAACGAGCACAATGAAAAGGAACAATCATATAACATACTGCAAATACTATTAATGGAGGGTAAATCTGCTGCTCTTATCAGTGATGCAGGTACACCACTTTTTGCTGATCCGGGAAATAACCTGGTATGGCAATGTCACCAAAACGGGATCCAGGTTGTGCCGGTTCCGGGTACTTCTTCTATTATGACTGCTCTGATGGTTGTTGGATTAGCTGCAGATAAATTTCTATACTATGGATTTCTTCCTGCCAACAAGGAAAAACGGCTGGAAGCTCTTAAGAAGATTCCGACACATTTGAACGTAATTCTACTAGAAACTCCTTACCGCCTGAAACCAATACTACGAGATATGATCAGAGTTTTAGGACCGCAAAGGCAGGCTGTAATTACCTATAAACTTACTCAACCGCAGGAAAAAATATTCTGGGGTAATTTGAAAGAGCTATCACAAATGACAGAAGAACTTCCCAAAGGTGAGTTTGTATTTATTCTTAAGAAATTGGAATCAAGAAGAAAGAGAAAGTAACCCCGAAAGCCTTTGGAGACAGAAGAGGCAAAATTGCAAAAAATTACAGAAATTGTTAGAGAATTACGAAAAAAATCTACTCCCGCAGAGAAAGAATTGTGGCAAAAACTACGAGCACACAGATTCATGGGGTTGAAATTCAAAAGGCAAGAACCGATTATCTTTGAATATGATAACAAAAAGCATTTCTTTGTTGCTGATTTTTTATGTTTGAATAATAAAATGATCATTGAAGTTAACGGAAAGATTCATGATTATCAGAGAGATCATGATATGATAAGAGAAGATATTCTTGTTACTTTAGGATATCGGGTTATTCGGTATAAGAATGAAGAGATTTTGAATAACGTGAACAAAGTTTTAATGAAATTGAAAAAGGAAATTGTTGACGCCCCTCCCCAACCCTCCCCAAAGGAGAGGGAGAATGATAGGTAAAGATTCATAACAGATAATTCCTTCTCCACTGGAGAAGGTGTCTGACCACACTTGTGTGGTTCAGACGGAAGAGGCAAAAAGGAAAAAACATGGATAAAAAATGGATTTTTATTGTTAACGCGATTGCCGGCAGAGGCAGAACAGGTAATAAGTTAAGCAATCTCATAACTGCAATCAACAAACATCATATCGACTTTAAGTTGGAAGTTACAAAAGCTCCTCTACATGCCACCAGATTGGCTATAGATGCCATAAACAATGGATTTAAAGATATTGTTGCAGTAGGTGGTGACGGAACCATAAACGAAGTAGTGACCGGCATTATGAAAACAGGCAAACATAAAGAAATAACTTTGGGTATTATTCCGGAAGGGGGTGGAAATGATTTTTCTCACAGTTTCAATATACCCAAGCATCTGAACAAAGCAATTGAAACGCTTCTGAGATATAAAACCATAAAAATAGATGTCGGCAAATTGGAAGATTTTTATTTTGTTAATGCTCTGGGTATAGGATTCGATGCCAGAGCTGCTCAAATTTCGAACAAGATAAAACATCTGAACGGTCTTCCAAGATACCTTCTTGCTGTAATAAAAGCTTTGGTTGCTTTAAAACCGTTTGAAGCTCAAGTGATACTGGATGATTATACTTATAATTCACCTTTCCTGCTTATTGCTATTGGAAATGGCAAATATACAGGTGGTGGTTTTCTGTTAACACCTGAAGCTAGAATAAACGATGGTTTCCTGGATATCTGCTTTATAGAAAAAATTTCACGTAGAAGGGTTTTGTTTCTGCTTCCATCTGCCATTAAAGGCAAACATTTAAAAGAACCGGAAGTAGATCTTAAACAGAGCAGGACCATCGAAGTAATTACCAAAACACCCCTGCCCTTTTATATTGATGGAGAATTGCCAACACTGAAAAATCCACTGCATTTTAAAATTGAGCTTCTTCACGAAGCTCTTAATGTGATCACAGGTATGTAATTTATAAATTTGATAATAGCCTGATTCTTCCATTATCATTTGGATAAACAAATTTACTCTGGTCAAGTTCGAATAAGACCTCTATCTTCTTCTATTTCAAAAGGATAAAAAAACTAAGTTTATTTGGAATTTCTCTTGCAACTATATCCTAATAAAGAATTTTAGGAGGAAACATGAAAATATTATCAATTTCTCTCGCATTTTTATCTTGTGGTGTCCTATTATTTGGGATTCTTCATAAAGAAGAAAAGATTCAGCAGGATTTCGATATTAAAGCTGGTGAGAAAATCGAACTCATCAATATCAACGGTTCTGTTATCATTACAGGATGGAATAAACAACAGGTAGAAATGATAGCTGTAAAAAGAACCTCAAAAAAGGAAGATGAACTTAAAAAAGTAGGGATTAAGATAACTGAAAATAACGGATTGAAAATAGAAACCATCCATCTGAAGGAAAAGCCTAAAGTATCTGTTAATTATGAACTCAAGGTTCCCCGAAATGTTGAACTGAAGTTGATTAGAAGTTCGAACGGCAGTATCAAGCTCGAGAAAGTTGGAATCGTTCACAAACTGGTTACATCCAACGGCAGTATAAAATTATTCAATTCCAAAGGCGAAGTAGAAGCACAAACAAGCAATGGCTCGATCAAAGTTGATGGTTTGGAAGGATCAGTTACAGCTCAGACCAGCAATGGCAGTATCGATATTCGCAATGTGGATGGTTACGGAGAAGCATCAACCAGTAATGCCAGTATAAAGATGTTCAATATTGGACCTATCCTGGGAATACATACTTCAAATGGAACTATTAAAGCAGAATTAAATAAATTGATGAACGATCTGGATGTTACCACCAGTAATGGTTCTATAACATTATACCTAGGTATTTCACTGGATGCGGATATCAAGGCATCTACTTCCAATAGCTCGATAAATATAAAAGATGATGTGAAGCTTAATACAAACCAACTCAGCCGTTCACACCTCTCCGGAAGCATTGGAAATGGTGGTCATCAAATTTATTCTCATACATCAAATGGAAGCATTACATTTAGCAGTTCAGAAGGATTATCGTTCTAACTGCAAATGTAAAAATTATCCTTTTGCCGGCTTTTTTGCCGGTTTTTTTTATTAGTATTTTCCTCGTATTTATTTTTCTGTTTGACAGTTAGCAGATAATTTTTCAATTTCGTTGACGACAATAAATTGAGGAAATGAAATATGAAAAACAAGTTATTTAACATTCTTGATGATGCTATATATGGGTTGTTGAGATCGTAGTATGAAGTAAAAGAGTAAAGGTATTTCAAATCGGTTATAGTATCCAATTTTTTTAAAGGAGGGAAAATGGCAACACAACCTACAAGATTTGATTATCAATTCACATATGAAGAAATCAAATCGAAATTGTCCGGTTTGAATTCTTCATCCGTATATTCTTTTACAAAAAGACATAATCGAGAAGAATTTGAGAATTTAATGACTTTATTACCAAATAGTTATGTAAATGACCTAAGAGATGATATTGAATCCATTGATCTTATTTATTCAGGAAGTTCACAAGCACCATTTCTCTTGACACTTGCTGTTGGACGTAATGATAAATTTCATGGAAAAGAAACATACGACATTGATGTTTTAAATATTGCTCCTGAAACAGAAAATACAGCTTCGTATTTTAGCCAACAATGGCATCATTTTAAGGACGAAAATGGAAAACGAACTTCATATGAGATTCATCCAGTGCTGATTTCTGATGAAGAAAGAAAAAAAGATTTAACCTATGGATCATTCCTTACAGGAAGTACTATTTATAATAGTTTTGAAGAATATCAAAAACATAAACCTAAATTTTATGATATTCATATAAAAAGTTTCGGTGATCTAGATTATTGAGATCAAAATTAGTAATAAGAGAAAATAAGAAATCAATAAAGAATTTTTCGGTAGTTTTAAAGATTTATTAAATGGAGGAACAAGTAGATTATGAATAAGAAAATGCAGTTAATTATCAACACTAACACACATAAATTTCAACGCTGGGACGAAATTCACTACCTTTTTTTAGATTATTTATTTGGGAAAACTGAATATAATGATGATGAAGCTTTCAAAATTACTATGGATACTGTTGAAATGTTTCAAAATTTCCTTTCTGCCTTCATTAAATATGGAAACTTTAAGGATGAGTGGTCTGAAATAACATTTCTTCCAATAATTTTTGGTTTATTTTTACAAATACATTCTGATAAAACTAAATGCTCATATGACTTCGGATTTGATGAGAAAGGTTTCTTTTTGAATTACAATTTGCGAAATTATCAGAATATTAAAAGAATGAATGATGAATTTTGGTTAAACTATATTACTCTTTCGCAATGCGGTGATTTTGAATTTGTTGATAATTCTTGTATTAACTCAAACATGCTATTTGAATTTAAGGATATCTTTAAATTTAATAGAAGCAATCTATTTAGATTTATTCGAAATTCTATATTTATTGATACAAATCAGGTTCATGATATAGACTTTGGATCTTTACAAATCAGATGGGAAAACAGTAATTGGGAGCAACTTCTTATTAATGGTTGCCAAGCTTTTAAAAAGTTGCACAAAATTGATTACCTTCTCTGGAAAGCAAATAATTAATAATTTTGAGGAGCAATATGTCTGATCAAATATCATTATTTTCTGAAGAAAAAAAACCAACCAATATTCCATTAGCAGAAAAGATCCGCCCGCAATCCATTGAAGAAATCATGGGTCAAAACAAATTGCTGGAAGAAGGTTCTCAACTACGGAATATGATAGAAAATGATAATTACACCTCTTTTATATTGTGGGGTCCTCCCGGTACTGGTAAGACCACTATTGCCAGACTCATTGAAAAAGAATCTTCCTTCAGGTTCATCTCTTTCAGTGCGGTTCTTTCCAGCATTAAAGATGTGAAAGCCGTAATGAAAGAAGCCGAATATAATTTTAAAGAGAAGGATCAAAGTACAATTCTTTTTATAGATGAGATACACCGTTTCAATAAATCTCAACAGGATGCATTTCTGTATTATATTGAATCCGGTGCTGTTATCCTGATCGGTGCAACCACCGAAAATCCTTCATTTGAAGTGATCCCACCTCTTCTTTCCCGTTGTAGTGTTTTTGTACTGCAACAGCTTTCCGATGAAGATATTATAAGCATCATAAACAGGGCTTTGGAAGTAACAGAGATTAATTTTGAATTTGAAGAAAAATGCCTTCCCTATATAGCAGAGCTAAGCAGCGGAGATGCTCGTAAAGCTTTGAATTATTTGGAAAGTATCATTAAAAATGTGAAAGAAGAAAAGAAAGTTGATGTGGTGTTTATCTCGAAGATCCTCAGCAGAAAAGCAATGTTTTATGATAAAGATCGTGAAGAACATTACAATGTTATCTCTGCCTTGCACAAATCGTTGCGAGGAAGTGATCCGCAAGCTGGATTATACTGGCTGGCACGTATGCTGGAAGCTGGAGAAGACCCGATGTATGTTGCTCGTCGTTTGGTGCGGTTTGCTTCCGAAGATGTAGGACTTGCAGATCCCAATGCCCTAGTTCAGGCAATTGCTGTTAAAGATGCAGTGCACTTTTTAGGAATGCCGGAAGCAAACGTTGCGTTGGCGCAACTTGTGGTCTATCTGGCCACCGCACCAAAGAGCAACTCGCTGTATTCTGCTTATAAAAAAGCTGCTACAGATGCACGGAAAACCAGCCATCTGGGTGTACCGCTTCATATTCGTAATGCTCCTACAAAACTTATGAAAGATCTCGATTATGGCAAAGATTATAAATATGACCATGCCCATAAAAATGCATATAGCTACCAGAATTATTTTCCTGAAAAAATGGATGAAAAAGCATATTATGAACCTTCCAAATTCGGCTATGAAAAGGAAATAAAAAAGCGGTTAGATTGGTGGAAGAAATTGAAGGAGAAGGAAAAGGAATGGAATTGGGAACTATAGCAATTATTTTTGGATTTATTATTGGATCAATACAAGCAGTTATATGGATTAATAAATTAATACAAAGAAAGAAAAAAAAGAAAAAAGAAAAAGACAAATTAAAGCAAAAATTACAATCAAATGATTTTAATAATTTATCAGATGAAGAAAAGAATAAGATATTAAAAAATTACAAAACTGAAAATTATAAACTAACAAAGGATATAATTAAATTAAAAGATAAAACAAAGAAACCACAATTAAAGAAGATACTTAAACAATCTATAAAGCAGTTTAATAATTATAACAAAGAAGAATTCCATAATATCTTGAATAATTATGAACAAACAGTTGATACGGAAATCGATGAAGATAAAAACATTAAAGCTGAAATAGCATTTTTGCAAGCTAGAGCATATTACATAGAATTGGATTATAACAACTCTCTTATCCAAGTAGAAAAAGCCATTAAACTAAACCCGCAGAATACAGATTATCTGCTCTTTTATGCAAATAGACTAAAGAGCATGGGGTATTATAATAAAGCAATAGAATTTTATAATAAAACCTTAGAAATCGAAAAGAGTAAAAATGAAAAAGATAATAGTAGAATAGCAAAATGTTATAATGAGATTGGTTCTTGCCATTATTATAAAGGGAAGTATGCTCTTGCTATCGAATTTTATAATAAAGCAAAAGAGATTTCTCTAAAGCTATATGGAGAAAAACATTCTAATACTGCAACTTTCTATAATAATATCGGTGAAGCTTATAGAAATAAAGGAAAATATGATGAAGCACTACAATTTCATCGGAAAGCAATGAAGATTAGACTTGGAATTCTTAGAGAGAACCATCCTGATATTGCTCAAACTTATAATAATATCGGTAGTATTTATTATAACAAAGGAGAATATGATAAAGCACTACAATTTTATCAGAAAGCATTAATAATCAGTCTGAAAATACTTGGAGAAAAACATTCTGATATTGCAGTATCTTATAACAATATCGGTGCAACTTATATGAATAAAGGAAAATATGATAGAGCACTACAATTTCATCAGAAAGCATTAAAAATCAGACTTGATATTCTTAAAGAAAAACATCCTGATACTGCACAATCTTATAATAATATCGGTAGTATTTATTATAACAAAGGAGAATACGACAAGGCAATAGAATTTTATCAGAAAGCATTAAAGATTAAACTTTCCATTCTCGAAGAAAAGCATCCTTCGATTGCAACTTCATATAATAATATCGGTGAAGCTTATAAAAATAAAGGAAAATATGATAAGGCATTAGAGTTTTTTCAAAAGGCATTAAAAATTCAGCAGGAAATACTAGGAGAAAAACATCCTGATACGGCAACTTCTTATAACAATATCGGTTTGGCTTACTTTTATAAAAAAGATATTAACATCGCAATTGAGTATATTAAAAAAGCATTGTTAATTGTAAGGGAATTGAATGATGAAGTGAAAACAAAAACTTTTGAGGAAAATCTTGAATATATTGTATCAATAAATAATCAACAATGATAAATGAAGTAGAAGTTCTTTGATCACAGAAAGAAAAAGATTTCGAGGAATTTCAAAAACGCTTGGATTGATGGAAGAAGTTGAAGGAGAAAGAAAAAAAATGAAATATTTAATCCTATTTTTTATATTCTTATCTGTTGTCTCATTATCAGCAGAGGAAATCCTGGTTTCCGTAAAAAACCCTGATAGCTCGGTTGCGAAATGGGTTGAAGAACAAAACATAGAAATCATCATTTTCCAGAAGAATGAACTACTCGATATTATCATCAATGAAAAGCAGTTAGCTTATCTACAACGAAATCGATACGATTTTGAAATTCTCTCAACCGAAGAACAGCGGCTTCGAGATATTGCAGGTTATAGGAATTACGAAGAGGTAACAACCGAATTACAACTAATCGCATTGGCTCATCCTGATATAACTCAATTAACTTCTCTGGGAAATTCAACCTGCTACGATTATTATTTAGAAGGAAACGATAATTATTCTGATTTTCCACATCTGGTTTGGTGTCTTAAACTTTCTGACAATCCGCAAGTGAACGAAGATGAACCTAATATCTTCTTTGCTGCGGAAATTCATGCAAGAGAACCTATCAGTCTGGAAGTTGATATGCATATACTGAATTACCTCGTTTCCAATTATGGAGTTATAGATAGCGTAACAGCCTGGATAGACAGCACTCAGATCTGGTTCATCCCCCTGATGAATCCTGATGGGCATAAACTCGTAACCGAAGGTTGGCACACAATGCATCGCAAAAATATGCGAGATAATAATGCCAACGGAATACCCGATTACAGCACAGCAGATGGAGTCGATTTGAACAGGAACTTTGGTTATGTCTGGGGACTTAATGGTGCATCAAGTGATCCTAATTCACAAACATATCATGGACCTTATGAATGGTCGGAACAAGAAGCTGTATTTGCCAGAGATTTGATCTACGATCATAAATTCTTTGCTGGAATAACTTATCATTCTTATGGTCAATATGTTTTATATCCTCTTGGTCATCTGCCTGGAGTATGTTCCTATGACCATGAAATTATGGATGAACTTGCAGTTGATATGGCTGCAACTATTCCCCGCATCAGTGGTGGTGGATATTACACACCAATGCAGGCAGTTGACTTCGGTTACACCTGCCAGGGAACAATGGGCGATTGGGGTTATGCGGAACAAAGGATTTTTTCATTTACAATTGAATTGGCGACCACCTATATTCCACCTGAAAGTCAGGTCGATCAAATTTGCCAGGATAACCTGCAAGCTGCTCTTATAATGCTGGATAGAGTAAACCATTCTACTGTAAACGGGTTGATCACAGATGAAAATGATGAACCGATCATTGCTGAAATTTATGTAACTGAGATCGATAGTGCAAGCGGGATGACGAGTGTTGAACCGGTTCGAAGTGATAGCACTTTCGGCAGGTATTACCGACTTCTTTTACCGGGAAATTACACTTTCACTTTTCATAAAGATCAATACGCAGATATTATAAAAAGTAATATCATTGTTAGCGAAGATTTTGTTACAGAACTCGATATTTGTTTAAAACCTGAATTTATTTATTCTCAAAATATTAACATCTTTATTGAAAACAGTTTTATCCATTTGCAGTGGGAAGATGAAGCAGATTATAATTATGAAATCTATTCATCCATAAACCCTTATACTGATTTTGAATTGAATACTTCCGGTGAGTTTATTGGAAATAGTCTTTGGAAAGAAGCTTTATCAGATAACAAAAAGTTTTTTATGATCAAAAGAATTCCTGCTGATTTGTAGATAAATATTATCTTTTGGATTTTCTTTAATAAAAGATTAGATTGATGGAAAAAGTTGAAGTAGGTACGATGCATAAATTGTCCACTGGACAAAATCGATTTTGATGAAAAAATATAAGAATAAATTTCATATTGAATCGACGCGTTTACCTTCTTGGGATTATGGTTCAAATGCACCCTATTTTGTAACAATTTGCACAAAAAATAAATCAAAATATTTCGGTGAAATAATAGATAATAAAATCAGATTAACATCTCTTGGAAAAATTGCACAAAACAACTGGTTTCATATACCACAACATTTCCCATTTGTGAAATTGGATGAATTTGTTATCATGCCTAATCATATTCACGGAATTATTGTTATCGATAAACCCGTAGAGACGCAAAATATTGCGTCTAATAAAAATATTTGTCATCCTGAGACGCAAAACATTGCGTCTAATAAAATTATTTGTCACCCTGAGACGCAAAATATTGCGTCTCTACAGAAAAATCAATTTGGACCGCAATCACAAAATTTAGCTTCCATTATTAGAGGATATAAATCAAGTGTTACAAAATATGCTAGAATAAATAACATAACATTCACATGGCAATCAAGATATTACGATCATATAATCCGAAATTACGAATCCTGGGAAATAATTCGCCAATATATAAGAAAGAATCCTATCAATTGGTTAGATGATGAAGATTTTCAGATTTAAATTCAGCCCTGTCAGAAAAATGAACATTTGAACCTGTTTTGAAGATTGCAATTAACTTCCATGTCTTTTATTATTCCTTGTCAAAATAACTTCTCTTTTTAGTGTTTGTTTTATAAAAACTTTATTCGGAGATAGATTTGAAAAAAATTGTAATAATACTTTTTATCTGGAGTATGAGCATGATGAACATAAATGCTGAAAGCGGCTACAAGCTACCCTCTGAAAATATAACCAGGATATTCGATACCGAACCCTTTCCTGTTATCAAATTTGTTCCTTTCGGTGAAATTGGTATAGAATACACTTACCAGAGATACAAAACACTGGAAGAGATATCGCTGCCATCTGCGAAGTTAGCCGGCAAAGATATTGTAAAAAGCCTGAACGCTCCTTCAAAAAAATATCCAACTATTTCACTTAAAATCCGCAACTTAATAGCTGGAGATATTATTCCAGTTCAACTACCGGAAAGCATAAAGATCCGATCTTTCAAATTCTCATTTGATCACAAAAAAATTGCTGCATCCTGCGAAACTGAAAAGGGAATAGAATTGCTTATTATCGATGTTGATACAGGAAAGGTAAAAAAAATCAAGGACATTCTCATAAACGATGTTCTCGAAGATGATGGATTCTGGTGGCTTAATGATAATAAAACATTACTTATCAAATCCATTCATTCCGAAAGAAGAACTGAACCACAGAAACCATTAGTACCGGATAGTCCTATTATCGAAGAGAGCCTGGGTAAGAAAAGTACGGAACGGACTTACCAGCATCTACTAAAGAACAGTCACGATGAAAATCTTTTTGAATATTATTTTACTTCTCAACTGATCTTTCTTGATACTCGATCTGAAAAGATCACGAAAATTGGGAAACCCGCAATTTACAAGGACGTGGAGCTATCTCCAAATAATCAATATCTTCTCACTTCCACCATTAACCATCCATATTCATATCAGGTCCCTTATTACCGCTTTCCTGTAAAATTTGAAATTCTGGATCGTCGTGGTAAGCTTATAAAAAAAGTTTTCCAAAGACCTCTGCAGGATGAAGTTCCTATTGGTGGAACTTACAAAGGGCCGCGTGATTTCGAATGGCAGCCACTTAAAGATGCTGCTTTGATCTGGGTGGAAGCTCTGGATGAAGGTGATCCGAAAAACAAAGTGCCACATCGCGATAAAGTAATGAGACTGATTGCTCCTTTCAAAGAAGAACCAAAAGAAATATTCTGGTTGGAGCATCGTTTTTCCAATATCGGGTGGAGTGAAATCGAAGATGAAATAATTTTCTCCGAATACGATAGAGACAAACTCTGGAAAAAGAAATGGCTTTATAAGATCGGTACAGAAAAACCTGCGCTTTTATTCGATATGAGTATCAGGGAAAAATACAATAATCCCGGAAAATTGGTACATAGAATCACTGAAAGAGGAGAACAGGTTTTTGTTAAATCCGGTAATGCTGTATTTTTTATTAACAATACAGGCGCAACTCCTGAAGGTAATTTTCCATACCTGGCAAAATTCGATCTTAAAACGAAGGAAAGTATAATCTTATTCCACTGTAAGAAAGATTTTCATGAAACAATCTCAGGATTCATTGGTGAAAAAATGGATAAGATAGCTATTCGAAGTGAGAGCAAAACTATTCCCCCAAATTATCATCTGATCGATCTGAAAACCGGAGAGTGGAAAAAAATATCCGATAATAAAAATCCTTATCCTGAACTTACCGAATTGAAAGTAGAACTTATTACATATACCAGAAAAGATGGCATTCCTCTTTCGGGAACGCTTTATTTGCCTGCATCCTATAAAAAAGGTGAAAGACTCCCACTCATTATCAGTGCCTATCCTGTGGAACATGCAGATAGCGCTACAGCCAGCCAGATCGATATATCACCAAACAGGTTTGTTCGTTTTGGTTCATCTTCCACAAAATATCTTGCCTTAGACGGATATGCTGTTCTCTCGGGAGCAACCATTCCTATCGTAGGCGATCCGGAAACAGTGAATGAAACCTTTATTGAACAAACAGTACACAGTGTGGAAGCAGCTATAACTTATCTTAACGAAAGAGGAATTATTGATCCTGAAAGGGTGGGAATTACAGGTCATAGCTATGGTGCCTTCATGGCGACAAACGTTCTTGCTCACAGTAACTTATGTGCAGCCGGTGTTGCTAAAACAGGTGCTTACAATAGAACTCTTACACCTTTTGGATTCCAAAAAGAAAGACGTACTTTCTGGCAGGCTAAGGATTTCTATATTGAAATATCTCCCTTTGCTCAAGCTGATAAGATCAATGAACCACTTCTTTTAATTCACGGTGAGAATGATCCAAACTCTGGAACTTATCCTCTGCAATCCCGCAGAATGTACCAGGCGTTAAAAGGAAACGGAGCGATCACACGGCTTGTTATTTTACCATATGAAGGTCATGGTTATTATGCCAGAGAATCCTTACTTCATGTTTTGCAGGAAACCATTGAATGGTTCGATAAATACGTAAAAAAACAATAGGGTTTAAACTACCGTTTAATATCTGCACTAATCAGCAATAACCAACGTTTTTTGATGTGTCATCGAATAAATTAGCACTCCCCTTTCTTGTCTGCTAAAAATAATTTGACAATCGAGTGAATAAAATTAATTTGTCCTATGTTAGCAGTCGTGTGAAATCATTGCTAATGAAACGAGGATGAGTAAATGAAGAAAAATGAAATTCGGCAGGAGAGGGTTTTAACCTATCTGGTGGATGAATACATCCAGACAAGTGAACCCGTTTCTTCTAAATTAATATGTGAAAAATATGTTCATACTGCCAGTCCTGCCACTATCCGAATAGATCTCAATAAACTGGAAAAAGATAACATGATATACCAACCACATACATCGGCGGGTAGAATTCCTACTATAAAAGGATACCGAACTTATGTTAATAAAATCACAAATCAGATAACCAGTGTAAAATACGATAAAATCAAATTACTCCGCGAAATCCTGGTAAAATATTATAGAGATACACCGCTGGCTTTACACTATATTATGCAGCTCCTGGCACGAGAAACCGATCAATTGAGTTTTGTGGCTGAACCTGAAATATCTTACGGACACCTGGAAAAACTCGATGTTTTCAAGATTTCAGAGAATAAACTTTTATTCGTCGTAAGCCTGGATTCCGGTCTGGATAAAACTGTTATTTTAAAATGTGATCAGACTTTAACTGAACAGCAACTTCGGACGTTAGTGCGGTATATGAATGAAGAACTTGTTGGTTTGCAAATTTACGACATCCAGAATAAGATACTGGATGAGATCGCAGAAAAAATAACTGAAGAAAATACTATACTCAAATTATTTATCCAGGAGCTTCAGAATGCACTTTCAGAAATAAGTAACTATTTCATTCACTTCGATGGGAATATTTCTTTTTTGGAACAACCGGAATTCAATGAAAAAAGTTCCATCCTCACCTTTTTGGGATTCATTCAACGGCAAGATCACCTGATAAATCTGATGCAAAAAAGCGAGAAAGAAAAACAGTGGCAGGTTTTGATGGGTGAAGATCTCGGTCAACCGGAATTAACCAGCTATTCTCTAATATTCGCTAAATATGAGATCTTTGGTATTCCCGGATATTTAGGCGTTCTGGGACCTGTTCGAATGAACTATAAAAAAAATATACCGATCATCAGGGATATAGCTCAAACAATTACCAACACTACAAAAAAAGGTATGGTGGTACCAAAAAATGATCGATAATGAAAAGACCGTAAACACGGAATCACCAACAGGTGAAGAAAAGCCTAAAAAAAAAATAAAGCTTACTCTTCCTGAAAAATATGCCCTTCTACAAGCTGAATATGACGAGATGAAAGATAGGTGGATGCGTAATGCGGCAGAATTTGATAACTTTCGGCGCAGGAATATTGCTGAGAAATCTGATTGGATAAAAAACGCTAACGAACGTCTGGTCCTGGAATTTTGTGATGTTCTTGATAACTTTGAGCGTGCCCTGCATCCGGAAATTGAAAAGAACCGGGAATCATTTGAAAAAGGGGTAGAATTGATCTTTCAGCAATTAGAGGGAGTCTTAAAAAAGGAAGGCGTAGAAAAAATAGAAGCATTGGGAAAAGATTTTGATCCGCAGTTCCACGAAGCTCTTGCTCATATCCCATCCCATGAAAAGGAAAATAAAATCGTGGCTGTTATTCAGAATGGTTATAGTATGAACAATAAAATTATCCGCCCGGCGCGGGTAGCCGTATCGAACGGCGAGAAACCAAAAGAAAAAAATAAAAAATAAATGCCTAACTTTTCTGTATCACTCGTGAGTGGTCAGATAAGGCGTGATAAAGGAGGAAACATGGGTAAAATAATAGGAATCGATCTGGGTACAACAAATTCCTGTGTAAGTGTAATGGAAGGTGGCAAACCTGTTGTTATTCAGAATGCAGAAGGAGGTCGTACAACTCCCTCTGTAGTCGCTTTTACAAAAGACAAACAAAGGCTGGTAGGACAGCTGGCAAAACGCCAGGCAGTAACCAACCCTCGCAATACGATCTCTTCTATCAAAAGATTTATGGGACGTCAACTGAATGAAGTTGCTAATGAAATAAAGAGTATAAATTACCAGGTAAAAGGTGGTAAATTCGGAGAAGCTACTGTTCATGTGGATATCGAAAACAAGGATTTTACACCTCAGGAAATTTCAGCTATGGTCTTAAACAAAATGAAAGAGACCGCCGAAGCTCATCTTGGTCAAAAAGTAACAGAAGCTGTTATTACTGTACCGGCATATTTCAACGATGCTCAGCGACAGGCTACAAAAGATGCAGGGAAAATTGCCGGTTTGGAAGTGAAGCGCATCATAAACGAACCTACTGCAGCAGCCCTGGCTTATGGAATGGAAAACAAAAAAGAAGAAAAAGTAGCTGTTTACGACCTGGGAGGCGGAACTTTTGATATTTCTATTTTGGAAGTAGCAGAAGGTGTAGTAGAAGTGCTCTCTACAAATGGTAATACGCATCTGGGTGGAGATGATTTCGATAAAAAGATCATGGATTGGATTCTTGAAGAATTTAAAAAACAAGAGGGCATTAACCTTTCAGGCGACCCGATGGCTATGCAGAGAGTTAAAGAAGCTGCTGAAAAAGCAAAAATCGAACTCTCCGGAACTCAGACAACCAATATAAACCTGCCGTTTATCACAGCAGATGCCGGCGGTCCGAAACATCTGAACCTTGATCTTACACTTTCTCAATTCAACAGGATGACAAGTGATCTTGTGGCACATTCTATAGATCCGTGTAAACTTGCACTTAAAGATGCCAAGCTAAAAGTAGAAGATATAGACGAAATACTTCTGGTAGGTGGCAGCACCAGGATTCCTGCTGTTGTAGAAGCAGTGGAAAAATTCTTTGGAAAAAAACCCAGCAAAGGTGTTAATCCCGATGAAGTAGTTGCAGTTGGTGCAGCAATCCAGGGTGGTATTCTATCTGGTGATGAAGACCTGAAAGATATTCTACTGCTCGATGTTACACCCCTTTCTCTGGGCATCGAAACTCTTGGTGGAGTTATGACCTCTCTTATAGAAAGAAATACAACCATTCCTACCAAAAAAAGTCAAATATTTTCCACTGCAGCAGATAATCAGCCGGCTGTTTCTATTGTTGTTCTGCAGGGTGAACGTTCCATGGCATCTGATAATAGAAGACTTGGCAACTTTGAATTGACCGGTATTCCTGCAGCGCCGCGTGGTCTTCCGCAGATCGAAGTAACCTTCGATATAGATGCCAACGGTATTTTGCATGTTCATGCTCAGGATAAGGGAACAGGTAAAGAGCAATCAATTAAGATCGAAAGATCCGGCACACTTAGTGAAGAAGAAATTGATAGAATGGTGAAAGATGCCGAAGCCCATGCCGATGAAGACCAGAAACAGAAAGATTCCATACAGGCACGAAATGAACTGGACACATTGATATTCTCTACAGAGAAAAGCCTGGGTGAACATGGCGATAAACTGAAACCGGAAGAGAAAAAAGATGTGGAAGAAGCGATCAAAGAAGCTAAAGAAAAACTGGAAGAACTCGATAAAAAATCTGCATCTAAAGAAGAATTCGAAGCCGTGCGCGATGAACTTGCCAAGAAAGCACAAAAGATCGGTGAGATAATTTATGCGGAAATGCAAAAACAACAAGCAGCTCAAGGCGGACCAGGTCCCGATATGAAAGATGCCGAATTTGATCCCGGTAAAATGGGTGGTGAACAGGCGCAGGAACAACCAAAAGCAGATGAGCCGGTCGACGCTGATTTTGAAGTAGTGGACGAAGATAAATAAATTTATAAAACCTTGAAAAGGTTTATCTAGAGAGATTTTGTTAAATTGACCTTTTCAATAGTTATTAAAATTATAGTAAAACCCTTGAAAGGGTTCAGCAAGAAGAAAACACTTGTGAACCCTTTCAAGGTTCTTGATTAAAGGAAACTAAGTGGCTAAAAGAGATTACTATGAAACCCTGGGCGTGAATAAAAACGCTTCGGCAGCAGAAATTAAAAAAGCCTATCGCAAACTGGCAATGAAATATCATCCTGATAAAAACCAAGACAACAAAGCAGCAGAAGAAAAATTCAAGGAAGCATCTGAAGCTTACGAAGTTCTGAGCGACTCTAACAAAAAGCAAAAGTACGATCAATTCGGTCATACCGGGTTGGAAGGTGCTTTTGGTGGACATGGTTTCACCTGGGATAATTTTACACATGCCGGTGACTTTTCCGATATTTTTGGCAGTGGCGGTTTAGGTAGTATTTTTGAACATCTTTTTGGCGGTGCATTCGGAATGGGTAGAAGCCCCCGCAGCAGCAACCGCGGTGAAGACCTGCAGATATCACTCTCACTTACCCTGGAAGAAATTGCCCGAGGTGTTGAAAAAAAAATTAAGATAAGCGTTAAAGATACATGCGACAAGTGTAATGGTTCAGGATCTTCCGATGGACAAGTTCAAACATGTAGCCAATGCCGCGGTTCCGGTCAGGTTAGACAATTAACACGTTCTCTTTTTGGACAAATGCAAACAATAATAACCTGTCCTTCCTGTAATGGAGAAGGAAAGATAATTAAAAATAAATGTCTAAAATGTGGTGGAGATGGCAGAGTACCAAAAACCAAAACTATCAGTATCAGCATTCCTGCCGGAGTAGCCGAAGGACAATACATCCGTCTGCGAGGACAGGGTAACTGCGGTAAACGCGGTGCACAGAATGGAGATATCTTAGTTCTTATCCGCGAAAAAGAACACAAGATCTTCGAAAGAGATGGCACTAATTTGATCTGTGAATATCCTATCAGTTTTTCACAAGCAGCACTGGGCTCGGAATTACGAGTTCCTACTCTTACTGGAAATATAAAAATGAAAGTTCCAGCAGGAACGCAATCGGGTAAAATATTCCGCCTACGCTCTCAGGGACTTCCACATACAAACAGTTCTTACCATGGTGATCTTTATATAAAAGTCCGTGTGATAACACCCACCAGATTGAACGCAGAAGAAAAAGACCTTCTAAATAAACTCAGCCGGTTCGATTCTGAGAAAAAGCTGAGACCGGAAAAAAGCTTTTTTGAAAAACTAAAAGGTTTCTTTGTCTAAAGTTACCTGTAGAAAAATTAATGCCTTAATAATTTTGGCATGTCTCTCTTTTTAGTAAAGAGGGGTCAGGGGAGTTTGAATGCCTGGATTCTTTGTACCACAACTCGCTATCGGTGATGTCAGCATTGTAATCAGCGGTGAAGAATTCCACCATATAATTCATGTTTTCCGAAAGAAAGTTGACGAAGAAATCCTGCTGACAAATGGAAAAGGAATTCTATCAAAAGCATCTATCGCTTCCACTGATAAGAAAGAACTAACTGCCAACATCCTGGAAATATGGGAGGAAAAAATATCTCAACCTGAAATGACCGTTGCCTTTCCACTCCTTAAAAACAAGCACGATGCTCTCATAGTGGAAAAACATACCGAACTGGGAGTGAAAGAGTTTTTCCCTTTAATTACAGAAAGAACCATACGGCAACCATCAAAAAACACTATGGATAAATTTACAAAAATTGCCATTTCTGCTATTAAACAATGTGATAATGCATTTCTACCAAAAATTCACGAATTTTCTACTCTTAAAGTATTGTTTGATAAATTACAAAAAATGCAGAAACAACCTCTGGCAGCATTGGAAACAGGTGAACACCGGCTTTTAGCCAATGTTGTACAAGAATTCAATGAGCAGGAATTGTGTCTTATCTTTGGTCCGGAAGGTGGATTCAGTCCTGCTGAAATTGATCTTCTACATCAGGAAAAAATTCCCACCTTTACATTGGGCAATCATATCCTGAGGGCAGAGACAGCAGCTATCACAGCAGTTTCACAGTTGCTGGGATTCTATCTGAAGCAAAACCCGAAATATTATTAAAATGAAAGAAATAATAAAAATGATTGCCGATACAATCGTGGGAACCCATTTTGGAAATAAAACATTCATTGTAGGTGGTTATGTACGTGACCTGATAATGGGAAAAGAAAGCCAGGATCTGGACATTGTGGTTGCATTTGAGAATGGCGGAAAAGAATTAGCTCAAATGTTATATGAAAAAGGTGTCTCCACTAAACCTGTTATCTTTGAAAGGTTCGGCACTGCTATAGTTAATATTGGCGATCATCAAATAGAATTCGTTATGGCCAGACAGGAAGCATATCTTCCCCGTTCACGTAAACCTGATGTGGCAGTTGGCAATCTAAAAGATGATATCCATCGACGAGATTTTACAATTAATTCGTTATCGATGAATATAAATACAGGTGGGATCAGCGACCTTACCGGAAAAGGTCGAGAAGATATTGCAGATAAAATTATTCGTACGGTTTCCAATCCGGAAATTACTTTTAAAGAAGATCCATTGCGTATGTTACGTGCAGTTCGTTTTGCTGTACAGCTGAATTTTGAAATTGAAGCAAAAACCCGGGATAGCATTAAACAACAGGCTGATGAGTTAGTACATATTTCATGGGAACGAAAGCGTGACGAACTTACAAAAATACTGCTTTCCGGATATCCGGCTCGGGGCATCGAGATGTTAAAACAATTTGGGCTGATGACACATCTGATTCCCGAATTAGAAGAAATCATCGAACTTCCCGGTGAATATTTTGATGACCTGAATGTTTATTCGCATTCTCTTCAAGTTATGGAAAAAGTCCGTCCTCATCTCAGTTTACGCTTGGCAGGGCTTCTGCATAATATTGCAAAAGGAACCATTCCAAAAGGAACCGAAATTAATCCCTTGAACCTTGAAACTCGCGATGCTTCATTAATTAAGCAGGTTCTAAAGAGATTGAAGTTTCCAAATGACCTTATCGTGGAAGTAATTTTTCTTGTGGATAATCATGCACGCTTGAATTACTTTGATAACATGGAAACTCTTTCCAATACATTTGTGATGGGATTTATAAAGGAAACGAGGGGTAATCTGGATATTCTATTCGAATTCATTCAAGCAGATAAGATCAGTCATATTCCCAAATACTGTAAGCCGGATTTCATTCCTGTGCTGAAAAAAAGAATAGACAAGATAAGAAAAAAATTCGAAGGAAGAACCATGCCTGTGAAGGGTGTGGATATTATGGAGCATTTTAATATCTCTGCTGGAGAAAAAGTTGGCGAACTTCTGAAAAAAGCAGAAAATATCTGGTGGGAGCGTCCTGAGTGGACAAAAGAATCGATTTTGAAAGAAATAAAATTATAGGAGGATTTTATGGCTTGTGATAAAACTGAAAGTAAAGTAACCAAAAAAGTGCGTGATGGTGTGGTGAAGGCGATCCATACTGGTGAAGATATCGCTAAAACGGTTGGAAGCATCACCAAAGAAATTATCAAAACCACTAAAGACGAGGACATGAACACAAAAGAAAAAGTACAAAAACTTGCCAAAGAAGCATTGGAAGGTGCTAAAGAGGGTTATAAAAAAGCCCAGCCGCCAACTGAGGAATTCGTAAAAAAAGCATCTAAATCCATTTTTGAAGCATTCAGGGAATACGCTCCCAAAGTTGCTCATTTCACAAAAGATGTTTTCGAAGGAATTGTTGACGGCACAAAAGAAGTTCTCGATGAAAGTAAGAAAAAGGAAGAGGAATAAAGGTTCTGGGTTCAGGGTTCAGGGTTCAGGGTTCAAGGTTCTGGGTTCAAGGTTCAGGGTTCTGTTTCTCTCTCATTACGAAGCTTTTGCTTCGTAATGCACTAATTCCGGAAGCTTACGCTTCCAGAGCGAAGTGGAAACTTCGCATGTTATTACATTCCCAAGCAGAAGCTTGTGAATGAGAGTTAAGAAGGTGGGCTTGCCAGGGCGTAGTCCCGAAAAACTTCGGAACGAAGACTGATCGGATGAAGTAATTCTCTCAATGGCTTCTCTGAGTAACTTTGAAAAAGTTTATAAATAAGATTCTCTCTGGTAAACTTTTTCAAAGTTTGATCAAGCTACTTCAATAATATTTAAGCTTCGTAGTTTCCACCCTTCGTCCCGAATGCTTTCGGGACTGCGGAGGACAGGTTAACGAAGAAGTATCATCTTTGTAACTTTTGGTAATTCTTTGCTTTTAACCCCTACTATCTCCCCCTATCCGTCAAAATAAAAGTTCGTTCAATCGTCTGCCCTATTGAATAATTGGGGTCCCGATTGAATGAAACAGTAAGAATGACCGTCTCGGTCATAATAACAGCTATACTCGTTCCCAAGCCCCAGCTTGGGAATGGGAAGCCAGTTACCAAGCTGGGGCTTAGTAACCAGGATGGTGAGTGGACAGCTCGGAGAGCTATCCCTACATATTCAATATTATCTTCTTAACTTGTGAAAATCTTCTGTAGTCTTCCCGGGTTTCACAAACCGGTTAATAGACCGCCCTGCTGCCGGCTGATCGGTAACCACGATCTTAAAGAACTTCTTCTCTTCTCCTGTCAGAGGATAATCATAATTCAGGTTTGTAACTGTATCTATCAGGTGAACTTCATCACAAACAAAATCGGGTGAATCTCCGGCATATATTTTGTACCAGATACCATTAATTTCAGGATAGGAATTCCCCTGGAAAGTACCGTATTCCACTTCATCCCAAGTAAGTCCGATGTTACTTCCATTTTGGGCAATATAAACCCGTGTTTCATCCGGGGCAATGTTATCTACAGAATATCCTGATGCTACAGAAGAATTGCAATAAATTGATGGATTGGGGGTATGAGCAGAGACGAAAAAGTAGGACAGATAATCTCCAACAGTTGTGGAATCGAAGAATGTTTCTGCCAGAGCTGAATATTCTTCCCATTGCATGGCTGGGACATTGACTATAAACACCCAGGTGGTATCCTCACGCTGGAAATAAGTGTGTTGTTCCTCTATTGCTTTGTTAATATCATTTGTGACAATGCATTCTCTATCCAGTTCATAAGGATATTTCTCCCAAAGACCATAACTAGCAATAGGTGTTGCGCTATACTCCTGGTCCCAAATACTTCTCTGCCAGGTGACAATTACATAACGACCCTGGTCATTGGGAACATCAGCAACAGCAGTAATTGTTGGAAAACCGATAGACTTATCAAAGTAGTAAGCTCCCATATCTGCTCTTGTGCCATCAGGGTCTAAGGGTGAGGATGGATCTCCGGTATTAATACATGGTGAAATTGATTGCAGATGGTAATCTCCGTTACCGGAATCTACAAATAACGGATCGCTATTTATATTACCTAATCCGATCCATTGACCCTGGATATCCGAATATGTTGCTGTAACTGAACCGGAAGAAATATATATCTCCTCTGGTGAGTTATCCCACAAAATGGAATTTACTAAACTCGGATTAGAATTATTAAAACAATAAATTCCACCACCAAGATCAGCAGAATTACCTGTTAATGTTAAATTCTCTAAACTCGGGTTGGAATCAAAACATAAAATCCCACCACCAACTTCAGAAGCCGTATTACCTGTTATTGTTACATTCTTTATACTCGTATTGAAATCATCACAGAAAATACCACCTCCGTTTTCAGCAGAGTTACCTGTTATTGTTACATTCTCAAAATTTATACTGGAACTTTCGCTATTAATACCACCACCATATCCATAAGTCCCGGAAGCAGAATTACCTGATATTGTCACATTCACCAAATTCGGACTGGAACTAACACAGTGAATTCCACCTCCAAATTCAGCAGAATTACCTGATATTGTTACATTCTGCAGGTTCGGACTGGAACTATTACAGTAAATTCCACCACCATATAAAGCATCTCCATTAGTAATCGTAAAACCTGTTAAGATAGACGTGGAATCCTCTCCACTCTCGAATTTGACAACACTACCGTTACTGTTCCCATCAATAATAGTTGAAGAAATATAGGTTGTATCCTGTGTAGTTAAAAATAGAGAAGCAACTGTGATGAATTTTCCATTATGATTAATGTTTTCTACATAAGTCCCTGGTTGTACAAGCACAGTGTCTGTATGGGAAGATGCATTAATTCCACGCTGTATGGTTGCAAAAGGCAATTCATCCGATCCAGTCCCTGTTATATCAGACCCGGTTGTAGAGATATGCCAGATCCGTCCATCATATTGGTGGTTAAAGTAATAAGCTCCCATTTCTACTATCGTACCGTCAGGGTCTAATGGGGATGTTGGATCTCCGGCATCTATACATGGGGAATTTGACAGTAAATGGTAATCTTCATAATCAGAAACATAATCAGGATTTACAAATAACGGATCACTATCTATATTACCTGTTCCCGTATATCCACCTTCTATATCAGAATATGTTGCTGTAACTGAACCTGAAGCAATATATATCTCCTGTGGTAAATTATTCCACAAAACGGAATTTATCAAATTCGGACTGGAATTCTCACAGTAGATACCACCACCATATACATAATTTCCGGAAGCTGAATTACTTGCTATTGTCACATTCTGTATAATCGGACTTGAATTATAACAAAAAATACCACCACCATATACATGATTTCCGGAAGCAGAATTACCTGTTATTGTCACATTTTCTAAACTCGGGCTGGAGTCATCAATGCAGCAAATTCCACCACCATGAGCAGTTCCCCATTCACCCGCAGAAGCAGAATTACCTGATATTGTTACATTCTGTAGATTTGGACTTGAATGATAATAACAGTAAATTCCACCACCATCATAAGAATTAAAGTTATCTGATATTGTCACATTTTCTAAACTCGGACTGGAGTTATCAAAACAGCAAATTCCACCACCATAAATTGCCGAATTACCTGTTATTGCTACATTCTGTAGGTTCGGGCTGGAATTTTCACAGTGAATCCCACCACCATAAACAGAAGAAGCATTACCTGATATTGTTAAATTTTCTAAACTTGGATTTGATAAATTTTCGCATGTAATTCCGCCTCCATAATAATCCGGATTTGATCCACCACCTAACCCATTAGTAATTGTAAATCCGCATAAAACTGTAGTAGAATCTTCACCATTATTAAAAGTTACAACACTACCGTTACTGTTTCCATCTATAATGGTTGAAGAAATGTAGCTTGTATCCTGGGTCGTAAAAAATAAAGAACCAACCGTAATCAACTTTCCATTGAAGTTAATATTCTCCACATAAGTCCCGGGCTGCACAAGTACTGTGTTTGTATTGGAGGATGTATTAATACCATGCTGTATAGTGGCAAATGGATATTGCGTTGAGCCGTTTCCCCATAGATCAGAACCGGTAGTAGATATATGCCAGACAGGACCACTATAAGCAGGAGGATTTACAGCGATGTAACCAATCTTTGTTTCCATATCTGTGGAATCATTAACATCGGTCACTGTAAGTGAAACTGTATAATTCCCCGGTAATTGGTATTCATTAACAGAATTTTGCAAATTAGAATTATTACCATCCCCGAAGTCCCAATACCATTCATCAATTACGCCTGTACCTGGCGTAGAAATGTCAGTGAAATTAACCGTTAATGGAACCTCACCATTTGTTATGTCCGCTATAAAATCAGCAAATAAATACTGATAAAAATAATATGCTCCCATGTCTGCAATTGTGCTGTCCGGGTCTAATGGTGAAGCCGGATTACCTGCATCTATGCACGGTGACATTGTAGCATCCTGGATTGGGTAATTAGCCCAGGATAAATGGTAATCTCCTATACCGGGATCTACAAATAACGGATCGCTATCAATATTACTTGCTCCTGCCCAACCACCTTCTATATCCGAATATGTTGCTGTAACTGAACCGGACAAAATATATATCTCATCAGGTGAATCATTCCACAAAATCGAATTTACTAATATCGGATAGGAACTTTCACAATAAATACCACCACCCTGGGCATTAGCTGAATTATCTGATATAGTTACGTTCTCTAAACCCGGACTGGATAGATAAAAATAAATTCCACCACCATAAATAGAGGCAGAATTACCTGTAATTGATACATTCTGCAGACTGGGATTGGAACCATAAAGGTAAATTCCCCCACCATAATGAGAAACAGTATTATCTGTTATTTCTACATTTTTTAAAATTGGATTGGAATTCCTAAAATGAATCCCACCACCTTCATCAAAAGAATGGTTACCTGTTATTGTTACATTCTCTAAAATCGGACTGGAATTATGAGAACAGTGAATTCCACCACCATAAGAATCGGTAGAATTTCCTGATATTGTAACATTCTCCAAACTCGGACTGGATTCATAACAATAAATTCCACCACCTCCAACAGAAGTAGAATTACCGGCAATTGTTAAATTCTGTAGACTCGGACTGGAACTTTCACAGTATATTCCACCACCAGAATAACCAGCACCATTTGTAATAGTAAATCCGCATAAAATTGCATTAGAATCCTCTCCACTATCAAAAATTACGACACTACTACTACTCCCATCGATAATGGTTGAAGAAATATAAGATGTATCCTGGGTGGTTAAAAAGAGTGAAGCAACTGTTATCAGTTTTCCACCAAAGTTAACATTTCCCGGATAAGTTCCAGGTTGTACAAGAACTGTATCACCATTAGCTGCGAAAATAATTCCTAATTGAATGATTGGCTGGTCGGCCGGTACATTAATAATTGTTGCATACAGAAATGAAGATAAAAAACATGCGATAAAAATAAAAAATAAGGCTTTTCCCGTCAGACGGGATTTCATAAAACTAAACATAATTCCCCCTAATTTGGTTTTTCTTTAACCCGACTCGGGTTTTTAATAACTCGAGTCGAGTTAACAAATTTTTAACACATAATAATCGGACAGCTTATAGAACCGTCCCTCCGATAATTTCTCTTTGCAAAATTAATTTTGATAACAACTTAATTAACAAAGCAAGAAAGTGTTTATGTTTTATTTGTGTCAAACTTTTTTGTAACTCGACCTTTTGTTGCCCTCATTCTTTCCGAAGCTTCCCAAAACGTATTTCTTCCTATTAAGATTCGGAAAGTTCACGCTCAAAATATGCAAACTTCATTTAACCGAAAACTTGAAAGAAAGCTTCGGAAGGTGTTTCAATGTAACTCGACCTGCCAGGTCGAGAGAGCGGCCAAGCTGGTCGCTTTACGAATCTCAAGCTCCCCTAACCCCTCTTTGTCTAAAGAGGGGAACTAAAAGGTAGAAAATCATTTGACTTCTAAACAAAGATATCCAACTCTAACCACATAGAATTCGATTAAATATATGAGTTCTGCAAAATAGAGTGTTTTTGTCATCCTGCTTGCCAAGACGAAGCTAACGAAGGCTGGAGGAACTCTCTCCATTTTTCTTACGAAGGATCTCCGCTTATAATGAGATTCTTCCGTCTTCGCCAAGGCTACGACAAGACAGGTCGTCGAATGCCTATGCAAGTTCATCCTCAGAAAGACAGATATTTTCCTATTTTACAGAACTCATGATTAAATTTTTCAAAGGAGATAATTATGAACAATGTTATAAAAAACAAAACATCACTACTGGTTATTTTATCCTTACTATTTATGAGTTCTTCCCTGTTTGCCACAAAAGAAAGTTACAATGAACTTTGGAAAGAAGTCCAAAATTCTGAGAGCAAAGGACTGCCAAAATCCACATTGAAAATAGTCGAGCAAATCTACGAAAAAGCAAAAGAGGGGAATAATGCTTCACAGTTAGTGAAAGCTGTGATCCACAAAATGAAGTTCTCTGTTCAGGTAGAAGAATTTTCCGAAATAAAACTGATAAACAATTTAAGTGAAGAGATAGTCGATGCAAAATTTCCCATAAAACCGATTTTACATTCCATTCTTGCAGATTGTTACTGGCAGTATTTCCAGCGAAACCGATGGAAATTTTACAACAGAACAGAAACTATCAACTTTCAACAGGATGACGTAAGCACCTGGGACCTGAAAAAAATATCAATCGAAGTTATCGAACATTACCGCCTTTCATTGGAAAACTCGGACGAACTGAAAAAGATACAACTGGATAATTATGATGATATTTTAACCATTGGAAATACCAGGAACTTGCGCCCTACACTTTATGATTTCCTTGCTCATCGGGCTGTGGATCTGTTTATGAATACTCAATCGGGTTTGATCTCACCCGCATATCAATTCAAGATAAGCGCGGCAGGCTATTTTCTACCGGCAGATAACTTCGTATATATGAATATTGTCAGCCGGGATTCTCTTTCGCTGGAATATAATGCGCTTCTAATTCTGCAGGACCTGGTTCAATTCCATCTTAAAGATAAAGTGCCGGATGCACTTGTAGATGTCGATCTTAAGCGATTGGATTTTGTATATTACAATTCCGTTATCGAAAATAAAGACGAACTCTATGAAAAAGCTCTTATCAAGTTAGAAAAGAAGTACGCTGATCTACCGGCATCTGCCGAAATTTCCTATGCCCTTGCCAATTACTATTACCAGTTGGGAAGTCTTTACTATCCCCGGGTTTCTGAAGATTACAGGTGGTATCTAAAAAAAGCTTATGATCTTTGCCAGAAAATAATTAAAAAATTCCCCGATACGATCGGTGCGGGAAACAGTAAATACCTGATCTCCAATATTACTACAAAAGATATGTCGCTCCAGACAGAAAGAGTTTATCTGCCGCAACAAAAATCATTAGGACTGCTGAGTTACAGGAATGTGAACAAATTTTATTTCAAGGTTATAAAGATAACAACCGACGAACGGGACGAATTCCAATATAATTACGGTAATGAAAAGAAATTGAAAAAGTTCATTTCACGACAGCCGAAAGGAGAATGGAACATCTCTTTTCCCGACGAAGGCGATTTCCAGAAACACTCGATTGAAATTAGCATCCCCGAACTGAACATTGGAGAATACCTGTTACTTGTTAGCGATAATCCTGATTTCCGTTCCCAAAAGAACGCTATTACATATTCTTTTCTCACGGTTTCAAATATCAGCTTTGTTCAGAGAGATGTGAAAAACAAAAGAAAAGATTTCTATGTGCTTCACAGGAAAACAGGAAAATCTTTATCCGGTGTGAAAGCAAATGTCTGGTTCAGGGAATATAACTATGATAAAAGGAAATACGAAAAAGTTAAATTCCCAAAAAGCTTCACCACAAATGAAGAAGGATATTTCAGCATTCCTGTCCCCATAAAACCAAAAAGCAATTCTTCATATTATATAGAATTAATTTATGGAAACGACAGGCTGTTCACAGATGATTCTTTCTACGATTATTATTACGATCATGAGCAGGATAAGATACTAAGGACTTTCTTCTTTACAGACCGTGCTATTTACCGTCCCGGGCAGACTGTTTATTTTAAGGGAATAATGATAGAAACAGACGGAAAAACAAATGAGATAAGAACCAACTTCAAAACCAGAGTTTTTATGTATGACGTGAATTACCAGGAAATTTCCAGTTTGAACCTGACGACCAACGATTACGGAACTTTCAGCGGCAGCTTTATGATCCCGCAAGGCGGCCTCACCGGAAATTTCCGGATAACCAATGATTACGGAAGTATAAATATTTCTGTGGAAGAATACAAACGTCCCAAATTTGAAGTTAAAATAGACCCACCCAAAGAGAGCTTCAAGATCAACGATAACGTTAAGGTCAAAGGTCATGCAAAAGCCTATGCAGGATTCAATATAGATAATGCCGGCCTCACCTACCGGGTTGTGAGAACGGTTTCCTTTCCATATTGGTGGTATTATTGGAGATGTGTACCATATAATATATCTCAGGTAGAGATTACAAACGGAAGAGCAAAAACAGATGAGAATGGAAAGTTCGAAGTAGAATTCAAAGCAATTCCCGATTTGAAAATCCCCGAAAAAGATGATCCCACTTTTACCTATCAGGTTTTTGTCGATGTTACCGATATCAATGGAGAGACACGCAGCGCTCAGCAATATGTTTACGTAGGTTATACTGCACTGCGTTTGGATCTGCAGATCCTTGATAAAATAAATAAAGATGAAAATACCTATTCCTGCATTATCAATTCCCAAAACCTGAACGGAGAATTTGAACCTGCAAAAGGTGATGTGTATATTTACAAATTAAAATCTCCCGACAGGATATTCCGCCAGAAATTATGGGAGAAAGCAGATAAGTTTTTGGTTGATAAAGAGATGTATTATTCCTGGTTTCCGCATGATGCTTTCACAAATGAAGATGACTTCTACAAATGGGAAAAGGAAAAAACTGCTTTTGAGACAAAGTTCGATACAGAGAAAGATAAGAACCTGCATTTGAAAAAACTTAAAAAATGGGAACAGGGAATTTACCTGGTCGAGCTTCATTCCAAAGACAAATATGGAAAGGAAGTAAAAGATATTAAGTATTTTACGCTTTATTCCGAAAAGGAAAAGAACCTGCCCTATAAAATGTTCAACTGGTTCGTGCTGGAAAACTATAAAGTGGAACCCGGAGATAAAGCAAAGATATTGATCGGCTCCAGTGCGGATAATGTAAAAGTTTTGTATGAGATCGAACAGGATGGTAATATTCTTGAAAAAAAATGGCTAAAATTAGACGCTCGACAGAAGCTCATCGAAATTCCGATAATAGAGGAATACCGTGGAAATATAACCGCCCATCTCACATTTATTAAACATAACAGGCTTTATATAAACAGCTATACGATAAACGTTCCCTGGACGAATAAGCAGTTGAAATTGGAATTTGAGACATTTCGCAATAAGTTGCTTCCCGGTGAAAAAGAGGAATGGCGAATTAAAATAAAAGACAGCGATGGCGATAAAGTTGCTGCTGAAATGATGGCAACCCTCTATGATGCATCCCTGGATGCGTTCAGAGCGAATTACTGGTATCTCAGTATAGATCCTTATTACTACGGACAACTTTCCTGGCATATAAACCAGGGATTCAACTCGGAATATTCCAAACTGATCGCCGATTACTGGAATGAATACATCTCTATGCCATACAAAGGATATGATGCTTTGAACTGGTTTGGAATGAACTGGTACGGTGGCTATTATGGAAGAAGCAAGATGATGTTTAAATCATCAGGAAAAGGAGAAGGAGAATTCATACATGAAAGTGACGTGATGCAAGCAGAAATTATCAGTGATAAAGTAGCTCCTCCAGAAATGAGTAAAGAGACAAAATTGTCTGTAAGTGGTGCAGTAGGTGGTCTCGACGGAAAAAATGGTTTGGATATAACCACTGCTGGCGTTAATGGTCAACAAATTCAGGAGGTCGATCTTTCAACTGTAAAAGCTCGAACCAATTTCAATGAAACTGCTTTCTTCTATCCCCAACTTAAAACCAATGAAGATGGTGATGTGATAATCTCCTTCACTATTCCGGAAGCTTTAACGAAATGGAAAATGATGGGTCTGGCACACACAAAAGATCTGAAAACTGGTACTATCCAGAATGAGCTGGTAACTCAGAAACAATTGATGGTCGTTCCCAATGCACCCCGATTCCTGCGGGAAGGTGACGAGATTATCTTTACAGCAAAAATATCCAACCTGGTGGAAAATGATTTGGAAGGAGTTGCCGAACTTAAACTTTTTGATGCTATCACCATGCAGCCTGTAGATGCAAAATTCAAAAACAAAAACACAAAAAAATCATTTAAAGTAAAAGCAGAACAAAGCACATTGGTAAGCTGGGATATTTCCATTCCGGAAGGAATTCAGGCAGTTACTTACCGCGTGGTAGCAAAAGCTGGGAATTTCAGTGATGGAGAAGAAAAAGCCCTTCCCATTTTAACGAACAGAATGCTGGTTACAGAATCGCTGCCATTGCCGGTGAGAGGGAATCAGACCAAAACCTTTAAATTCAATAAACTGTTGGATTCAGGAAAATCTACAACACTGCGTCATCATAAACTGACTTTGGAATTCACTTCCAATCCTGCCTGGTATGCCATTCAAGCACTTCCCTACATTATGGAATATCCTTATGAATGCTCGGAACAGATATTCAGCCGGTTCTATGCTAACAGCATTGCAACTCATATTGCCAATTCCAGTCCGAAGATAAAACGTGTTTTTGATAGCTGGAAAGATACCCCGGGCTCAGAAGCTCTGCTTTCCAACCTGGAAAAGAACCAGGAATTGAAAGCTCTTCTTTTGGAAGAAACTCCCTGGGTGCTGGATGCACAGAACGAAACTGAACGCAAGAAACGAGTGGGTGTGCTTTTTGACCTGAACAGAATGGCGAATGAACTGGATACTGCCATCAGAAAATTACAGGAAGCACAGGTCTCAAATGGCGGCTGGAGCTGGTTCAAAGGAATGCCGGACAGCAGATACATCACCCAGCACATCGTTACCGGACTCGGGCATCTGGACCACCTGAACATCAGAACTGTGCGGCAGGATGACAAGGTTTGGAATATGCTTAACAATGCCGTTCGTTACCTTGATGAAAGGATCAGGGAAGATTACCAGTGGCTGCTGAAACATGCCAGCAATATGGAAGACGACCATATTTCCAGTATTCAGATCCAATACCTGTATTCTAGAAGCTATTTCAAAAATATTCCCATAAACGACAGGAATGAAAAAGCATTTAATTATTTCAAAGGACAGGCAAAAAAATACTGGCTGAATAAAAGCAAATACATGCAGGGAATGATAGCGCTGGCGTTGCACAGATACGATGATAAGGAAACGCCAAAAAACATAATTGCATCGCTCAAGGAATTTTCGCTTTATTCGGAAGAAATGGGGATGTACTGGAAAGATAATTATGCAGGATATTACTGGTATCAGGCTCCCATCGAAACTCAAGCTTTGCTCATCGAAGCTTTTGATGAAGCTGGTAATGATAAAGAATCTGTGGAAAATATGAAGGTATGGCTGCTCAAACAAAAACAAACACAGGATTGGAAAACAACCAAAGCAACAGTAGAAGCCTGCTATGCACTGCTTCTTAAAGGAATAGATTTTTTGGAAAATGACAAACTCGCAGAGATCACGCTGGGAGATAAACTCATCGATCCTTCCAAAATGGATGATGTGAAAATCGAAGCTGGAACAGGATATTTCAAAACTTCATGGTCTGCTGATGAGATAAAACCAAAAATGGGAAACGTGAAAGTTATGAATAAAAACGATGTGGTTGCCTGGGGTGCGCTCTACTGGCAATATTTTGAAGACCTGGATAAAATAACTTCTCACGAAACTCCATTGAAACTTAAAAAGCAGTTGTTCCGTGAAAAATTCTCTGATGCCGGTAAAGTTATCGAACCGGTTACAGCAAAAACAAAACTGAATATCGGTGATAGGATAATTGTCCGCATCGAACTTCGGGTAGATAGAAATATGGAATACGTGCACATGAAGGATATGCGCGCTTCCAGCCTGGAACCGGAAAATGTGATTTCCCGCTACAAATGGCAGGATGGTTTGGGTTATTACGAAAGCACCCGTGATGCTGCTACCAACTTCTTCTTCGATTATCTTCCCAAAGGAACTTATGTTTTTGAATATCCGCTGCGTGTTACCCACTTGGGAGATTTCTCGAACGGAATAACTTCTATCCAGTGTATGTATGCACCGGAATTTACTTCTCATTCGGAAGGAATAAGGATAGAGGTGGGGGAATAGTAACTCACCTGTCTTGTCCTAAAATAAGTTGTCACAAATGGAGGTCAAGATGAAAAAAAGTTCG
>CBDUTJ010000017.1:0-53751 GCA_965370415.1 uncultured bacterium | reverse complement strand
CACTATTTCACCTGGGTCAAGAAAGCCGTTACCACCATCTAATATTGTATAATCTACTGCATCCAGATTTGCACCTTCCACTATCAGGAAGATGATATCTGTCCACTGGTTTCCATCATTATCATCAATAGTAATATCTATTCTTAATTCCGTATCGCCCAATGTGTTTTCATCCACTGTAAAATCAAAATCATCGGATGAATAAATCGAATTACCGGGAGCTATATTTCCATAAAATTCACTATTGTCAGTAATTGTAATAAAACCTTCATCCGAAGTAATAACTGCCGAGACCGAGTTTGCTGTTTGAGTTCCGAAATTCTTCAGTTCCACTTTCAGTTCGATAGATTCACCGGGATTTATAAAACCATCATTATTTCCGGAAGATGTACCGGAATTATCGTCATCAATAATAATATCAAGAACATTCACGAATTTATCAGTTTCAATAATATCAAATTCACCAAGATGTGGAATATAATTGTGACTGGTTACAGTGAGATAAGAAGAACCCTGAATATCTGCATAAATCGGAAGGGCAATATAACCTTCTGCATCTGTATAACCTGTAGCGAAAATATCATCATCTCCCATCAATGCTGTTACCCAAGCATTTTCTAAAGGATCTCCATTATTGTTTGTAGCTATAACTTCCAGGTAATCTGTACCTATAGATATTTGTGGATCGTAATTTACGATCATATCCTGCGGAACACCAGTCCACAATTCCACTCCGGGATCTCCCATCAGAGTATTCCAATGCGAGAAGATGTTCACAGCATTACCAGGGTTCAGTGGATAATTCAAATACAAGCTAAGTTTTCCTCGATTTACAGCACCACCCGGATTGTAAATTCCATCAGCAAAAATACCGTAAAACATACCTGCATCGATGCAATTGTTAAATTGTGTATGTGTACCACTGGTTGCAGTTCCAATTGCAGCTATTGCCCCCTTCTGTGCAGAAGGTGAACCTGCCCGGATAAAGGCTTCGCTGCGGCTTTCTCCGTAGGCAAAACCTCCTGTTGAACAAGTGAGGAATACTGCAAATGGTAGCTTTAACCCGTTATTTAAATTATAAATCTGGCTATTCCCAAAATTGCTCATACCAATATATCCACGGTAATTAAAATAACTTACCCCTGAATTCAAATTACTTACCATCGCACTAGAATAATTCCCTGTATAAACTTCGGTAGCAGTAATATTCGGAGCATATTCTTCCATCAATTCAACAATATATTGGTTAGTGAAAACTGTTGAAGGACCGGAATAAGTTGGATCTCCCACCATCACAGAACTATCATACCAGTCCGTCTCTCCCATATATGGTTCTTTCTCGTAATACAATACTTTTGCCACATAAGTTTGCAGATTTGTATACGAAGAAATTGAGATACGCCCGATAAAGACATCTTCCAGAACATCATTACCTTCCAATTGTGCGTAAGGGTGATCACCCTCGCCATTGTACCACGAATAGGTTTCGAAGAAAGTTGGAATATTATAAGAACCACCCACATCACCTACTAAACAGACAAATTCCGGTGGATTTTCCCAGGTATTATAAGCATCTTGAATATAGTTCTTTATTAAGGTATTGGTTGTACCCGTCTGCGATGTGCTGGCTGTGTGTACTTCAAATCCTTTCTGATGTTTCCAATCAACCAGTCCGGCGAGAGTAGTTGCTATTATTGTATCATTCGGATGAATAAACAGATAGCAAGGCTGTTGAAATCCGTTTTCACGGGTGTTTACAGATTCATAATTAAGAATTGTAGCTTTGTAAATAGGTTCGAAGAACCTGGATAATTTTCTATTGGTTTGTTTGATGTTCTCTCCAGTTATACCGCTGGTGTTAACTACAATGTCTACATTTGTTACAATTCGGAGTTCTTTAGTCTGAGGATCATATTGAAAAGGATTTATGGTTACATTCACGATTCGGAAATCGCGTATTATGGCTGGTTCACCAATCTCGACTACTCTTCCCGGAAAAATATCACCATTAGTGTAAAAAGCTTCATCGATCACAAACTCATTATCTGCAGGTTGGCTTTCACTTTGCAGGTTCTGCCTGGGAAAGATATTCACGTTGCTGATGATCTCTTCCTCGGTATAGATGATATCGAATTCGACGTTACCGACATCAGGAATGGCAATTAATCTGGAAAATCGCGGCAATGCAGGTTTACCTATCTCGATGAATTCTCCTTCGTTCCAATATGAGATCTTTTTATATTCAATGCCCTCAACATCTATAGTTTCGATTTCATAGCCATCGAGCGCAAAATTTACTTCTGTGCTACCAATTCCATAAGAGACATGATCGAAAAGTTCCTGACTTGAATTTTCACAAATATCTACCCAATCTGCAAAAAGAAAAGTAGTAATTATTAGAAATACAAATAACAACAGAATTCCTTTCATTACTTTACTCCATTATTAATAATTATTATAAGAATTAATGCAATATTTATTCCAACAATAATAATCAGGAAACACTTAAAATTGTAAGAACTGATATTTGTCAAATTGATTATGAAACAGGTATTTTAAAATCAAAGCTATTTTATCATCATGAAAATCTCGTTCCCAAACAGAGGTTTGGGAACGAGTAGAAACAAAAAAGCGGGTTTACACCCGCTCAATATTTGGTTGTATTATTTATTTCAGCAGAAGCATCTTTTTAGTTTTGCTGAAGTTATCTGTTTTGAATTTGTAGAAATAAATTCCACTGGCAACGCTTCTACCATTATCATCTGTACCACTCCAGATAACAAAATGATAACCCGCATCAAGTTGTTCATTTACCAGGGTTCGAACTTTCTCACCCTTAATATTATAAATCTGGATAGCGGTTTTAGAAGCGGAACTTAAAGCAAAGCTTATCCTGGTTTCCGGGTTGAACGGGTTAGGATGATTGCCATTCAAATAAGTGGTAAGCGGAACGATATTCAAATTTACTTCCGTATGTTCCAGGGTTACCTCATTTGAAGGTTCGGATTCATAACCACCATATACAGCAGTAACATAATATGTATAATTACCATTAGGAACATTCTCGTCAGTATAGGTCACATCTATCACTTCTGCAATTTCTTCTCCATCACGATAAACCTTGTATCCTGTCAGGTTTCTTCCCTCTTCGGGAGCTATCCAATCCAATACAATATCCGGTGGTTGTGATGATGCGGAAAGCTGAGTTGGTGGAGCAAGAATTATCGTGATTTCTTCTATATTGGAAGGAAGAGACTCGTTCATGCCGTCATAGATTGCTGTAACATAGTACGAATAATTACCTGCATTTAGAAATTCATCGAAGTAGGTCATAGTACCAGGGTCTGTTATTTCAGCAATTTCAGAACCGTTACGATAAATTTTAAAACCGGTGAGCGAACGAGTTGAAGAATCGATATTTTCGTTTATTTCCGAGTTTCGTTCTCTTACTCTATCGGTCATTAAAGCAGCTCTGCGAGGTTCAAAAATCTGTCTGCCAATATCAGTAGTTTCCGGCATTTCCCATTCAAGAGTAACATCATTAGTTATTGCAGTAACAGATAGATTTATAGGTATCTCCAGGTAGGTTAATTCAAAATCAACTGTTGTCGTTTGATTCGCTGCTATGGAAACATCATTTACGGTAATAGTTTCATATCCTGCCAGGCTGGCAGTAACATCATAGGTTCCCGGAACGAGTGGTATTAAATAATCACCATTCTCATCAGGATGGGTCATGAAACTACCGGCTACGATTTCTACATCCTGAATATTGCCGGTACCACCGGATAACGTTACTTCACCTTCAAGATATCCCATATTCTGGGGAGTACCGCTTTCGATATAAACATCATCCACATACCAGTAATTGATATTCCAGGAATAACCATCAAAGGTAAAGGCAAGTTGAAAAGTAGATGAACCTACATCATTATTATCTACTATGATATTTTCAGTTGTTGCAGGTAAATTTGCTGCAGGCCAGCTTTGAACAGTATTCCAATTTGTACCATCAGAGGTCGTTTCTAACCGAATATCATAACCTCCACTGAAATCGCTTATATAATGTTTGAATTCCAGATCCAGAGTACTGGATCCTATTGTATTAATTGGCATTGTTATCAATCTTTGAACTGCCGTAGTTGAAGGTGACCAGTAGAACCGGGCTTCAGGTGCTGTTCCTCCAGCATAATTTGAGCTGGAACCTCCCCAGTTGATCTGCCCTGAAGTTGAAATTGTTGTCCAGCCGGTTGGTGGGAAAGTATTAAAATGTTCTTCGATCATAACCGGAATCTGGGAAATGGCAACTCCAAATTCTCCATTATTTGCATAATTAAATTCACCTGTTATTTCCCATTCTATCATTACGATATGTCCCACTGGAGCTGATGCAGAAGCAGTTACATTATAAATAGCAGTAGCTATTGCTCCTGAGGAAAATGTTCCAAAGCTATAATTAACAGAATTTAAAGTAATATACGGATCAGATGAAGTTATCAAAGATTCCACATTATAACCTGCACTACCACCTGCATTTTCAAAAGAGACCAGAAGGTCGACGGTTTCACCCGGATCAAGAATATTATTTTGTCCGTCATTCACAAATACAGAGACAAAGTCAATTTCCGGTGCATTCAAAAGAAGAGTAAAATTTAGATCCCAGTTATCTTCATTACTTGTTACTGCTATTTCAAAAAACGCAATATGACCATCGGGACAATTTTCTGCGATAGTTAATTCAAAATCTGTGATATTTGTACCGGAACCACCACCGCTAATTGTATTGTAATTAGAAGTATCCTGGGTCAGTGTAATATAAGGATCGGTTGTGGAAATAATAGCAGAAACACCCGTTGCCGGATTTTCTCCCAGGTTATTTAATGTAACTCCCAAGCCAATATCTTCGGCATAATCTATCTGCCCATTTCCATTACTGTCATTGATAATTAAACCGCCAAGAACCAGGAATGGTTCTTCAAAAGGAATAGGAGGTCCAGTAAACAGAAGTGCCATTTCGTTCTGTAATGTTTTGGCCGCAGTTGGGTATGAATTATTAAATGTATATTCCAAACCAATAGTACCGGAATGATCTTCCAAACCTACAGTAGCATATTGACCATGCTGACTTGGATAATTTCCCTGATCTACATTATTTACAACTTTATATTGAACCTTGATCTCGCTATCTCCTGTGGATGTAGGATAATAATTTGAATCGTAAAGTAAAACCTGGAAAGTTTCTTCGGCATTGTTGTATTCATTCTGTGCATGATCCCATTCTATCACTACATAATGCTGGGCATTATCATAATACCAGAAAACATCTCCGGTAGTAACTTTGAGATCATCCCAGAAAGGAGCGATCATAGGAGATGGACCCAAAGGTCCCGGAATATTCCAGTTCATAAAAGAAGCCATATCGGTATGCCCGGGAGCTATCCAGCCATTTGAGCAAACAGTTATGGTACTATATTCCTCACCATAAAATCGGAATGTAATAGGCAGGCTTATATCTTCCGTATCACCTGAATTTCCGTTATCGTATAAATTCAGATTTGTACCCGAACCTCCTAAAGCAGGATTGATTTCAACCCAATCGTAAACCGGAACATTATAATAATCAATATCTCCATCATCATAACAGTAATAACCATAGGCATCCGGTCCAACGGGATCGGTGATGGAAACAGTTCCCACGTTTATTGGGAATGAAACGATATTATTATAACCTTGAGCATTATTAAGTTCAAGTTCCAAAATAAACTGACTTCCCGGTATTACCTGCGCATTTGCGGTTACCATGAACCTGTTGCTGCTGTTGGAAGCCTGTCCTCCGGCAGATATATCTCCAAAATATCCATCTGCATCATCAATTACGATGTAGTTGTTGGGTGAAGATAAAATTCCACTTATGCCGTTGGCAGCAACTGTACCAAGATTTTCCAGAGTTACTTCCAGTTCCACTGTTTCACCGGGGTCTAATATTCCATTTGGATCACCTATTACTGTGTAATCAATTGCATAAAGATTAGCACCTTCTACGGGAATGTATATTACATCGGTCCATTGATTAGCCAGTGCGTCTTCGATAAGGATATCGAGTTTGATTTCTGTTCCGCCGAGTACATCGTTATCTACAGAGAAATCAAAATCATCGGATGAATAAACTGAAGCGCCGGGAGCTATATTTCCATAGTCTTCGGTTGCATCGGTTATGGTAATAAAATCATCCTGAGTAAAAATGGTGGCTGTAACGGAATTTGCTGTGGAAGTTCCAAAATTCTTAAGGCTCACACCCAATTCAATGTTCTCTCCCGGATTGACAATTCCATCTCCATTTCCAGAAGAACTACCACTTGTATCATCATCTATATTCAATGCAAAGACATTCACGAACCTATCGGTGTTTCCGATATCGAAGTTTCCAAGATGAGGAATATAATTATGTTTTGTAGCGGTTAAATTTACACTTCCCGGCATTTGAGCATCTATAGGTAAAATAATCATCCCTTCTGCATCCGTATAACCTGTAGCAAAGATATCATCGCTGCCCATAAGAGCAGTAACCCAGGCATTTTCAAGGGGAAGCCCATTTGTACTTTCTACAATAACTTCTAAGTAATTAGTGCCAACAGCAACCTGTGTATCATAATTTACAACCATATCTTGGGGAACGCTTGTCCATAATTCCAAACCCGGATCGCCCATTAAGTTATTCCAGTAAGAAAAATTATAAACAGCATTAGCAGGATTCTGTGGGTAATTAAGATACAGATTCAATTTTCCCCTGTTCAAGGCACCACCCATATGATAAATTCCATCTGCAAAAATACCGTAATAAATTCCAGCATCCACACAATTATTAAAGCATGTATGTGTTGAAAGCGTAGCTGTGCATATGGCACCAATAGCTCCTTTTGGAGAGCCGGGACTTCCTACTTTCAGAAAAGCTTCACTGATGCAATCGGTGTAACCTTCAAAATCACCGGTTCCGCAGGTTAGTGCTACTGCAAAGGGCATCATGTAGCCATTTGATAGAGAATTAATATGTGAAGTATTCCACCCACTCATACCCCAATAACCGCGATAATTAAAATAAGATACTCCACTATTCAGGTTGCTGGTCATCTGGGAAACAAAAGAACCGGAATATACTTCTATACAGTTCATATCGGGATGACTATAATTTATCATTTCCTTTATTGCCTGTTTTGTATATTTTGGTGAAATGCCGGAATAAGTTGTGGGATCACCAACCAGTAATGCTTTATCATACCAGGCGGTTTGACTCATATAAGGAATTTTTTCATAATTTAAAATTTTAAAAACAATCGTCTGTAAATTGAAGTTAGAAGCAATGGATAAACGACCGATAAAAGCGTCAGCTAAAATATCACCCCCTTCCAGGCGAACATAACCCTGATCTCCTTCTCCATATCCCATATGGTCTGTTGGAATATTATAAGAACCTGCAGCATCACCTACAATACAAATGAATTCCGGTGGATTTTCCCAGGTATCATATGCATTCTGAACAAAGGCCTTGATCGTATAGAAACTCGTTCCACTGGTAAATTCCTGTACATGCACCTCAAATCCTTTCTGATGTTTCCAATCTACCAGTGTGGATAGAGTAGCCGTTATTGTTGCATCGTCGGGACAGATAAAAAGATAACAGGGCTGTTGAAATCCATCTTCACGGATGTTTACAGATTCATAATTAAGGATCGAAGCTTTGTAAATAGGCTCGAAGAACCTGGATAATTTCTTGTTGCCTTGTTTGATATTCTCACCGTTTGTGCCATTTGTATTAACTATAATGTCAACGCTTTTTACAATTCGGAGTTCTCTATTCTGAGGATCATATTGAAAAGGATTTATGGTTACATTCACGACACGGAAATCTCTCATGATAGCCGGTTCACCTATCTCCACTACTCTTCCCGGAAAAACGTCTCCTTTATTGTAAAAAGCTTCGTCGATCACAAACTCATTATCTACGGGTTGGCTTTCACTTTTCAGGTTCTGCTTGGGGAAGATATTCACATTGCTGATGATCTCTTCCTCAGTATAGATAATGTCGAATTCAACGTTACCAGCATCAGGAATGGCGATCAATCTTGAAAATCGCGGTAACGCAGGTTTACCGATCTCTATGAATTCACCTTCATTCCAATAGGAGATATTTTCATATTCAACACCTTCTATCTCTATGGTTTCGATTTCATAGCCATCGAGTGCAAAATTAACTTCTGTGCTACCAATTCCATAGGAGACGTGATCGAAGAGTTCCTGACTTGAATTTTCAGAAATATCTACCCAATCTGCAAAAAGAAAAGTAGTAATTATTAGAAACAAAAAGAACAACAGAATCTCTTTCATTACTTTACTCCATTATTAATAATTATTAATAAGAATTGATGCAATATTTATTCCAATATAATAATAGAGCACCTTTTAGAAATTTTTCATAAATTAATTTATGAAATGAAAAAAAGCCCCGTAATTTTGGGGTTAATTTTCTTATTACTTGCAAATTCTATTTCAAAGACAACATCTTCTTAATACTTTATAAATTCCATCATCATTATGTACATTAAAAAATTGAGAAATAATCACCTGATGCTACAGTATTAGGCAAAAGAAAACAATCTAAGCTACAAATATTTTCTTTCTTAAATTTCTAATTTACTGCCTTTACATAATAAAATTTCTTTTGAGCCACTGTTGTGGTTGTCCAACTCGTTACATTGAACATTCCGGTTGTATCTTCAGTAAATCTAGTGTTAATATCATTCGAAGAATAAACTTTATAGGAAGTTGCTCCTGAAACAACATCCCATGAAAGTTGGATACTTGAACCGTTGATCTGAATTTGCACGTTAGCTGGGGGATCTAATTGCTGAGAAACTGTTAAGGTCACAGGTACTATTATTGAAGGTTCATCCGGGTCATTGCTTGTAATTTCAATGTTTGCTTCATAAATTCCATCTGCAAGACTATCCGGTACTGTATCAAAAAGAACACTTAGAACATCATCCGGAGAGCCAGAATCTATTGAACCACTTACCTGATTTTGTCCATCAAGAGTTAACCATGCTAAAGTAGGATCATTTGTACATGTTACAGCAAAAGGGCTGAGACCTGTTGGCTCTACTCCACCAGTTCCATCGGATGCTACTTGAACTCCATCATTATCATAAATGAAATAACTGTTTTCATAAGCCCAACTACCAGCAGTATATATAGTAGATATAGAATCTCCAGTTGCTATTGGAATATCAAACGAAGCAGGGCCTGAACCTGTAGAAAGTGTAATATCATCTAATACCAATAAGCTATTAACCATAACATCCAGAGAGCCACCATTCCAACCATCACCATAATCATCATATAGATCTATTGTAAAAGTACAATCACGAAAACCTGAATTTGGAGCTTCTTTAATAAGAGGTACAATAATAAGTGGTTTAATTTCTCGTTCAGAAGAATAATCTATTCTACTCATATTTGATTCAGATATCGTATGATTCTCTAAGAATGTATTGCGTTCCAAATAAACAACTCGAGCAGTATAATCAAGAGTAACACCACCCATATTGCCGATCGTAAGAACATCTGATGTAGAATTACCCGGTTGTAATGTCTCATCAAACTGGCTCGGGTTAACAATAATATCAGCAGGGATAATACCAACTCCTGTTACGTTAAGATTATTCGTGGGATGATTTGTATCATTACTGGTAATTACAACGTTTCCATTATAAGTTAAAGCTTCTAAAGGAGAAAAAACAAGATCAAATGTCTGCTCTTGAGTTGCAGGAATATCATAGCTAATAATATTGTCGGAATTGTTGTTGTTTTGAGTTTTCTTTGATCTGAGAATAATATCACTAGCAGTTGCGACTGTATAACCTGCAGGAGTTGTTATTGTACCTGTAAGAGCTGCTCCTCCCGGATTGGAAATTGTGAATTGCTCTGTTGAACTTGTCCCAATAAATACATTACCGAAATCGATCGAAGTTGGAGCAAGAATGAATAAAGGTTGAGGAGGACCTAATGGAGGGAAAATTATATAATCTACCCAGGCACAATCCGATCCGCTACTTACAGAACTATCTTTATAATATTGCCATTTAAAAGTTCGATTTCCAGTAGATACTGGAAAACTTACCTGGCTCCATGCAACTTCTCCCTGCCATTTATCTTGCTCTACTCCATCAATAAAAAATTTTAATCCATCATAAAAAGATGTAGTACTACTTTCAGAAGATACTTTTCTATAAAATGAAATTGTTCCAGCAGTAGTAACATCCGCTTCTAAAATAAGCTCGGAAGTCTGTGAATGAGAGATTGATCCTGATTTCGCACAATATGTTCCTTCATGAGGATCTTCTGTGACAACAGTCCAATCTGCAGAACCTGCAAATTCCCAGGGAAAAGATGAAAAATCCCCTGTTTCGAAATTCTCAATAATAAGCCCGATAAAAATGCTAAATGAATCCTCTACTGAATAGCTGTAATCTGCTGCTACATTCCAATCTATTACAGCACTATGTCCAATAGGTGCAGCTACATCTGCAGTAACATTGAAGACAGCTATTTTCGATTGACCTGAGGGAAACGTTCCAAAATCAAAAGTTGCTGAATTAATAGTTAGATAAATATCATCAGTAGAAATAAAAGCTGATGTCGAGTACGCATCTGCACCGCCATTATTGGTAAATGTTACTAAAATATCTGTTGTTTCCCCGGGGTCTAACATATTATTATCTCCATCATCTATGTATAATGAAGTAAATTCAATTACCGGTGCATTAGCCTCAAGTCCAAAAATTATATTCCAGTTACCCTCATTACTTATCACATCAAGTTGAAAGGATATAATATGACCATCAGGACAAGTATCTACCACGGTAAATTCATAGTCAGTAAGATTTACACCTGAAACTCCGCCGGATATATCATTATAACTCGAACTATTTGCAGTGATCGTAATGTAGGCATCTGAAGTGGAGAGAACAGCAGAAACATCTGTAGCTGTCTCTTCTCCTAGATTATTTAAAGTAATATCCAGATCTATATCTTCACCATAATCGATAAGCCCATTCCCATTAGTATCATTTATTGTAATTCCACCTAAAACAATATACGGTTCTATTTGATGAATTGGCGGACATGTAAAGAGAAGAGCCATTTCATCTTCCAAAACCTTTGCAGCTGTAGGATACTGATTATTATAGGTATATTCCAATCCTATAAGACCAGTATGGTCTTCCAAACCTACAGTAGCATACTGACCATGCTGTACAGGGTAGGAATAATGACCCAGATCGACATTATTTATGGTTTCATATTGGAACACGAACTTAGCATCTCCGGTCGGAGTGGGATAATAAGCAGGATCATATATGATAACCTGAAATGTTTCTTCAGCATTGTTATAATCATTTTGTAGATGAGACCATTCCACAATAAAATAATGCATGCTAATATCATAATAATAACATACACAACCTCCAACAATTTTAAGATCATCCCAAAAAGGTGCTATCATTGGTGAAGGTCCAAGTGGACCAGGAAGAGGCCAGTTCATAAATGAATACTGTTCTGTTATTCCAGGAGCAATCCATCCATTTGAACAAACAGTTATTGAAGAATAATTCAGTCCATAAAAATTAAAATTAAAAGGCATATTGATTATTTCAATATCACCAGTATCTCCAGGATCATATAAATTAATAGTTGTCCCAGAACCTCCGTATGTTGGATCTATTTCTATCCAGGAATATACAGGTGCCAGGTCGTATGTGGTATCCCCACTATCGTAGCAATAATATCCATACGAATCAGGTCCCAAGGGGTCGGTTACTGTAACTTCACCTACTTCAAGAATAAAGCTGACCGTATCATCATAACCATCTACATTATAAAGATGTAATTCCAGAATAAACTGACTACCGGGAATAATCTGAGTATTTGCTGTAAGTTCAAATCGATTTGTGCTGTTTATTGCCTGCCCCCCGGCGGAAATATTTCCAAAATATCCAATCGAATCATTTATAGTTATCCTGTTATCAGATGATATCAATGTTCCATAGATCTCGTTTGTTCCTACAAAACCGACATTTTCTATAGTAACTTCCAGTTGTGCAGTTTCACCAGGGTCCAATACTCCATTTGGATCGTTCACGACAGTATAATCACTTGCATACAGGTTAGCACCTTCAACAGATATAAAAATAAAATCTGTCCATTGATTTCTAAGAGCATCCTGTATTAAAATATCAAATTGGATTTCAGTTCCCCCCAGTACATTGGTATTAACTGAAAAATCAAAATCATCAGAAGAATAAGTAGAATTTCCCGCAGTAATATTTCCATAATCTTCTGAAGTATCGGTTATGGTTATAAACTCATCTTCTGTTGATATGGTTGCTGTGACATTATTTGCAGTTAAGATTCCGAAGTTTCTCAAACTCACGTTCAATTCGATATCTTCTCCAGGGTTTACTATCCCATCTCCATTCCCTGATGAAGTTCCCAAATTATCATCATCAATACTAATTTCAAAGACATTAACGAACCTGTCGCTTATTCCTATATCAAAACTACCAAGATGAGGGATGAAATCATGTTTGGTTACGGTTAAGTTCACACTCCCTGTAATCTGTGCATCTATTGGTAGGATTATAAATCCATCTTCATTTGTATAACCTGTAGCAAAAATATCATCATCTCCCATCAAAGCGGTTACCCATGCTTCTGAAACGGGTTCTTCAGAAGTATTTTCCACAGTAACTTCAATATAATTTGTTCCAAAAGGAATGGTTGCAGGGTAAGTTACTACAATCTCGGAAGGAATATCTGTCCATACTTCCATTCCGGGGTCACCCATCAGGTTATTCCAATATGATTTTTTTTCAACCCAATTGTTGGGATTCTGCGGATAACTAAGATACAGGTTAAGTTTTCCTCTTGTAAGTGCTCCACCCATATTATAAATTTTATCTACAAAAATTCCGCAAAATGTACCTGCAGCAACACAGTTATTAAAACACGTATGAGTCGACATTGTTGCTGTACCTATTGCTGCAATTGCACCTTTTGGTACACTGGGCGTTCCAACTTTTAGAGCATACTCACTTTCACAAAGGGAATTTGCAAAATTACCTGTACCACAAGTTAGGAACACCATCACAGGAAGCATGAAGCCATTATTAAGACTACCAATATCATCATTGCCCCAACCACTCATCCCAAGATAGCCACGATAATTAAAATAAGTTACTCCACTGTTAATAGCACTATTCATCTGGGATACAAAAGGGCTGGAATAAACTTCATAGTAGTTATAATATGGTGCATTTGCTTCGATTATTTCCTTGATATATTTGCTCGTAATTATGCATGATTGCTCTGATGAACTTGGGTCACCAACTAATAAAGCCTGTTGATACCAATTAGTTTGTGTCATATAAGGTTCTTTTTCATAATTCAAAATTTTTGCGATTATCGTTTGAAATTCAATTATAGAATTAAACGATAAACGACCTATAAATACATCTGCTAATATATCTCCGCCTTCTAATAAAGTATAAACCTGATCTCCCTCACCAACGCTGTAATAGCCTGTAGGAATATTGAAACTGCCACCTGCATCTCCAACCAGACATACGAATTCAGGTGGGTTTTCCCAGGTATCATAAGCATCTTGAATATAGTCTTTTATTAAGGTATTAGTTGTTCCCGTTTGTGCTGTACTGGCTGTATGAACCTCAAAACCTTTCTGATGTTTCCAATCGGTCAAATATTCAAGATTTGTTTCAATTGTAGAATCATCGGGATAAATAAAAAGATAACAGGGTTGTTGAAATCCGTCTTCACGATTATTTAAAGAATCATAATTAAGAATTGTAGCCTTATATATTGGCTCGAAAAACCTGGATAATTTTCTATTGGTTTGTTTGATGTTTTTTCCAGTTGTCCCACTGGTATTAACAACAATTTCTACATTTGTTACAATTCGGAGTTCTCTGGTCTGAGGATCATATTGAAAAGGATTTATGGTTACATTCACGATCCGGAAATCTCTCATGATAGCCGGTTCACCTATCTCCACCACTTTCCCCGGAAAAACTTCTCCTTTATTGTAAAAAGCTTCGTCGATCACAAACTCATTATCAACCGGTTGGCTTTCACTTTGCAGGTTCTGCCGGGGAAAGATATTAATATTGCTGATGATCTCTTCTTCGGTATAGATAATGTCGAATTCGACGTTACCAGCATCAGGAATGGCAATTAATCTTGAAAATCGTGGTAGGGCAGGTTTACCAATTTCGATGAATTCTCCTTCATTCCAATACGAGATCTTTTTATATTCAATGCCCTCAATCTTTATAATTTCAATTTCATAACCATCGAGCGCAAAATTTACTTCTGTGCTACCAATTCCATAGGAGACATGATCGAAGAGTTCCTGACTTGAATTTTCAGAAATATCTACCCAATCTGCAAAAAGAAAAGCAGCAAATACCAAAAACAAAAAAAATACCATAATCCTTTTCATTACATTACCTCTTTAAATATTCTTAATCATGAGCATGAATGCAATATTTATTCCAAATTACATCCATCAGGAAACACTTAAAATTGTAAGAACTGATATTTGTCAAATTGATTATGAAACAGGTATTTTAAAATCAAAGCTATTTTATCATCATGAAAATCTCGTAGAAACAAAAAAGCGGGTTTACACCCGCTTAATATTTGGTTTTATTATTTATTTCAGCAGAAGCATCTTTTTAATTTTGCTAAAGTTATCTGTTTTGAATTTATAGAAATAAATCCCACTGGCAACGTTTTTGCTGTTATTATCTATGCCATTCCATACAATCGAATGCTTTCCAGCTAATAGAATTTTATCTACGAGTGTTTTTACTTTTTGTCCTTTGATATTGAATACTTCAAGATTCACAAACGAGGACGTTTGTGCTACAGAAAAAGAAATTGTTGTAGTCGGATTGAACGGATTGGGATAATTACCGTGTAATTCGGTTTTCACTACAAGCAGTTCATTCCCTGCAGATGCACCAGTTGCAGCTACAATTTTAATGTCATCAATCCACCAGCCTGGATCGGTTAGAGTATCATCACTTTCAAATCTAAATCTCAGATATACATAATTATCCACAAAATCATTTATTGGAATAACGTATCTATTCATTTGCGGATTCAAAGCATAATTCCAGGCTTTGTTTATTCCTGAAAATTTTTCTAATTCAATCCAGTTTGTTCCATTAGTTGAAACCTCGACATAACAAAAATCAACATCATGCTCAGTGTAATATTTCTGATGAAACGATATAACAACATCATCACTAACACCATTAAGATTTATAGGATTTAAAGTAGTTAGAACTGAACTGGAATTGTTGGAATAAAATTTATAAAAATTACAGGAAACTAAACCGGGATTATTGGTAGCAACATTTGTATTTTCAAATGTATCATACTCAATTGCCCATTCACCGGTTACATCCCAGTTAGAAAATCCATTTTCCCAATTCTCTTCAAAAACAATTGTTTCAGATTCGAGTTCAACTACCAAATCATAAACTCCTGCGGGTAAATTTATTGTTGAAAAACTCGGTACGTAACCATCAGCATAAACAATTAACTGATGTTCACCTTCATAAGTTGTAAAAGCGCAACTACCATTAATCACTGCAATAGTATCTGCAGGAAGATATTCTCCATAACCCAAAATGATAGTAGCATCCAGCGGGTTTCCACCGGAAGAAACCGTTCCTTCCACAATCACTATAGCCAGTGGATCCAGTTCGATCTCCTCCACTTTCCATAAAGAATTATTGACTGTAACACCAGGAACTACTTTTTCTTCATAGCCTTTTTTGATCACGCGAACTGTATATGTCCCCGGTATCAAAGGACGCCAGTAACGTCCATAAAGCTCGTCGGAAAGTCGCGGATCAAAGAAAGAAGCTTGCTTTTCTTCTATTATAACCTCAGCAACAAGAGGGTCCCCAGAATTAGAATCGGTTATGTGTCCGGTAAGCATCGCTGCAGAAACATTATTATTACCGAGAGAACGATTCAGTAACCAATACGCTCCCTGGCTGCATCGTTCACAGGTATCATCTACCAGATACAAAGGCGGGTCATTTGATGGTTGAAGATTTTCCGTTCCACATTCGATCAATAATTGGAATGTACTATGAGCTTGATAGAACCAGTCATGAGCACTGCCTTTTCTACTTTGTGAAGCAAACGGCACATAAGTGCCACCCCCCCCCTCTTTTACTATCAAAGCAGCTACACTTTCTCCAATACTCTGGCTTAATTCCAAATCGGGACATTCCTTAACTTCTTCCCAATTAAAAGAATAATAGACTTTCTCTGAAAAAAGTCCGGTTCTGGAAGAGTGCCAATTTATAGAATATATAAAATGCTGCTCTGCAGCAAGATCTCGGATCGCCTGCGTTCCACCTTCACTGAAAGGTCCCGGTCCACGGTAGTAATCGTTCCATTGCTCACTAGGAGCATACAATGTATCACCGTGTACCCAGTTAAAGTAATAATTCCTGTTAGTATCCACACCATCGATATCACCACCGGAACCAAGAACAAAATCGAATACACCGTTCTCGTTATTATCTCTTTTATTTTTTCTGAAAGTAACATCCCAGTCGTCCATAACCACCTGCAATCCTTCAGGATTATAGGTTGGAACGAACCACATTTCCAGATTATCCAGCCAGATGCTGTATGGTTGTATCATTCTATTCGCAATGATATCCTGCATCATATACATGGTAATTTCAACACCAAGCACTTCTTCGGCATGACACTGTCCGGCATACATCACGGTGGGTTCATCTTCATCCACCGTAACATTATTAGAAATTTTTACAGCATAGATGGGAATCGGATCCTGATATGGAACAGCTCCCAGAGTCGTTCCAATTAGCTGAACCATAACAATATCCGGGTAGTTTGTTTGAAGTGAATCTATCTCCTGCAGAATTTCTTCATAAGTATGATACCTGGGATCTAAACTTACTTGTGCAGCAAGTACCGCAACTATAAAAATCAAAGCAATGGTAAAACTTTTTTTCATAAAATCCTCACTTTAATAAGATCATTTTTCCTGGTTTGGATTTAAAATTATCTGCTTCCAACCTGTAAAAATAGATACCGTTCGCTACTGTTTTGTTCACGTTGTCTTTGCCGTTCCAGATCAAATTATTGGATTCCACTTTTATAAATTTAACCTGTTGACCCTTGATGTTATATATTTTTAGTACAGCATTTTTATACAGTGTCGGATTAATGTTAAATGAAATAGCTGTGCTGCTTTTAAAAGGATTAGGATAATTATAAGAAATGACCATATTATCCGTTGGAATTTCATTGTCCTGAATATCCACAATTTCATATTTAATTTTCTGTGCATAGATATTATAGATATCGGTTTTACCGCTGGAGCGAGTATCTTCCCAGATAACATAACAATAACCATCACTACCGGTAACAGCCATAGGCTTATTCTGGTTCTTGATTGCATTACAGATATTGAACCCATTAGTAGGCCATATAAGGTTACCGTTTGCATCGATCATCTGAGCTTTTAAATTAGATTGATCGATCAGATCATAATCTTCCCAGAAGACCATAAAATCATCACCATCTGAGGTGAGGTAGGGTGAATGCTGATTACTGGTTTTAACAACCACTTCCAAGCCATTTTCCTGCCATACACTTGCTCCTGTATCGTCATATTTCTGCATATAAACATCGTAAAAATCACCGGTGCGAAAATCAGTCCAAACCATGAATAATCCATCATCTTCATCAAAGATCATATTGGAAAACTGCTGGTCGTTCTCTACATTTACAAATGGAATACCATTGGTTTCCCAGAGTAGTGTTCCGTCGTAAGTTACCAGTTGTGCGTAAATATCCAGATCACCGTTTCTCAGGTCATCCCACACGATCAGGAGACCTTCAGGAACCAGGATTCCACGTGCATTTCTTGCACTGAAAGTAGTGTCAACACACACATCCAGTCCATCATCATCCCAACCAACAGCAGTACTACCATTTTCATCAACCAATTTGCAGAAGATATCAGCATTGTTGATCACATTTTGCCAGATGTAGAAATTTTCTACAATATCACAAATCTCATCGTTCCCATTTCTATCAACAATTGTAACACCTTGTGAACCCCATTGCAAATTACCCTCAGCATCAAGCTTTTGCCCCTTGATGCGTGAGTCCATGAAATCGGTAAAATCTTCCCATCCAATATTATACTCATAAGAACCGCTATTTTCGATAATACTAACCTGTGGAATTCTTTGCTCGGCAAAGTAGGGAGCTACCTGAATGCCTACGCTATCTGACCAGATAAAATTCCCCTGTAGATCTACAGCTTGGGTATATATCTGATTGAAACCCTCTTTATTTTCTTTCCAAACTGCACAGATGATATCGGATCCGGGATATAGTTCTGCTTTCATATTATCTTGGTTAAACCCTGTCATTGTGGTAATAGGTTGACCATCATCGTCGAGCACAAAAGTACCATCTCCATCCAACACTTGATAATAGATCTGGATGGCAATAGTGGCATTTCGAGTATCTTCCCAGATAATAACTTGATTATCTCCATTGGGTAGCAACTGATAATTTAATGCATCCCCGCAAAGACCGTAGAAAATAATCTCTCCATTGGGTTCAAGCTGGATATTTCCCGAAAAATCGAGAAGTTGAATATAAAGTCCTGTAGAACCGTCCCTGTTATCTCCCCACACGCAGAAAACATCATTATCAGTTACTTTTACGATCGGAGAAAACTGATAACCTTCTGCATTACAAACTTCATTCCCGTTGACAGCTAAAAGAGCTGTTCCGGACGAGTTTAAATGTTGAACATAAATATCTCCCCAGGGGTGATCTTCGATTCTTCCGTCTTCCCAGATGATCCAGGTTCCACCATTATTATCACCAATTAGACGAGGATTAAGCTGGTCATAGATTGCCACAGCAACTGGAATACCATCTGCACCCCATAGCAAGATGCCATCAGTACTGATTTTCTGGGCATAAATATCTTTCTTTACTGTGGAAGTTTCGTTTCTTCCATCTTCCCATACAACAATCGCACCGGTATCGGATGCTTCAGTTATCCGTGGGTTCTCTTGAACACCATCTCCAGTGTAAACTTCAATCTCACTTGCCCAGAGTAGATTTCCATTTATATCAACTCCCTGTGCATAAATATCACCAAATAAATCATCTCTTTTATCCCGCCAGGAAAATATAAAATTTCCTGTACCGTCTGGAGCCATTTTTGGTGTTTCCTGAATTCCAGGATCATTGCATAGTAATACTCCCGTAGTATTCCAGAGTAAACTTCCATCAGATGCAATTCTCTGGATATAAATATTCTCATCATTAGCATTTCGCTTATCATGCCAGGCTAAAATACCACCACCTGAACCATCTTCCCAGAAAGTATGCTGGTTTTGGGCAGCACCTTCAGCAATAATAGTATTTCCGTTAGTTACCCAGCCGGTGGCAATACTACCATCTGATAAAATATGTGTACCATAAATATCAGACCCACCATTGCTATTACGATTATCCAGCCAGATAATAAAAGCACCACTATTTTCATCGTGGATGATATTCAACGTTATCTGAATATCATCTGCCAGGCAAAGAGGAACTCCAGTGGCATCCCACTGCAAATTACCATTAGTATCAAGTTTCTGGACATAAACATCGCCGGCATCTTCATTACGAAAATCGATCCAGGCAATGATCACTTCACCACTTCCTGTATGAATAACAACCGGATCTTCCTGCCTGTTTATTTCACCATTAACAAGAACTCCGCCAACATTCCACATTTCATTTCCATTTGAATCCATCTTTTGTGCCCATACATCTCTGTCACCGTTCCGCGTATCCGACCAGGTGTATACCACACAATTACCATCAACCGGAGCAGAAGAACGATACCATTCGATATTTTCTCCCTGACGGATGGGTACTTCCTCAGTCCATTGCATTTGCGCACTTAATACAACTGATGTGAGCAAAAGCAAAATAAGATAGATTTTTTTCATTTTTAACCTCATTTTTATTTATTTTATTAAAAGCATTTTTTTTGTGTCCAAATGTTTTCCGGTTTGAAATTTATAGAAATAAACCCCGCTGGCTACTGATTTTCTGTTTTCATCTTTTCCATTCCAGATCATTGTATAATTTTTTGCTTCCAGGTACTGATCAACCAGTGTCTTTACCTTTTCACCCTTGATATTATATATTACGATCTTAACTTTTCCGGGTTGGCTCAAAGAGAAACGGATAGTAGTTTCCGGATTAAAAGGATTAGGATAATTCTGGTATACTTTTGTAACAAGAGGTAGTTCGTCTCCGGCATTAACCTCAAATATTCCTTCTCCTGTAAGTACAACATTTTTTATAGGCTCTATCGGATCGTTACTGAATATTTTAAGAGTGTCATTATAAACCATTTCGGAAGTGGGAGCGAAAGTGATGACAACTGCTCTCTGTTCATCGGGATCTACAACAAAATTAGTAGGTGTAGCTGTAAACACGCCTAATTCATTTGTAATGTCATCCACAACCAGGATGAGCGTCCCAATATTGTAAACAATTAATGTGTCCACCACCTCCTCTCCTATTATTACAGTATTAAAATCAAACAAATCCGATGAAAGATTAATGCGGGGATAATCACTAACAACTGAAAGATTAACTGGAATAGTGATGAGGCTTGCTTCAGGATCATTGGTGGTCATTTTCAGGTTACACAGATAATCTCCAAGTATCAGTTCTTCGGAAGTAACTGTGATGGTTACACTCTCCATCTCACCAGCCTCCACATAACCCATCTCGGGTGTTACATCAACCCAATCCACGATTTTCTTGAAATAAACAGCTAGTTCATTCTGCACATAAGGTCCGTTGTAAACTATTTGCAGAAATGTTGATGCATTCTCATCCTGAATACCGATAGTAGCGGAATCGATATCACCGCTAACCGACTGATATTGAAACAGGAAACTTCCTGAAGGATAGATTATAAATTGGAAATTATAAGTCCCTGTGTAATTACCAGGGAAGTGAATAACATTATCGAACCATACAACCAGGCTATCCGATGTACTGTAGTAATAAACATCTCCACCTTGCAGCGGATCCAGATCATCCCAGAAGGGCAAAATAGCCGGTTTTGGTGCGTCCGGATGTGGTAGTGAAAGATTATTCCATTCCGTACAGTCATCACCAAACCCGATCCAGCCATTAGGGCTAATTCTGAATTCGGTATAATATGTGCCATAAAAATTGAAATCAAATCCGATGGGCATGAGAGGAGTAGCTTCATCATTATGAACAAACGTTACAGGTGTTCCCAACCCGCTTATATCCCGCCATTCGTATACCGGACCGTTAGGTTCATTGCTGTCTATCCATTGGTATCCATAGGCATCGGGGCCACCCTGACCACGCTCGTCTATATATTGTTTGGTAATATTGAAAACAAGATCGGCTTCACCACTATTGGTGATCTGAAGCATCTGGCTGTCAGTTTCATTTTCCAGGAGTACAAACTGGAATTCTTCTTGATTCAATCCGATAATAGGAGGATCCATCATGCCAGAACCAAGAGTAGTTAGTTTAAGAGCAAGTCCATTTTGAAGTGTCCTGGCGGCAGTGGGATAAGTATTATTAAATGTATATTCCAAACCGATTGCTCCAGTGTGATCTTCCAAACCTACAGTAGCATACTGACCATGTTGTACATCATAGTTTCCTGTATCGACATTATTTATGGTTTCATATTGGAAAACAAATTCAGCATCACCTGTTGGAGTGGTATGATATGCTGGATCAAATATAAGAACCTGGAATGTTTCTTCAGCATTGTTATAATCATTTTGCAGGTGCGACCACTCTATAATAAAAGCATTTATATTTGTATCATGATAATAACAAACATGTCCTGAGCCGGTTTTAAGATCATCCCAGAAAGGTGCGATCATTGGTGAAGGTCCAAGTGGTCCTGGCACGGGCCAGTTCATAAATGAATATTGTTCAGTAATCCCTGGAGATATCCAACCATTTGAACATACTGTTATTGAAGAATAGTTGAGTCCATAAAAATTGAAGCTAAAAGGCATGGTAATTACTTCGATGTCGCCAGTATCTCCTGGATCATATAGATTTATTGTTGTTCCCGGTCCACCATAACTTGGATCGATTTCGATCCAGTTATAGGCAGGAGTACCCTGGTAACCAATATCATAACTATCATAACAGTAATATCCGTACTCATCTGGTCCCAGTGGATCGGTCACGGTTACTTCTCCAACATTTATGAAAAAGGTTAATTCTTGATTATAACCGGTTGCATTAGTAAGTAAAAGATCGAAAGCGATCTGTGAGCCGGGGAGAATAGCAATATCGGCAATAACTTCAAAGGTATTGGATGAATTGTTTCCTGTTCCTCCCGGTGAGATCGTTTCAAAAACTCCCAGGCTGTCCACTAATGTTATATATGAATGAGAACAAATCAATTGCCCCTCGATACCATCCGCAGTTACAGTTCCTCCATTGAATAATGAAATTTCCAGTTCTACTGTTTCACCCGGATCAAAAATACCGTTGGGATCATTAACCAGTATGTATTCATCCACACTGAGATGCGGACCATTGACAGGAATAATGATCAGATCGTTCCACTGGTTACTATCATCATCTGTAATGGTTATATTAAGCAATATTTCAGTTCCTCCCAGCACATCTTCATCAACAGAAAAATCAAAATCATCAGATGAATAAGTCGAAGCACCTGGAGCAATGTTTCCATAGTCTTCAGTTGCATCGGTGATAGTTATAAAATCGTCTAAAGAAGAAATTGTGGCTGTAACGTTATTGACAATCTGTAATCCGAAATTTTCCAGACCAACATTTAGTTCAATACTTTCTCCGGGGTTGACCAAACCGTCTGCATTACCAGTAGAACTACCGGAATTATCGTCATCGATCTGTATCTCGGAAACATTAACAAATTTATCCAATACAACTATCTCAACTGTCCCGATATGAGGAATAAAATTATGGCAGGTAACAGTTATGTTGTTTGTTTCTGCTGATCCTGCATTTATTTCCAGATATAAATATCCATCTTCATCGGTATAGCCGCTAAAAAGTTGGTCATCATCCGTCAGCAGAGAGACCCAGGCATTTTCAACAGGATTACCTGTTGAATTCTCCACAGTTACTTCAAAGTAATTGGTTCCAACTCCTATCTGGGAATCATATACTACAACCATCTCTTCGGGCAAACCAGTCCAGACTTCCATACCAGGATCACCCATCAGGTTATTCCAATAAGAAAATTTATTAACCCAATTACTAGGATTATTCGGAAAGCTCTCATATAGATTTAGTTTTCCTCTTGTAAGTGCTCCACCCATATTATAAATCTTATCTACAAAAATACCGCAATAGGTTCCTGCTGCAACACAGTTATTAAAACACGTATGGGTCGACATTGTTGCTGTACCGATTGCTGCAATAGCACCTTTTGGTACACTGGGCGTTCCAACTTTTAGAGCATATTCACTTTCACAGTTATAAGTTCCTTCAAAATCACCTGTACCACAAGTTAGGAACACCATCACAGGAAGCTTAAAGCCATTATTGAGACTACTAATATCATCATTGCCCCATCCACTCATCCCAAGATAGCCACGATAATTAAAATAAGTAACACCATTATTTATAGCACTATTCATTTGTGATACAAAGGGAGAGGAATAAACTTCATAGTAGCTGTAATATGATGCATTTGCTTCAATTATTTCCTTAATATACTTATTTGTAATTATGCAGGATTGTTCAGATGAACTGGGATCACCGACCAATAGAGCTTGTTGATACCAATTGGTCTGAGCCATATATGGTTCCTTTTCATAATTAAGAATTTTTGCAATAATAGTTTGCAATTCTATAATGGTGTTAAACGATAATCGTCCAATAAATACATCTGCCAGTATATCTCCACCTTCCAAGAGAGCATATCCCTGATCTCCAGGGCCACTATAATAACCTGTAGGAATATTGTAACTTCCACCTGCATCTCCAACCAAACATACAAATTCAGGTCTATCTTCCCATGTATCATAAGCATTTTGAATAAAGTTTTTAATAGTAGTGAAACTCGTTCCACTTGTGAATTCCTGAATATAAACCTCAAATCCTTTCTGGCGTTTCCAATCGGTAAGATATGGAAGGTTAGCTGTTACATTATTCTGGTAATCATCTACAAAAATGAACAGGTAAGTTGGTTTCTGGTACTCTTCATCCCTGCTTATTACAGAATCATAATTCAATACAGTTGCTCTGTATAGTGGTTCAAATGCTCGAGAAAGCTTTCTGCTTTCTTTTGTAATACCGGAACCTCTACCCTGGGCATTAATAGTAAATTCAATGTTTTTTATAATTCTTAATTCGCGTGTTTGCGGGTTATATTGGAATGGGTTAACCGTGACATTCACAACCCTCAGGTCTCTCATAAAAGCTGGTTCACCGATTTCAACCATTTGAATAGGAAATACTTCGGAACCGGAATAAAATGCTTCATCCTTCACAAATTCATGCCGAACAGGCTGGTTTTCACTTTGGAAAGACTGCGCCGGATAAACAATAACATCAGTTATGATCTCTTCTTCGAAATTATCGATCACTACAGAAACATCTCCTTCCTGAGGGATTGCCACAAGACGCGTGAACCTTGGCAGTTCCGGTTTGCCAAAATCTACAAAATGACCTTCATTATGATAAGAGATTTTCTGATATTCTGTTCCATCTTTTACAACCGGTTCCATTTCAAAACCATCTAAAGAGAATTGAACGATCGTAGTTTCATTTCCGTTTGAAGTATGATCGAATAATTTATCGTCGGCATTTTCCGGCAGATCGATCCAGTTTGCAAACAATCCTATACTTATGAGTATGGAAATAACTATCAATATGGTTTTTTTCAAAATTTCCTCCAAAAAATCAATCGCTTGTTAATCAATATTCAGCAGATAAACTCCCTGCCTGGTAGCAGCAAATATTCTACCATTGTAAATCTCTGCTTCGTATGTATATCCAATTATATCATTATCGATATTACCCAGGAACTTCGGATCTGCCGGATTTGAAACATCGTACAGGTAAACTCCACCGGCATGAGAGCCAAGAACCAGATAGTCGTCTTCGCAATCAACTGTATAAATGTGTTCATCTACATCTTCCAGGTAAATTAGTTCCGGGGCTGCTTCATCAGTAATATCGAATACGGCAAAGCCAGCTTCTCTTAAAGCCACAAAAACGTAACTGTCAACGATCTTTACATCCGATGCATCACCAGGGGTATCCATAGTGCAAACTACCTCTCCTGTAGTTCGTTTAGCAATATGAATTCCCAATTGCTGAGCAGCGATTATAAAATAATCTTCAGTAAGATCAAACTCACTGATAGCGTTTTGAAAATTATAGGCATTACCAGCAATCCAATTATCATTAGATTCTCTAATATTTATGGTATTCCCATCTAAATTATTTATCCAATTAAGAGTAACACCTCCTCCAGAATTGGCATATGAGTATATACATTCTACATTTCCTGTGTTGGATTGAATTCGAAATATACATTCAGGTTCGGAGATATCAGTAATATTATAAATATTTATACTGGCAGGACTACCATAGCGATCATAAACAAAAAGAAATTCTTCATTTTCCGCTGCTAAAATTTTTCTCACATTTCCCATGGGAGTGTTCCACGGAGCATGCAGACTATCCACAATACAGACGAAATTATTGTTTAAATAATTATAGATCGAAAATCCCGCCTGGTCTTCAGCAATAAAGATCAGGCTGTCTGAAACGAAAATATCCCAAACGTAACCACCTGTTTCAATATGCCGTTCGACACTTAAAGCTCCATGAATGGAAGGTTCGTTCAGCTTTGCACATCCTGATAATGACACAATAATAAAACTTAAAATGGTGAGTTTCTGCCATACTGAAATTCTCATTTTATCCTCTTTTATTATAATTTATAACTTGTTGCTTTAAATGCATTTTTTATTCCATATTAGTATTGTCATTATTACTCATTTATTTACCCAAACATATCAAAAAAAATGGTGGAGCATAGCGGGATCGAACCGCTGACCTCATGACTGCCAGTCATGCGCTCACTTCCACGTAACTCTATATATAACATGTAAATACAACCACTTATATAAGTCCAAAGAGACAGATATGAGACAAATATTAGGCATTTCTACCTATTTCTTTGGGTGGAGTCAAGTGGACACTATCAGAACTTTATTCATCCAATATCGGGAAGAAATCGAGGAAACTATTAGAATTTGCAAAAATTTATTTACACTTTAGAACATTCATATCATTATTTTAAAGGTTTTACTTCACCAACAACATCTTTTTAACTTTCTGCTTCCCATTCCTTCAATTTCTCTCTTGCTTTTTGTGCAGGAATATATTCAGGATCGGCATCTTTCCATACATCTAATGTAATGTTCAGATGTTCTAAAGCTTTTTCCTTTTTTCCCCAATCATAATAAAGAAGTGCAAGCTCGTAATTTGTTTTAGGACTATATTGAAATATTTTTAAAGCTTGCTTGAAATGTTCTTCTGAATTCTTGTATTGTTTCATCTTTCTATAACATCTACCGATATTCCGATTATAACTTGTTATCTCTATAGGATCAATTTGAGCACATTTATTATAAAGAACAATAGCTTCATTATATTCTGCTTTTAATTCATGAACTAAAGCTTCAGCCATATTAATATCATAATCCCATCTATGATCATTAGTTTCTTGAATATAATTACTGAATCTAATCAATGTTTTTTCGATATTTTCAATATCTTCCAACGCAATATAAATTTGTAAATATCCATATTCGATAATATTTTCATAGGAAGTTTCTAACTGTTGTTTCAAATTATTGAGGATTTTTAATGCTACCGTAGATTTATTAATATTGGCATATTCATCTAATACAAATAATTTTTCATAAGTTATCACTAAAGGAGGCAAATATTTTTTCCATTCAGAAATTTCTTTTTCTATACATTTATAATAATTATTAATTTCTCCTTTTAACGAATAATACGCCGCTAATGAATGTTGAACAGTTACTATATCTTCATGAGTTATACATTCATTTAATAAATCTATATATAGATCATAAGCGCTTTCGAAATGACCTCTACGTATTTCTATATCGATAAGGCTTATTTGGATATAAATATCTTCCGGGATTATAAGTAAAGCTTTATCATAAAAAAGTTTTGCTTTTTGATCATCTCCAATAGTAAAATACAGATCAGCAATTTTTTCATATGATAAATGATTTTCCGGAAATTGTTTTTCATATCGATCATAGTATGTTAATGCTTCATCAAAATCTCCTTTCTGCTTATATAGGTCACCAATATCTAACAATAAATAAGAACATTGAGGATCTAATTCAAATATATATAAATTTACATCGATAGCAAGATTTAATTGATTGCTTTGCCTGTAATAAGATGAAAGCCAATCATGAGCAATTATATCATCAGGATATAATTTTGTCCACATAACAAGAATATTATATCCTTTCTCTGGATTGTTTGTGAAATCATAATAATCTTGTAATATACTAAATTGTAATCGTTCAGTGAATTTATATAATAGGTGTTTCATTAGATATTGATAAGTTTGTTTATTTTTTTGATGCTGATTTGTATGAAGATATATTTTAGATAACATTAAATAAGCAAGTGCAAATGTTGAATCTTCTTCTATCGATTGTTCAAAATATTTCTGGGATCTTTCCCAATCATAATCAAATACTGCGTAATTTTTCCCAAGTGTGTATAACATAAAAGCATTTATAGAATTTGTCATTAATTCAGAAACTGGCAAATCTGTCACTTCTTCAATATGGGATTCCGGCATTTTCATATAATATTTTAATTGTAGAGAAATGTCATCTATCAGCTTGAAAATATCATTATGCTTATATTCTTTTTCTGAAATTAATTTAGCATTTTCTGCTTTATATAAGGAAATCTTGATATGGTAATCATCATCAGATTTGTTGAAAGAACCTGTAACAAAGTAGTTTAGATAGTTGTCATTAGCAATTTTCTTTTTAAACATCAACGGTAATTCCACTCCTTCTGAAAATCCCGCCTTATCCATATCATCATCATAAAAATCATATCCCGAATCAATATTAAGAAATATGTCTTGATATAAATCATAAACAAGCATTTCGGCAATTCCATATTGCAACCAATCTAAAGTTGAATCAGCAGATGCATTCTCAAAGAAAAAAATCCCAACACTTTTTCTGAATTCACTTTTAGGAATTACTCTTTCTATTCGTTCACCGTCTTCATTTTCTATTGTAACGGTTTTTGTTATTGCTCCCAGATCTTTCCCTTGAAAAATAAAAAATAAGATAAACAAAGATATTACTAAATTTATTGGAATTCCAAATTTTTCCACTTGAGTCCATTCATCACGACCGGGTTTGCCATGAAAATAAGCCAGAAGCAAAATACTCGGCATTAATGATAATAAAGTCACAATACTGAAATCAATTAAATGAGGAGATAATAGATAACGGTCAACAAGAAGACTACTCACAATCTCTATAATTATCCAACAGGCACCTAAATAAAGAACCAATATTTGTGGAACTCGTCTTTGCCAAAGATTCTGTAAAAAAGAAATTCGCTCTGCTTTCAGGGTAACCTCATCGGGTACTAATTTGAAGATTTCAATAAGTCCTTTCACATTCTTTAGTTTCTGCTTACCTAAAGAGACTGCATATAATCCTTCCTGGTTCCTGATCTGATGCCACACATCTTCTGATATACAAATACCTCCAGATGGAGCTAATGGTTCGATTCTTGAAGCTAAATTTACCCCTGAACCAATTATATCCTTATCTTTAATAACAACATCGCCTATATGAATTCCTATCCTTAGATTTATATTATTATCTTTTGCAATCTCTTGAATTTGTAATGAAGCTCTTACTGCTTGAATGGAACTTTCAAACATTATTAGTAAACCATCACCAAGTTCTTTTAACACAGTTCCGTTGTATGATTCTACAATGGGAAAAAATAGCTCCCGTTGTTTTTTTAGAAGTTCTAAACCTTCCTGTTCATCTCTACCCATTATTTTGGTAAATCCAACCAGGTCAGTAAATACTATCGCTGCTAATTTATGTTTTTCAGAACTATGCATAGATCCTCCTACTATGTTGAGATATTAACTTTTTCACTATTATTATAAAAAATAGTCAAGAATTATAAAATTCACACTGAATTTAAAAGATCTAAAATGGAAGATAATTTGTCAGATGTAATTTTATGCACTTTCGATAAGTTCACGCAAAATGGACACGTTTATTATCAACTGAACGGGGTTTTTGAAGTAGATTTTTAATGATGATTTCGTAAGATGTTTTTTTTATTGACATATAATTATTGATGATATTTAAGAAGTAGTGTCTGATTTCAAAAAAAGGAAACTATATTACGAGTTTCGCAGTTGATTACTATGTTAGGAGATAATGTTGGGCAAAAAAGAAGATTGCATTAAGAAACCATCGATTTTCATTTGCCATGGAAGTTCAGACAAAAACTTTGTAAAAAGGTTAGTTACTGACTTGGATAAAGTAGGTATTATTGCTTGTTATGATGAATGGGAAATTAAAGTTAATGACTCAATTACAGGATTAATAAAAGAAGGCTTACAGAAAGCAGAATATTTTGTTATTATTCTTTCTGATGCTACAGTAAGAAAAGACTGGGTTCAAAAAGAGCTAAAGACATCCATGCATCTTCTTGATGAGAGAGATTTAACAATTTTGCCTGTTTTACTAACTGACAGTGATGTTCCTTCATTTATCCAAGAGTTCCGTTATGCTGACTTTACAGTTTCATACAACGTTGGATTACGTGACTTGATCCTCGCTATAGAACCATCGAAGGCAGTGAATATTAAAATAATAAATTCTCAGATATCAGTAGCTGATAAAATTGATTGGTTCTTTGATGAGTTTTCTTTGAAAATGTTGAGCGAATTCAGTGATAAATATTCAACGGGAAGAAGATACCGACCTCACGGTGATAATCAGAAAGTTTTAGACTTAATTATAAGTGAAATTAATGAGGAATGGCAGTTTTTAAGTACAAGTGAAAGATATTCTATGAAAGCAGGAACAACTCATAGGAGTGCTATAGCTTATCTGCGTGATTATCTGTATGTAAAAGCTATTGAGCCATTTAAGGATATGTTTGAGACTACTTTCACTTTCGACATTGAAAGCAAAGCTTTTAAAAAGGCTTTTCTTGATGGAAGTGTTGATTTTAACATGGATCTATTTCTACCTTTAAAGAGTAGATATGGTTTTATACTTACAGTTAATGACGCTTTTCAATTTACAAATGAGAGTTTTAAATTACAATTAATAGACAAAATAGTTTCATACTTTTCACGTTTTTCGCTATTTTTTATAGATGATAGTTAAATTTAGTGTGAATATTTTCCTAACAAGTCTATGAGGACTAACTTCTTCCCTGCACCTTGCTCCGGGAAGAAGCAGCTTATCTTTGCATTAGCTCATATTAACGGTAGGAACAACAAATGGCAAAAAGAAGAGATCAATCTAAACACGACTACATGGTCAGGCATTTTGCGGATAGATTATCGAGTTATTTTTTTCATACAAATGTAAAAGCCGATATCGCGGGATATAATAGACCAGAAATGATATATTGGAAGGGTACAAAGAAAGGACATATACCCGACATTACATCGAACTTCGAAAAGGTGTATGTAACACCAGAGCAGTATATATTTGAAGTGGAAACCGAGGATTCTATCGATGATCCCCACACGGAAGATCAATGGAAGCTTTTTTCTGCCAAAGGACAGGAGTTTCGAAAAAGATTCATTGTAATTGTGCCAAAAGGTTGTAAGCAGCAAGCATTGGCAAGGGCTAAACAGATTGGGGTAAAATTGTGGGATGTATGGACGCTGGGTTAATAATGCGCTCCAGCGGACGCTGTAAATCGTGCTGCTGAGTTTTTTCAAGTCTCAATATTCAGGGTGGGATTCTTTTTATTGTTCAGTTTAATATTATTTTGAAAAAACTTACTTTTCGCTGAATAATTCCTTAGATATTTTTAAGTACAATAATCTACTAAAATAATAAAGATTTTCAATTAGATTTACCATTTCACTAAACTACCAATTTTATCATTACCATTGTAACATCCTGAGTGCCAAATTTTTAAACCTGTATAACCACCAGATAATGTTGCGTTAGGGTCAATTCCTCCGAAAGGAATTCCTTTATGAATCTCACCTTTATCATCAATCCAGCCAAATGATGAATTTTTTGGTATAGTAACTTTCCAATTTTTATGTATTTTAAATATTTCTGATTGATATGGCCATATAAAGCCAAGAACTTGAGTTTCTTTTTCAGCAAGCACTCTTCCTTCGTAAGGGCATTTTGGCTTTAGACCACCGGAATAAATCTTGTTTCCTTTAACATAGCCAACTTTTTCCCCATCGGTAAATCTATCACCAATTGTCTTATCAAGATCATGGTTCGTTTTACTTACAGATTTTTTATTAGCTTGTTTCGGAGCATAAATATTTACTGTTTGGTATATTTCCTTAGGTCAATCCACTTCACTAGTAACAATTTTGAAATCATTTGGATTAGCACTATATTTAATTTTAATTTTAGCAATAGTATATTCTTTCAAAATTTGTTCCATAGTACTGAATTCTCCTGATTCGCAAATACTTAAAAATTTGTTGATATCTATTGATAACAGATAACCATCACAAGAACATTGATTGGGATACGAATAATTTAAATGATAAATCATCATGCACAAAGGTTTCTTTTCACTTTTGAAATCGAATATTTCATTCTCATTTATTTTTTTAATTCTTTTTATTAATAATTTCATGATTTTATTTCCCTAAAACCTTTACCCAGACTAAATTATTATAAATTACTCTTGATAAATTTCAACTATTGCCATACAAATTACAAGGAATACTTTCCAAGGTTTAAAATCATAATATTAAAATTTTCCATATTTCTCTTTTTTGAACAAATATTTACTTGCCTATATGAAGTAAGATTATTTGAGTAAAATCTTTTCATTTACAAAAGTAATTGATTTGTCATTTCTTACTTCGGTTGTATTAATAATTCCGTGAATATTCCAGTTGTGATCCAGATCTGGATTTTCTTCTGATAAGCTTTTCCATACATCATACCAGTAAATTAAATCACCTTTCCAGGCAATAGACGGACCTTCATCAGCACCTGCAGGATATCCGGACTGAGTATTACATCTGTAACCAAGCCAAAGCTCTTCTGATGAATCAATATAAACCAGATTATCAAGTTTCACTTGATTCCACTGATTAATATTTGGATTTAATACCAATTGATCTACAACCCGATTCCCAGAATTTCCTTCACTTCCAGAAACACTACCGCCTATCCATACACGTATCGAATATTCGCAATTGTATTCACATGGAAAAAAATTTACTTGAACAAGATACATTCCATCATATTGAGTCAAATCTGAAGTATTATATCTAATTGCTACATCAAAATCTACAGCCGTCTCATCAGCTTGTCCAATTCCAATGATATTTTCACCATCATCCCAGAAGATTTCAGAAATGTTAAGAATTAGTCCATCCGAATAACCAGAATATAATTCATCATAAAAAGCACAAATTTTATAATGAAAATCTTGTCCATAGCTAAAGGAATAGTCATTAAATATCCAAGATTGACTATAGTCTATTGTAGCAATATTCTCCCAATTTCCAGTTCCAATTAGTCGATATATTGTAAATCCATCAATCCCTGATAAATTATAATTCCAGATTAATGGAATTCTATTTGGATAAAGAATCTCAAATGTAAAATTTTCGGGAACTATTATATTATTATAAAAAGGATCTGCTTCGACTTCACATTCGTTCTGATCAAAAGTTCCTCTGAACCTATAAATAATTATTTGGTTAATTTCTACAGTGCTATCTATCCAAGTATTGGTATTAATATCTATTATTGCATAATCCTGTTGAAAATCTTCATAACCAATTCTTTTATCAATGTGAAGTTGTCCTACTGAAGCACTAAAATTATTTTCCCAAGTCAGTTTTACCTTACTTATTGATATTCTCTCAAATTGGATATTAGAGATTGAGATACTCACATCTGTATCGAAAGGATTATCCCATTTTGGTTTTGAACAAGATAATATTATAAGAATAATTATAAACCCACAAAACATAATACATTTTGTAACTCTCATATTTTCTTCCTAATAATTTATTCCTTTATCTCTTATGGCTCTAATTGAAAGATTTTCAATCCCTCTGTACCTGCAGCAATAAATACATAATTATTATTTGCATATACTCCATTCGAGGATGAATTAGAACAATAAGAAATTAATGACAAATCACTTTTATTTAATACTAGTAACCCATCATAATAATCAGAGGTGAAAACAAAACTACTATTCAAATAAACATCATTTGCATCAATTGATGTATTAGAAGATATGATATAAGGAGAAGAAGAATTACTTATGTTAATTTTACTGATTCCATTACTTGAAGTTACGTATGCAAAATTTCCTTCAACAAATACTTTTTCAGCAGAACCTGATACTGGGCATGTACCAATCACTTGGGGACTGTAAGGAACACTAACATCAATAATTTGTAAATCTCCACTGGCTAAATACACATTGCTACCAACTACATAAACTCCATTTGCTGTACCAGATACTTCAAAATCAACAATATATATTGGATTGTTAATATCTGATATATCCCTAATAAAAAGTCCAAAATCCATATATTCACCTGCTATATAAGCGATATTATTATCCACAAATATATCTCTTGTTATTACACCAGCATTTATAGGAAATACGTTTATAATACTTGGATTGTATGGGTCACTTATATCAATAGCATTAATACGATCAGAACCTAAACTAACATATGCATAATCATCTTCTATAAAGATTCTACCAATTCCTTGTGGTGTAATTATCTGACTTACTATCTGAGGATTAGTTGTGTCATTTACATTAACAATTGTAAACCTACTGAGATCAGTTATATATGCATAATTATCAACTACACAGACATCATATGCATTAAATGTTTCAACCGAACCAACTAATTGTGGCTGGGGATGATAAATACACTCAATAAAATCCGACTCAAAATTACCTGCATATGCAAATAATCGATATGTATAGAAATCATCTATATGAAATGTACTGTTATCATTGAATTCGGTAACATCCTCGCTAAGGATTGCATAGGAATTTTGCCATGTACCATTATTAATTCTTTTATCAATTTTATAGCCTTCTTCAAAAGAACAATTATCATTCCATGTTAGCCTAACTTCATTTAAAGAAATTTGATCTTCATGAAAATTGCTGGGGGGAGAAATTGAAGTTTGAATTGAATCTACTATTACTGAAGATATTATCGTATCTGAGAATGCATATATACGATAGGAATAAATATTATCAGGGGCAATTGAATCATCAATATATTGCTCTGAGTTTGATGGTAGAATAGAAAATTCGATTATCCATCCATTATTGTTAATTTTTTTATCAATTTTATAGCCTTCTTCAAAATTATTGACATCATCCCAATCTAAAGAAATTGAATTTAATGAAGTCATTTCTAATTGAAGATTATCTGGAGAAGGGAAAGAAGGATAAATAGAATTTTCAACATAACTTGAGATAATGCTATTAGAATATGCATAAACTCTATAATAATTAGTATTGTATAACTGAATATCTGGATCTAAAAATTGATTTATATTTTCTTCTAATATAACATACTCAATTTGCCAATCATTATTCCCTATTTTTTTATCAATTTTAAATCCTGTTTCACCTTCACAGTTATCAACCCAGGTAATAAACAAAGAAGTTGCAGAATGTTGTATAATTGTTAAGTTTGTTGGTTCTTGAAAAAGATTATTAAAACTGTGTGTTATGTAATTGGACTCATTAAAATTTGAATATACTTTTAGTCTATATTCATAATTGTTGTCTGGAATCAATGTATCATCCAAATATGAAGTTGTATTCGCAGGAAGATTTGCAATTTCAATAAAATCTCTGTAATCCTTTGAAACACTATTTACTTTTCTGCTTTCTTCCGGTTCCCTTTCTTTACTTCTTATATCCATTCTTTCAATAATATATCCTTCTTCATAGTTACAATCATGGATCCAAGATAAATTCGCAGTAAAAATATCTTGCTGCTGAACTTCAAAATTAGTTATTTCATCAAATGAAATTTGAATAGTATCTGAAATAGATTCAGTTATGTTCTGATCATTTAAACCAAAAATCCTGTAAGAGTATAAGTTGTATATTGATAATGCTGTATCAATAAAAGTGTTTGTATTTGCATTAACACTGGTTAAGAATGAATAACTCTCTGAATTGATTTTCCTCTCTATTCTGTAACAATCTTTAATGTCTATGTTCAATTGCCATTCAAGCTTTACCTGGCTGTCTGATATTTGTGTAATTTGTAATTCTCCTTGCATTGGTGATAAAGATACATCTGTATCGAAAGGATTATCGTAAGTTACTTTTGAACAAGATAATATCATAAGAATTATAAAACCACAAAACAAAATACAATGTTTAACTTTCATCTTTCCCACCTTTAGTTTTCTTAATTTCTTGAATTCTTAAATGTCAATATAGCTATTAAAATTAGAAAAGTAGACGCTACCAATCTCCTCCGGGACCACCATAGGCACCCATATCGTTTCTTGTTCCATCCGGGTCGTTGTATTGGAGGTCTGGGTTACCTGTATTTATACAAGGTGAACCGGGTTGAAGATGAAAATTACTATAGTTTGGATTAACAAATAAAGGATCTAAATCTATATTACCATCCAACCATTCAACTGTTCCATTATTATTTGTAATTATTCCCGCTTGACCTCCTTGAATGTCAGAGTATGAAAATGAAATAAAATTTGGATCACCATCAGAACGGAAAAATACTTCTTGGGGTAAGTTATTCCAAAAAATACAATTCTCAAAATATGCATTTCCATTATATTCACAATAAACACCACCACCAACAGAAGTAGCAGAATTATTTACTAGTGTAACATTTGTAAATTGTGGTCCTGAACCAGAAGATGCGATTGAACCACAAAAAATACCAGCCCCCTTTGTGGCTACATTACCACTGATAATAATATTTGTTAAACTTGGAAAACTTAATGTATGTATATATATTCCTGAACCAATATTATCGATAATTTTCACATTATTTAAAATTGCGTCTGAAAAAAGATCTAACCAGATTCCGCCACCTGAATTTCCAGTTATATCTACGTTATTTAAAATTGCATCACTATACATCATACAATATATTCCACCACCCCACGATGCAGAATTTCCAGTAAAAATATTATTTGTTAAAATTGGGTTGGAATTATCGCAATACAAACCTCCTCCAAAATTCCCAGCATTGTTATTAATTAATGTTAGATTTGTTATAATAGGATTAGATAAATCACAACCAATACCACCACCTCTGTCATCAGCATAATTATTACTTATAATAAGGTTAGTAAGATTTGGAGAAGAACCTTCGCAATAAACACCGCCACCATCATCATCAGACCCACTACCTGATGCAAATCCATTTGTAATAGTTATGCCTAATAATGTACTATTTAATGTTTCTCCATTATTGAACGTAACTACATGCCCGTTCTGATTACCATCAATAACAGTTTGATCTATAAAAGATGTTTCCTGAAATAATAAAAATAAACTTGTAACCGTAATGCTTTTACCTTGAAAATTAATATTTTCAAAATACGTGTTCGGAAAAATTAAAACTATGTCCATATCGTTTGAAGCATCAATAGCTGTTTGGATTGTTGAATAATCATATGGTACAGCTAAATAATTATCAAAAGAATATGAAATAAAAATATTACTTTCTAGTATGTTTGAATTATAGTATGAAAAATAAGCATAAATTCTATAATAATAATTTAGATTCCAAACTTCAACATTTTCATCAATCCACTCATCAATGTTCTCATTAACTTCGACGAACTCTATCTGCCATTGACCTTCTCCTACTTTTCTATCAATTTTAAATCCCGTCTCTCCAATGCTATTATCTTGCCAGGTCAGTTTGACATCAGTATAAGATAACCTATCAATTGATAGATTAGTTGGTGCTGGTATTGTATTATCAATAACTCCTGTTTCTATAGAATCAGTTTGATTATTACCGCTAAAGGTATAAACTCGATACTGTAGATTTTCATTTATTTCTGCATTTGTATCAATCCATTCTTCTATGTTTTCTCCAACTATTGCATATTCAATCTGCCAAGGATTAATTCCTACTTTCTTATCTATCTTAAATCCTTCTTCAATATTGCTACTGTCACTCCAAGCTAATTGTACAGATACCAAAGTTAAATGCTCATACTGCAGGTTAAAAGGACTTGTAAATATAATTCTAATTACTTCAGTCTCTACTGAATCAGATTGATTATTACCACTAAAAGCATAGATACGATATTGAATATCTTCATTGATCTCTGCACTCAAATCTGTCCATTCCTCAATGTTCTCTCCAACTATCGCATATTCTGCCTGCCATGTATTAATTCCAACCTTCTTATCTATCTTGAATCCTTCTTCTCCAGTACTATTGTCGTCCCAGTTTAACTCAATTGAATTGATTGTTAAGTTTTCATAAGTAAGGTTTGTGGGGGGTGGAAAATTAATGGAATAACTGCTCTCCAATGAATCTGAATAAAAGGTCTGATAAAAGGTTTTGATTTTATAGTAGATCGTTTCATAATTATCACGAGTTTGATTTATATCATCTACAAATGTTGTGTCATTCTCTGTATTGGTGCCAACTAAAATATAACTTCCATCATCAATCTTACGCTCAATAGTGAATCCTTCCTCACCTTCACTATTATCATTCCAGACTAATGAAAAAGTATGCACATCATCCTGCGTGATCAGTAGATCAGTCGGTGCTGGTATTGAATTGTTAATAACTCCAGTTTCAATTGAATCAGATTGATTATTACCACTAAAAGCATAGATACGATATTGAACATCTTCATTGATCTCTGCATTTACATCTGTCCATTCCTCAATGTTCTCTCCAACTATCGCATATTCAATCTGCCATGTACCAATTCCAACCTTCTTGTCTATCTTGAATCCTTCCTCTCCGGTGCTGTTATCCTGCCAGGTTAACTCAATCGAATTGATCGTTAAGTTTCCATAAGTAAGGTTTGTGGGAGGTGGAAAGTTAATGGAATAACTGCTTTCCAATGAATCTGAATAAAATGTCTGATAAAAGGTTTTGATCTTATAGTAGATCGTTTCATAATTATCACGAGTTAGGTTTATATCATCTACAAATGTTGTGTCATTCTCTGTATTGGTGCCAACTAGAATATAATTTCCTTCATCAATCTTACGCTCAATAGTGAATCCTTCCTCACCTTCACTATTATCGTTCCAGACTAATGAAAAAGTATGTACATCATTCTGCGTGATCAGTAGATCAGTCGGTGCTGGTATTGAATTGTTAATAACTCCAGTTTCAATTGAATCAGATTGATTATTACCACTAAAAGCATAGATACGATATTGAACATCTTCATTGATCTCGGCACTCGTATCTATCCACTCTTCAATGTTCTCTCCAACTATCGCATATTCAATCTGCCATGTACTAATTCCAACCTTCTTGTCTATCTTGAATCCTTCCTCTCCTACACTGTTATCATCCCAAGTAAGTTTTACAGATGCGATCGTTAGTTGTTCATATTCAAGATTAGAGGGAACTGGAAATGTATTATCGATAGTTTCTGTTTCAATGAAATCAGTATAATTTATCCCACAATAAGTTTGTACTCTGTATTGTAAATTGTGATTAATCTCTGCTCCATCATCCGTGTATGAGATATTGGTTACAGATGCTAAAAACTCCCAATTTTCTGAATCTACCTTCTTCTCTATGATAAAACCATCTTCATTAAGATTGGTGTCAATCCAGTTTAATTCAATGGTATTGATATCAAGTTGAATATAGATTAAATTACTTATTGGAAAGAACACGATTTCTGAAGAAACTTGGCTAATTTGTGATGCTTCGGTTTCGTAATTTGCATAAAGTCTATAATAAACATTCTCAAAAGTATTTCGTAAATTTATATCATCCAAAAAAATCTCAGTTCCAGGTTCAATATTATCGACAATTATTATAAATTCATCGTCATCAATTTTCCGCTCAAGAATGTAATTTTGCTCTCCTAAGCTAATATCAGACCAAGTTAAAGTAAACGTATGTACATCGTTTTGCTCAATTGTAAGGTTTTCTGGGTATGGAAAATTCATTGAAATTTGCAAAAGCTGTTCTGACGTCTCATTATAAGCAGTATAAGAATATATCTTATATTCATATGTATGATTGGGTAATATTGAATCATCAATAAATTCAAATACATTCGCTTGTAAATCGGCAATTTGTATAAAATCGTGAGACGTGAAAGTATCCTTAGTAATTCCGGTTTTATTTGATTTTACGGTTCTATCTTTTCTAGCAGGGGACACATTCTGCCTCTGATCACTTCGGAATTGATCAGGATTCACTCCTTTGGAAAGAATATTGTCTCGGAAAGATGTTTCACATCGTTCAATGATATAACCCTCTTCGTATGAACAATTATGCTGCCAGTTTAGTTTTGCAGTATAGATGTTTTCTTGCACTAACGTAAAATTTGAGATGTCAGTAAATATAGTGCTGATAGAAGCTGATAATGGATCTGTTTGTATATCTCCATTCGATCCAATTAATTGATAACTATATGTGTTTGAAGTTAACAATTCTGTATCAACATATGTATTTGTATCTTTATTTACTGTACATAGAATTTCGAAATTTCCTTCATTTATCTTACGTTTAATGATGTAATTACCAATAATAGTTGGATTCAGCTGCCATTGTAGTTTGGCTTGGCTATCAGATAATTGAATAATGACAAGTTCACCCTGCATAGGAATTGTCTCGAAACTGGAATTAGGGTCAAAGGGATTATCGTAAGTTGGTTTTTCTGAACAGGAAGATGTTAGAAGAATAATTATAGTAAGTAACGATATCTTATAAATGATTTTCATTATCACCCATTATTTTTTGTCTTAAATTTTTTCATGTTTAAATTATGGTTCAATTTGTACAATAGTTAAACCACTACTATTATCGGCGATATAGGCAAATGCACTATTAATAAATACACCCTTGGCATTCCAATTAGTATCACAAGAACTTAGAATATATGGGTCTGCAGGATTACTGATATTGATAATATGGAGTTTATTACTAAAGGTCAAATATGCATAGTTATCATTGCTTTTTATATCAAGAGTATAGCTTGAAGTGGCGTATGAGCCGACTATAAACGGATTTGAAGGATTGCTAACATTAACAATCTGCATTCCACTATCTTCATCTGCTATATAAGCATAATTACCTGAAACATTAATTTCTCTAGCATAATCAGGAGTATCACAGGATCCAACAATATATGGATTCATAGGATCACTAATATTTATAATTTGTAATCCATAACTTCCTCCAGCAATATAAGCATAGATCCCTGATATATGTATTCCGATAGCAGATGGAGTATCACAAAAACTAACTATATTCGGATTTGAAGGATTGCTAATGTTAATTACTTGCAATGATGTAACATCAGCAACATAAGCATAATTACCTGAAATATTAATATCACAAGCCCATTGAGGAGTATCACAGGATCCAACTATGGAAGGAGTTTCTTGATCGCTTATATTTATAACTTGTAATCCACTTGCCCAAGATGCAATATAAGCATAATTATTTGATAAACTAATGTCATATGCATTGTCTGGAGTATTACATGAACCGACAAGAATTGGATTTGACGGGTCGCTGATATCCACAATACTTAAACCACTGTCATTGATCATAGTTGTTATATAAGCATAATTCCCCGATACGATCACACTTTCAGCTTTCCTTCCATTTAAAAAACATCCGCCTACTATTTGTACAAAAGAGCTGATAGTTTCTATAGTATATTGAGAGTTATAATTTGAAACATATGAAAATACTCGGTAACTAGTAGAATCAAGGCAACTTGCTGAATTATCAATATATTCTGTGTCATTAGGTCCAAGAGTGGTATATGAAATCCATGCTTGATTTCCAACTCTTTTATCAATCTTATAGCCCTCTTCACCATTACAACAATCTTCCCAGGTAAGTTTTATTGAATAAAAATCCAAATAAGAAAGTTGAAGATTTTGAGGTGCTAATAAAGAAGGATTAATTTCAATTTCCTCATAAGACGAATTCATATCTCCAGCAAAAGCATAAACTCTATAATAATGAGTCTCACTTGGAATAAAAGAATCATCAATAAACTCAATTGTATTACTTGGAAGAGTTTTAAAGGCAATTTGCCACTCTTCATTAGAAATCTTCTTATCAATAATATATCCTTGCTCACTAGTGCAGTTATCCAACCAAAATAGTTTAACTGATGAAATTGTTATCTGAATGAATTGCAGATTATTTGGTGCCCAATTCTGTGGATTATTATCTGGATCAAGGGGATTATCGTAAGTTGGTTTTTCAGAACAGGATGAAACTAACAGAAATATTACTATCAAACATGGTATATTTTTCATTATTCAAAATCCTACTTACAATTTTACTTATTATAATGAGCTTGTTTGAACCAACTATATATACTCCAGATTGCTGGTACAATAGATACATAATAAGAATAATCTCTATATTGATAAAATTTATCTGTATTCTCTCGGGCACTAATTGCATCTGCAGTAGTTGTTGAATTCTGATATTCCTTATAAAACTCATCTCCGGTTAGATTAAAGTAAACTCCAGCACCTGCTAATATTAAACTTGATGATAGTCCAAGCCATCCCTGTACTCTCCAACTATTTCTTTTGGCTAACTTAGAACCTGAGTAAGTATCCATCTCAAAAATAACACTTTTCTTCTCTTCCTCTTTTAAGTTGATACTTTTTGTTACATCAAGATAACCTGGTTTGGTTACGAGTAAATTATAGTCACCGTAAAGAAGCTCTAAAACTGATGGTGTTCGTTTTTTTGATTTTTCATTATTTACAAAAATATCTGCACCTTTTATCTTTTTTAAAGGATTGCGTTTATCTACTGCAAAAATGGAAATACTACCTAGTTTTGGAATAGGATAAAGATTTACACTTGTGGTTTCACCCACACTTACCAATATTTTTTTTTCATCATTTTTGTATTTCTCTCTAGTAGCAGTTACTGTATAGCTACCAGGTTTTAAATTTCTTTCAATACTAGTTGTACCAACAAATTCATTATCTAACAGAATTTTACATTCAGGAGCGGTTACGATCAGGTTTCCAAAATTTTTAGTCAGAACAAGAGTCTTTTTCACAGGAATTTCCGGTTCAATTGTAATGATTTCAGAAATTCCACTCCAGAGTTCCTTCTCCACTCTCAAGTTATATTTTCCTGCAGGCATCATATCAAATGTATATGGTGTAGTTCCAACCTTTTCATTATCAATAAATACAGTTGCTCCCTGTTCAGGTGCAGTATTAACTTCCAAGGAGGCATAGTTCGGTTTAAGAGTTATGTTAAATTCTGGTTCATCTCCATCTTTCACTATAAAAGTTTCTTCATGAGCTTTATAATTGTCCTTTGTTAACCGAAGTGTATGTTCTCCACTACGAATTTTCTTTTTAGCTAATGGTGCATTATCGATAAATTTATCATCCAAATATATACTTGCATTTGAAGGTTTGCAAGTAACTTTCCAATAACCGAAACGGGGTTTTAACTTTTCAGAAGGGATGTCCAAAGTTTCTCCTTTTTTTAGAGCAAAAGTTTTACTAGTAGAGTAGTAGAGATCTTTCCTAATAGTTAGTGTATATTCCCCCGCATAATGACTTCCCTGATATGGAGTTGTACCAACTTTCTGACCATTCAATTCTACTTCAGCACCTATGGGTTCTGATTCAATTGTAATAATTCCCGGAGCAGAAAAAGAAACCTGGCTCGCTCCGGCCTCCAATATTATATCAACATCTTCATCATGTTGAAGATCAATTTCTTTTGTTTGTGTTTGATAACCTTGCTTTTCAATTTGAAAGTTGTATTTGCCTTTTGGTAAACGAAAAAGTGCAACATTAGAAGTAGTAAGTATCGGAGCCTTGTTATCTCTGCTTAGATAAATTCCTTCTACGTTAAGATTAAAAGTAAGAGAAACTACATTATCAATTTCAGTTAATCCATCACCCTTGCCCATTATTGTCATTGTATAGACCTTATTACTCTCAAGTTTAAGAGGAATTTTATAGTTAAGTCTTGCAAAACCTTTTTTTGCAAAATAGAGTTGTTTTTCTCCTGGAGACAAATAAACCCATACTTCGCTGGTTTTATTCTCAACATCAACAGGGGTTCTGTTGGATTCTATTTTATCAAAAAGGACAAGATCAGTATTAATCTTTACTAAAGCGCAGAATTCCCCACTAAAGTCTCTCTTAGGAGATTCGTGCAGGGTTAGATCTCCACTAACTTCAATTATAGGTTTTGTAATTACCATTTCAGCAGCATTAAGTGAACAGAAGAGTAGTGAGAAAATTAGAAAAGCGGTTAACTTATATGAATTCATAATTTATTATCTCCTTCATCTATATTTATTTCGTATATAAGAAAATTGAGTTCTCTGTTACTTATTTGGGAGAAAAAAGTTATCTAATCCATAAATTGAACCATCGGGATTTTTCTCTGGCTGCCAAGTTCTTACGTAAATCCGGGAACTGTCTTTTACAGTCAAATCAAACATTAGAAACAGATAACCTTCGTCTGCATAATGCTGGCTGTAGTAGAACTGGTGAATCTGGACACCAAATATCTTAGAAGTATTGCTGTTAGTTCTGGTAATATGAGTATCTTCAAAATGAAGATTCACATATTCATTACTACTAAAAAGAGAGCTTAAATTCCTGATATAGTCTCTTTTAGAATATTGAACAGGTCTCCAATTTCTTCCGAGTTTTTCATACATCCCTTCTATATTTTGATCATAGTACTCCAGCATCCGTCCTACTATAATCAAAGCATTATCATCAAACACTTTTTCAATATAATCTATATTCTCTGTACAGTAAGCTGTTTTGTATTCTTCGATAAAATTAATTATCTGATATTTTTCAACTTCAGATATTTTTATTAAATCACCTAACAAATCTTCTATGGCTTTATCCGAAAGTGCAAAATTTATCCTTTCAACCTTATCATCTTCATTGAATACGAAAATTAATTCTTCTGTGAATTTTCGCCCACTATTGGGGAAACTGAATTGTATAGGTAATCCCCTTACATATACTTTTTCTTCAATTTTATCTATTGTAAGATGCGGATTTTGTACAACTAATCGTGCATTCCCATAATCAATAAGCCTTTGATAATAACTTTTTCCATTTTCGGTAAACAAGTCAAAAATTTTGTTTATATCCTTACTGGAAATGGCATTACATATCTTATTAATCAATTTTTTGTAAGGAACAAAATCTAATGAATCTTTTTTACAATGTAAATTTACTTCAGGTTTAGACAGGATGCTGCTCAGCTCTCTGCTATCTTTTACACGAACCCTACACTCTCTGAATACAGGGCAAGTAACACCCTCGATAACTTTGCGCAAATCACTGTTATGGGATGCTTTGTATATATCATTATACATAACATTTATTTTTATTGTCCTAGGTATTTCATTCGGCTTGCCGATAAATTCTAAAAGCGCTTTCCCATGAGAAACTCCAACAGGCAGCGACCAATCATTACCTAAATAATACTTTATATCCAAGTTTCGAACAGCTTCTCCATTGAAATTGACATTAAGATTTAAAAAAGTAAGTTCATATTTTTCATCGTATCTTTCATTAGACACCTCCAGATCAAGCAGACTAAATATTCTTCTTATCCTATCAGGTAAATAGGTGATTAGAGTTTCATCAATATCATATAATAATTCACTGATTTCATCCCAATTTGGATGAGTTCTCAAGAGAATCAGTGCCCAATAGTAATTCATTAATGCATCACCGATTCTGAGCTCTTTTTCGGCAGCATAACCTCTTCTAGCATAATCCTTAATTAGTTTTTCTCTTCCCTTAAAAATTCTCTCTTTATCTGCTTTCTTGATGTAGCGATAAACAATATATAATTCGTCTTTTTCAAAAATGCTTCTTTCTGCAGCATCAAGCCTGGCAGAAGAATAAGTACTTATTGCAGAAGAGCAAAACTCTTTAATATTTTTGTTTTCTTCGATTTCGATATCAGAGAATGATGATTGAACCTGAACTGTAATCTGCGATAGAAGATCATTGATAGCCATCCTATCTGAATCAGTTTCGGATCCACTTGTACCTTTACCCACAATCCATTCAGGATTATTCATTAGCTTTTCGAGTTCTTCTTTGTTAAATGCAGAAATCGAAGTTATTAAAATAATAAAAATAAGAATGAAAAATTGCTTACTCATGAATCTAACCCCTTTTTATTAATATAACACATAATTGAAAACAAAATTTACTCATGAGTTATTGTACTCGCTGAAAAAAGGAAAATATTTGTACTGCTAATAATCTATTAAGTACATTTTTACAACTTATTATAGATTTTATCCTTTCTCTCCATTACTAATTTCAGATATTTTCTGGTTTCTTCCCAGGGTACTTTCTTGCTTAAAAGCTTATACAGTTCAGAGTTTTCCATTGTGTTTAAATCCACAAACATTTGATCCCATTTTTCCTGTCCGATTTCCTTCATTTTACCAGTCATGGCTTTGTAAATCGTTCCCGGTCCCCCATTATAACTGCATATAATGCAATAATACTGATTTGTTTTTTCTTTAACTTTTTCCCATTTATTATCTGCCAGCCATCTCATGTAAGCGATACCTATTTCTAGGTTTCTTTGAGGATCAAATAATTCTTTGGAAGTTGGTTTTCGGTTATTCTTATATAGAACATTATTCATGGTTAAACCTGCATATTTAGGAACTATTTGCATCATTCCGTAGGCATTTCCGTGTCTGTTGTATGCCTTAGGGTTGAAATAAGATTCGGTATGAATAATAGCCATCACATAAGTTGGATCAATTTTAAATTCATTGCATTTCTCTTCAATATACGCACTGTATTTATCTGCTCGAATTTTTATATGATTTGGTACCATATTGAGTGTAATAGAATATTGAATTCTTTTTTTTCCGTCTTTACCTATAATTGATGTTTTCTTTGAGTTATTAACTAGATTTTGTGCAATCGTTTTGACATTTGTTTCTGTAATTGTCTCAGCCTTGTTCAATGGATTTTTAATTTGATCTTTTAGAATCGGATCATTCGTTTCATCTTCCTCCAGATTAATGGCAACAAGTTGTTCTACAACAGCATTTACAGCTTCTTCTTCATTTTGAGGATCTTCTGCTATTGCGTCTATTTCTATAACACCTTCCTCAAAATTTACCTTGCTTCTACATGTAAATTTGGGATTATAACTTACCCACTCTTCCTGTGTAGATTCTTTGAATTCATTCCAATATCTCTCGATTTGCTGTTGATATTGTATGAATAATGAATCTTGCTGTAAATGATATTCTTTGTAGGCTGCTGCCCGGGTTTGTTTATACTCTTCAGTAGCTTGTTCTCTTAAATTTAAATATTCTTCTTGAGCAATTTGAGAAAAACAAAAAGATGATATAATAAAAAAAATAATAGTTAAGTTGTTACGTATCATAGAATACCTCCATTATTTATTATATTCAGCAAAAGCTGTAATAATATTTGCTTTATAATTTACATAATAACCTGTAATACGTAAACCATATAAAGTAAGTTTATTCTCAATTTTGTTCATAGACACTGTAGTAATGTCTTCATCTAAAGTGAAGGACATAACCTGATTGTTGATTTGCTCACAAATATTTACTTTGGCTCTGTTAGCCGCATATAAAAAACCAAGCGAAGAAATATAATTGGATGATCCGAATCCGGCAACATTATCATTTTCCTCATAGCACTTTTCTTTTAATTTACGAACATCATCTTCATCTATTTCAATCAAGTTTGTAGTAACTTTCACGCTATCTGTAGCAATTAGCAAATAAGTATATCTTGAATCTGAATGTGAAGTAATCTTTTTTGCATTTTCTTGGTAAAAGGTCACATCAGAACTATCTGGTAATACAGTTTCAAAAAAGACAAAATCACTACCTACTATATCCAATGATTTTGCATGCACATTGGCTTTTTTCTGGCAAGCCATCTCATAACATGCCATGTTAAAAGCATTTTCCAATGCTATAGCTTCTTCCAAATACTTATCCGAAATACCAACAGCAAAAATAATATTAGATTCTGAAGGAATCCTAAATACCCAATCAGGAATGATTTCACATCTTAATATTGATGATGTACAGATTAAAAGAATTAGGAAAAAAGATCTTGCCATGATAATAAAAAAGGCGTAAATGAATACGCTCTTAATATTTATTGGAGTTATTTTTTCCCGAATTCTTTTTCTATTTCTTTTTCCATTTCATCGAAATTTATTTTTGCTTCGATTTTATTATACAAAGCTTCTTTCTTTTTGGCTTCATTCTTAAGTGTATCAGTTATAAAAGTTGATGCTGAATTGATTTTATATTCACATAAAGAATACCAAGTGTTCCCGCAAGGCTTTCTTTCTTTTATTCTTGCTCCGATAAGTTTTGATTCTGAGATTATTTTTGCCATAGAAGCTGTTAATTCATTAATTTCAGAATCTTCTGCAACACCGGCTTCTTGAAGATGGTCTTTCACATAGGATTGAACTTTCATAATCATTTGTTCTCCAATTGATTGAATGGCACGTGCATCAGCAGCTTTTTGAGCTAAAGCAGTACTGGATTTTTCTGCCATACCTGTACCATAAAGGGCATCCTCAGCAGATAATGGGACTAAGAACCACTCGGGAATACAATCATTAGAATCTGTTTTAACTATTTTGTTCGCTCCCGCACAACCTGTAATGAGAAGAACAGTGACAATTACAGCAACAACATAATACTTGAATTTCATTTTGTCTCTCCTTTTTTTTATTTGAACAATTAATAAAGAAAAAAGTAAAAAAATTAAAGAAAATATAAAAAATTTATTCATCATTTCCTCTTTAATTATATTTGAATCATCTTTCTTGCTTCATCTATTATGCTTACATTTATATTCATAATTAAATTACTGAAGAATAAAATATAAATTTCTTATAGTTTTTTTAAATAAAGACTCATTTTTGCTGTCAAGTATTTTCTTGGTTTTAAGTTTTTTCAGAAACTTAAAATCAGTCAATAGCAAAAAAAAAGAGTTCAACTATTGATGTTTTTGCAGTTTGATTTTATCTAATAATGTATCCTTTTATTTTCCTTAATATTACTTTAAAGTTTTCATAGCATTTTGAACAGTTTTTTCATACTGAGCTAACACAATTAATATATCACCTTTTTTTGTTTTGTAATTCAATTCATTTTGAGAAATAGGATTAGTAATAACAGTTCGATTCAATCCATACTTTTCCTGAATGACTAACAGCTCTTTTCGACTTTTATGATTCCCAATGCTAATGGATAGAAGTAAGATTTGTTTTTGACGCAATATCACTAACAACTCATCAAAAGTACACTCAACTAAGTTACTGTTACTATCTAAATTTATAGAATAAATATCATTAAATTCATTGTATGTTAATATTTCATTAATAAATTTTGATACTCCTGGATTTAACACTGATTGAACAAAGATTTTTGATTTAATATTTCCTAGCGATATAATCTCATCAACATATGCGTCGTATGCTGTTTGAAAATTTTCAGTGTGTTGAATTTCAGCAATTGTGTAGATGTTATCTCGATTTTTTCTTTTTCCTAGTATTTCTAATTCATGCCCATATTTTTCGATCGTTAATATTTTTAAGATATTTGTAGCATCTGGATCAGACGAATGGGAGTCAGCTACAATAATAGCAATATCTGCCTCTTGGATATTCGCTCGATCTAAATCGCTTTTCTTTGTTGCATTACCTCTCACATACGTAACAAGATCGTAGTCAATATTATTAGCTTTGAGTACATACTCATCATCTACTTCAGCTAAGATCACAATCGGTTTTTTAAATAGAATATTCTTATGCATCAAATTTTCAACTAAATAGGGTACATTTTCATTCCAGCCACACAAAATTATATGATCTTTATACATCTTTGATTTCACTCCTCTCGCTCTTAATAGTCTATTTTTAATATTATCTGAAGTTAAAAATCCCACCATAGTTAAAAATCCTCCTATTCCTATAAGTGGAATAAACGTTACTAAAAATTTTGCAACGGGACTACTAGGAAATAAATTATCAGAATAACCGCTTCCGCCGAAGATAAACATCCACAATAAATTTAATTTGAAAGATTGATTGTCAAAACCACTAACTAGATTATGTTGAATTGCCCAATTATGTTCAATTCTTTTTACAAGAATTATAACGGTGAAATATGCAGTCATAATACAAAACAGAATAAACAAATATTTATTTTGAGAAACAAAATTATGAATGCTGGTTATGATTCTTAACATTTTTGTATTAGCACTGATATATTTGTGAGTTCTATAAGATTTTGGGATTAGGATGAAATTTAGAAAGAAAACAACACCAATTATAGAGATAACAATAAATAAAACCAACCATAAATATTTAAATAATGTTTGTGATTGTAAGATATCAATATCTTGAAAGTATTTTTTAGATCCACTATGAAATTTTTTCAAGGACATAGATTTTATAATATCATCACGGATTATAGATTTCTTTTGTTGTGGAAATTCTAAACTTTCAAGGTTTTCGTATATCAGTTTAGTGATAGTGTAGATAATCTTTTCATCAATATCTTTACGGCAGATCAATAAAGATTTCACTGCAATTGTTTTCTGTGTTATCGCGAATTCATCGATATCAAAAGCTGTGAAATAAGGATACGTTTTTTCTAACCTTAATATAATATTAGTAGAAATTGGTACAATACTGATTTCTCCACTATCAATTTTATTTTTCTGAGAGTCAATTATAACATTTGTAAATGCAGCACTTATGTCACCTTGAACAAGATCATAAAATCCATTACTAGGTGATTTATATTTTTTTTTTATAAGAGACCACAAATTTTGCGAATTTAAAATTATTTTTGCATCAATATGCAAACCACTTCCGATTGGACCGACATTAACCTCATTGTTTATCAATTGCGATAAATTAGTAATTGAAGAATCATTAGTTAGCAAATAAATTGGTTCTAAGTACAAAGATGCAATTCCAGTGAGATTTCTAATTTTTGTATTAAATGGGGCTAATCCATTTTCTGCAAAAAAAGCGATATCATTTTGAACGATAGCAAAATCAATCTGCCCTTTAGATAATTTTAAGATATTATCGACTGAACCTTTTGTTTCAATCACTTCAATCTTAATACCTGTTTGTGCTGAATCGATAAGAGACATTATACTTTTACCTAATGGGTAATAGTTCCCTTCTTTTGATGCTGTGCCTAATCTTAGATGTACTATATCTTCATTGGTGAAAGCTGAAGTGCTAATTAAAATCAACAATAGAAAAAAGAGGAAAGTACCCGTTTGTTTAGTGAACACAGAATTGCCCTTAATTTTTTTTGGTAAAATCTGTATTTATTATATAGCTTTGAATATTGTCTCTCATTTTTCACTTTCCTTTTTCACTATTGCGTGACGTGTTTGTATAAATCCTGTTTTTTTTACTCATTGTAATTATTAACTTTTTCATTCTCCATACCTTTACTAATCTTCTAATGATTTTCACAAAATTCAGTCAACTATTTTGTTAAAGTAATAATTAATTATATTTTGTATGTTACTATTTTTCTACATTTGTATTTCCTGCTTCAGAAACAAAAAAATTCAGCCAATAGCTAAAAAAAGAGGGCATCGCTTTTATGTTTATGCAACTTGATTCGCTTTTGGAATATATCTGCTATCAATAAAATTGTTATAGAAGCCGCTCTATGGGCGGCTTATATGACAACTTTACAAATCAAACAGATCGCCCAGAGTTTCTTCCTGCTGTTTCTGTTTGCCAAAGCGGGAGACCAATTGCCTGTCCATTTGCCGATCTTTTTTAGATTTGCGTCCGGTACGCATTCCGGTTTCTTTTCCCGCTCCGGTTTCATGACCACATTTACGATCGCTGCATACAAATTTGTCTGTAAACTTCATCATCGGTTTACCACAGATCGGACATTTTTCCTTACTTAAATTCGTTATCGTAAATTTAAACTCGGAAGCTTTGATCTTGTTTACCAAGTCCATTGTATTTTGCCTTATATCTGATATAAACCTGTTTTTATTTTCTTCACCAGCAGCTATTTTTCCCAATCTCTTTTCCCATTCGGCAGTAAGTTCAGGATGTTTGAGTGTTTCCGGAACCAGGCGGATCAATTCAAAAGCCTTGGCTGTAGGAACCATTTGCTTACCGAACCGTTCCACATAATAGCCTTTAATGATTTTCTCTATAATATCTGCTCTGGTGGCAGGAGTTCCAAGTCCACCTGATTTGATGGAATCCCGCAATTCTTCATCTTCAATGAATTTCCCGGGATTTTCCATAGCTGTAAGCAAAGTTGCTTCTGTGTAGTGGGAAGGCGGTTTTGTTTGGGATGCTACGAGTTTCAGATCGTTCACTTTCACAGTCTGCCCCTTACTCAATTCAGGAATGAAACGCGAGGAATCTTCCTCATCATCATCATCTTTCATTACTACCGAAACAGCTCTCCAACCGAGTTCTTTCACAATCCTACCCGTTGTCCGAAAAGTTTCTTTTTCAATCTCCAGTAAAATCACAATCTGTTCATACTTATGAAGTGGATACAGCACTGTGATGAACCGTTTTACGATCAGGTCATAGATTTTCCTTTCGTCATTGGAAAGCAAATTGAGATGCACCGGAATCTCGGTGGGAATGATAGCATGATGATCACTGACTTTGGCATCGTTCACAAACCTCGAAGTTGGTTTCAATTCCTGCTGCAAAAGTGGGTGAGCCTGCCTGCTATAACCAGCCTTGGCAACTTGCTGTAAACGCTGCCCCAAAGTGGGAACCATATCTTTGGTTATGTATCGTGAATCTGTTCGAGGATAGGTAACCAGTTTATATCGCTCATAAAGCATCTGTGTGTGGTGCAATGTATCTTTGGCACTCATACCGTATCGTCGGTTAGCGTCACGCTGCAATTCTGTCAGGTCATAAGCCAGTGGAGCCAATTCTGATTTAGCTTTTTTAGTTACAGAAGTAACGATTGCATTTTTACCCTTCAGTCTTGCCAGCAAACCATCTGCTTTTCCTTTTTCAAAGATTCGATCATTGCCCTTTTGATCCTGCCAGGAAGCTATGAAACCTGTACAAAGTGCATTCAATTTCCAGAACTTAACAGGAACAAATTTCTTGATGACCTCTTCTCTATTCACAATTAGAGCCAAAGTGGGTGTCTGCACCCTGCCGGCATTCAAACGGGCATCAAATTTACAAGTGAGTGCACGGGTCACGTTCAATCCCACCAGCCAGTCAGCTTCGGCTCTTCCTACCGCTGCATGGAACAGATTATCGTAATTCTGCGAAGGTTTCAGATTGGCAAATCCGTCTTTGATGGCAGAATCGGTTTGAGAAGAAATCCATAATCTTTTCATTGCTTTTTTCTTCCAACCACCCAGCATTACTATCCAACGGGCTACTAATTCTCCTTCCCTGCCGGCATCGGTGGCAATGATAACTTCAGAAATATCTTTTCTCTGTAATAGAGATTTCACGGTGCGGAATTGCTGAGAAGTTTGTTTTATCACTTTCAATTTCATTTTTTCGGGCAGCATGGGAAGATAGTCCAGGTTCCAATGCTTGAACTTTGCATCATATACTTCAGGTTCGGCCAAAGTGACCAGATGCCCCAAAGCCCAGGTTACAACATATTTATCACCTTCCATATACCCTCTACCACGAGGTCGGCAGTTCAGCACTCTTCCCAGATCTTTACCCACACTGGGTTTTTCAGCTAATACTAATGATTTCATATCGTTAATCCATCTATTAGATATGGTGAACCATTTATTAACCAATCTCCTGAAACATCTCCTTCCGGAACTAATGTTTGGGTGATAAGTGAGATACAATTAACTAAAATTACAATTACAATTAATAACTTTTTCATTTTTTTTCTCTATTCTTTCATGTTGCTGCTAACGATTTCTATGCTGACTTCCATGAGTAAAATTTATAAATTAGAAATTAGTAGTCAA
>CBDUTJ010000016.1:0-55857 GCA_965370415.1 uncultured bacterium | reverse complement strand
ATTTTTTATTGAAAATGTTAAGAGATAATCCTCTTAAGTTGTCATGAACCTAATTAAATTCAAAGATTTTTAAGAATATTGACAGTTAAACGCATTTATTCATATTAATCTACGGTATATTTCCGAAAACTTTGACAATAATTTTTCTATTAAAATATTTGTTTTAATCATTAAAATTTCAAAGGAATTATTATGAAACAGATATTAATGACCGGTTTAATTGTAATGTTGATTTTGGTTTCAGGAAGCCTTTCTGCTCAGGGTTACCTGGTGAAAGAAGGATTCGGTATCGGTTATAACATTGGGACGGTAAATGTAAATGGCTTGACTTATGGCGTTAATTCCTATGGTATTACTGTATTGGGTAAAATAGATTTCTACCATGGATTTGCAACTATCAATAAGAAAGAGCTCTCTGCAACAGGAATTGCTTTATATTTACGAGAGAATTTTGACACAAAGATGTATCCTGCAATTGCTTTTAGTGTAGCAACTTACGAGAATACTTCTACAATGGGTGCCAGTTTTTCCTGGATGTGTAAAATAATGGATCTTGAAAAATTTTACATTTTTGCTGCACCGGTTGCAAATATCTATTTCGGTAGATATCAGGGTGATAAAGATTTCACTGTGATCTTCTCCGCTACAACCAGTTTAGCCTGGAATATTTCAAATCATTTCACAGTGTACATCGAACCATTATTTGTCTTTGATGCTGATATTGGACAATCTATCTCATTTGGTTTGCTATACGATTAGTACTATAGATTATCTTTTATGTTTCAGATTTTATAATAAGGCATAAACCCCTCTGTCCCATACCAATTAAATTAAGTAAGTCACCTTTACGAAACTTCTCAATAGAATTTCTTGAAAGTAAGTTTCGGAAAGTTATTTTAACAAAAAATAATCAATTGAATCAGGATAATTAAATTCAAAGATTTTTAAGAATATTGACATTTAAACGCGTTTATTCAAATTCAATTCCGTATGGTTTTGTATCATAATTTATTAAAGATTATGAAAGAATTAAACTCAAAGGCAAAGAGGACATAGAGAACACAGAGTAAAATAGAACCTTTATTCTTTGTGTCTTAGTGCCTTTGCCTGCCTTGGCGTATCCGGCAGTTGCCGGAGAAGACTGGTGGCAAAAGCTCAGGAGATTTTTATGAAAAGTATGACTGGATTCGGGAAAGCCGGATATTCTGATGATAATTATGAAATAAATGTAGAGATCAAATCAGTGAACAGCCGGTTTCTTGACCTTAAGATCAAGCTTCCGTATGAGATATCATTCCTTGAACCCGTATTCTCAAAAACGATAAGTAAAAAAATTAAACGCGGCAAAGTGGATGTTTACACCAACCTTGTAAATAAGAAACCACCGGTTCTGGAACTGAATGCGGAGACTTTGAAAACTTACTGGGATATGTATTCCCAGGCAAAAGAAGTACTGAAAACCGATGCCAATCTACCCTTTGCCAAAGTATTATCGGAAAGGGATGTTATCGCTATCAAGAAAGATGATCTTGAAAGCGGTGCTTTTATCGAGCTCGTTCGCAGTGTACTGGAAAAAGCTTTGGCTGAACATCAGAAGATGGCGCAAAATGAAGGAAGATCCATGCTTAAATTCTTTACTTCTTCCCTTAAGATCATGAAAAAATCGATCGCTAAGTTACAAAAAACTTTCCCCGAATATAAGGAAGAAATACATAATAAATTAAAAACAAACGTGGAAACTCTTCTCAAGAATAAACTGGAAGGTGACGATCATAAAAGGTTTCTGCAGGAAACTGCTCTTTATGTAGAGAAAGCAGATGTGAATGAAGAGATCGTGCGTTTCGAGCATCATCTGGAGAAATTCAAAAATAAGCTTAAAGCAGATGGTGAAGCTGGTAAAAGTCTTAATTTCATTTTACAGGAAATGCTGCGTGAGATCAATACGATCGGTTCCAAGTTTACTTCTACCAACGCTTTTGATAATGTTATAACCATTAAAGAAGAAATAGAAAAATGCCGGGAGCTTGTTCAAAATGTCGAATAACGAACCAAAACTCAGTTGGACCTCTCACCCACTCAAAGATTATCCGCTCACCTCCCTTGTACTGATCGTTTTTATTATCCTTCTTTCAGCCGCTTTATGGCAAATTGCCGTAGTTAGCTGGGAAATGCCTTTGTTCTTTTACCTGGGAATGGGAATTTTCTTTTTCAGTCTTATAACTTACTTCATTCCTACTCGTTATGAATTCTACGAAGATAATATTGTGATCTACTATTTCTTCGTCCGTATTGAAAGAGAGTATTCAGATTTTGGCTGTTTTTACACAGATAAAAAAGGCGTGATGCTTAGCACATTTAAAGCACCCCGCCGCCTGGATGCTTTTCGCGGTCAGTCTATCAGGTTCTCCAAATCACGTTCGGAAAAAGATGAGCTTCTCAAGCTATTAGAATTAAAAATAGGCAATCAAGTTTAATGTACGATAAACATTTAGCACATAATCTTAAAAAATTCCTTGAAGATAATAAAGATAATAGATATAAAATAAAGGATTTATCTAAACTTTTACGTATAAGAAAGCATAAACACAAAGACCTGATAGATACTCTTTTCAAATTAGCAAGAAATGAAGAAATATATCTTAAGAACAGGAAGTATTCTGCAATTCGAACTACAACTGCTAACTATATTCAAGGTACATTCGATGCCACTTCTTTGGCAAAGAACAAATCATTTGCCTTTGTTTTAGGCAAGGAAGAAGACATCTTCATATCCAGCGAAGATACTCTGAATGCTTATCACGGCGATATTGTGGAAGTGGAAGTAAAGTATTCCCGCAATCATAAAAGATATGGAATTATCATCAAAATCGTGGAGCGAAAACACGACTCTTTCGTAGGCACAGTGCAGGAATACAATGGCAAATATTATCTACAACCCGATAATTCCAAGATCCACACAGAGCTGCTTATCAATGAACTTTCCAATGCAAAACCCGGTGAGAAGGCAGTTCTTAAAATCCTGAACTGGGGAAACCGTGATCTGCAGAAATTACCGGTTGGGAATGTGATCGAAATTCTGGGAAAAGCAGGAGATCCGGAAGTGGAAATACTCAGCATCATTAAACAGTACGAACTTCCGTTAACCTTTCCTGATGCTGTTCTGCAGGAGTTGAACAACATTCATCTTGAAATTCCACAAGAAGAAATTAATAAAAGAACAGACCTGCGCCAGCTTACCACTATCACCATCGATCCGGCTTCTGCCAAAGACTTTGACGACGCAATTTCACTTGAAAAAAATAATGAGGAATTTACACTTTACGTGCATATTGCCGATGTTGCTCATTATGTTTTACCCGGCAGCAATTTGTTCTCGGAAGCTGTTAAACGCGGTAATAGTTACTATTTTCCCAAGAAGGTTATTCCCATGCTTCCCGAGAAGATTTCCAATAAAGTATGCAGTCTGCGTCCCTTCGAAGAAAAACTGACCGTAACCGTGAAAACAGTTTATAATACAGACTTTTCCATCAAGAGTCAGGAAGCCCTGGAAAGTATTATTAAATCTGATGCCAGGTTCAATTATGAAGAGATCGATGCGCATTTTGAAGGTGAGAAAGAAATAGATAAAGAGCTGGTTATTTTGCTGGATGATATGAGAAAGCTTTCCACTACCCTATCCAAAAAGAACATCAAGAAAGGCTATCTTAGTTTGAATATTCCTGAAACCGAATTTATCTTTGATGAAGATGGTCATATAGCCGATCTGCAGCGCAGCCGGCAAACGGAATCTCATAAGTTGATCGAGAATTTTATGCTGGTTGCAAATCAATTCGTAGCAAAAAGACTTTCTGCAAAACCAACTATCTACCGCATTCATGAAGAACCAGGAGAAGAGAAATTATTAAAACTAAAAAAGCTGGTCAAAAATTACGGTTTGAAATTCGATCTGGGTGAAGAGCGGCATAAAGCGCTGCAGGAATTATTAAATTCACTGCCGGACGAAAGCCATCACCGTGTTTTCGATAAAGTCGTGCTGCGGAGTATGAAACGGGCAAAATATACTATTCAAAACAAGGGACACTTTGGTTTGGCACTGCAGAATTATACTCATTTCACTTCTCCGATCCGGCGGATCTGTGACCTTGTAGTTCATCACCAGATCAAAAACAAACTCAATTCCCAGCAGGAAAGGTTCGATAAGAACAATCTTCTCCAACTTGCAGAATCTGCTACAGAAAGAGAAATGATAGCAGATGAAGCTGAACGGGAAGTAGAAATAAAGAACAAATTAAGATTTATAAAAAAGCACCTGGGAGAGGAATTTGACGGTATAATTATAGCTATCAGACCAGCATTAATGATAGTTGAGCTCGATCGCTATCCGGTTAACGGGATCGTGGAAATATCTTCTCTGAAAGATGATTATTATAATTTCATGGAAGAGCACATGCGGTTGGTCGGTCGCAAAAAAGGAAAGATTTATAAATTGACAGATCCTGTAAAAGTATTTGTCAGTAGAGTTGATGATGATATTTATTTTCAAATAATGGAATAGATTTTAAGGAAGATTTATGTTTATTTATCGAATTCTGTCGCAAATTGTATTCTGGTTTTATTATCCGTTCTTTCTACTGAGATTCAAAGGTAAGGAAAGAAAAGAAAGACTTGGCTTTATTAAGCATGAATTTGAAAGCTCGATCTGGATACACGCTGCATCTGTGGGTGAAGTTAATGCTGTAAAAACGTTGATTAATGAACTTCTGAATAAATATCCCAAAAAGGATTTTGTGCTTTCCACCATGACCACTACCGGACAGGAAACAGCCAGTAAATTGAGTCCTAAATTAACCACTTTTATTTTACCGATCGATTTAAGAATTACTATGAAGCGAGTATTCAAGCGACTTAACCCCGAATTGATCATCCTGGTGGAAACTGAATTATGGCCCAATATGTTAGCCTTAGCCAGGAAAAGGAAAATTCCTATTATATTGATAAATGGTAGAATGTCCGACAAATCCTTTCCCGGATACAGAAGAATGAAGTTATTCTGGAAGCCGCTTTGGAAAGCTGTGGTTGCTGTTAATGCCCAGTCCGATAAAGATACAAAGCGATTTTATGGTTTTTCTTTTAAAAATGTGGTGAATACGCACAACCTGAAATTCTGTATCGATCTGCCGGAATTCGACAAGAAAAAACTGCGCAGCGAATTAGGCTATTCTGAGGACGATTTCATCCTGGTTTGGGGCAGTAGTCGTCCCGGAGAAGAAAAGCTGCTTAGCGACTGTTTTTCACATCTTGAGAGAGAGATCTCCAACTTCAAGGCTATCATTGTCCCACGCCATCTGCAAAGAATAAATGAATTAAGACAACTTTTTAAGAATTTTGATTACAGATTATATTCAAATTTGAAAGAGCCCAGTAATTTGTTAATTGTCGATGAAATGGGAATTCTTAACACATTCTATGCCCTGGCAGATGTGGCAATTGTGGGTGGAAGTTTTTTCAAATTCGGTGGACACAACCCACTTGAACCTGCATTTTACAGCACTCCTATAATTATTGGGAAATATCACACTTCCTGCCGGGATTCCGTGGATAGACTGAAAGAACATGATGGAATAATCGTATCCGACCGGAAAAAAATAATAGAAGACATCCTTAAGATCGCACAAGATAAGAGTTTTGCCAAACAACTCGGAGAGAATGCCAAAAAGACTTTACAGCTTAATTCCGATAGTTTGAAAATGAACCTGGAGATATTGGAGAAGTATATAAGATGATACTTATAATCAATAAAATAATGGCGATAGTCATAAAGGTGATAGTCGCCACGATTGAAATCGTGGTATGACCGGAAAAACCCATGAATTCAAAAAGTTGATGTCTTTCTGAGAAATTCTTCTTGTTCAAACCTACGAAGAATCTCATCAATAAAGAAATGCTTTGTAGGAAATTTAAAAAATTATTTAGCATGAAAACAATGAAAAAAGTTTTAATAGTCATTTTATTTTTTGCAATATCAAGTTTTCTTTTAAGTGATGTTTCATCTAATTTATGGTTCCCAAAAATAAGAAAAATCTCAGGTCAGACCGAAACCTCGATAGGTTTTCATTTCTGGGGTGATCATCTTTATATTCGTAATCTCCAAATTCGCACATATTCCTATATTTACCCGGGAATTCGCATTAACAGTGTGATACGTTCAAATAAAGAAGTAAATCTCATCGAAATGTATCGGGATTCTGAAACGATCTATGAAAAGATCGAACCCAACTTTGATGAGCTTTATCTTGAGCTTTTTGGTTTTCATTACAGCAGGTACGGTAAAATAAGCGGAAGTTTAAGGATCGGTAAGATCAGGTATTTACGTTTCCCCTATTATGATAATATAGCAAAGCTCGATCAGGTGCCGGGATTGACCGATATACGCAGTGGCGATATGAGTGGATATTACGGAGAGCTATTATGCCTGGAATATCTTTCTGAATTTGGATTCGGCTGTCATTCTTCCCTGATTCACTGGGATTTATACGAACGTACAGGATTTGACTTTATAGAAAGCTATTTATTCTTCAAAAGAGAATTTGGAATAATGGAATTTGAAACAAGAACAGGTTATCTTCAAACCAGGGAAGAACCTGTTGGAATATCTGATCTTGGATTCAGTGCATATCTTGGAGGTTTGTGGAAAGGATACAGGGCAGGCATTTATTTTGAAAACATCGGAGATGAGATATTTACAGGTTTCAGTATTTCATTTGCACCTTCCAGGGTTACGGAACTTATGGGAAAAGTAAGGTTGGATTATACACGTGCTGATGAAGGATTTTCAATGCAGATACCTTTTGTCAATAAGGAATTCGGAGGTTTAAAAAAGGATATTCCGGAAAATGCCGAACTTGTTGGAACAATCACAGCAGAAAGGGTTATCACATTCTGGAGAGCTGGAATGATGCGGAATTTCTATGAACATATTATTTCCAAAAGCGGTGATACAGATTCAAACGACCTGATCGTAAGAATAAACGAAAAACCTGTAAGATTAGATATCGAATCGATCGTGAGTCCCTATCTTGAATTTAAAAGCTTTCAGGATTTTATTAATTGGAATACAAAAGGTTATCGCCTGGGACAGTATAGCCAGAATGTTATTTATGAATTTTACAAAGCAGCTAATTTGAATTAACAAAACATAGTTTTTTACAAAACAGCTTGAAGAAAATACAAAAAAGACTTTACAATTCGATTCCGATAGTTTGAAAATGAACCTGGAAATATTGGAAAAATATTTGAAGTAGTGTTTATAGTTAGTTGTGATCACCACGATTGAAATCATGGTATGATCGGGAAAAACCCACGAATTCATTCGTGGGAGTAAAGATGGAAAAGGAAAGAAAAACAACCCATGAATTCATTCGTGGGATTGAACACAGAAAAAAGGAAACGAAAGAAAGTAAAAAGAGGTAGTTTTTGTCACACTCATTAAACAGGATTTGGATTCATGCAATTTGGAGCACAAAAGACAGAACTCCCTTCTTAACAAAAGATATTCGAAAAATCCTGATTCCGCATCTCATGGAAAAGTATAAAGAAATGAAATGTGATATAAGAATAATTAACGGAATAGAAGACCATCTTCATTCATTATTTCTTATAAATTCAAAAAAATCAATATCAGAGATCATAAAGAACATAAAAGGTGAATCTTCCCGTTGGTTAAATCTTAAGGAACCCTTTAACGAAACATTTTCCTGGCAGGTTGGTTATGCTGCCTTTTCAGTTAGTGAATCATTGATGCATAAAATTTACAAATATATTGAAAATCAGCAAGAACATCATCAAGAAATCACGTTTAATAATGAAATAAATATTTTATCGAAAAATCATGATCAAGTAATTAAGGAAAGTGAAGATCGTATTTTGTGATGATCACCACGATTAAAATCATGGTATGATCGGGAAAAACCCACGAATTCATTCGTGGGAGTAAAGATGGAAAAGGAAAGAAAAAAAACCCATGAATTCATTCGTGGGATTGAACACAAAAAGAAGGAAACGAAAAAAATGAAAGAAGCCCTATATTATAAGAAACTTCAAGATAAAAAAGTACAATGTCTTCTCTGTCCGCATTTCTGTGTGATTCCAATGGAAGAGAATGGTAAATGCAATGGCAGAAAAAATGTCGAAGGCACTCTTTATGCAACCAACTATGGCAAAACCATCACCATCAGCCTGGATCCCATGGAGAAAAAACCGCTGTATCATTTCTTTCCCGGTGAACAGGTTCTTTCAGTCGGACCCAATTCCTGTAATTTTTCCTGCAAATTCTGCCAGAATTACACTTCCAGTCAGCAGAAGACACACACCATAGAGATCACTCCCGGAAAACTACTCGATCTCTGCAAACAGCATTTATGCGAGTTTGTGTCATTCACTTATACCGAACCATTTACCTGGTTTGAATTCGTTCTGGAAGCATCCAAACTGCTAAAGGAAAACCGCATTAAAACCAACATGGTTACAAATGGTTTTATAAATCCGGAACCCCTACAGGAACTTCTTCCCTACATCGATGCAATGAACATAGACCTGAAATCGATGGACGATGAATTCTACCGAAACATCTGCGATGGACAATTACAACCGGTGCTGGAAACCATTAAAACTGTTTCTAAAAAATGTCATCTGGAAGTTACCAATCTGCTGATAACCGGTGAAAATGATTCTGAAGAACAGATCAGAAAACTTGTTGATTTTATGGCAGAAGTAAATCCTGAGATACCTCTTCATTTCTCACGTTATTTTCCTACTTACAAAATGACCAATCCGCCAACTCCAATTTCTCACCTGAAAAAGGCACATGAAATAGCTGAAGAAAAACTGTGTTACGTTTATGTAGGCAACGTGATCACAGAAAAAGATACGCACTGCCCGAATTGTAACCACTTGCTGATCTCACGCAGCCATATCATTAAATGCGATATTCTACAGGGAAAGTGCCCTTCCTGCGAACATAAGATCTACGGAGTATTTCGTAAATGATAAAAGATCTGAAGAAAATTCTCACTCCTGCAGATATTGTTCTCATCGTTATTTTATTGATCATTTCCGGGATTTTCCTGTGGGGAATGAACAAGAATTACAGGAATAAAGAAGTGGAAATATATTATCATAACCAGTTAGTGAAAAAATGTGACTTGAACCATGATCAACTTATAGAAATAGCTCCGGGAATTACAGCAGAAATTGAAAATGGAAAAGTACGCATGAAAGAATCAACCTGTAGAAACCGATACTGCGTTAAGCAGGGATGGAGTGATCGATTCCCTATTATTTGTGTACCGAATGAAGTTTCTATTGTTATTAAAAGTAAAAAGGATGAAATGCTGATAACAAGGTAGCGTAACACAAACATCCTGTTTGTGTCTGTAACGTAAACATCTTGTTTGCGAATCTCAAAGATAGAGCTTTGAGCTTGTAATTTCTTCCTGCTTTTTCTATTGTTCCCTCTCTTGTGTTTAAAGAGAGGGATAGCCTGCCTTCGTCGAACTACGGCAAGGCAGGCAGGGTGAGTTCTGCTTTTCCTCAAAGACAAAGCTTTGAGTTATGTTTCCGAATAATAAAAAAAACCCGAGAATTTCGGGGTTTTTTCTAATAGCTGATATTTATTTCAACAACAACATCTTCCTAACTTTCTGAAAATCACCTGCTTCCAATCCTAGCATGAAGCAGGACGTATCATTATGATGCGTCCGAAATGTTTCGGTTCAATCCGGCAACTGCCGGAATGAACCTGCAAAATGCATGATTATTTTAATAATATCATCTTTTTCGTCTTTTCGAAATTAGCGGTTTTAAGTTTATAGAAATAAATCCCACTTGAAATGGATTTACCATTATCATCTTTCCCATTCCAAATCACTGAATGCTGACCAACTGATAGCTGACTGTTGACAATCTGCTTCACTTTCTGACCTTTGATGTTGTAGATGTTAAGTGAAACTCTTGAATTCTCTTTGAGAGAATAATTTATTGTAGTAGTTGGATTGAATGGATTGGGGTAATTCTCAAAAAGAATTGTATTATCAAGTATATCTATAGATACATTTTCTATAGAAACATCATCATTAAAATAGACATAAGCAGAACCCGAATCAATGCCATTATAGTCATGATAATTAGCACTGATTAAAGCATAATTTCCAGAGATGGAAACCGGACAACCGAAATAATCAAAATCAGCACCATTAGATGCAGTTATTTTTGTCTGTTGTATCCAATTATTTCCACTTTTATTAAAGATATAAGCAGAGCCTCTATCTATCCCATAATAATCATCATGGCAGGCTCCAACTACAACATAATCTCCATCTATGGAAATGGATCTACCAAATTCATCATCCACAGAGCCATCGTCAGCAGTTATTTTTGCCTCTTGTGTCCATAACGTTCCAATACTATTAAAGATATAGGCTGAACCTGAATTTGAACCATTATCATCATCCCAATGTGCTCCAATTGCTGCATAATCACCATTAATGGAAACTGTATAACCAAACCAATCATAAGCCGCGCCATCAGGTGCTGTTAGCTTTGTTTGCTCTGTCCAGTTTGTTCCACTTCTATAAAAGATATAAGCAGAACCTGATTCAGACCCGTTATCATCATCATAATGAGAACCAACAATAGCATAATCACCCGAGATAGAAACAGAATAACCGAACAAATCTTCATCCATGCCATCAGGTGCAGTTAATTTTGCCTGTTCAATCCAATTAGTTCCACTTCTATAGAAGATATAAGCAGAACCTCTATCTATCCCGGCAACATCATCACCCCAAGCACCAACAATAGCGTAATCACCTGAGATGGAAACTGAACAGCCGAATCTATCTTCAGATGCACCATCGAGTGGAGTAAGTTTGATCTGTTCTGTCCAGGAAGTCCCGCTAAGATAAAATATATAAGCAGAACCGGAGTTACTTCCATTATCATCATCACCATAGACTCCAATAATGGCATAATCCCCTGAGATGGAAACCGAATAACCGAACAAGTCTTCATCCATGCCATCAGGTGCAGTTAACTTTGCCTGTTCAATCCAATTAGTTCCACTTCTATAGAAGATATAAGCAGAACCTCTATCTATCCCGGCAACATCATCACCCCAAGCACCAACAATAGCGTAATCACCTGAGATGGAAACTGAATTGCCAAAATAATCATATGCTGAACCATCGTAAGCAGTTAGTTGCTGTTCGTTTCCCCAATCAGCAGATAAAGTTGTGCTAAGAAATAAAACGATAATAAGTATAGCTTTTTTCATTTCAAACCTCCTTTTATTGGGTTCAATTACTTCATCAAAATCATCTTTTTGGTTTCTTCGTGGTTATCAGTTTTCAATTTATAGAAATAGATTCCCGAAGATACGGGTTGGTTGTTTTTGTCGGTGCCATTCCAAGTGATCTGATTAGGAATTAGGGATGAGGAATGAGGAATTGTAAATTCTCTCACTTTTTGTCCTTTGAGATTATAAATTACAATTTCGGTGTTCTCGGTGTTTTCAGTGTTTAATGTAAACGAAATAGTGGTAGATGGATTGAATGGATTAGGATAATTAGAAAGTTCGAGATCTGATTTCGGGATTATAATCGGATCTGCAATTGTGAAATAATCTGAAAGAAGATAAACACCACCATCTGTACAACAAAGAATATTATTGCAGTCAATCATAGGATGAACGGTTATTTTATTTATATTTGTATTCTCCAATCCATCATTAAAAAAAGTTAATTCAGAAATATCAGGTGTCCAAACGGCAACTCCTTCATGATCAACATTAGCTTCTTCCCAACCTACAAACAGATTATTCTCACAATCAAAACCAACCGAACTCATATTTATTGACCAGAATTCCACATTCCAGTTGTTCCCATAATCAACAGAACTCCACAAACCGGATGACCATGATTCATCAGGGAAAATACCATATAAAATACCTGTTGAAGAAAAAACCAGATCAGAAAGATAAGTTATTGTATTGGCTAAAAACCAATTTGTTCCGGAGTCATTGGAAAAGTAGATTCCATCATCAGTAGAGACAACATAGTTATTATCATAAGCAACCATATCATGACAATATTTTCCATTAAAGAAATCAACAGCTTCCCAGCTTATTCCGGTTTCCGATTTTATAAGTCCCTGTTCTCCACCAACATAATAGTGCGCATCAGCAATAAAAAATTCAATAAATCGGGGATTAATAAAATATTCGACGATCATAAACTCATAATTACTGAAATTGAAAAAGTATATTCCGTCTGAATAAGAGCCGTCTCCCATAACAACAATTAAATCAGCAGTAGCTAATACAACTGATTCAACATCCCAAATAGGTAAATATCCGTAATTGAATTCCTCCCAATTTTCATCAATATTTACCAGCATTCCATCTGAAGTGCAGATAATTTCGTAAAAGATACCTCCACCCCAAACATAAAAATTATTTGCTTCAATACTGTTTGGACCAATACTTTCCCATACATAAGCAAGTGAAAATGTTGGTAATATTAACAACAACAGGATAATTAAATATAAAGATTTCATTTTTCTCTCCTTGTCCTCCATAGTCCGTCAGTAGTCGGACGAAGGAGGGCTAATTTAATTCACTCTAACTGGATTTTATTATTCATTTTACAAATCACTTAAAGAAATAGATCAAAGACATTGTAGGCATGAATGATGCTAACTTGCTGTCATCATCATAATGCAATATTACAGTAAATGGTGAACCAATGATGAAACGCATATTTCCGGAAAATGTGATCTCAATTTCCGGTCCAACACCAATTGAATAGCTCATATCATCCAAATGATTATTTTCATGGCTGGCAAAAATACCGAATCCACCAACAATGTTGAATCGAGTTTTTTGAACAGAATGTATTGGTTTGATCAATTGCAGACCAATAGAATGAAGTGCATTTGAATCACCCGTACCTCCACCATAGGTTGTTTGAAAGCCATACATTTTATTCACATACCTGTATGAAGCTCCAAATCCGCTTGTCATTCCAGTACTTAAACCAAATCCTTTTTCAAATTCAATTTCTGCTAAAAGAGTTTATGTGATCAAAACGATCATTATGAGTGTAAATATTTTTTTCATTTCAAACCTCCTTTAGAAATTGTAGTATAAGCTAATTTCTGGAATGGGAAAAATTATCGATCGAGTGTCATTGGAATATGTTTTAAAGATATCTACAATTGTAAGTGGTAGATCTAAAGAAAATTTTAGATTCCCTTTAATTGTGTATTCCATACCAATTCCACCGCCTATCGAAAAAAGTGGTTTGTTATCTGATTCGGTACCAATATCTACTAATGCAGAAGATGCCACAAAATAGTATGCTTTTGAATATCCAATATTGTGGAACGGTCTCATTGCTTTAATACCTATCGGCACATAAAAATTCTCTTTCGTACCAATTGCCACAAAGTTTACCTGGTATCCAAATGTATCATTATAATGTCTGTAACAAAATCCTGCTCCTGAAGCTACTCCCATGGCAAGACCAAGGTTATGATCGGATTCTGCCCAAGATATCGTTATCATTATGATGATAAGTAGAATGAATATTTTCTTTTTCATATTAACCTCTACTTGAAATAATAATGCACACCGGCTTGGGGTATGAATTTGAGAAATTCCAATTTTCCATCATAATACCATGGCCATTCTACAGAGAAATGAAGGTATTTTGTTAAAGGAAATTCGAGCCCGATACCAATTCCGACATTAATGTAGGTTTTATCTTCATATTCATTTTGAACATTATTGTAGATATCAAAGATTGTAGTTCCAGCCAAAAGATAAAACCTAGATGTTTGCCAATTTTTTAGAATGTAATAAAATGTTCCGGAAATATTCCAGCCAAGATATTTTTCTGAATCTATTTCTTCTTCCTCCTCTTCAGGTTCATAGCTGTAATATGCACCACCGGCAATTTGATAACCAAATCTCTCATTCATTTGACGATACGAAATGCCGCTGCCGGAAATATACCCGGCTGACATTCCAATTGAATGCGTCAATTCTTCTGCGAAAAGAATGGAAATAGAAATAATGATTAATATAAGAATTAATTTCTTCATAAATCCTCCTTGTCCTCCGTAGCTTTTACTTCTTTTAACTACACAACTTAAAGCACAGGAGGGCTTTTTTTCTTCCCTGTATTCCTCGCGGGTTAACTGTTTTCAAAAATGCAAATTAATAAAAGGTAAAATTCTTAATCCTTTTGGGTTATTTTCGGTATAATTCAATAATCCAAACTGAACACCATGCAATTCTTTCGTTCTATTATATAATGCAATAGATATTCCATTCATTTGATTGGTTTTAGCATAACCGGCAATAGCTATCCCGTTAAAAATTTCGGATTCCAGATAACCGCTTGTAACAGCTATACCCCGGAAATCTTTTTCGCAATATGTGTATGCCAAACTGGTAGCAACACCGTTGATATCGCCATCGGTTCCAACAGCTAATCCCCCGATAGCTAAACCATTGATACCATTAGCACCTATACCTATTCCAGATATAGCGATACCCGAGATAATCCCTTCCCCTTCTTGGCTACCAGCAGCCCTTGTTATTAGTCCACTTATAGATAATCCATTAATATTACCACCTGAGCCAACAACAAAACCGCTAATAGAAACTCCGTTTAAATTATGCGCTGTTCCGACACCTAACAGCCCTAAATTGATGTATTGCATAGAACCAGTCGTAGGGATTACACCAATACTAATACCATTTACAACGGCATTCTGGTTTTTGGCAAACTTAAACCAGAAAGTGACATTCAAACCATTAATTTTTTTTACATTTTTATCGGCAAAATTTATTCGAATGCCAGTAAACTCATAGGAATTGCCAATACTAATCCCGTATTTATTGGCGGGGAAATTCAGCGCTTTCCCATTCGATGAAGTATCCTGGGCAGATAAATGGAACCCACCCATTAGAAGAATTACAGTAATAAGTATAAGTGATTTTTTCATGATAATCTCTCCTCAATGCTATTTTCAAATAGTGTGCTTGGTATTTTATTCTTCTCGTTCCCCCATAGAGGTATGCACATCTCCGACGCTTAGCGTCGTTTCCGTCTATCAATTTAGCTTACTGTTCGTTCGTTTCCACCCCGCGCCTTTCGAGTCCCCAGCACAGCAAGTACAACAGGATCGGTAGCCATAAAGCTAGAAATATCGGATTCAGGACGCCTTTGGTACTGAAACCGCCTGAAACATTTCCGGGAAGCAATCCCATGAACAATATGACAAAGAAACCTCCGAGGGCTGCCACCCCAAGTAACGAGCCCAAATGCTCCCATTTAAGTGCCAGGAACATAGCTACTACATAGATCCCCATCAGGGCTAATCCGATTGCTGCGATCGGCTCAATTGACACGGGTAGCGAACCAGACTGCAGGGATTCCCCAATGAACATAAGCAGTAAGAATCCCGCTATGATAAACCCGAGTATACGAGCTGACCACCTTATAATCATTATTGCTGCATTCTTCCTTTCTCTGTCTGTCTTCATATAACACTCCTTTCAAACAGAACCACAAAGTTGTACGTTGCGGATTAGAGCGACGTGCAACGTCGCTGTACATTACTTCATCAAAATCATCTTCTTAGTTTCTTCGTGGTTATTTGTTTTCATTTTATAGAAATAAATACTGGATGAGACGGGTTTACTATTATCATCGGTTCCATTCCAAATTACTGAATGCTGACCAGCTGAAAGCTGATCGCTGACAAGCTGCTTAACTTTTTGTCCTTTGATATTGTAGATATTGAGTGTAACCTTTGAATTGATTTTGAGAGAATAAGTTATCGTTGTGGATGGATTGAAAGGATTGGGGTAATTCTGATAGAGTTGGGAAATTTTAGGGATCAAGCTTTCATCAGCCCCTACGATCACATTTTGATTTTCATAAGCACCCATATCTATTCTTCCACCATAAACTCGAGGATTTCCTGCCAGATCAAATTCAGGTAGATTCAAACCGGTTGTATCGGGGATGCCAGCATTAACACAGGGAGATAGATCTTGCAGCATAAAAGGATGATCTCCAGTTCCCGCAAATAAAGGATCTTCGTCTATATTACCTTCCAGCCAGTTTACTGTGCAGTTATTATTGGTTACAATTCCTGCTTCTCCCCCTTGAATATCCGAGTATGATATTGTGATCGAATTTGGATCAGCATATCCATAAAAATAAATCTCTTGTAGTGAATCATTCCACATTATACAATTAGTTAAATTCGGATTGGAATTAATCCAACAGTACATACCACCACCAGGACCAACAGCAGAATTACCTGATATTGTTACATTCTGTAAACTCGGACTGGAACTATCACAGAAAATCCCACCACCACCATAATTAGTAGAATTGTCTGTTATCGTTACATTATTTAAACTTGGACTGGAATAATAACAGAAAATTCCACCACCGCCATTATCAGCAGAATTACCTGATATTTTCACATTCTGTAAACTCGGAGAGGAATTATTCCTACAATAAATCCCGCCACCACAATAAGCAGAATTACCTGATATTGTGACATTTTCTAAAGATGGAGTTGCGTCATTGATGTATATTCCACCACCTTCTTCTGCTGAATTACCTGAAAAAGTAACATTTACTAGAGATGGATTCGATTCAAAGATGTACATTCCACCTCCATTACCTACTGCAGTATTCTCTATTAATGTTACATTCTGTAAATCCAAATTAGAATTTATAATACAAAGTATCCCTCCACCATCTGAGTTAGCAGAATTATTAGTTATTGTTACATTATCTAAATTAGGTGAGCAATTCTCGGAACAAAAGATTCCACCTCCATTTTGAGAAGTATTATTAGAAATTGTTACATTTTCTAAACTCGGGCTGCAATAATTGTAACAAAAAATTCCACCACCGTTACCTCCGGCTGAATTATTTGAAATGATCACATTTTCCAAGCTTGGGCTGGCATATGCTCCACAGAGAATCCCACCACCATTGTATTCAGCATAATTTCCTATTATAACCAAATTTTCAAGACGAGGATAGGAAGCATAAACACAACTAATTCCTCCTCCACTACCATTCGTGATCGTAAATCCGGTTAAAACTGCACCGGTAGTTTCTCCATTTTCAAATGAGACTACAGTTCCATTTTGGTTACCATCGATAATAGTCTGTGAAATATAAGTAGTATCTTGTGTTGTAAGAAATAATGAAGCAACTGTAATGTTTTTTCCGTTGTAGTTAATATTTTCAAAATACGTTCCTGGCTGCACGAGAACTGTGTCTGTATCAACTGCAGCGACAATTCCAGCCTGGATAGTAGGTTGGTCACCGGGAACATTGATGATAGTGGCAGCCAGAAAGGTTGATAAAATAAAAAATACTAAAACAAAATAAATAGTCTTCATAAAGCACTCCTTTTTTGAATGGTTAAGAATCAACAATTTAAAGAAGTGCGAAATCATTTAAAGTTCAAAAGTGTTAAAAGTTTCAATATTCTACACTTCTTTACCAACCTTTTCAAAAGAAAATATTTTCTTTAATATGTCAAACATTTTATGTATTTAAGTTTAACCATATAAAAAACGCTCCGAAAAATCGGAGCGTGATACTGCTGGTTCGATTCAGCATAAAAAGGATGAACCTAAATGTAAAGCAGGACGTATCATTATGATGCGTCCGAAATGTTTCGATTCAATCCGGCAACTGCCGGAATGAACCAGCATAAGTAATTTCTTCCTGCTTTTTCTATTGTTCCCTCTCTTGTGTTTGAAGAGAGGGATAGCCTGCCTTCGTCGAACTACGGCAAGGCAGGCAGGGTGAGTTCTGGTCTCTCAAAGATGGAGCTTTGAGTTACACTTCCTTGCTACACAGATCAAATTACTCGAATCCTCTTTAACAGGTCCTAAAACAAAATCACCATAGATCTTTTCAATCTCAAATCCGCATTTGCTTAAAATCTTTTTCATTGCATCAATACTGCATTCTTTAAGTGAAATGTGATTTACAAACGTTCTTTCATTGCCGATTTTATCGATTTCCAGATATGTATCTTCCCAGTGTTTTACCTGGTTTTTTCTATCGATACGATGTGAAGTGTACATGGTCACAGTAGAATCACCCGGAGAAAATTCAGCAGTATAATGATGGGTCTTCTTTAAAATATCAGGTTTATCGCAAATAGTGGGATTAATATCAATTGCCAGCACTCCCCCATCTTCCAGATGTTCGTTTATCCTCTGTAAACATTGTAACTGTTCTTTTTGCGTAAGCAGCTGTTGAAAAGATGAATAGCTGATAAATGCGAATTTGAATTTCTTTTTCAGTTGGAATGAAGTCATATCAGAAAGTATGGTTTCCACTTTGTTACCGGCTTTCTTTTGTAGGATTTGCAACATCTGCGTGGAATTATCAACAGTAGTGATTGTAAAACCCTTTCTCAATAGTGGAATAGTTATTCTACCCGAACCGCAGCATAGTTCAAGGATGGGATCACCGAACCTTTCTGCCAGCTTTAACCAGAGATTCACATCCTTTCTCTGATTAGTACAGATCAGGTCGAATTCCCAATCGTAATATCTTGCGAAACCGTTCCAGTCCATTTCTTACCCTTTATATTCTCGTTCCCAAATTTGTTGTGGGAACAGTAATTTGACTAAACAACCTTCCTAAGGTTAAGATTTCATGGTAAGTTAACATAACCTTCGGAAGGTATTAATAATTATTTGAATTTTTCAATTCTATCTTCAATAAGTTTTTTGATTTCCTGAAGTCTTTCTTCTGTTTCTGCTTCGTAGCGAAGCACCAACACAGGTGTTGTATTTGATGCTCTGCAAAGCCCCCAGCCATCTTTGAATGTGATCCTCATGCCGTCGATGTCGTTCACATCATATCCTTCTTCTATAAATGAATCGCGTACTTTTTCTACGAGTTTGAATTTATCTTCGTCAGTGCTTTTATAATGAAGTTCCGGAGTATTGTACATCTTGGGCTGGTCTTCCAGGAATCTGCTTACCGGTTTATTGGTTTTACTCATTATCTCCACGAATCTTGCGCAAACATAGATAGCATCATCAAAGCCCAGGAAACGATCTTTCAGGAAGATATGACCACTCATCTCACCACTCATCAAAAGACCTTCTTCCTGCATTTTGCTTTTGATATTAGCATGGCCTGTTTTATACATGATGGGAATGCCTCCGTGTTTTTTTATATCATCAAAGAAATTCTTTGAGCATTTTACATCACCGATGATCTTTTCACCGGGATGATGTTTCAGAAAGTCACGGGCTATGATGTTCAGCGTCTGGTCACCAAAGAGCATTTTACCATTTTCATCGATAACGCCTATCCTGTCGCCATCGCCATCCAATCCCAAACCAACTTCTGCATCAGAGTTCTTTACTTCATTAATGAGATCGGTCATATATTTTTCCACAGTGGGATCGGGATGATGATTGGGGAAGGTGCCGTCAGGTTCGCAATAAAGTTCTTTTACTTCGCAGCCAAGTCTTCTGAGTATTTCCGGTAGATAGGGTCCTCCAGCACCATTTCCGCCATCTACTATCACTTTAACCGGACGATCGAGTTTTATACCGGCTACTATATAATCCTTGTAAAATTCGTGCATTTCGTCATTCGAGGAAAGAGTACCTTCGCCAATTTCAAAATCATCCGCCTGAATAAGTTTTAGGATTTCCTGGATGTCCTGCCCATAAACACTTTGCAATCCTTTGTTCAATTTTATACCATTATATTCAGCGGGATTGTGACTGGCAGTGATCACCACTCCGCCATCGGTTTTCAGTTTCCAGATGGAATAATAAAGCACGGGAGTTGCCATGATCCCCACGTCTATTACATCTATTCCAACCTCTCGCATTCCTTTGATGAACTGTTCTTTGAAACGAGGAGTACTTAACCTGGCATCACCAGCAATGGCAACGGTTTTAAGATCCTGTCGCCGCAGGAAAGTTCCATAACCTTTTCCTATCAGATAAAGTGTTTCGTTCGTAAGGTCTTTATCTACAACTCCACGGATGTCGTATTGCCTGAAAATCTGAGGATTAACCATAAAATCTCCTTTTTGTACCTCAAAGCTCTGTCTTTGAGATTTTTCGCAAACCAGAGGTATGCGCTACAATCACCGGGATAATCTTCCTGAATGCTCTGCCCCGATGACTAATTTTATTCTTTTCGTTTTCACTCATTTCTCCAAAGGTTTTTCCGGTTTCATCTGCTCGAAAGATAGCATCATAACCAAATCCACCGGTGCCAATTTCACTTTCTGTAATTGTACCGTCAATTTTTCCCTGAGCCGTATCGATCAGTTCTTCCGGAGAAGCAAAAGCAACAACCGTGCGAAATTGCGCTTTACGATTGGTTTTGTCTGTCATTTCGTGTAGCATTTTATCGCGGTTATCTTTGTAGGAACAATTCTCTCCGGCAAAACGGGCAGCATGAACTCCGGGCTTTCCATCAAGAGCTTCCACAAAAAGACCTGTATCATCTGCCAGGGTCAGCATTCCAGAGAATGCAGCACATTCGATTGCTTTCTTTATTGCATTCCCTTTGATAGTATCTTTATCTTCAATTACATCCGGCATGCCAGAAACATCATATGCAGAAATAATTTCCATATCGAGATCTTTTAATATTTCTTTGATCTCTTTAATTTTATCCTTATTTCTGGTAGCCAGCAGCAAATTCATTTTGTAATTTTCTGTATCCAGTGCTTGATCCTTTTCAGGATATTCTTATCAAGGAATTTTTCTGATGTTAATGTTATCTTTTGCATCAATTCAAGCAGATCTTCCTGTCCACTCCAGTTTTCTAAAACGATCTTTTTATCTATTTCGTTAAGCACAATGTTCAATCCGAAGACTGCCAGAACCAGGTCGTCCACATAACCTATCACAGGAATGAAATCAGGAATGATATCGATAGGTGAAATTATGTAAGCAATAATTCCTCCCACCATCAATTTCTGTGTAGAGGGAACGCGTTTATCTACTGCCAATCGGCAGAGCAGTATGAAAAAATCTGGTAATGAGAGCAGGTATCCCGCAAATTTACTGCCGGTTTTTCCACCTTTTTCATTGGCAAATTTCAGAATTCTTTTTCTCAGCGTTTCATAAAATTTCATGTGTTTTTTATCTGAGAAAACAACTTTTTCATCGATCACTTTTTTCTCTTCTTTGGGAATTTCTTTAGCTTTAACCTCTTCAATTTTGGGGTCTTCTGCCGGTTCGATCTTGATTTCTTTATTCATTATAATCTCCTTTTCTATTTATTTTACGTTATAGTAAATCTTAGTATTCATACTAATATCCCGGATATCTGGTAAGAGTTATAGGGATTTCTATTTCTATTGATGTTCCAGGAATAGATACAAGCATCATTACAGTTATTGTACCCGGTACATTTCCAACCGGTGGTGGACACTCCTCTCTATAAAATATCCATTCCTTATTAATTCGACCATGTTGATTCCACACAATACCTGTATTTTCAGTAAAAGGATTATTGTCATTATCAGTTCCCATATCTATCGGTACTCCCAAGTCACAGTAAAAAATTAATTGTTGATTATCAATGGGATTGTTTTGTCCATCCTGTAAATTAATCATAAATGTTCCTATTAAACTATCAGGATTGGAAGGAGTATATTCTGACCAATCTAAATGAGCAGGAGAAGCGTAACCATATAATACTGGAAATTGAATCGGCATGATAACAAGTACCGATTCCTCCAAAATAGAGCTAGCCCCAGATACTTCTGCCATGACAATTAGACTATCATTTGTATGAATGCCTTCATAAATCAATTGAGTGTAAGCAACTCCAGGTATTGAATCACCGTTCGCATTCTCATTGCCCACATAAGAACCCCATTCTATTGATGCCCATTCAGGATTATCCGGTAATGAGAATAAAACTGATGTTCCATAATCGACAGGATTTCCTTGAATATCCGTAACAATTGCTACTACTTCAATCCCCCAATTCCCATTTCCCAGATTTTCTCCTGAGTCAATTCCACCGATTGATAATTCTATATCCTCTGGTGGACCACAATGAACGATAATATTCGATTTTATTAAGGAGATTTCCTCATTCGAAGAATTGTAAACATAAATTTTTATGGCTGCAATCCCAGGGTGACTTCCTGAGTTAAGAGATACAATTGCCATTCCATCGTCCGATTGAACTGAAAGTGAATCGGTTGTTCCGAAAAGGGAATTGTTAATGTTCATTCCTTCCGGGCAGGAAAGAAATTTGAACCAAACATCATAATCTCGTTGAATACAATTTCCATTACTGTCCTTTAAATATACAATCATATCAACTGAACTATTGATATTAAGATAAGGTGGATAGCAAAGAATTTGACAATATAAATAACTTACATCATCATAGAAGAAATCTATGCTTGCTTCCGAAAATTCAGAGTACTCCTCATTAGCAAAGGCTCTGACTCGATATGAATAATTATCAATAGCCATTAAATTTGAATCTATAAATGTCGTTGAGTTTTCAGATAAGATTTGATAGTTCTCTTCCCATTCATTTTCACCAATTTTTCTATCTATTCGAAATCCTTCTTCTGCTGAGCTGTTATCCTGCCAGTTTAATTGAATGCATTCAAGATTGATCTGCTCTAAAGTGAAGTTTGATGGTGCTGTTAAGCTATCATCGGGAGATGTTGATTCTTTTGTACACGATAATATGAAAAGAAGAATGAAAAATACTAAATAAATTCTTGTTTTCATTTCTCTTTCCTCCTGTTTCCAAAATTGGAAAAGCTCAAAACTTCCACAAGGTTTATTTTTATCAATTCAAACCAAATAAAATTTCTTTAACTTTATCGAATTTAGTTTTTACTTCTTCGAATTTTTCTTTTTCCTTTTTGATAATATCATCTGGAGCTTTAGATAAAAACTTATTATTGGACAACTTACATTCTATCTTCTGAAGTTCTCCTTTAAGTTTATTTACCTGCTTTTCTAACTTCTCTTTTTCTTTCTCAATGTCGATCAATCCTTTCAACGGAAGATATATTTCAATATTCTGAACAACTGCTGCAATACTGGATTGTGGTTTATCAACTCCAATCTTCATATCAGAAACTTTTGCCAGTTTTGTGAAATAGTTTCCGTACTTTTCAACTAACTCAATTTGCTTTTTATCTGCTACTTTAACAACTACTTCTATTTCCATTCCCGGTGCAAGATTAACTTGTTTACGCAGGTTCCTGATAGCAGTGATCGCTTCCTGGATAAGTTTCATATCCTTATCTATCTTTCTGTTTATCAAAGATTTATCCTGTTTAGGAAAGGCTGCCAGAACTATCGTTTCCTCATCCATCGGGAAATAGTGTTTAATTCCCTGCCATACTTCTTCTGCAATAAATGGCATTATCGGTTGCAGCAGTCTCATCGAATTCTGCAATACATCCAGAAGGATATATTTGGCAGTTAATTGAGCTTCTCTGTCCTCTTCATTGTAAATCCTGTCTTTGGAAAGTTCCAGGTACCAGCTACAGAATTCCTTCCAGATGAAATCCATCAGAAAACTGGCTGCATCATTAAAACGAAGAGATTCATAATTCTTGCGTGTTTCCTCGATAACTTCGTTCAACCTGCTGTATATCCATTTATCTGCAAGTTCAAGTTTCAGTCCTTCGACTCCGCTCAGGATGACATTCCTTGAAGGAAGACCTTCGATCTTTTCTGCATTCATTATTATAAAGCGATATGCGTTCCATATTTTATTAGCAAAATTCCGTCCTGACTCCAGGATAGAATTGGAATAATAACTGTCCTGTCCTTTGGGGCTGGCAAAGATAATGCTGAATCGAAGTGCATCGGCTCCCACATTCTCAATTATATCCAGAGGATCAGGTGAATTACCCAGGGATTTGCTCATTCTGATACCTTTTTCATCACAAACCATTCCGTGTAGTAGAACCGTATCGAAAGGTATTTTATCTTTGAACTCAAGCGTAGCCATTATCATCCTGGCAACCCAAAGATAGATGATATCAGGGGCTGTTACCAGTAAATTTGTAGGCAGAAAATATTCAAGTTCTTCGGTTTCTTTGGGCCAGCCAAAGGTCGAAAATGGCCAGAGCCAACTGCTGAACCAGGTATCCAGTACATCTTCATCCTGTTTGAATTCTTTATGACCGCATTTTGGACAGGTTTTCGGTTCTTCTTTGGCAACTATGATCTCTTCACAGTTCTGACAATAATAAACCGGGATTCTGTGACCCCACCAGATCTGGCGTGAAATACACCAGTCACGAACGTTCTCCATCCAATGATAATAAACCTTTGTCCATCTGGCAGGATGAAATTTAATAGTGCCATCTTTAACAACCTCGATAGCTCTTTTTGCCAGAGGTTTCATTTTAACGAACCATTGATCGGAAAGATACGGTTCGATAATCGTATCGCAACGATAACACTGTCCAATAGCATGTTCATGTGATTTTATTTCTCCCAGAAGCCCTTTTTTCTTCAATCCTTTAACGATCTTTTCACGTGCTTCGAATCTATCGAGACCTGCAAATTCTTTGCCGGCATTTTCATTCATCACGCCGTGTTCATCGATAACAATAACCTGTTCAAGATCATGACGCAATCCGATCTCATAATCGTTAGGATCGTGTGCCGGAGTAACTTTTACACAACCACTACCAAATTCCATATCGACAAATTCATCTGCAATGATAGGAATTTCCCGTTCGATAAATGGCAAAATAACAGTTTTCCCGATCAGGTCTTTATAACGTTTATCTTGGGGATTTACAGCTACAGCAGTATCTCCCAGCATCGTCTCCGGACGTGTTGTTGCTACTGTTACATATCCATTTCCATCCTTAATAGGATACCTGAGATCCCAGAGAAAACCTTTATTATCTTCATGCTCTACTTCATCATTGGAAAGCGCTGTATGGCAACGCGGACACCAGTTAATAATGCGTTTCCCTTTATAAATTAGTCCTTTCTTATACAAATGAACGAAAACTTCCTTAACTGCTTCGGAAAGCCCTTCATCTAATGTGAATCTCTGTTTTGTCCAGTCGCAGGAACAACCGAGTTGTTTGAGTTGTTCTATTATCAGACCGCCTTTTTCTTCCTTCCATTTCCAGATACGTTTTATTAATTCTTCTCTACCAACTTCATGACGTGTTTTACCTTCTTTTGCCAGTTCTTTCTCAACCATATTCTGGGTAGCGATACCAGCATGATCAACTCCCGGCAACCATAAGGTGGGAACTCCAGTCATTCTTTTGTAACGTATCATCACATCCTGAAGTGTATTATTCAGAACATGCCCCATGTGCAGAATATTCGTAACATTTGGTGGTGGTATCAAAACTGTGTAAGGTTTTTTTGTTTTATCGATCTTTGGAGTGAAATAGCCCTTTTCAATCCAGTGTTTATACCACTTCTTCTCTATTGATCGAGGTTCGTAATTCTTATTTATATTCATTTATATTTCCTTTTTTTACGCTGATTTACTCTGATTGTTTATGATTTAGTATGATTCTGTTCATTTGATTTTCTTTCATAATTTATCATATTTTATCAGCGTTCATCTGCGTCTAAATTTTCTGTGTCCTTCGTGCTAAGTCTTTCTTTCACTTTTTCTAAAAAATATCGGTGTGAAGGGAACGCGATATCCGGAAGATCATCGAAAGCCACATAACGCGCTTCGGCAGCATCATCTCCAGCCTGAAGCTCACCTCCCGATATCCGCATCAGGAATCCAAAGGAAATAACTTTTTCATATATCGGTGAAAAATCCGGATAATAACCCAGTGATTCTTCGATCTCGCCAATTAACCCGGTTTCTTCCTTCATTTCCTCTACAGCACAATCTTCAGGATCCTGATCAATCTCGATATAACCGCTGGGAAGAGCCCATTTGCCAATTCCGGGTTCATATTTTCTCTTAATTATCACTACTTCATTTTTTTCATTTAAAATTACACATGCCGAAGCTGGTATTGGATTTTTGTAATATGTCCAACCGCAGTTATTGCATTGTGGGCGCAATTTCTTTTCGTAATCGTTCTTAATTTCCAATTTGCTGCCGCATTGAACGCAATAATTAATTCCTTTGTACCTATCTTTACTAAAATCCATTTTATATTTTTCCCCTGAAATTAAGTTTCATCAACTCCACCATTTTATAAAACTACGGTAAAATACACGTATAAGAGTTGGAATATCCATCAGCATATTTGTGTAGGAAGCATTAGCTAGAGGGCAATAACATTCCTTGTTTTTAACTGATAATCGTTCTTTTTTCATCTTTTTATTAAACCAGATCTTCCTGAAATTGTAATCGTGCTCGCGCAGATTTCCAAGCGATTGTGCTTTTATACAGCAAATCCATACTTCCCCATCCGGAGAAATCTGGGCAGATGCGATACCGGAATAACATGGAATAACCTGTTTCCTATCCCTTAATATCTGTTTTACCAGGTTGTAATATTCTATCCTGAAAGCCTGGGTTATTTTATTCATTCCACTGAATTTTCCATTTTTGATCCTGTGGATAAGATAATCTATAGCAGAACGATAAGAGATCATATCGGGAGTTATATTGGCATTCATTGTATCGAGTTCATTTCTCTCTTCGGCAATTTCGGTAATGTAAGAATCAGGATCCAGTTGTATCAGTTCATTGGCGATGCTGGAAAACTCCTTAACATTGAAGCATGAAATAACCGTGTGAATACCAACCGTAAGGTTTTTACATTCAAGTTCTTTTAGTTTTTTAAAGGTTCTAATTATTTTAGTGTAATTTCCGGGAACCTGCCTGATTTCGTCGTGCTGCTTGCCAATTCCATCGATAGAAAGATTGATGATGATCTGGGTGTTGTGGCAATCTTTAACTATGGCTCTAACATCCTCAACGATCTTGCTGGTTAGTATACCATTTGTAGGAATATTAATGATCTTTGGTTTTGAATATTTGTAAATTACTCTGCATAGTTCTACCAGATCTTTTCGCAGGAACGGTTCACCCCCACTGATGGTTATCCAATAAGGTGATTTTCCCAGCTTTTTAAAAATGACTTTGTATTCGTCTATCGTTAGATTTTCTGCTTTCTTCTTCCAGATATTACAGGTTTTACAGCGCGAATTGCAAGTGTACAGAGCACTGATGGTATAATTCATCGGCATTAGTTTGGGAAAACCAAAACTCCGATACATTTTGTAAATTAATATTTTAGGCAATAATTCCAGCATTTTATTATTCTCAATTCTTTTTTTCTACATTCAGATCTTTTGTAGAAGCTGCGATATCCCATTTATAGGGATTTCTTTTCATGATCTTATAATCGTACCAGCCCAGGAACCTACTCCATGTCTCCAACAATGCTGTTCCCAACAGGAAAAATATTCTGGTGGGATGCTTCCTGATCTCCTGGTAAGCCAATTTTAAAAGAATACCTTTATCCTGTGAAATCACTGAATAATCCTGTGTCTTTTTCAGCCACAGATGTCCTGTTTCGATACGTCTGCGTTGTTTGATGAAATCAGAGATATTTTCCGGTCCTTTATTGTAAACGACTGCATCGGGAATATATTTAAGTTCCAGTTCTTTTTCACGCATTATAGCTTCAATGCTTGCTTCATCCACAGCACTGTCGGAAGGGATCTGATCGAAAACACGACGAAAAGCAACCATCTCACCTAATTTGGGTGAAATAAGAGCCATCTCGTGATGCAAGTTCCATAAAAGATTTACACTGTAACCAATGAAAGTTGCAGGATCATTTACAGGTGTGGGTCTTCCACCTGTCATCCCGATTTTTTCATTAAAGAACGGTTCAACTATCTTTTCAATCGTATCCGGTGCAGGAATTGTATCTGCACTTTCAATAACCAGTATATCAGATGTAGCATGATCCAGAAAATTATTTATCGATGCAGATTTCCCACGGCGTTCCGGTTCACAAAGCAGTTTTATCATGGAGTATTTTTTACAGTAATCCGAGACGATCTCGTCAGTTCCATCGGTAGAAGCAGTGGAAACTACAATAATCTCTTCGATCTCTATCCTGTTAAGTTGCTGCGTTAGAAGCGCATCCAACAGCTTACTGATATTAACAATTTCATTGAAAGCAAAAACACCGATACTGCAAACTAATTTATTCTTCATTGTTTTCTTTATTATTTTTATTCATTTCTTTTGCAACTGCGTTCAATACACCGTTTATAAATTTACTGGAACTTCCCGAACAATATTTTTTAGCGATTTCGATTGCTTCATTCATGGCAATAGCAGGAGCAAGTTCTGTTAACAGCATTTCATATACAGCGATCCGCATGATGGATAGATCCAGCTTGGCTATCCTGTCAAATGTCCAATTTGTAGAGTGCTCTTTGATCTTATCATCGATGATATTCAAATTCGGAACTATATTATTCAATAGATCCTGAGCAAATTCAAATATTTTGGAATCTTCCTCGATCCCTTTATCAGCAGCTATTTCCAGAAGCTTATTCTTTAATTCTTTATCTTTAATCTGAAAATCGTGAACAACAAATTCCAGCGAATATAATGTTTGAACGGCAATTTCCCTTCCTTTTCTTCTAATGCCCATTATTTCAGCTCCATAGCTTATATCAAAAAATTCAAAGTCACTTAAATTTAAGCCTTTATTAAAGCAAGATTTTTTTGATTTTTAAATAAAGAGTTAATTTTTATATTTGACAATAAATGGTATTACTTTTCATGTAAAAAAGAAATTTGATTTCAGTAAAAAGGAGATTTAATGAATAAAAAGATTTTCGTTCTGGATACGAACGTTCTGATCCACAATCCGCAAGCGATGTTCTCATTCGAAGACAATCGTGTAGTCATTCCGATAACGGTCATCGAGGAAGTTGATAATTTCAAAAGAAGTGTGGATGAGAAAGGAAGAAATGCCAGGCAGATAGGACGCTACCTGGATGATCTTCGTGAAAAAGGAAGCCTTAAAAAGGGAGTTAAAACTGAAAAGGGTGGAACTATCCAGGTGATTTTAAGCCGAAAGGTTTCGGATACAGCAAGTGATATATTGATAACAGATTCAAATGATAACCTGATAATTGGTACGGCAATGTATGTAAAAAATAAGAATCCCGATATACCTGTGATCCTGGTTTCAAAAGATGCAAACGTGCGTATTAAAGCTGATGCTGTGGGATTGAAAGCTGCAAATTATGAAACGGATAAGATCAATTTTCAGGAACTGTATAGTGGTTATCTGAAAATTCTGATCGATGATAAAACCCTGAAAGATTTCGAAGAAAAGGAATTTATTGTAAATGATTTTGGCGAGATATATCCAAATCAATTCGTGATGTTCTGTAAAGATGAAGAAGATGAAGAAGGCGTTATAGCCCGTTATTCCCATGAAAATAATACGATCTATCCTTTGAAATATTATAAAGGGCAGGAAATATTCGGGATCGTTGCCAGAAACATAGAGCAAACGATGGCTTTTGACCTGCTGATGGATCCGGAAGTAAAACTGGTGAGTCTGGTTGGAAAAGCAGGAACAGGAAAAACACTGATAGCTCTTGCTGCCGGTTTGAACCAGGTTGTAGAAAGCAATAATTATTCACGAATGGTTGTATCTCGTCCGGTTTCTCCTCTGGGAAAAGACCTCGGATACCTTCCCGGAACCAAATCGGAAAAAATGAATCCGTGGATGCAGCCTATCTATGATAATATGGAAATACTTCTTTCCAGCAGGAATGAAAAAGAAGATAACAGTAATGGAAAGATTTTTGGAAAAAAAGAACCCTCTTTAAAGGATTACCTCGATTTCGGTTTCATCGAACTTGAACCTCTCACATATATTCGCGGAAGGAGTCTGCCGGATCAATATATAATCATAGATGAGTCACAGAATCTTACTCCGCATGAGATGAAAACTATTATCACAAGAGCCGGAGAAGGGACCAAGGTCGTGCTTACCGGTGATCCATACCAGATCGATATTCCTTACCTGGATTCGGAAAGTAACGGACTGAGTATTGCCGTAGAAAAATTTAAACAGGAGCAGATCTGCGGTCATATCACGTTGGAAAAAGGTGAGAGATCAGCTCTGGCAAACCTTGCTGCGAAGTTTTTATAGTTAATTGGTTAAATTGGTCTGTCTTTGCGAGGAATCTTCAGAGGCTATACAGACGAAGCAATCTCAAACCTAGACAGAAACCAAAGAGCAAGTGCAGGTTCATTCCGGCAGTTGCCGGATTGAACCGTAATGTTTTGGACGCATCAGAATGATACGTCCTGCATATGAAAAAAGTTATTAAAGTCAGTGTAAGTCAGCCTGCCGTGGCGTAGCTTTAGCGGAGACAGGTGGCAAAAAAAGGATTTATTATGAAAAATGAAAGAAGCTGGACAGAGATTAACCTGACAAATTTTGAGCAAAACCTGAGTGAATTGAAAAAGTTCATGCCGACAGGAACCGACTTCATGCAGATAGTAAAAGCCGATGCTTACGGGCATGGAGCATTTGAGATATCAAGAAAGGCAATTCAATGTGGAGCAACTTTCCTGGGAGTAGCCAATGTGCAGGAAGGGATGCTTCTTCGCTATCAGGGTATAAGCACATCAATTCTGATATTATCTCCTTCCCTGGAAAGCGAGATCGGGCTTATTTTGGAAAATGATCTGATACCCACGGTATCATCTCTGGAATTTGCACAGACTCTTAACAAAAAGACAACGAAGAAAATCGGTATTCACATCAACATAGATACGGGAATGGGTAGAAGCGGAATTCATTATAAGCAGGCACTAACAACTATTTCAAAAATCCAGCAACTCCCCAATTTAATTATCGAAGGGATCTTTTCTCATTTTTCTGCTGCCGAGAATGATGCCAATTATTCTAAACTTCAATCTGAAAGATTTAAAAGCATTCTGAATGAACTCGATATTAAACCAGAGTACGTTCATATTGCCAACAGCAGTGGTGTTATAACTTCCCAAGATGATTATTCTAATCTGGTTCGACTGGGACTTCTTTCATACGGTGTTTATACTAATGAATCATTGAAAAATAAGATTTCTCTAAAACCTATTATGACCTTCAAATCACGCATTGGACAGATAAAAACTGCAGAAAAAGGTGAATCCATCGGCTACAATAGAACTTATATAACTCCAGATAAAATGAAATATGCAATTCTTCCTGTGGGTTATGCAGACGGTTATGACTTCATGCTTTCCAACAAAGGAAAAGTGCTGATAAAGGATAAGCTTTGCGATGTTATTGGTAAAATAAGTATGGATATGATAGCTGTGGATGTAACTCATCTAAAGGCAAATGTGGGAGATGAAGTTATTTTGCTGGGAAATGAACACGATACCATCAAAGCAGAGAACCTTACTTCACTCTACAACGGTTCCAGTTATGAAATTCTCTGCCAAGTGGGAAGAAGAGCAAAGAGATACTATTATGAAAATGGAAAAATGATCGCCTCTTCCCCGCTTCTGCGCCGTGATTTTGTGAGCTCCGATTATTCGGATGATAAATTGAACACCGTCATCGAAACGGCAATAGAACAGCGTTTGCAAAGCAAGGAAATATCCAATCTAATCTATTCTGATATTTTAAAAAGATTCTTCACTGAACGAGACCAGGATATACATTACCGACGAAATTTTAAACATACAATAGAATTCAAAGATTCCGCTTCATCCCCCGTTTTAAGGGGGAACTCAAGGGGGTTAGACAATTCCGCTTCATCCCCCTTTTCAAGGGGGAACAAAAGGGGGTTAATTGACTTTTACTACCTCACCAACACAACACTTACATTCACCAAACAGCTCCAGAATGATCATTTTTACGTTGCCTGTGCGAACAGCGAAAAACTTCTGGAAAAATACTTCCTCCGCAAAGACGTGGAATACCGCTGGCTGCTTGATAACAAACTGGAAGCCAATTTGTTCGATGTGACATCTGCAAAGATAAATGATATTGAACTTTATCATGAAATGAAGCTGAGAGATGGTTGCCTGGAAATATGTTGTCATCATCCACAGCTTGAAGAGTTAGTTGGTAAAGAAGTTGAGTTCTCCATTTCCACTCAGACCTTCTATCCCAGAGATTTGCATCAACTTTCAGTTTACCTTATCGAAATGACCCAGGGTGTGGAGATAAGTTTTATTTATGGCGAAATTCTGAAAAACGTGGAAGCTGTTCCGATCTTCTCCGGACGCAGAAAATTCCCGCAGATAACATCAGGCAAAGGAAAGATCACTATTTCCTCTCAACACGGTGAATGGGTATTCCCCACAAGTGGAGTGGTGTTTGTGTATTAGTTTAGCCACGAAGAGCTCGAAAGAGCACAAAGATAAACCTTGCGAATGGATGTATTAAATATAAGTGAAAGATTTGTCTTTCTGAGGTTTACACGCTTGAGCGTGTTTCTTATATCTTTGCTTTCGACTGCGTCCGGCGTAGCTTTAGCGAAGATGGAAGAATCTCGTGATTTTTCTTTCAGCTTTACTTCTCGTGTTTCTCATGTTCGCACTGTTAAGGGAGAATAGCAAGAGGGTTAAAAGAATTTGATTTCTAAGTTGACACAGTTTGATTCTCAATAATCTGTTACATGTGAATTAATTAAGGAGTGCAAAATGGCATTTACTATGGTATATAAAAAAGTTACTGAAGGTTATATCGGATTTATAGAAGAATTGCCCGGAGCAAATTCACAGGCAAAAAATCTAAATGAATTGAAAGATAACTTAAAGGAAGCTGTTCAACTTGTTATGGAAGCCAACAAAGTAATGTCTGAAGAAATGATATCCGGTCAAAAATTCTCACACGAACAATTTAAAATAGCAACTTTATGAAAAGAAATGACCTGATTAAACATCTCGAAAAGAATGGTTGTGAATTTCTGAGAGAAGGTAAAAAGCATACAGTTTATATTAACAGGAAAAAACTGAAAAGTTCGACAATTCCCAGACCCAGTTAATGACTTTTTGGCTATGAAAATTTGTAAAGATTTGGAAATGCCTTCTCCTAAATAATGCCTTCCCTACCAGTGGTGTGGTGTTTGTTTATTAGCAGAGGGCATTGAGCAAAGGGCAAAGTGAAAAAAAATGTCTTTCTGAGGATTCTTTTAGCTTTGCTTTCGAAGAATCTCGTGGATTATCTTTCAGCTTTACTTCTCGTTTCTCATGTTCCTCATGTTCGCACTGTTAAGGGAGAATGGCAAGAGAGTTAGAATTATTTAGGAGGAAAAATGGAATATGAAAAATGTCCAATATGCGGTTCACCGTCTATAATCAAAGAAGAAGATTTTGAAATATATGAAACTCTTCTGATTGTTGATTGCTACAGATGCGGAATATTTAGTATTGATAATAATACGTTAGAAATATATAAAAATAAAACAAAAAAAAAATCAAATACATTAAATAAGCAAATAGCTATCTTTTCAGGTTGGATTCGTGAAAATCAGAACATAAAAATCACGGAAGAAATCATTAATGATTTTTATTACTTCAAACTTCCAACATTAGAACATAGGGCAACAAATTTACTTAAGAGCTTTACAGTACCTTATGATTTAATTGGTGGAAGTAATGTAATTAATTTTGAAAATTTGAAGCGAATCATTAATATAATAGAACTTAATGAACAACAAAAGTTTGATGTTAAAATACTCGCAGACGTTAAAATACTCGCAAAAGAATTAAAATATATGGCAGTTACATGGTCCTATGACATAAAAGAATTAATGTTTATTTACAATGAGTACTTAATGAATGAAATGAAATACATTAAAGGCTTTGATAAAGATTTTTGTCAAATTACACCTGCAGGTTGGGCTTATCTCGAAAGTCTGCGACAACCAAACCCTGATAGCAAGAAAGCATTTGTTGCAATGTGGTTTACAGATGAGATGAAAGAAATTTGCGAAAAATATATCAAACCGGCTACAGAAGATGCTGGCGGTTATAAAGCTGAACCGATTAATGATAAAGATTATAATGGAGATGTAAACGATGAAATAATTGGGGAAATCCGAAATAGCAAATTTGTTGTAGCAGACTTTACCGGAAATCGGGGTGGAGTATATTTTGAAGCTGGATTTGCTTATGGTCTAAAAATTCCAGTTATATATACATGTAAAGAAGATTGGTGGGACAAAGAAATTGTTAAACAAGTAGAAGCAGAATTAAAAAACAAAAAAACAGAAACTGTAAGTATTAAAGAAACAAGAAAAGTCCATTTTGATTTAAATCATAAAAGTTTTATCATCTGGAAAGATGGAGATGATCTATACGAACAATTAGTTAAAAGAATCAAGGCAACAATAACGTAAAGTTCTGTTAGTTTTGTTCGTTGTTAATTCTTTAGAAAAATATAAAATAATAAACCATCTGTTGTAAATTTACAACAAATAGCTTGACATATATTACACCCAAAATTATTCGTGTCCCATGGAATTAAGAAAAATATTTAATCGTATTTCTGTTTTAAGGCAGGAGCGTGGCATTTCGCGCAAGGAATTAGCGGAGAAGATCGGTGTGAATTTCCAGACGGTGGGTTACCTGGAGCGTGAGGAATATAATCCCAGCCTGGATCTGGCATTCCGCATCAGTGATTATTTCAATTTGCCCATCGATCTGATATTCTCCACCAAGCCATTAAAGCCATTAAGCGAAGAGCTGCTGAACCTTAAAAGAGATGCGAAGTAGAGTGTTTTGTCATTCCCGTGAAAACGGGAATCTGATAAAACAAAGTGTTTAGATTCCGCATCAAGTGCGGAATGACAAAAGAAAAATGGAGGATAAAATGAAAAGTACCAAAAAAAGCAGAAGGAACAGTGTTATCATCAACTATTTAAGTATCGTTCTGATGCTTGCTATCTTCTATGTAGTAAGATCAGGATGTATGAACAAAGCATTTATTGCGCTGGAAATTATTCCGTTGATCCTGGTTATAATTAGTTTCAGGTATGCGTTTGGGAAAACTAATTTATGGAAGATGACCCATGCTTCATTCAAAAAACTGGATGAACGGGAAGTTCAAGTAGTTTACAAAGCAATAAGTATTTCCTACAGCTTGTTCGTTATTATTACCTTAGTTATTATCTATACATTCATTTTTATAGGAATGGGAAATATCGATGCTCTGTTGGCTGCTGGTCTTTTGTATATTGCCCACACATTACCAGCTGCTATCATTGCCTGGAATGAAAAATAAGTGTGAAATTTTAAATGGAATCATAGAAGAGATCATGAAAGTTAGAATAATTTTATTCATTTTCTTTTTCATTATCGCAAATACAACTTCGCTATTTTCTTGTACTATTTTTTATACTGCAAGAGATGACATGGTTTTTAGTGGTAATAATGAGGATTGTAGCGATCCAAACACTTACATGACGTTTTATCCATCTGAAACTGGAAAGCTGGGTTGGGTTAAATTTGGTTTTCAAAGTGGTTTCCCGCAGGGCGGCATGAATGAGAGTGGATTATTCTGGGATGCAGCTTCTACCCCATATCTACCAATGCCCTATTCAGAGGAAAATAAAGAAAAATATAACGGCGTTTTAATGCAAAAGGTTATTGAAGAATGCTCCACAGCACAGGAAGCAGTTGCCGTTTTTGAGGAATATTACTGTGACGATCTTTATAATGCCCAATATTTAATTGGTGATTCCACCGGAACTTCCATAATCGTGGAGGGAGATGAGATCTTTGGCAGCATTGAAGATTTCCAGGTCATGACTAACTTTATCCAATCACAGTATGAACCCAGTAATTACCCCTGCTGGCGATATGATACTGTAACCGAGATATTGCAAAACAGTGATGATATTTCAGAATATTTATTCGGTTCAATTCTTTCGGAAACTCATCAGGGAGGAAATTATCTCAGTCAGTATTCCAATATTTACGATAATAAGAATTGCCTTATTTATCTTTTCTACTTTCATAATTACGAAGAATATATCGTCATAGATCTGGACGAAGAACTTCAGATAGGACATTGCTCATATCACATTCCATCACTTTTCTCTAAGGTCGAAATGATATATCCCGGTTATGGATCGATTATAGATTCCACATCGGTTACATTCCGCTGGAAAGGGAAAGAAACCAGTATTTATGAACTATACTACTCCACCGATCCTGATTTTACTGATTGTGATCCTCTCTCATCTACTTCCTCTCATATACCCGGCTATTTAGGGATTTGTCTGTTTGGCTCAATCTTTGTTGGAACGATCTTCAAAAGAAGGTCTTACCTGATATTCATATTAATTCTGTTCGTTATATTCAGCTTACAAAGCTGTTCGAAAGAATCCACTTCTCCCTCGGAGACTGATATCATCGAATTCACACAGACAGTTCAAGATTTACTACCCGGTACTACATACTACTGGAAAATATTTGCTCATCCAGAAGGAACAGATGAATTTTTTAGCGAAACAATAACTTATTCTTTTTCAACAATTGATCGATAATTAAACACTACTTCCCGCTACAAACCCTGTGCTCCAGGCAATTTGAAGATTAAACCCGCCTGTATGACCGTCAACATTAATAATTTCACCTGCAAAATAAAGTCCCGGAATAAGTTTTGATTCCATGGTTTTAGGATTTATCTCCTTCACCTCCACCCCACCGCTGGTGATGATCGCTTCTTTTATGGGACGGAACTTCTCCAGCTTAATAACAAGATTCTTTAGCAGGAATCCAATTGTTTTACGATCTTCCCGTTTAATTTGATGTACTTTCATTTTGGCTGGGATACCGCTTAATTCGATAAATACCGGGATCATTTTAGAAGGTAAAAGATTTTTTAGAATATTCTGGAATTCTTTATTGGAATTCTCTTTGAAATCGCGTTGCAGACGCAGATCCAGCTTTGTTTCATCGAGAGCAGGTTTCAGGTCGATAACAAGTGTATGTTCTTCGATCTTTTTAACGTGTGAAGATGCAGAGAGAATTATTGGTCCCGAAACACCGAAGTGAGTAAACAGCATTTCTCCAAAATCTTCATAAACTATTTTGTTGTTTTTATCATAAATTTTAATAGCACTATTCTTTAACGATAAACCTTGTAAGTCGGAAACTTTACTTTTCAATCGTTGTGAAGGTTTCAAGAACTCATTCGCTTCAATGGGAACAAGAGAAGGTTTAAATCTGGTAATTTTGTGACCCAATTGACGTGCAAATTTATAGCCATCCCCGGTGGAACCTGTTCCAGGATATGATTTACCACCTGTGGCTATGATGATCTTTTCACTTCGAAGCACATCGTTGTTTATCAATTTGACTGCAAACAAGTTCCCAAATTTCATTATTTCACGGGCTGCACTATGAACGACCTCTACTCCATTTCTAATGGCGTATTTTATCATTTTCTCCACAACTTCTTTAGCTTTATCTCCGGCAGGAAATACCCTGTTTCCCCGTTCGACTTTTGTTTCCAATCCCAGATTGTTAAAGAAGGAAACAGTATCTTCACTTGAAAATCTATGAAAAGCATTTATTAGGAATTTACCATTCCGGGGAATATTCTCTATCAGTTCGGGAACATCACAATAATTTGTAAGGTTACAGCGTCCTTTTCCTGTGATCAGAAGTTTCTTTCCTAACACAGGATTCTTTTCAATGAGAAGAGTTTTTCTACCGCGTTTTGCAGCCGTACCTGCTGCCATCAGCCCGGCAGCACCCCCACCGATCACGATTACATTATAGTTTTGCATATTCCTCTATCTATCGCTTCTCTCGTTTACAAGTTGCACTTGTAAACGCAATTGCATTGTAAGTTGTACTTACAATTTCTCTTGGATGATAAGTTTCACTTATATAAAATCCAAATTATCTAATTCTATAATCTCATTCCCATCAAAATCCACGTTACATGCAGAACTATATTTCCAATCTTCCGGATTATTAACAAATCCTTTTCTTACCGGATTAAGATGAATATACTGCATTTTCTGATCTATCATATCAATTGAACTCATTAATTGTGGATGAAATCCTTCCTGCCAAACTTGATAATCGCTTTCAATTTTGTTTCTTTTCTTATAAAAAAGAAATTGATTAAGAATCCAATCTTTATTTGCAGTTTTATAATAATAGAGGATTGCTTTTGCGGTGTATCTTTTAAATGATTTCATTGTTTCAATCAATTTACATGAAGATACTATCAGATGCAGATGTTCTGGCATTATAACATAAGCATAAATTTTCAATTCCTTTTCTCTCTGGCAGAAATTTAAAGAATTAATAATAATATTAAACAATGATTCGGATATGAAAACAGGAATCCATTCAACAATTGTTGATGATACAAAATATATACCTTCAGTATCAACCACCTTGTATCTGCTTTTCATAATTATTCTCCAGGAAGCTCAGCTTCCAATTCATGTGTGTTCACAAGTGCAACTTGTGAACAAGAATCATAGTATTTAACTGTTTCTAAGCTTTTTTTCTCTCGTTTACAAGTTGCACTTGTAAACGCAATTGTGTTGTAAGTTTTACTTACATTCACACTTCATTACGTTTTCGGAAGTATAACTTCCCAATAAATCGTGTTCGCAAGTTCAACTTGCGAACAAGTAACTCAATTTGAAGTTTCTTTGAAAAACATAATATATATTGGACGAATGCCTGCCAAAATACAACCTGCCACATACCACCAGATATTTAATGTAATGATCTGAGGAATGAATTTGATCAGCACTATCAGAACGAACATGGCTGCCAGTTGGGCTAACTTAATATCCCAGATCGTGAAAAATTTCAATCTTTGATTAAAATAAGAAATAATTTTCATCTTTCCTCCTTTTTAACATATCCGAATTTTAGATTTTAAATTATTTAAACAAGTTTTTTCTTGGTTCAAAAAACATTTGACCAAAATCTTTTCATTTCAAAACTGACAACCGAATTAAATAAAAGGAAGTTATGATGACGAAGGAAAGTTCTTCATATAAATGGAATAGTCAACAATTGGTTTTCTCTGGTCATCTTCTTTTACTCCCCTTTCGGGGATAAAACAAATTGTTTTTCAGATCAAAGCAAAAAATATCACAACAGGAGTATGTTTATGGAATATCCTTTTGAAAAAATAGAAAAGAAGTGGCAGAAGATCTGGGCAGAGAAGAAAATATTCAGTGCTGAAGAATTTTCTAAAAAACCAAAATATTACGTTCTTTCCATGTTCCCGTATCCATCTGGGGCACTGCATATGGGGCATGTTTCCAATTATTCCATTGCAGATGCTATCTCACGTTATAAAATGATGCAGGGTTACAATGTGATGCAGCCGATGGGCTATGATTCGTTCGGACTACCTGCAGAGAATTGTGCAATAGGAGAAAACTCTCATCCCAGGAAAACAACGGATGAGAATATCAATATTATGCGGAACCAATTTGATTCTATTGGTTTCGGTCTGGATTGGGAACGTGAGGTAAGTACATGTCATTCAGATTATTACAGGTGGGGACAGTGGCTTTTCAAGAGAATGTATGAAAAAGGGCTGGTTTATAAAAAAACATCTTTTGTGAACTGGTGTGATTCCTGCCAGACCGTTCTGGCAAACGAACAGGTCGAAGATGGAAAATGCTGGCGATGTGAAACGGTTGTTCGTCAAAAAGAGTTGGAGCAGTGGTTTTTCAAGATAACGGATTATGCAGAAGAACTGCTGGATTTCTCCAAAGTCATAGATTGGCCGGAGCGTGTGAAAACCATGCAGACGAACTGGATAGGAAAAAGATTTGGAACGGAAATGTGGTTCAAACTGGAAGATTCCGATGATATCATCAAAGTTTTTACAACCAGACCCGATACGATTTTCGGCTGTACGTTCATGGCAATTCCACCGGAACATCCACTTATGATAAAATGGCTGAAAAATGCGAATTCCGAGATAAGAAAATTCTGCGATAAAGTTATGAATGAGGACAAAATTACCAGAACCGCAGAAGACACAACTAAAGAAGGAATATTCACCAGCAGATATGCTATCAATCCTGTTAATGGTGAAAAAGTCCAGATATGGGTTACGAACTATGTGTTAATGGATTACGGAACCGGTGCTGTGATGGCTGTTCCTGCACATGACCAGAGAGATTTCGAATTTGCAAAAAAATATGAAATCCCAATAAAGATCGTTATCCAGAACCCGGAAAAATCACTTATTTTGGAAGAAATGAACGAAGCATATATAGAACCCGGAATACTGGTCAATTCAGCTCAATTTGATGGAATGGAAAGTGTTGCTTCCCAAAAAGCGATTACAGACTGGATGACAGCACAGAAAATCGGAAAACACACAATAACTTACAAGCTGCGTGATTGGGGGATTTCCCGTCAAAGATATTGGGGAACTCCCATTCCGATTGTTTATTGTGAAAAATGTGGAACTGTTCTTGTTCCCGATGAAGACCTGCCGGTGAAACTGCCGGAAGATGTTCAATTAGGTAAAACAACGCAGAATCCACTGCTTTCTGCCAAAGAATGGATGAACACGACCTGTCCTAAATGTGGTGGTGCTGCCAGAAGAGAAACAGATACAATGGATACTTTTGTGGATAGTTCCTGGTATTTTGCCCGTTATGCCGATGCTAAAAATGATAAGATCCCGTTCGATAAAGAAAAAGCTGATTACTGGCTGCCGGTCGATCAGTATATCGGTGGCATCGAACATGCTGTAATGCACCTGATGTATGCGCGGTTCTTCCATAAATTTATGCGTGATATCGGGCTGGTTAGTTCAGATGAACCTTTTGCCCGTTTGCTTACACAGGGAATGGTAACCAAAGACGGTGCCAAGATGAGTAAATCCAAAGGAAATGTAGTCGATCCCCAATATATTATAGATCGTTACGGAGCAGATACAGTAAGGGTTTTCATGTTGTTCGCTTCTCCACCCGAAAAAGATGTGGAATGGAGCGATGAAGGTGTGAAAGGTGCATTCCGTTTTTTAAACCGTGTGTGGAGATTGTTTGAAGAAAATCTGGAATTGATAAGAGTAGCCACAAAGATGCACAAAAAGGCACAAAAGGAAAATGATTCAATTTCTACTGAAATTAAAAATCTGCGTTATAGCACGCATTACACAATAAAAAAAGTACTGAATGATATCGAGGATAGGATGCAGTTCAACACGGCTATCGCTGCTATTATGGAGCATCTGAATAACGTTTATGGAATTAATGAACCTGAAAAACTGAATGATGCAGAAAAAGCAATTTTTGCTGAATCTTGCGCTATAATTCCCAGGTTGCTTTACTTCTTTGCTCCGCATATTTCGGAAGAGTTGTGGAAGATGCTGGGACATGAAGAATTAGTTCATGAAACTGGCATCCCGGAATATAATCCTGAATATCTGATTAAAGATGAAGTTACTTATGTTGTGCAGATAATGGGAAAAATTCGTGGTAAATTGGAAGTTCCGGTAGATACATCTCAGGATGAGATAAAAAAACTGGCATTGGAAATCGAGAACGTGAAAAAGCACCTGGAAGGAAAAGACGTTAAGAAGATAATTGTAGTACCTAAAAAACTGGTGAGTATTGTAGCGAAGTAAGAATCAACACAGAGCCACTGAGACACCAGTCTTCGCCAAGGCTACGCCGGGCAGGCAAAGGACACAAAGGCAAATTAAATGTAGGGGCAACTCGTGAGTTGCCTTTTTTTTTAACATTTGACCTGCGCAAAAATTCTTACAATTGCGGATTTGACTCGTAGCGATCCGGCAGTTGCCGGAGAGTATGAGTCGAGAACGCAGGATTCACATATCATCTTTTATCTGACTTTCTGTTAAAACTATGAAGTTGTTTAATAAATAATCATCTTTATATTTACTACTTTTCCTTAGAAAATCAATTAATCTACTTTTCATCTTATCTTTTACGATAATATATCTAATATGTGATGAACTAAACTTCAATGGTGTATTCACTGATCTATTCAACCAATTTACTTCTTGTTTAAGTAATATTGAATTATCCTTACCATTTTTTTCCACTTCCTTTACAACTTCATTTGGACACTCTATAAATTGTTTCAAAACATCAGGAACATATCTCCATTCTTTCTCATTATAGAATTTTCTTGTTTTAATCTTATTTGTGTATGGTTTGATAAACAGGATATATTTAAGAGCACTACTTGATATCATTAACAATTTATATATCCTTTCTTTTATAAGATCGTCTTTATAAAATTTCTTATTGTGAAGATTATTAAGAGTATACGATTGATTCAATAAATAATACTGGCAAAAACATTTCATAGTATATTTTTTGATTTCTACTTCAAAATTCTGATTAGTAATTTTTTTACCAATTTCTCCCGATATCTCATTTATGGCATCTTCTGTTAAATCTTCAAATTTTGATTTTTTAAGCTTATTATACAAATCTTCTTTTTCCTTTTCGATTTCTATAACAATATCATTATAATTGCTATATGCATATCTAAAATTATTAATTACTTTTGAATTTCTCGAAATATACATAACTGGATTCAAACCATTATCTACACCCCATTTCACAGATAAACCAATAGCATATTTACCGTATTTATTAATATGATCTTTTGCACTTGATATTGGTATATCACAGAAACTAACCATTGGGATGAAATTATAATTTGTACTATTAATTTCACCCTCAAAAAGAAATTCAAAATTTTCAAAACTATGACTTGATTTAAAACCTTCTTTTAAAATTTTCTTTAATATTTTAAAACTCGTTGTGTAATGAAATAACGTATTTGCTGATAAGTTTGAACTCATCGAATCTCCGTTTCAATCCATTTTTGAATCATAAGTGAAATTGTGTTTTCAACATTTTGCGGTCAATCTTTTTCTATCAACAACCTTGAAATGGCTAACTTCATAGAATTTCTGAAAGAAGCCGTTGCAAGGTTTTTGATAAATTCATTTACTATTTATCTTTTATTTTCAGTTTTGTTCTTGGAGATTGAATGGATTTAATAACGATTATATTTATCGCACTGGGATTGGCTATGGACGCTTTTGCTGTATCCATTGCCAGCGGAGTTTCACTAAAAAAAATTCGATTACGTTATGCTTTTCGAGTGGCATTATTCTTTGGTGGATTTCAGGCTTTAATGCCGCTTCTGGGTTGGCTGGCAGGCAGCAGTTTCAGTTCATACATTGCTGCTTTCGATCACTGGGTTGCATTTGGACTGCTAGCATTTATCGGTGGTAAAATGATCTATGAATCGACCGTACTGAAAGAAGCAGAAAAGAAAACCGATCCCCGTAACCTGACGATCCTGTTTATATTGGCAATTGCTACCAGCATCGATGCTCTAGCGGTGGGGCTCAGTTTTTCATTCTTAAATGTAACGATAATAGAACCTGTAATAATTATTGGAGTAATTACCTTCCTGCTCTCTTTTGCCGGTGTTTATATCGGTGCAAGAACAGGTTCATTTTTTGAAAATAAGATCGAGATCATTGGCGGTATAATATTAATAGGAATTGGTATAAAGATACTGATAGAACATCTTTTATTAGGATAAAATTGTAAAATGGTGCAGAAGGGGGGACTCGAACCCCCACAGGCATAATGCCCACTAGACCCTGAACCTAGCGTGTCTACCAATTTCACCACTTCTGCACAACACAGCGAGAAAAATTTTAGCTTTTTTTGAGTCAAGAAAAAACTAAATTGTTACTGAATATTGTGATGCAACCTATTATAGATAAAATATAGTTTATTTTGATTGACAGATTTTCGTCAGGTTAGAGTTTTTAATAGATTTTTAAGAAAGAGGAATTAATGGCATATTTGGTTTTAGCTAGAAAATACCGACCACAGACTTTTGATGAAATTTACGCTCAGGATCATATCACAAAAATACTGAAAAACACAATTGAATTAGACCGAACCGCACATGCATATCTTTTTACCGGACCGCGTGGAGTAGGTAAAACTTCTTTAGCCAGGATATTTGCAAAAAGCCTGAACTGCCTTAAAGATGGTCCAACCATTACTCCCTGCAATGTATGTGAGAACTGTACCGAAATAACTCAGGGTATTTCTGCCGATGTAATTGAAATCGATGGTGCTTCCAATACGGGTGTTGAAGATATCCGTGATCTGCAAAAAGAGCTGATGTATTCTCCTTCCAATTCGAAGTATAAGATTTACATTATCGACGAAGTTCATATGCTTTCCAAGAACGCATTTAATGCTCTACTTAAAACACTGGAAGAACCACCCGAGAACATCATTTTTATCTTTGCAACTACCGAACCGCATAAAGTACTTCCTACAATAATTTCCCGCTGCCAGCGTTTCGATTTCAAACGGATACCTATCCCCTCCATCATTGAAAGATCGAGGAAAATATGTGAAATTGAAAAAATTGCTATTGCTGATGATGCTCTTTTCATGATCGCCAAAAAAGCCGATGGTAGTATGCGAGATGCTCAGTCACTCCTGGATCAGGTGCTGGCTTATGGCAAAGAAAGGCTCACATTAGAAGATGTTCTTTCTATCTTTGGAATTGTGCATACAGATGTTTACAACCATATAATGCACGCCATTTCCAATAAAGATGCCACTGCTATCATACAGCTTCTGCACGATATTTTAGATAAAGGTAACGATATCCAGGAGCTGTTGAACGGGATTCTGGATTATATCCGAAATATTCTACTTCTCAAAGTGGGAATTGAGATCCCGGTGATGTCTGAAGCTAACTTGAAACAGATGCAGGATGTCGGTTCCAAATTTACAGAAAACGAACTTCTCTACCTGATGACACTGCTGGTAAAAACCAAAACGGATATCAAGAACAGCAGTAATCCCATTCTCGTTGCTGAAATGTCTTTTGTTAAGCTTTCCAAGCTTTCCGAACTGCAATCACTGGAAGAAATACTTAATTCATTAGACGATAATGAGAGCCAAGTTGTAAGACCAACACAGGAAAAACGGACTATACCGGTTATAAAAAAAGATACAGGCCAGCCAGCCACGGAAGATGCAAAATCTATCCTGGAAAAAGAGATACAGGAAGAAAAACCGAAGATCGATAAATTAACAAAAGAAATCGTGGAAACAGATATGGAAATTTTGCTGAAAAAAGTAATAAAAGAAAAAGCATTCGTAGGTAATTACTTAAAAAATTGTAAATTAAACAATGTTTCTAATAATCTCGTTCAGCTTAATGTTGCCAGCCAAATGCCATTTAATATGTTAGATCAGAATAAAGCGGAAATATCTGAGATATTTTCAAATCATTTCAATTTAAAGATAAGGGTGGAATTCCTACTTCAGAAAGAACAAAAAGAGCAAGTGATAACAAACCCTACTATAGATGATATTAAGCGTGAATCTCCTGCTCTTGCCGATTTTATTGAAAAAACCGATTCAATAATAAATTGATGCTTCATCTACTTTATCTCCTTAGTTTCATTTATTTTGGGATCATCTTTACTTTTGCAATTGGAGTATTATTTCTTAAAAAAGGAAAGAACAAACAAATAAATTCTATCTCCATTATCATCGCTGCTCGTAACGAAGAGAAATATTTACCTCTTCTATTGGAAAAAATAGCTAATCAGAATTATCCTCATAATAAATACGAAATTGTAATAGCTGATGACCGCTCGACAGATCGGACATCTGAAATCATCCAGGAATTTCAAGATAAATATAGCAATATAAAAGCGATCAGGATAGAAAAGGAAAACATAAAACTGGTTGGGAAAAAAGGTGCTCTGGATGCTGCCATAAAAACAGCTAAATACGAGATACTTGCTTTTACGGATGCGGACTGCCTTCCCTCTGAAAACTGGCTGAAAGAGATCAACAAACACTTTTCCGAAGAAACCGATTTTGTGGTGGGATATTCACCGCTGATAAATTCATCCAAATACCTTTTAATGTTAAAAAACCTGGAAAGAGCTTCAATTTTTGCAGTTACTGCTGGTGGTTTTGCCTGGAATTGGGGTGTTACATGCACTGCCAGGAATATGGCTTACCGCAAATCTATTTTCAATAAAGTTAATGGGTTTGAAGGAATCGGGCATTTGAAATCGGGTGATGACGATCTCATGCTTCAAAAAATGAATAAATACATCAGGAAAATGAACTTTATGTTCACCAGCGATTCTATAGTATTTTCCCATGATAAAGAAAACTTGAGAGAACACGCTGACCTTGAAAGTAGACGTGCATCAAAATGGAAGTATTATCCTTTTAGCATAAAACTTATGACTATGTTCATATTCTTGTATTATTCAGTTTTCATTTGTTCATTGATTGGTGCAATAATTGGCACAATACAACTCAGTAGTTTCTTCAACCTGGTTCTTATAAAAACTATCCCTGAATTCTTATTGCTCTTCTTTTTCTTGATCCGTATCAGGAAAATCAAGCTTCTGGTTGTCTTTCCTCTTGCAGAATTCATTTACCTGCCTTATTTTATCTTTTTCGCCTTAAAGGGCACATTTGGTAAGTTTAAATGGAAAGAATAAAAGAACTACACAAACTGAGACTGTCAGAATTCAATATACAGCGAAAAAACATTGATAAATTATGGAACATAAATGAACAGACTGCCCAACTGCTTTATATTCTTATTAAAACAAAGCAACCGAAAAACATACTGGAGATCGGAACTTCTAACGGATACTCTACATTCTGGATATCGTTGGCTGCTGAGCAATTCGACGCTATTATAGATACTATCGAAGTAGACAAAGCAAGATTCAAACTGGCACAAAAAAATCTTACTGGCAGAAATAACATCATATTCCATTTTGGAAAAGCAGAACAGATCATTCCTGAACTGAATAAACAATACGATTTCGTTTTTATAGATGCTAACAAAGTTGATTACATTAAATACATAAGGTTGTTAATTAATAAACTGAATGACGAAGCAGTTATCGTAGCAGATAATGTTATTTCCCATAAAGAATCCTTACAGGAATATCTTGACTATATTAATTCAGATTCTGCATTTGAAAGTATGATATTGGATATTGATTCCGGTCTTGAGATTTCGGTTTTCAACACTCAATGAATTAAAGGAGTTTCTATGCCGACACCTGTAATAATTGGTTTAGCAGGCGGAACAGGTTCGGGAAAGAGTACTATCACAGATGCTATAAGAAGTGAAGTTAAAAACCAGATCACGCTCATCCCGCAGGACAGCTATTACAAGAATTTTGGACTTCTTCCTCCTGAGAAAAGAAACAAGATAAATTACGACCACCCTGATTCTTTTGATAATGCACTTCTAATGGAACATCTCAAGCTTCTAAAAAAGAAGATTCCTATCCAAAAGCCTATTTACGACTTTAAAACCCATAGCAGGATAGATAAAACAACTTTAATAAAACCATCCAGGATAATCATAGTAGAAGGGATCCTCATTTTTGAAAATGAACAGCTTCGTAAACTGATGGATATCAAGATCTTCGTGGATACCGATGCCGACATAAGGATATTAAGAAGAATAGAACGTGATATTAAAGAGCGCGGCAGGAGTTTGGAATCTGTTATTCTACAATATCGCAATACTGTACAGCCCATGCACATCGAATTCGTGGAACCCAGCAAGCGTTATGCAGACATCATCATTCCCGAGGGCGGTTCAAACAAAATTGGTATAAATATGATCGTTACAAAGATAAGAAATATTTTAGAGGGAAAATGAAAATAAAAACAATTATCATAATACTGGTGAAGAATTTTATATCAAATGGATAGAGAGGATCGAAATATTAACGGAGGATTCCAATGACCTTTAAGCTTTTAAAATTTGATGCCCTTTTAAACGAATTGCTGCAGAAACGCCCTTTGGAAGAGAATCTAAGCAAGATAATCAGGGATATCGAAGATGAGTTTGAATTTCTTACACTGGGTATTTTCCTGAAAGTTCCCAAATCTGAGATCTATCGGTTGAAGATCGGCAGGAACTTAAGTCACAATTTTGCCAAGAATACAATCTTTACAGAAGGTGATCCTATTATCAAAGAGCTGATGAATTTCAAGCTGCTTGATATTCATCATCCCGGCAGGTTCAAATTTGAAAAAAATTATTCTCACTTGCTGGTAGTTCCCCTGAATTACAAAGAACATCTATTAGGCTTTTTTTTCATAGATAAGAAAAAAGGCGTTTTTGAAAGTGAAGAGATGACCAAAGTTTGCACATTTTCTTCCATCATCAGCATTGTTGTTCAAATTTTCAGACAAAATGAAGAGATCGAACAACATCGCGGTCTATATGAAATTACCAGAGTCTATTCTTATAAACCCTTCCTCGATCGTGCAGAAGTTATTTTCTCGATGATGGTGCGCTACAAACGTGATCTTTCTGCAGCCGTCATGAAGATAGATAATTTCGAGAATATCATTCGTACTATAGGTGAGCATGAAACCTCTGACCTGATGAAGAAGATCGCATATATCATAAAAAACGACCTGCGTGAAACCGATCTTATCGGTAAGCTACACAAAGATACTTTTGTGATCCTGATGCCTGAGACATCTGAAAAGAATTGCCTTAATTCAGTTAACCGGGTTAATGTAAAAATCATGGATCTGCCAATAATGAAAGTTTGCAAGATAGGATGGGGACTTGTCTTTAAAAATGGCAACATCAAGAAATTGGATCAGCTTTTAAAATATGCCGAAAATGCTGCTTTTGATTCCACCAGGAAAACCGACAGCAATATTACGATATATAGAGAATGATATTGAAAGGCTGGATTTACTAAACTAATAAATAGAGATTCAAAATGACAAATATCCATCAGGTAAATGAATAATTCGATTCATATTTTTTAAACATGGCAAAACCTGTTAATTTACAAACTGATCTAAAGGAAAGAATTAAAAAAGCATACAACATATTAGAACAATGCCATCTTTGCCCCCGAAAATGTGGAGTTAATAGACTCGAAGATGAAAAAGGTATTTGTAAAACTGGCAAGAAAGCAATGGTCTCAAGCTATAATGCACACTTTGGTGAAGAAGCACCACTGGTGGGAAAAAATGGTTCAGGAACAATCTTCTTCACGAATTGTAACCTGCTATGTAATTTTTGCCAGAATTACGATATCAGTCATGAAGAACATGGACATGAAGTAACTGATGAACAATTGGCAGATATGATGATAACCCTTCAAAACAAAGGATGTCATAATATCAATTTTGTAACTCCTTCCCACGTTGTTCCACAGATTTTGTCTGCCTTGGAATTTGCCATCGGAAAAGGACTTAATGTACCTTTGATCTACAATTCTGGTGGATATGACAACGTGGAAACTTTAAAACTACTGGAAGGAATATTCGATATTTATATGCCGGATTTCAAGTTCTGGGATGCTGAAATTGCAGAAAAAACCTGCAATGCACCCGATTATCCCGAAATCGCTCGAAAAGCAATAGTGGAAATGTATCACCAAGTTGGAGATTTGAAAATTGATAATAATGGGATTGCAATACATGGTCTTCTCATCAGGCATCTTGTTCTTCCGAACAAACTGGCTGGGACAAAAGAGATCACCAGATTTATTGTAAAAGAGATTTCACCAAATACTTATGTGAACATTATGCCACAATACAGACCCTACGGGAAAACATCCGAGATTGAGGAACTTTCTTATTTTCTTACTCAAAAAGAATATAATGATGCTGTTCGATCTGCACAAGAAGAAGGTTTGTGGAACCTTGATTTCTGAGAGGAAAACAGAAGGAAATATTACGATTTGTAGAGAATAATCTTATTGATTCTTATTAAACCAAATAATGTTAACTTAAGATATATTCAATCTATAAGTTAAGTTTTGTGTGTATAGATAAACCTTATATGGGAAACTCGGCAAGAGTTTACATTGATTTTTTTTGAAGTTATATTATAATTTTGATAAACAAGTTAGAAGTTTTTTATCATTTCATTTAAATCTGTCACTTTATATTATTCTCTTTGTTGATGTTCAAAACTTAACGTTAATGCTCGTAAATGAACACATAACTGCATTTCATATTAACCTGTAACTTCTTGCTAATTTATACATTATAAATGTGGCATAGAGATTGCTTCTTTTGCCTGTGAGGTTGTTTAAAAATTAACAAGGAGTCCGACATGAAAATGAAAATTTTATTTTTCTTGGTAATTATTTTATTGTCATTTAGTCAGTTGCTTTCTCAGACCCAGGAAGTTGAAAGTGAAGAGAACACATTCAAACCAAACTACGATTTCTTTTCCAAAAATATGCTTTCTGTTGAAGCTGCAGGAAAAGGATACACCGGCGTTGCGGATACTGGTAACATTTCGAAAACTAATATCAATCCTGCATCTCTAGAAGTAATGGACGATGCACAAATTTATTATGAATATGGTACAAAAAATGATATCGATATGTTTGAAATGAACACTGCAAGTATGATGCTTCAAAAGAACAAATCCGGTGTGTGCACAGGTTTTGCATACCGGATAAGTAATTCCTTACAGGCAGGATTACTATACAATAAGAAAAGCAGCTATATAGCAAATTATGGATACATTTACAATTATGATAATAATGGAGTGATCACAGACGTCTTCCATATTTACGAAAAAGCTGAAATATCTTCTATTAGCCTTCCAATTACATATAAGCATAATGATAAATTGCGCTTTGGAATTGGACTGGATCTTAATATCTTTCATTCCATCAGTATAATCCCATGTCTTTTTGGAGATCAAACCTATTACTGTCAGAATGGTGAGATTGATTTCACTTTATTCAGACCACGTTTGGGTATTATTTATAATCCCTTGAGAACTCTATTAATGGGTTTCACGTTTACACCGGAATCCAAAAAGAAAATCATTGAGGAGATCCTGTGGCACAAGTATGAATATGAAGCCAATACATTTCCTATGGAAATTGTTGTTGGTGCAAAGTACAGTTTACCCGGTATTCCATTGGATTTATTGGTAGATTTAAAGTATTCTAATGAATCTGGTTATACGGAATTTAAAGATAGAAACGATTTCCATGTTGGAATCGAATATGACCTATTATCAAATTTACAAATAAGAAGCGGCTTTTTCACACAATTTGACTACAGAAACATGGACTATACTGTTGAAGATGGTAGTGATTACTGGTTAGATACAGAATCATATGATAAAAATTATATCACCTTTGGACTTTCTTATTTGTGGAAAAGAATAAAATTCGATTTTGCAGTTATGGACAGCAAGTTATTTTCAGACAGCAATATGGCTCAAACTCATATCAAAGCAAGTTGTTTGCTGGAGTTGATAGAAAATTAATATCATCAACTTTTAATCAAATCCCGAAGACATTAATGTTTTCGGGATTTTTTTAATATTAAGAGTTGATCAACAATTTCATCTCATAAACAGCTTCTGCCAACCCGGTGAAAACAGCCCTTGAAATAATGCTGTGTCCGATATTATATTCTTCGAAAATATCCATCTCAACCAGTTTCTGTACATTATGATAATTCAAACCATGCCCGGCAACAACGCGCATTCCATTCTGCTTTATCACTTTAGCAGCTTCATAGATCCTGTTCAATTCGGTCTTTATTTCATTATCATCTTTTAAATTAGCATATCTGCCTGTATGTATCTCAACCGCATCCACCCCGATCTGGCTGGCAAATTTTATCATCTCGATATCAGGTTCAATAAATACGCTTACTTCAATGCCGGCATTCTTTAATTCTTTGATCTGTTTTTCATGTTCTTTTATAAGCAGAAGTCCACCTTCTGTGGTTAATTCTTCTCTTTTTTCAGGAACAAGTGTTACAGTATCCGGTTTTATTTCTCTGGCTATTTTTACCATTTCTTTGGTAGTTGCCATTTCCAGGTTCAACCTTGTTTGAATGGTTTCTCTTAATATTTTTAAATCTCTATCTTGAATGTGTCTTCTATCTTCTCGTAGATGAATAGTAATTTGATCTGCTCCATTTTGTTCAGCAATTGCAGCTGCCAGAAGTGGCTCTGGCTCAATTCCCATTCTTGCCTGTCTTATAGTTGCTACATGATCTATATTCACACCAAGTTCTGCCATTGCTATCTCCTGTTTTATAAGTATTCCCTATTTATTATAATTTCTGCTTTGCTGCGAAGTTCTTTGATAAAGCGAATAAGTTTTAGTTCGGAATCTATTTGTTGAAGCCTTTTTTCAAGGGATTCACGAACTTCATCGAAATCGGCAACCTTACTTTCTTTGCGTTCTGTGAGCATGATAATATGATAACCGAATTGCGTTTTTACCGGTTGACTTATCTCATTCACTTTAAGTTCGAAGGCAGTATGTTCAAATTTTTTTACCATTTTACCACGTGTAAAAAATCCCAGATCACCACACTGTAAGCTGCTGGGACAATCAGAGCATTCGGAAGCTATCCTATGAAAATCCTGCGGAGATTCTATAGATTCGCGGATCTGAATAATCTTTTGCAGACTCTCACCATCCTGGCCCTGAACCAGAATATGCGATGCTTTTACCATTTCCTGCGTACGAAATGAATCTTTGTTTTCTTGATAAATATCATTTAATTTTTCGGAAGAGATATCGCATTCGGAAGGAAAGTTCGTTTTTACGAATTCTTTTATTAGAAGATCATTATGAATTCTTTCCTTAACAATATCGATTGTTATATTACTTGTCTCAAGCATAGACTGGAATTCGTTTTCGGAATCGTATTTCAGCATGAAATCTACAAAACATTCTTCAATATCGTCAGTGTGTACTTCAATACCCGAATCCTTTGCTACTTGAAGAAGAAGATAAGCATCTATCAACTGCTCTAAAGCTCGTTTCTTTGCTTTGTCAGTAGGTACTTCCAAATGGAATTTTACAAGTATCCGCTCCAATTCCGCATTATATTCATCGAAATTAATTACATAATTATTTACTTGCGCTATGATCATCTTCACTCCACACACATTTATTCTACAAATCCAGATATTGAATCAATAATTTCTGAAATATTAATATTAGAAGCTCGTAATGTCAAATCAAAATCTATTTTTCGATACCATGTGAACTGCCTTTTGGCATAATTTCGAGTATGTTTTTTTATTTCTTCCATACATTGTGCTAAAGTTGAATTGCCATCCAAATATGAAAATAATTCTTTATAACCGACTGTATTCAAACCAGGAGAGCTTTGCGTATAAGCCATATCGAGCACATTCTCTAATTCATTCAATAGACCTTTATCCTTCATCTCATCTACTCGTTTGTTGATACGATCATACAGAATTTCTCGGTCTTCTGATATCAAGATATTCAATGTTCGATAGTTTCTTTTTGTAGAAGGTTTTTCTTTCCAGAGTTGGGTAATGGTTTTACCTGTGAATTCATAAACTTCCAGCGCCCGTATAATTCTATTCAGGTCATTCGGGTTAGTTCGTTTGGCAGAAGAAGGATCAACTTTCTTTAACTTTTCATACAGGAAAGCCGAACCTTTCTCTTTAGCAGTTTTTTTTATTTTCTTTCTAATCTCGCGGGGAACATCCGGAGCCTGGAATATTCCTTCCAGGAGCGATTTAATATAAAATCCGGTACCTCCCACAACTATGGGAAGAATTCCTTTTTTTGTTTGCTCAACAATAATATCATGCGCATCATGGGTAAAATCACCAGCGCTGTATTCCTCATTTGGGGTGATAATATCGATGAGATGAAATTTTATTTTTTCCTGTTCTTCTTGTGAAGGTTTGGCTGTACCGATATCAAGGAATTTATACACCTGCCTGGAATCTGCAGAGATTATCTCGGAATTCAATTCTTCTGCAATCTTTAAAGCAAGGGTGCTTTTCCCAACAGCAGTGGGTCCCTGAATGATTATTACCGGAATCATATTCTTTTGAATTTTTTCTCAAATTCGCTCATTTGCATCTTAATTATAAGGGGCCTACCGTGGGGACAGAAGTACGGAACTTCGCAGGCAAAAAGGTCATTAATGAGTGATAGCATTTCTTTCTTTCCCATCTTCTTACCTGCTTTTATAGCAGCTTTGCAGGCAACAGATTTAGCGATCCCATCTCGGAAATCTTCAGTTTCGGCTAATTCATCTTCCAGTTGGTTGATGATCTCTATAAAAATGTCTCCTCCATCCCAGTCTTCCAATTCAACTGGAATTTCATCGATCACTATTGAATTACCGCTGAAAGTTTTTATCGAAAAACCAATTTTAGTAAATATTTCCAGATTTTCTGCGATCAATTCGGGAATTGTACTGCTGAGATGCGGAGGCAGATCGATCACTATCGGGAAGAGTAGTTTCTGGGTGGAAGCAGGAGCTCCATGAATGCAGTGAAGTATTTTCTCGTAGATTATCCGTTCATGCGCTGCATGCTGATCAATGATCATCAAACCATCTTCTACCTGCACAAAAATATAACTCTGATGGAGCTGCCAGGGATTTATTACATCTTCTTCCGGACGCAGAAAAAGGTCGGGCTTCTTTTTTAACACACTATTTTCGATCTGTTTATCAGAATCGGTTTTCTTCCTGAAAATATCCGGTTGATATATTTGTTTCAGTTCTTTCTTAACTTCGCTGAATCGTTTTTTATCGGTCTTTTTAGCGAATATCCTGGATTCGACTTTTGTGGTTTTTCCTGTTTGCAATGCTTCCGAAAATTTCGACTTTATTTGTTTAAAACGTTCCTCTTCATATTTCAGCAATGCATTATTTATTGCCATCTTTACAAAACTGTGAACCTTTCCGGAGTCACCGAATCTTATCTCCAGCTTAGCAGGATGAACATTAAAATCCACCTGGGTTGGATCCACTGAAAGGAACAGGATAAAAGGAGGAATTTTTCCTTGCTGGAATATCCGGAGTTTTTTAATAAAAGGGTCATATGCAGAACGGATACTATGCAAAACTATCCTGTCTTTGATGAATCTCCCATTTACAAAAAGATAGCGGTAATCGGTAAAACCTGTACTTTCTTCTTCCAAACCGGAGATATATCCTGTCAGTTTCATTTCCTGGTTTCCTGTATCGATCTTTATTAGATCTCTTTTCAGGAAGTTACTGCCAAATATAGCCTGCATACGAAGTTCTTTATTATTCACAGCAGGGTAATTCAGTTTCTCTTTTGCATCGGCTATAAAACGAAAATGAATTTCAGGATACAGAATTGCCTGGTAGTGCAAATAATTCAAAATGTGTTTAAACTCTACCTGGTCAGATTTAAGGAATTTTTTTCGGGCAGGAACATTACTGAATAACTTTCTAACGGTTACGGTTGTACCCTCATTTGCAGACGATTTGGAAAAATCTTTCAACCGACCGGAATCAAACTCCACCTTTGCTGCCAGATCACTTCCTTTCTGTTTAGTGAGCAGCGTGAGGTGGCTTACAGAAGCTACACTAGGCAGGGCTTCTCCCCTGAAACCCAACGAGGAAATATTAAAGATATCCGTTACGGTTCGTATTTTGCTGGTGGCATGTCTCTCAAAACACTGCATAGCATCATCTTCACTCATTCCTTCGCCGTTATCTGTAACTTGCATTAGTTTTTTACCACCGTTTTCTATAATAACCGTTATCTTGGAAGCCTTGGCATCGATGGAATTCTCAACCAACTCTTTGATCACAGAAACCGGACGTTCTACAACTTCACCCGCAGCGATACGGTTAGCAACTTCTTCTGATAGAACTTTTATATTTCCCATTTATTTCTCATCAAAACATTTATCTCCACTTTCCGA
>CBDUTJ010000015.1:0-58477 GCA_965370415.1 uncultured bacterium | reverse complement strand
TGCTCTTTAGGGAGAAAATACAAAAAATGTGTCAACCATATTTAGGACTGGACAGTTACTCCCCTCTCTTGAATCGAAGAGAGGGGTTGGGGGTGAGTTTATTACTTCAATCCCAACTTAAAATTAAAACTCGTGCCAGGTTGTTCAGCAGTTGATGTGTGAAATTTTTTCAATAATCTGTTAAACGTGTTCTGTGAAGGTTGAACGTATGATAAATCTATCAGAAATCTGCGGAAACCTTCTTTAACCAGTTTATCCTTAAATTGTAAAAGTGAAACTGGAACTTCGGGTATTACTATCGTTATTCCATCTCGAACCAACTTTTTGTAGGCATACCTATCATCTCTAAAACTTAGTGTCTTTGTGTCTTTGTGGTTAAAAAGAACCGGCATCCTGGAGTGGAATAATTCAGGATAAAAATATAAAGGCACAATTCCTTTCCTGTCTTTTCCGAAACCTAAGTTTTGATGATCATTTTCAAAGGGATAGATGTAGAATTTAATATTCTCTTCTTTCAAGAACTGGATAGCTATATCATTCAGGGTATATACGTTTTCGCTGGTGCAGAGTGTGATCCTGCAAGAATCCGGCAAAAGCAATTTCTGGGAAATGTGGCTCAACATGAAACTGGAAATTCCACCTCTGATAAAATGAGAACAGAGTGATCTGTAGAACTCAATATCTCCTTCTGCTAAAAATTTGGGTAACTCGATAATAAGTTTACGGCTATTCTTTTTCAGGAATGGGCTATGTAAATTCAGTTTTTCCCATTCCTTTTTTGATAAATTCAATATGAGGAAATCGAATTTGTCGAAGTATAGTTTTCTTAGCCAGTCCAGTGAGTTAATTCGCAGGAAAAGCTGCTGATGGGAGAGAAGCTTGCTGGAACCGATCTTGTTCAGGATGTTCTTCTTTTTATCTTCCGGCATATTTAGTTTCAGTCTTTTTCCTTCCAGTATGAATTTACTTTTGAATTTTATGTCAGCAAGACCGATAAGAAAAACTTTATCACCTTCATTCACTTTGATCTTATCGGTTTTTATGGTAACAATCTCTCCAATTTCAACCTGAGAAGATTTTTTCCCACCGATCATCATTTCTTTGATCTTTATTGCTTTGGCATTAGTTCCGGATTCGGGGAGAATACGCAAACGATCCATGATCTTAAGCGTATGAAGTGTCTTGAAAGAAAAAGAAAGATCGTCAGATGAACTTACTTTACCGATATATATGCCAATATATGGGTCTTCCGTTATTGCGTTTCCAATATTTCCACCGAAGAAATAGGAAGTTTTTTTCCTGCCAAAATCATATTTCAGTATCTCTTTTGCTTCCTCTATTTTAGTCGGATTATCGATTGCCATCCTGTAAGCACGGGCAACTTGGTACACGTATTCAGCTGCTTTCATGCGTCCTTCGATCTTGATTCCGGAAATATTTAATTTCAATATCTGTGGCAGTAATTCTATCAATTGGTTATCTTTCAGGCTGAAAAAGTAATCTGAATTCTGTGGTGAATTGAATATTCTACGACATGGCTGGCAGCATAATCCCCGGTTTGCACTCATTCCGCCTAAGTAGCTGCTGAAAAGACACATTCCGGAAAAGGAGTAGCACAATGCTCCATGAGCAAATATTTCCAATTCAATTTTTGCATTTCGGGAGATCTCGGTTAATTCCGGTAAAGTCAATTCCCTTGCCAGGATAACTCTTTCAAAATTTTTGATATGGAGATGATTTGCTCCTAATGAATTATGGATTCCTATCTGTGTGCTGGCATGGATCGAAATTTTCTGAAAGAATTTATTCAGCAGGTAATACACACCCCAATCCTGGATGATGAGAGATGAAACTGTGGTTTGCGAGAGCATGTACAGCATATCAAGGAGTTTTGGTAATTCACTGTTCTTTATTAATGTATTTAAAGTAAGATATACTTTTAAACCAGACTTTTGAGATTCCTTGAGCAGTGATTGCAGTTGGTTGGGAGCGAAATTTTGAGCTCTTCCGCGAGCATTGAAACTTCTTAAACCAAGATATACAGCATCTGCTCCACCTTCCTGCGCTGCGTAAAATGCTTCAGTATTGCCAACAGGAAGGAGAAGTTCGGGTTTCATGAAAGACTATCTCAAATATTGTTTAAGTTTTTTATAAAAATTCTCATGACTTCCAATGGAATATAAAAAGAGTGTTTTATTCCTAGTCTCATAAGAAAGTAATAGTAACTGATTCCCGAAGGTAAATTTAAGGACTCTAATATTTTTCAAATCACCCTTTTTTAGTTCTCCAATTTTCGAATTATTACAGATATTTTTTACTTGATTATCAATTTCTAATTGCAATCTCTTTGAAGATTTCTTTTTAAATTTAAGAAATATATTTGAAACTACAATTTTTTTCACTTAATATGTCCAAACTTGTATTCTTGTCCCAAACCTGCTTCAATTTCTGCTTTTGCTTCCAGTGTCTGTTTGATAAATGAAAGAGGTAAGTCCGGGTTATCTTCCACGAGAATAGCATCAAATAAATACTTTTTTATTTGTTCGGATACAGAACGATGTTCCATTTGTGCTTTAAGTTTCAGCTTTTTTTCTATATCTTCCGGTAAACGTAAAGTTAATACATTCATAACGTCCTCCTGTTTATGTATTTTATACGAATACAAAAGAATACAACATGATATTGATGTCAAGTTCAAACTTGTGATATTGTGAAAGGATACAATTTATAATGATCTTAATAGTACAACAGCAGTGGCAGATATTCCCTTTCCGCTAATTCCCAGGTTTTCCTCGGTTGTTGCTTTTATGGATATGTTATCAATTTCCGTTTGAAGATCAGCAGCGATATTTTTTCTCATCTCAGATATATATTTCTGAAGCTTGGGTTCCTGAGCACAAATCGTCGCATCCAGATTTCCCACCTCATATCCTGCTTCGTCCATAATGTTGGTAACTTTTCTCAACAGGATACGGCTGTTTATGTCTTTATATTTATCGTCTGAATTCGGAAAGAGTTTGCCAATATCGCCTTTTGCCAGTGCTCCCAGGATAGCATCGATAATAGAATGAATAAGTACATCCGCATCCGAATGCCCGGTAAGTCCTTTCTCGAAAGGTATTTCAATTCCACCTAATACTAACTTCCGTTTTTCTTCTAGCTTATGAACATCATATCCATATCCAATTCTCATAATTCACTCCATTATAAACCTTCCGAACGATCTTCAGAGCTTCGGAACGGTTGTGATCTAAATCATTCGCAAGGGTCTTTTAACCATTGCGGAGGTTAATCCACAGTTATCGACTTTGACACATTTTTTGGAACATCGGGATGTACGCCATGATCGGAGAAGCCAAGCCTATTCAGATAAGCCATTTTACGAATACTCATATTAAGAGCAAGTAGTTGCAGCGCAATAGTAGCGGAAAATGCAGTCATCAATGAATCTCCTGTTCGGGGAAGAAAAATATAACCCCAGCCATAATAACCTTCATCGTGCGGATTAATCCTGGCATTCTCCAAAAGTTTATCGTTTTCCTCGGCAATAATAAATGTATCACCACCTCGGATCTTATGAGTATTTATCTGGGAGATGGTCAGATTGACATCTCGCTCTTCGGGACCTGTTACATAGATAAGCGGATAATTCCGATAACCATTTTCAAAAAAGTCAAAGTCTTTTATTATATTCTTAAAAAGGATCTGTCCATCCTGGGAAAGATTGAATGGATATGATTTACTGAAAATATAATTGCTGAGAGCTCGAGATATCCGTCGGCGCTCATCGGTTGGTAGATCTTTCTCTTCAGCTATTTTGTCCAGTTCGTCCAATGTCCTGTTAAGGTGTTTGACCATTGCTTTAACACTCTTTATACCAAAGACTGTATTTTTACCGAGAATCGTGTTCGGTCCATGTTTAAATTCAGAGGCTTCGCCTCCTTCAGCATGATTAAGAACAGTTTCGCGTATTTTTAATGCACCTTCTTTTGCCACCCCCATTATCTTTGTAGCCAGTATGTGCATAGATGGTTCCATATAGATCTTACCGGCAACATATTCTATCTGATCTTTCGTAATTTCGATGGTTTCCTGGATCAGCCGGGGAATATCATCTATGGATTTTATCCGTTTGTCGAGCTGTTTTTTCTGCTGCTTATATTCCTTAGTATTTTTATTTTCAATTTTTCTTATACGCATTTCAGCAACTTTTATTGCCAGGTAATAGAAAAGCGTGATTTGGTTAATAAAGCTTTTTGTAGCAGGAACGGCTATCTCCGGTCCGCAGTAAATGGGAATGGAAACATCACTTTTTTCCTGTCCCAGTGTAGAGTTCATGTTATTCACCAGAACAACCTTTTTAATATCCAGCCCTGAGTATTCTATATCATTGAAAATATCGATTAGATCTTTAGTTTCACCACTTTGAGAAACACCAATAATAATGTCATTATTCCGCAGACTTTTGGAATATCGTCCACGAAAATTTCCTGGTAGGATAGGAAAAAGTTCTATATTAGCAATTTCATTGAAGAAAAGTGCAGCAACCAGAGTTGCATGGTAAGAGGTTCCACAAGCAACTGTGTAAATATTTCTGCTGTTTTTATAGGTATTATCTATCAGTTTCAGGAAATCTTTAACACTCCTCTGGAATTCAATTACATCGTGATATTCCGAAATGGAATCGAGAGCTTTGGAAACAAGCATACACTTCTTATCAAAATGCCTGTTTAAGAGTTCTATGAACAGGTTTTTATCATTGGAAAAGAAATACTTTTTTTCAAAATCTTTTCTTACTAATTCATTGTAAATCGCAGTATAATTTTCTCTTATTTTCAGGAAAAATTTATCAGCTTTTGAAGAAGAACAGAATTTAATAAATAACTTTTGTTGGGAATCGAAGTCATCTGCTTTCAATATCTTGGAACAAAACTCTTTCATATCGGTCATAATATTTTCTTTTTTCAATAGGTTCAACATTCGGCGTCCAGTATTGGAGCCTCCCCTGAAAAGTTTCACCAATTTCCCGGAGGTTTCTACTTCTGCATATATTTCCTGTTCCATGAAATGTTTAAAAGGGGGAATAAGTTCGGTGTCTTCTGCTCGCAGCTTGGAACGAACAGGATCTTTGTGAATAGCATCTCCGGCTTTATAAATAATATCGGGTTTCCCTGGCTGTTTGACTTTCAGGTTTTTAAAAGCATAGATATTGTATTTGTCCTGGCAATATTCTATAAATTCGCCTTGCCGCAAGCTGACCAGATTTTTGGTGAATCTAAGAATTGCTGTCAAATCGGAAGAAGCCAAACCGAATTTTTGATCTTCCAATTCACCAATTCCAAAATAAAGGCTGCTGCCACCCTTAATTGCGTAGCTGGTTTCGATAAATGGATCTACTATTATTGCAGCATACGATCCTACCATTTTCACTGCGGCTTTTGCAATAGCTGTTCGCATACTTTTTTTTCTGATTGACGGTTTATTTTGATTATCGATGGGAATTTTATCCTGCTCATTATCAAAATAATGTTCAATCGTATGAACCAGCATTTCTCCATCGTTGTCGGAAACAACATTGTGTCCTTCGGAAAGCAGGAACTTCTTAAGTTCACCTGTGTTTGTTATGTTGCCGTTATGTGCACCGTAGATATATTTTTTGCATTTCACAATATGTGGTTGGGCATTTCTCTTTGTAACAGTGCCAAAAGTAGCCCAACGGACCTGCCCGCAGAATATTTTTCCTTCCTGCTTTTCGATATCCAGAGCTTTAACCAGTGTGCTGGGTGCACCCACATCTTTCAGGAGAGTAATTTCCATATTGTCTTTTTGGAAGACAGCACCGGTGGAATCATATCCCCGGTATTCCAGCGATTTTAACAATGTTGAAGCATATTTTCCCATATTTACAGTAACTTTTGCCAAACTTAAGCCCAGAACTCCACAACCGATTCCAAAAATTGGTAACGGGACAACTATTTTTATTTTTCTCAACCAGTCCAAGTTCATTTATTGTCTCCCGTTTGAATATCATTTTCAATTATGTATCTAGCAATCTTCAGATCGTAGGAATCAGTGATCTTGAAATTATGCTCACCACATTCCAAAGTCCATACATCGTATCCGAAGTTTTCCAAAATAGCCGCATCATCTGTAAAATATGATTTTTCGTTTCTTGCTTTCTGATGACATTCCATGATAATTTCATAAGAAAAAATCTGCGGAGTTAAAGCATTTGCCAGTTTTTCTCTTGATATAGTATTTATGATTTTACCATTCTCAATGTTTTTAATTGTATTTTTCATTTTTGAAACAGGAACAACAGCTTTTTTTTCTTTCACCAAAATTAGTAATTGGGAGATTTCTTTTTTTGTAACAAATGGTCTCACAGCGTCATGAATAAGAACGTACGAAGTGCCTTTAGGACAGGCAAGAAGAGCATTATAAACTGAATCCTGTCGCAGATTACCACCAGCAATGATCTTTATTTTCTTTTGTGGATATTCTTTTATAATAAGCTTGGAATATACGTCGATTTCATCTTGTGGTAAAGTAATAATTATTTCATCGATCTCTTCATGAAATACAAATTTATCTACCGTCCAGAATAACAAAGGACGACCTTTTATCTTTATGAATTGTTTTTTGGCTGGGCTTATCAGCCTTTTACCAATTCCACCAGCAGTGATTATAGCTATATTTTTTTCACTCATTATATCTCCATCGGGGCATTAGGAAATAAATTTAAGGAATGAGTGTCAAGAAAAAGTATAGATAAAGGTAAATGGGGCAGCCTGGCTGCCCCTACAGTTGAATTAATGATCACATAAATTTACGCCGCTTTGTAAAGTCTGAACAAGATATTGCTCCACAAGCTCTTTAGGTTCTGATTCCTGCACACCAATAATTACTTGAATGTCATTCTGAGTAAAAAGCTGTTGAGCTCTACTACCCATCCCTCCGGCAATAATAGCATTCACTCCAAGATTTCTGAGAAAGGCTGGAAAGGCACCGGGTTCATGTGCTGGTGTAACCACTTCTTCTTCTTTAACGATCTTACCTTCATCTGTAGTAAATATAACGAATTTTTCACAATGTCCAAAATGAAGGCTGAGCTTTCCATTTGTAGTTGGAATAGCGATTAATGTTTTCATGATCTCTCCTAATACAATTTTTTTAATGATTTTTTATTTTTCTTATTTTGTAATAATAACACAAAAGGAATAGAGCCAATTGCAACAAAAGCAGATATCTTATAAGTTAGTTCAAGCCCTATCTTGTCAGAAAATATACCCACCAGCATGATCATAATAGAACTTAGAATAAAGTTGATTGTCATATATACACCGTTGATAAAAGACATATGTTTGGAATCCAGATCGTGTACCAATGCCAGCAACACAGGACCGCTTCCAAACAAGAAGAATCCGGTAATGATCAGGACTGGAATTGTAAAAATACCATGAACACTTATGAACAACCACATTAGGATCGGATTCACAATAGCAATTATTAGCAGCGAATTTCTTCTGCCGATTTTATCAGAAATAATTCCTGAAACAAATGTTCCTCCAGCTCCGGCAAATTGCAAAATGGAAAGCGAAGCACCCGCAGTCCACAAACTTGAACCCTGAGCAGTTAAATAGGTAGGCAGATAGATTGTTAATGCTGCTTTCATGGCAGAACGGAAAAAAGTGAAACCGGCAATAATAAGAAAAAATGGTATCAATTTCCTGAACGTTTTTCTTACTCCCGTTTCTTTTTCCTTAGCAAAATCTTTTCTAATTTCAATTTTTCTCAATCTGATAAACAAAATAATTGAAGAAATTAATCCGAATGGAATTAACCTGTATGTTCCTGCCAGACCCCAAAGGGAGATTGCCCCAAGAATCATGAGAGGACCAAGTGTACGAGCCAGTTCTCCACCAAGCATGTAAAAGCTCATACCTTTGCCCAACTTATCGTAAGATACATGTTTTATCATTACGGGAGCTGGAACATGAAATAAAGCAGAACTAATTCCTGCTATAAAAACAAGAATTACTACAACAACATAATGTGGAGCAAGTCCCAGCAAACTCATAGCAATAGAGGTAATAGCAGGAGCCAGTATAATAAAATAACGTACACATATCTTGTCTGCTATCAGACCGATAAATGGATTAGTCAAAGCTGGAATTTTTCGGACTACATCCAGTAATCCAGCCAGGAAAACAGTTATTCCCAGTTTATCTATTAATAGTGGCAGTATAGGTGCCAGGAATGATGAATATATATCATGCATCAAATGCGCAATGGAAACAGTTAATACATTTTGAAATTGAAATTTATTTTTCTTTTTTACCATCCGGATATAATCCCCATGTATCCAACAAGTAAACCTGCTAACAGATTTATGATCTTAACTACAATAAAAGTTCTTTTACTTTCTGCCAGAAGCGGTAACATACCATGTCCATCCTGTACGATAGAGCTGGCCAGAAGTATGCTGAACGGAATAGAACCTTGTATAAATAATGTAACAAAAACCAGGTGTGGACCGGACTGTGGAATCAAACCTACCAAACCTGCAGCCAACAGCACAATTAACAAGTTAGATTCCATCCAGCTTTGTACGTTCCAATATTGAAGTAATATTCGTATCATCAACAAAGTTCCAAAAGTCCAAGCAAATATCCTGGGAATGTGTATTTTAGCGATGTGGTTCCAGAGATGTTCTTCCAGAAAATGTTCAGGAACGGTGAGAACAACAAAAAGAGCAAACATTGAAGTTATCAGAATCGTGATTTTTATCCATGCCTGCTCATCATGTCCGATACTTCCAATACTGATCCCTATTAGAAGTATTGATACAAGCAGGATCAAAAGCATACGCTGCATTGAAATGTGTTTAAGGTTCAACAAAATGTCTTTACCGGGAAAACAATCACATTTTTCTTGTTCGTGTAAAGGAAGTTTTTGCAATTTCAGTTTTGCAGCAAATTTGATCTTTGGAAAAACAGCATCAGTTATCATTCCTGCCAGGATACCTATAAAAAAGGTGATGCTGAAAATCAGAATTGCCTTATCGGGGAACATTGCCAGCATCACAAAAGCTTCATCTCCACTGGTTGCTATCATTGCAGCAACAAGAGCTCCGATAGATACAATGTTATGTGAGAACATGGCAACAACGGTAAAAGCACCCAGACATCCCGGAATAGCTCCCAATAGAGCCGCAAGAATGTATTGCATCCATTTCGAGCGTTGAAGAAAACTATGCCAGATTCCCCTGGTTTGAACATTCACGTATTCTATCACCAGCATCATCACGAAAACAAAACCGGTGATCATTAAACCATGTTTTAGAACTTCAACTAACATCATAATCCCTGTTTAATATTATTCCCTTTTAAAACTATATCATTTTCTTTAACTCCAACATTTCTGGCGATAACCGGGCATTTGACTTTCAAAAGGAAGAAGATAGATCTGTCAACTCCTGAGAGTCCTTCATAATTTCCCTGTCCTTTACTGATTATCATATTCGCATTTTCAAATTTACTAATGAAGTCATCATTACATAAATTAATAATAGTACCTGGAGCAGTTGTACCGGAAGAAATAACTTTTGCAATTTTATCGATTCCGATCTGTTCAGCTTCTTTCCTGGTTATATCGTTTATTATTGGAATTTCACGCACCACGAATATAACCGGCTTTCCGAGTTCTTCGATGAGAATTTTATCGAACACAGCTTCTCCGGAATTATCTCCAATATAAAGAATTTCTTTTGCTTTATTCAGTTCCTGTCTAAAGAAATCATAATCGCAAATCGCGAATTCCTGATGCATTATTTTTTCCACATCATTAACCAGATCAAATTCTTTATTCACTCCCAGATCGATGATGTTTCCTGCAATTGCAATTCTGATTGCAGTTAGCAGTCTGTCATCCGATTTTTCAACTTTTTCTTTTAATGAAGGATATAAATTCAGAGCGTGAGAGATATTTTTTGTTTTAATATTTTGATACGGGTCTTTATTGCCTGTTATTTCACTGATCTTTCTGTAGATGATCTCACCGGTTTCCGGTGGTGTATTTTCCATTGGAATTTTTGGAATCATCATTCCAACTTCATCTAATAATTTTTTGATCTTTTTTTCATCGTTTGTAGCAATGCGTCCGGCACGCAAAGCCTGGTTCATAAAGCAGGGCAGACAATCAAGATAAGTTTTCATCTATTTCTCCGTTTGGCAACATATTATCCGGATGATAAATTCCATTTTCCTCTTTTTGAAAACGAATACATTTTATCCAATCTCCATGGCAATATTTTTCTACCCATTTTTTGTCCAATTTACCTTGCTTTAGAAAATGTTTTAACGGGCAGGATGGATACCATTTACATTCTTTTTGTTTCAAATTGTTTTTCTATTTAAAATAGTTCTCCATTCTGTCAAAAGCTTTATTTATCGTTTCTTCTGGTACGCAGAAAGAAAGCCTGAGATGACTCTCTCCGGTTGGTCCAAAAGCTATACCAGGAGTTGTGGAAACTTTAGCTTCTTTTAAAAGATTTTTACAAAAAGAAATAGAATCTTTACCCTCTTTCAGTAAAATTTTTGGAAACATAAGATATGAACCATCCGGTTTGACATAGTCAAATACAGAACCAAGATTATCAAGTCGTTCACACATCAGATTTCTTGTGTTCAGATAGTGATTTTTAAATTCTTTTATGCAATTTTGAGAGCCTTTTAAAGCAGCAATTGCAGCATATTGAGAAACAACAGGAGCACAAATTGCAAATGGTATATGTGCCTTTTTTATTTGTGGAATAAGTTCTTCATCTGCATGTAAATAACCTATTCTCCAACCGGTCATTGCATAGGATTTTGTAAAAGTAAATGTACTAATAACATTTTTCTTCATTTCCGGCATAGATGCGATGCTGAAGTGCTTTTTATCATCAAAGACGAAATATTCGTAAGCCTCATCTGTAATGATCGTTAAATTATTTTCCAGTGCTATTTCAGCTATTTGACGGAGTTGTTCCTCAGAGAAAACAGTTCCTGTTGGATTGCTGGGACTGCAATATATAATCGCTTTTGTTTTGGAAGATATTGCATCCTTGATCGCTTGAATATCCAGGGCAAAATTATTTTCTTCCATAAGAGGAACGAGTACAGGTTTTCCGGAAGCTAACTCAACTTGACGAATATGAGTTGAATAGGTAGGGGTAGGCAGAATCACTTCGTCTCCGGGATCGATGGTTGCCATAACAGCAGCAGCTAATCCTTCGATTGCTCCCACAGTTACCAGCAATTCCGAAATATTGGCTTTGATATTATTATCTCTTTTAAGTTTTTTTACGATTTCTTCTCTTAATTCCGGTAAACCATCGTTTTGTGAATATCCACCTACTAATCCATTTTTTATAGCAGAAATAGCTGCATCATTGATATGTTGCGGTGTTCCGGAAGTTGGTTTTGCCCATGATAAAAAAGAGACATCATCATACTGTTTGGATAATCTTGTCATTTCATGAATGGCAGATTTTTTGATTTGTTTTACTCTTTTGGATACATTCATCTAATTTTCCTCCTTAAATTTTTTTCGAGTAAACTTTCTAATATTTTTTAAATTCTCAATAAATTTATTAATAAATTCATTATGATAAAGCAAAGAAGCAGGATGAGATAAGGGGCATATTTTTCGATTTTCTACAGGGAATATATTTCCAATCAATTTTGAAAATTCCTTTTTTGTAAATTCACTTAGAGAATATTTTTCAAAAAGATATTTCGTTGCATAATAACCAAGAGGAACTAATATCTTTGGATCAATTTCGTTTATTTCTTCATCTAAGTATTTAGAGCAAACTTTAATTTCCTTTTGTTTTGGTCTTCGATTTTGAGGAAGATTACATTTTATCAAATTTGTCATATAAATCTCATCTCGGGAAATTTGGGCATTCTGCAATAATTTATCAAGCATTTTTCCGGAAGGACCAACGAACATTCTATTTGCTTTATCTTCCAATTCACCGGGAGCTTGTGCAATCAACATAATATCTGCATTTCTATTGCCTTCTCCGACTAAAGCATTAAGACGCGTTTTATATAAATTGCACAGTTTGCAATTCTGAAGTTCTTTTTTAGTATACATTTTAAAACTCAAATATCTCTCCAACTCCGCCTTCTAAATATTTGTCAGGATATAACATTTTGATTTTTTCTTTGTATTTCGTACAATGAGAAGGGCAGATTTTTTCAATATTTTGCAAAATTTCAAATTCATTAAATCCGTGTAAACCACCTATAATTGCGAATACATTTCCGAATTTAGATATCGAACCGATAATTTCCCTAACTCCCGGATGTCCACAACCTATAATCAGAATTAATCCTTTTTCTGTTTTAATTGCCAAAGATTGTTCCCTTTTATCTAATTCACCGGTAAGGAAAATATTTTCATAGATCTTTGTTGGTTTGTCATAGTATTTCACTTCATTTGGATATCGAATTCCATGGAAGGAAATAGGAATATGAATAACTGCATCCTGATTCGCAGATAAAAAAGTAGAAAGTCCACCAATATGATCGAAATCGGGATGTGAAATTACAATATCATCAATGGACTTGGGATCGATATTTAAATTTACAAGATTTTCCAGAAGGATCTTCCCATTGCCACCGGTATCAAAAAGAATGTTTTGTTTATCCGTTTCAATAAAACAAGACCATCCCCAATCTTTTATCATACTTTTTTTTGTTGTAGTATTATCATAAATAATTGTTATTTTCATCTTACTTTTCCTCCAGATATTTCAATAACTTACTCATTACTTCAGTTGCTTTTCCTTTTAAGAACACATCGGTAATCGTGTTTGTATAATTAGATGATTGGATGTTTACTTCGATTATTTTAACATTATTCCTTTTTGCTTCGATAGGAATTATGGAAGCAGGTATAATTTCACCTGTTGTTCCGATTAACAGAAAAACATCAGCTATTTCCGTTTCTGTAAAGGAATTTGTTCTTGCCGGTTCGGGAATCGGTTCTCCGAAAAAGACGAAATCGGGTTTCAGAACAGTTCCGCATTTTTCACATTTGGGTGGTAATTTAGAAAAATCTGTTTCCTGGGCTGGTTGCTTTTTTCCGCACTTTATACAGATCAAATCTCTGGAATTGCCGTGAAATTCATAAACTTTTTTACTTCTTGCTTCCTGATGAAGATTATCAATATTTTGAGTAATAACAGAATTCACATAACCTGATTTTTCCATCTCTGCTAGAGCAAAGTGAGCAATATTCGGTTCCGCTTTACCAAAAAAATCATAGAAAATTTCCTTGATCAATTTCCACGATTTCAGAGGATTTTGCTGAAAATAGTTAATATCCAAAAATATGGGATCAAATTTACTCCACAAACCATTTTCTCCTCGAAACGGAGGAATTCCGCTTTCTACAGAAATTCCCGCACCGGTGAATGCCGTGATGTGTTTAGCACTTTTGATAAGTTCAGCAGCCTTTTCAATCATTTAGAATTCTTTGAAGATTCGTGCCAAAGAATAACCCGGGGCATCGACTATCAGATCGAGGAAATAACCGAAAGGGGTTTGCCAGACTTCAAAATCAGAATTGAGGAGTCTTTGTTCAGCCGCATCAAAAATTTCTTTAGTTATCCTGGGATCGGCTTTGCTTTCGGAAAGATGAGCAAAAGAGTGCAGCACGATTTTTTTTGTATTGTTTTTATTTGCTGCCCATTTCAGGTTCTTAATCATTTTGGTAACTGCTTTTGATAGATTTTCTCCATCCTTTTCTTCAATGTGAATAAAACCTACCAATGCTTGTTCAATCTCTTTTTTCTCATTGATTTCAGGATATTCTTCCAAGGTTTTGGTTGTTGTTTCATAGCCAAAACCGTTTGCATAAACCATTAATAATTTCATAAAATTTTTCCATTTTTAAATTTTCACTCGTTCCAACGCTGAAGCATTGGAACGAGAAGTTTTATATTTCTTACAATCCTTTCCAGGCACTTTGCTCCATTGTTAGAAATTTCTGCAATTCTTCCTGCGTCATCACAACTGTCTGCACATTAACTTTGGCTTCCATTGTTTCCAGAGGTTGCTTAAAACATTGAATCAGCATATTCAGAATAGGAATGTTCAAAGCGGGTAATGCCATTACAATTTCGATGTTCCTGTCTTTAATTTCATAAGATTTAATAATCCCGAGATTATATAAAGTATGATTGATCGCCGGATGTTTTACTCCAGTTATTATTTCGATTACTTTTTGTTTAAAATCCATTTTTTATTTCCCTATTTTTTAAAATACAATCACTTTGATCAAATTTCTAAAATCTGTTCTATCTAAAATAAAAGATGTTTTCTTTCTTCACCTTTTTCCCATTCATTATAGATCTTTTCTATATTGGTGCAAATTTTGTTTATGCCTTTTTCTATTTCTTTATCTTTTATCACGATGCAGACAAATTTCTTTTTTATTTTCTTGATATTCGGACCAAAAATTTTGGAAAATACTACATTTACTTTTTCAGTAAGCAGTAATTTACTAATTCCTTTCGCTTTTTTGGGATCTGCGTGAACTTCTTCCTCTTCATCAACAGTATTATCAATTCTTTTGATGAAGTTAGCTTTATTCCCATCAATTTCATAAATATCATAGAAATCTGCATCGCCAAAATGACGACCCATAAATGTTTTACCGTTATCAGTGGCAAAAGCAACTCTTATTTTTTCCATTTTATCTCCCAAAAACTTCCGATGTTTTTGGAACTTCGGAAGTTTTATCGAGTTTTTAAAATTTCTTCAACTTTCCATTTTTATATGCATCGAACGCTTCTTTCACGGTCATATTACCAGCACCAATGAATATCTTCAAATTGGCTTGAGCAAGTACTCGACCTGCATTCCCACCTGGTCCGTTTCCCGTGATAAGAACATCGGGTTTAAGATCGAATAGTTTCTGTGCTGTTTGTGGACCGGCACCGTGAGCTACACTTTCTATTGATCTATTATCAACACTGGTCAATTCATCTTTTTCTTCATCATAGAGCGCGATGAATTCTGTCCTGCCAAAACGTGGATCCATCATGGAATTCCACTCGGTTCCTTTGGTTGTAAATGCTATTTTCATTTTTTTTTCTCCTATATTTTATTTGTATATTCTTTTATTTTTTCCCAACTGTTTACTACAATATTCTTCAAATTGGCAGCGTCATATTCCACGATTGTCTGTCCGCTGGTCATGGCTTTAGTGAACGTTTCATCATAGGGCAGATCGGCAATATAAGTTATTTTTTCTTCTTTAAGGAACTTTTCAATTTGCCGTGCTACTGTTGTATTCAAATCTGCTTTATTTATAATGCATCCTGAAGGGATATTGAATTTCTTAACGAGTTCGTAAACCCGTTTCAGATCATGCAGACCCGATACGGTTGGTTCCGTTACCAATACAACGAAATCCGCTCCGGAAAGCGAGGAAACCACCGGACAGCCAATACCAGGAGAACCATCGACAACAATAAATTGTTTATCTGTCTCTTCAGCAATGCGTTTAGCTTCATTCTTTACTTTTGCCACCAATTTACCGGAATTCTCTGCTCCGATCCCCAATCGTGCATGAACCATTACATTGTCGGCTTTTGTACTAGAAATATACCATTTACCTACATTCTGTTCATTCATTGCGATTGCGTCGGTAGGACATACATGAAAGCAATAACCACAGCCTTCACAGTTTAATTTATTTACAACGTATTTCTTATCAATAATCGAAATGGCATTAAAGCGGCAGACATCTGAGCAATTTCCGCATTTTACACATTTTTCCTGGTCTATTTCGGCTATCACACCACTGTAAAAATCTTCTGATTTTTCCCAATCAGGTTGCATTAAAAGATGCATGTCAGCAGCATCTACATCACAATCTGCAACCACGATATCTTTACCACCTAATATTGCGAAAGAAGCTGTGATGGAAGTTTTTCCTGTTCCACCTTTACCAGAAATAATCACAATTTCTTTCATCGAATGCCTTCTTCTTGCAATTGTAAAATGTAATCTGCAATACTTACGAGTTGTTTCTTGAACTCCGGTATTTTTTGATAGATAAGACTACCACGGGAATACAATTCAGCTATGCGACGATCATTGGGAAGCTTGGATAGAACAGGAATATTTTCCTTCTGACAATATGTGAGAACATCATTATTCCCGATGCCATGCCGGTTTACTATAACTCCAAAATCCTTTTTCAGTTCACGCATAGTATCTACAGCAAGCTTTAGATCGTGCAGCCCGAATGGAGTCGGTTCTGTTATCAGGATAACAAAATCGGCATCTTTTGTAGCTTCTATTACCGGGCAGGAAGTCCCGGGTGGAGCATCAAAAAGTTTAATAAAATCATCATCAAAATTCCTATCCATATATTCAAGCGTTTGTGCTATTAATGGAACTGCCTGTTCCTGACCGATATCGAGTCTGCTTTCCACGAAAGATAGCCCTTCTTTCTTTGATTGCTTAAGCTCCCCCATCTTTTGCGGGATCATAGGCAAGGCATCTACCGGACATAGTTCCGAACAGGCGTAACAACTGTGACAGAGTTCTGGAAAAACCATGATCTGATCTCCCAACTGGAGAACAGCATGAAAATTGCATACTTTCTGGCAATGACCACACAGTGTGCATTTATCTTTTTCCCACTCCGGTATCATTTTGAATTTATCTTCTTGATGGATTAATTTACCTCTAATAAACAGACCTGAATTCGGTTCTTCAACATCCAGGTCGCACAACACAACTTTGCGTGATTCCGCAAGAAAACTGGCAAGATTTACGGAAAGTGTAGTCTTTCCGGTTCCCCCTTTTCCGCTGGCAATTGCGATCTTCAAACAATTTCCTTATATATTTTATTACAGATATGATTTTAATTTTTTTTGTCTTCAGGAGGTACAATCAACACTGGTATTGGAGAGAGAGCAGTTAGAGATTTATGAATGCTTCCAAACAGAAGTTTATAAAATTTTCCATGCTTATGAGAACCAATAATAATAAGATCAGCTTTAAATATCTCCGCTTCCTTTAATATGTTATCTACGGTTGGTCCTTCCATTAGAATACATTCCGCTCTAACTCCATCCTTGCCTAAGTTATCGTGAATTTCTTTAAGTTTCTCCTCTATTTTTTTTTCTGAGAATTAATCAATTCCATAGAGGGTTGTTGATGAAGTTCTGTAGTTATTGAAGAAAGATATGATTCTAATGTTTCAGTGTGAACTATAAGTAATTCTGCTTTTGATTCTTTTGTCATTTTTTTTGCACGATTAATTACTTCATCTGTGGCGTCTAAAAAATCGATTGCAGCTAAAATTCGTTTCATAATAACCTCCTTACAAAATTTAAATGATTATACTAATTTTCATTTGCATTTGACATCATTATTTTCTTTTTTTATTTATCCTCTATTTTTTTTATTATTTTATTAACAATATTCTTCATTTCCAAGGCTGCAGGTAAGCTATTATAGTCATAAATATATGGTTTACCTGCATCACTTGTCTTGACAATTTTATCATCAATTGGAATTTTTCCTAATATATCGACATTAAAATCATTTGCTGCTTTTATTACACCTTTTCCCTGAAAGATTTCAATTTTTTTACCGCAATGAGGACATGTAAATCCACTCATATTTTCAATTATTCCTAGAACAGGAACAGAAAGTTTTTCGGAAAACTTGATTGTTTTTCGAGCATCTAAAATTGCTACATCCTGCGGAGTAGATACAATAATAGAGCCATCAACTTTTTTTAGAATTTGCACAATTGACAAGGGCTCGTCACCTGTTCCTGGAGGACTATCCACAATCAGGTAATCAAGTTCCGGCCATTCAATATCTTGTAAAAATTGTTTAATAACTCCCATTTTCAAGGGTCCTCTCCAAATGACAGGAGCATCTTCATCTTGTATTAGAGTTGCGATTGTCATTGCATAAAGATTATCATGAACTTTTACTGGCATAGGACGGTTACTGATTTTAGATAAGCCCAATGTCCTTCCTTCAATTCCTAACATTTTCGCAATTGAAGGACCATGAATATCAATATCCAAAATTCCAACTTTCTTCCCTAAAAAAGCTAATCCATAAGCAAGATTAACAGCAATTGTGCTTTTGCCTACTCCCCCTTTACCACTGATAATAAGGAGCTTGTGCTTGATTCGTGCTAAATTATCCTTTAAATATGTTTCGTTCTGAATTTTTTTTTCAAGGTTTTCTTTTGAGTTAGTTTCCATTTTAGTATTTTTCATTTTTTATCTTCTATCATTTAATAATTCTTCACGGATCATTGTATTTCCGCAACTAGGACATTTTTGAGTTGTGCATGGAATTCCTTGCTGGTGAGCTACTTTAGCTCCGCATTTAGCACATACGCAAAAACCACCGATGCTGTATCCACCACCACTGTTCCGACCTCTGCCACCACCACGACCAAGACCGCGTCCTGATCCTACATTCCTATTGTTCATCTTTTCCCTCCAATTTATCTTGTTTTTCATTTTTGGTATTTTGTTCATTATTGCTTTCATTGTTTATTACTTTATATTCGGCATTGATTAATTTTTTCTTATTCTGTTTATCTTCAATCTGCTTCGGTGGAATTATTTTTCTAACTATTTTTTTTATCTTACTATTTTCGCTGGTAAGATCTTTAATAACCGTTCCAGCAATAGCAGTGATTATCGTTCCCCAAGTAGAGTTTCTTCCACGATGACTTTTGTCCCGCCGGTTTCTGTATTGATAACCACCATAATGTTTACCATCTGTCATGTTATTCTCCTTCCCTTCGTGGAAAATAGGTAGGCGATAATAATACCGCCTACCTTAGATGATTTATTCATCTTTTTTCTGTAATTCGGTAAGACGCTTTTCCATTGCAGTAAGTTCATTTTTTAGTGCATCTATTTCTGTTTCAAGGTATTTTGTTTCGTCCGTTGCTGAATATTGAGGAACTGCATAATTGGGATAGGTTGGATATTGGAATCCACGATCATATCCGAATCCTCTGCGGAAACCACCACCACGACCATATCCACGTCCGAAACCGAAACCTGCTCCACCACGTGGTACACCTTTGGTAAATCCCGGGCTATCATAGCCTGCACAATAACCCAGTCCACGTCCTGTCATCTGACCCATTCCGTTTGGGCCTGTTCTGTCACCTCTTGGCATTTTTACCTCCCTCTGTTGCGATTATGTCCACGACAACATCTTCCATGCCCGAAACTTCCAGCCAGATCCAGAAGATTTGCAGAACCACAAGCCGGGCATTTGATCAGATCATTTTCAAAATCAGTATTGAACATATGACCACAATCCTGACAGCGGATCACATTTCCCCGAAAATGAATATTTCCACCCTCGATATAAAGCTGTTTACCTTCGATGATAAATTGCGAAACTTTTTTGCGAGCTTTTTCTATTAGACGAGTAAAAGTAGAACGAGAAATTTCCATCTCCTCTGCTGCTTCCGCGTGGTCCATGCCCAGATAATCTGCTAATCTGATGGCTTCGTATTCATCAAGGCTTAAAGCAAGTTGTTGTAGAGTACTTCTCATTATTCCCACCGGTTTGAAAGCTGTATACAACGGTGGTTTATGAACCATTCTCTCTTTTTTCGGTCGCGACATAATCAATCCTTTATTAATTTACTCACGAGACAATATAATGAACATATGTGCAAAAGTCAAGTTATTTTTTAAATAAATAAAAAGCCCCGAATAATATTGGAGCTTAATTAAATATGAATCAAACAAAATTAAATATTGTATTCTTTATTTATTTTTCTCTACCAAATATCTTCATTTTGATCAATATAATCAACAATTTCTGCTATTTTCTTTTTTTCAGCCATTTGCTTGATTATATGATTTACCATTATGAAAGCAGTTGAAAAATCCTCCATAACATCTTGATTATAACCTGTACCTTGATTTTGATTTTTTATCTTTGGATGTCCTGTTAACCCATGTGGATATCTTGATGCATACTCGAAATCAAGATTATCTAAATATGCTAAAAATTCTTTTAGAATCTGTATATCTTCTTTGTGTATATCAATTATATATTTTTCTATAAAATCATCAATTTTTTCTAATTCCATTAATTTGTGACTAGTTTTCAAATTCTTTATACGAACTTGATCCTCATTGAAGCAATCAATTAGTATCATTAATTTTAAGGATAATTCAAAAGATTGCTTTAAATTATGTGTGATAGATTGTGAAAAGTTTTGAGGTCCAAACAAATATTCTTCAAATTTATTAACTGTTTTCGTTTCTACATTTAACAATTTTTTTAATTTTATGGGATTAGTTCCAAAAATACTAATAATTTTCGCTGAAATAAAATATGAATATACATAATCCATCCAACTTAATAAATCACTGGGAGTTAAATTTTCTTTATCCTTTTTCTCGTTTTTTCTTTTTAAAAGATATTTTGTATTACCATTATCATACATTATTACATTATACCTATTTAAAAAACTTTTACTATTTTTGAAGTATCTTTCCATAATTTCAAACCTTTAGTAATGTTTATGCTCTTTTCTTAACATTAAAGATCACATAATATATTTTTTATTTATTCTATCTCTTTTTCAAAGATTCAATTTATTGTAAAGTTTCTTCGATGGTGTAAGAATGTAGAAAGGAACAAAATATAAATGAAATTAAAAGTAATATTATTTTATAGTTCATAATAACTCTCCTAATTCTGATTAATATATTTCCAAATTCGTATTTCTTGATTATCAATTCTTTTGGTTTTATACTTGTTCAATGGTTCCAATACAATATTAAAAATATCTTCTAATCTACTAATTTTTTGGTTGTTATGGTTTTCATTTACAAAGTTAATAAGTATTAATCTGTGAGAATCTAAAGCAATTCTTGCATTTCTTTGTAATGATGTATTATACTCTCTTTTCATACAATTTGATTCAGGATTGTTAAATTCTCGTACTAAAATTTTTTTATCTCGATTTTCATTAACTAAATTCCTAAGATAACTATTAAACCATCCAGTATTTCTGATATCAAAATGTGACGGTGTTCTTTCCACAAAACTTCTGGAAGAACACTTACCTACATATAAATACTTTCTGTTTTTATTATCTTCATTCTTAAAGAAAATATATACTCCATTTCCTGTGAGAATTGGATTATTGTTATAAAAAACAAAATTAGAAATTGTACATTTAGAAAACAACAAGCCTTCAATTTTATCAATTACTTCTTTGATTTCTGAAATTTTAGAATCCTTAATTTTATCATAATTTAACAAGTAATTCATCATCACCTCCCAAATTGATAAAAGTTAATTTTCAAAATTATGCAACTACTTTTTGCTTATGTTACTTTACTTTTTCTTATCTTGTAAGTCGTGATGTTTTCATGTTACATCCGATGATAAGATTATAAGTTCAAATGTGAAGGTCAAGAAAAAGAAAGAAAGGATGAGCTATAAGTCCATCCTCATACGAAACAATTATTACTGTTATTATTACAGATCTAATTCCTCATTAACCTTTTTTATGATCTCATAGTTTTTTTTCAGGATGACAAATTCTTCTTTTTTCATTTCCTCTTCCAGTCCTTCAATGCTCTTTTTAACTTCAGCAATTTGAGTTTCCAGTTCTGCCTTCTCTTCGTCAGAAAGAACTCCAGCCAGGGTTTGTTTCAGGGTTTCTTCCGATTCGATCATCTGTTTGTAAATAGACAAGGACATTTCATATCCAACACCTGCTGCAGTTGTATAGACAATAACAGCAGAAAGTTGTGAATATTCTTCGAAGGATAGATCCATTTCTTTTGTTACTATTTCTTTCAAGTCTTCTCCTGCCATATTTGCTTCGATAACGGCCATGGCTGCTACCTGGAAATGAATATCAGGATATTTTTCTTCAACAGATTTAATAGCTTTAAAGAATTTTCTTACATCTTTTTCCTGCAATTTTACTTTTTCGATTTCCAGATCTTCAAGATGTTTACTTGTTTCTACCATGTCTTTTCCCATTTCCGATACTTTTTTTACTGCATCCATGGTTTTCTTTGCTTCTTTGATTTTGCCACAAGCAGTTAATACAATCAAAATAGCAATACTGATCAATAACACTTTTTTCATTTTTTCCTCCATTTTATTTAAATATTATCTGTTCTCTATACCCATTAACTTTTGCTCTGTAAAAAATCTCATTTTGCCAGATAAGTGCTTCTCCTTTATCTCCGTATTTTATACCAGTATCTATAGGGATTACCTTATCTTTAAAGAACGGATTAATAAAATCTTGGGTAGTATGACCAACCACAATTTCCGTAACTCCCAGATGTGCAGCGAGCTTGATCATATCATCCTGTTTGATCTGTTGTGATGTTTTTGTATCGCCAAAATATCCACGATACCAGAGTGGTCCGTCACTTCCAAACAGGAAACTCAAGTATTCACTGTATTTGATAGTATCATCAGATGAATCTATATGTCTTCTGATCTTATCGTTTATATCCTGCAAATTATATCCCCAATATGATACTCGAGGATGAATTCCACCGTGCACAAAAAGAATGTTATTTATTTTCACAATAGTATGTTTAGAACGGAGCCAGCGTCCGAATTCCGAATTAGCTGAATAAAGCTGGGGTAATTCCATTTTAAATAATTCTGCTGCTTTTTTATATTTATCGTGAACATATTTTAAATTTCCACGCAGGAACATAACTTCATGATTTCCAAGTAGATAATGAACCTTTCCCTGCCATCGTTCTGCCTGGTTTTCCAGTTTGTGAATCAGCCACAGACATTCAGTAACTTTAGATCCGCGATCAAAAACATCTCCAAGAATAACCAGGTGACCATTGCCCCAACTCCAGTCCAGACTGGCATCGATAACACGGTTTCCTTTTAATATCTGTACAAATCTATCGTATTGTCCGTGTATATCGCTTATCACGAAGATCTTAGACACATCTGAAAAAGTGCTGGGATGAATTGTTGGCGGAATCGAGGAGATCTCGAAATCCTTATCAAAACCTTCTAATGAAAAGGAAAAAGTTCCCTCACCCTGTACAGTAACTTCCTGTGAAACAGGGTTATTATCTAAAATGTATTTGATTACGGCTTTGTTATTTTCCCATAAAATATAAGGTCCGTCGGTGATGTTATTGGATGGTTCCTCATTTCCAAACTGGATTTGCTGGCTGAAAAGTCCGGCACACACAAAAAATATCAGGAGAATTACTTTAAACTTATTTTTCATTTTCTCTTCCTCGTTAAAATTACATTATTTTATACTTTACCCATTTCTTGATTATCTAAAAAACAGGCAACTTTTTTCAATATTTAATTTGTTAAATGGTCTCTCACTGAAAATCCGATAATAAGTTTTCTTTTATTTTGCACGGAAAAATGTTCCTCTTTTCTGCTGCTCGGAAGTTATCATACCTTCATGTAGAAGTTCGCTGAGGTATTTATTTATTTCGTTAATGTGAATTCCCAGCATTTCAGAGAGATCCTGATCTGTGCAGGGACGACGTTTTATGGTCTCGATGATCTGCTCTTCGATATTTTTGTGATAGCTTCTGATCTTGTTTCGGGATTGGAAATTTGCGATTATCATAACCGGTAAGGGTTTTAGAAATTCAGCGATCTCTTCCATTCTATTTTGTGAAGCAGAAGTAATCCAGCTTTCCGTTCCGGGTCGATCCAGAGTATTTAATTGAACCTGATCAGGTGCGATCGACTCAATAGCTTTTTTAAGAGAAGTAAGTTCATCCTGTGTATCATTCAAGCCGGGAACAATGAAGATTTCCAGCCAGATAGTTCCGGTAAAATCTTTTCTGAATTGAATAAGTCCTTCGATGATTCTCTTATTATCCAACTTTGGATTTGGTCGATTTAATTTTCTGAATACCTCGTCACTTACTGCATCGAGAGAGGGAAGAAGCAGATCAATTTCCATAATCTCAGCTCTAACCTGTTCATCATAAAGCAAGGTGGAATTGGTGAGAAGTGCCAGTTTATATTGTGGGTATTTATCTTTAATAAACGAGATAATTTTTCCTATTCCGTTATGCAAAAGTGGTTCTCCAGCACCGGAAAAAGTAATATAATCGAGCTCGGGACCTTGATCAAGATAATGTTTTAATTCATCCAGAATATCTTGAAGCGGGATGTATTCTTTTCTTTCAATCGTAAGATTTGTGGTTCTGCCGACTTCACAATAAACACAGTTCAAGCTGCATACTTTGTGCGGGACAAGATCCACACCAAGCGATATTCCCAACCGGCGGGAAGGTACGGGACCAAAGAGATGTTTGTATTTCAATCGATCTCCTTAATTTTTTATAACCTGAACAATAAAATCATTACGAGAATTAGAGATAATTTCCTGCCTGAATTTTAAGTGCTTTCAGAGAAACTGTTACATCCCACATGAATAAAATTATAGAGATGATCAACCCAATAATTGCCAGAACAAAAAAACTAATAAACACTGTTTCTACATGAAATTGAGTAAAATAACCTAGGAACAAAAGTAGGATCATTAGGCTAGCACATAGAATAGTGAAAGAAATACTTGTAATTGCAGATCTGAGAATCCGACCTCTTTTGTATAGGATCGGGATCTGGATTTTCTTGATATCATCATCTTTGCCATCTTTCAGTTCTTTTACAATGTGACGTAAACGGTCGATCACTCTTCCCAATCTATTGGTAAAAGATAATAATAATAAACCTACTCCGGAAATAAGTATGATAGGCGAGATCGATGATTGCATCAATTGAATTAGATGTTGAATATTTTCCATAATTTATCCTGAAAAAATAGTTTTGAACAGATTTATAATCTCCGTAAAGTTTTTTATACTTTTCCCTTAACTTCTTTTTCAACTTTTAAAGCTGTATTATTCACCTTTTCCAGCATTTCATCAGCCTGTGTAAGTGTGTCGAATTTGAATTTCTCGTCTTCGATGCTACCCATATTTATTTTTACATTCAGATAAGCAGATTTTGCTGCTGCATTTGCTGTGATGGCTGCCACACCTGCATCGGAAAGGGCGTTTTTGTTTCCAATCTTTGCAACTTTCTCAGAAAGTTTAACAGCTTCTAAAGCGATATTCATAGTCTCCATTGGAACCATGATAGCATATTTTGTGGTTTCCTGGATAGCAGCATTGCGTATTTTCTTTTCTTCATCTGTCTTTTTAGCAAGACGTGCCGCATCCATCATATCATAAAATGCCTGTGTGTCTTTATCGATTGCATCGATGGAACGCTCTTTAATATGCTGGCCTGTTTCTGCTAAAATTTTGGCTTCCTCCCATACTTTTTCATACCCTTTTTTGCCAAATGTAAGATTAGAAACCATGGCAGAAAGCGCTCCGGACATTGATGAACAAAGAGCTGCCACACTACCACCACCGGGAGCGGGAGAATCTGTAGAAAGTTCATCAGCAAATTCGTTAATTGTCATATTTACCAGGTTATCTTTTTCTGCGATTGCATATTCGATCACCTTTTCGTTAATCTCGAAAGAAGACAGATCATCCAGTCCCATAGATTGAACAGCTGTTTCAATGATCATTTTTTCCGGGATACCTGCGCTTTCACCCAATCGGTTCAGGTAGTATTTCCCTGCCATCAGGATCGCTTCTTTGGGAAGTAGTCCCACCAGCTCGCTTCCTGTAACCTGTATTCCCATATCTTTTGCAAGTTCACGAACTTTTTCCAGAACCAGATGGGGAGGAGTTATTTTATAATTCGTCAGGTTTATGCTGATCTGGGCACGATTATATTCATCTATATACCAACCCACGGCTTTACAGTTTTTAAATAAACCGGGAACCATCATTTTTTTACCGTCTTTATCTTTTACGATTTTGTTATTTTCATCACGTTTAAGCCTGCCTTTTTCACGAATTGAAAGAGCCAGGTCGTGAGCTTTCTTCTTATCGCGGGAGTTCAGATTTATATTATATGCTATCAGAAATTCCCGGGCAGAAATAGCTGTTGCTCCCGATTTTGCATTAAATTTGTTCGAACCAAAATCCGGATTCCAATATTTATCACCTTCACGCGCTGCTAAGCCCTCGTATTCTCCTTTGCGGACTTCTGCCAGGTTTTTCCATTCAGGTTTGGAAGCAGCATATTCATATAAGTAGATGGGAATACCAAGTTCTTCACCAACTCGCTTGCCAACCTTTTTTGCATATTCCACGCAGTCGTCCATAGTCACACCTGAAACCGGAACAAATGGGCATACATCTGTTGCACCCATACGGGGATGAGCACCATGATGTTTACTCATATCGATAAGCTGGGAAGCTTTTTTAATTGCCTGGAAAGCAGCTTCCATGGCAGAATCCGGGTCTCCTACAAAAGTTACAACAGTTCTGTTTGTATCTGCACCGGGATCTACGTCCAGAAGAAAAGCTCCTTTTACCGATTTTATTGTGTTAGTAATTTGATCTATAATTTTCAGATCACGCCCTTCACTGAAATTGGGAACACATTCGACTATTTTCATTCTTTCCTCCTTGTCGCGCCGGAATTCATGCAGGCGGACGAAGTTATATCAATATTCTATTTCCGTTGGTATCAACACTATTTTTCCTATCTCGTCACCCACCAGATCTATACCGGAATTTTTCAGCTCTTCCAGCATAAAGTCGATCTGCTCTTTTTCGGCTACTGCCATTATTACGTTGGCATAGCCTTTATCTTTGCCGAACGACTTCCTGAAACCGGCAAATAATGGGTTATCAAAAGCTAATTTATGACCCAGCGATTCACCGGAAAGTACTACCGTATTGTCTATACCGGCTTCGGTAAGAGCCATCAATACATCATCGAGATATTTCTCTTTATTCAGGTTTAAAATCATATACATAATATTCTCCTAATCGGAAACATTTGTTTCTCCCGATTTAAAAAGGGCAAGCTTTGCCATGATCGGTCCCACCACCATCACAATGAAAGTTGTGGCTGTAATTACACTGATCACCTGTATTGCCTGCACATGAAAGTTATATTGTTCCAATGCTTTGGAAGCTGCCAGAGCCAGTCCTACAGCTACACCCGCCTGAGACATAAGAGCAATACCCAGGAAATTTTTAATCTTTTTCGGTGCTTTGGAAATCGTCGCTCCTATAAAGGTGCCGCTCCATTTACCAAAAGAACGGGCAACAATGTATATTCCAATAAGTAAAGAGTATTTTGTAATTAATGCTATATTCAATCTCGTTCCAATAAGTACAAAAAACCACACATACATGGGAGGAGTCCAATCTCCCAGTGTGTGGAATATTTTACGGGAGATAAGCGAACTTCTGTTTACTATCACAATTCCCATTGTCATATTCAGCAGAATGGGTGAAAGGTGAAAATACTCCGAGATACCGCAATTTATCAGGATGATACCCAGAGACAGCAGCAACAGGTTCACCCTATCGTGGATCAGCTTTGCTATTGGAATAAGCAGGAATCCAACGATAACTCCAACTGCAACTGACAGTAGAATTTCCAAACCAGCCTGTCCCAGAGCATGAAAAACTGACACATCTCCACCCGCTTTGGCTCCGGTTAACAGGATTATTGAAATTGGCAATGAAATAGTGAAAAGCAGTAAAGCGATGATATCGTCCAATCCCATCACAGCGTAGAGTGTGGTAGTGAATTCTCCCTTTGCTTTGTATTGTTTTATCACTTCCACCGTTCCAGCCGGTGCTGTGGCAGCCGCTAGAGAACCAAAGATAAGACCCATGGGAATACTTTTCAGAATAAATGCACTGGATATTCCCACCAGGAAGAACGCACCTAATGCTTCAAAAACTACGATCAAAATGATAGATCTTCCCAGCTTTTTTAATTCATTGAACCTTAACTCTCCACCGATACCAAAACCAATGAGAGAAAGAACCACCAGGTTCACAATATCCAGGGATGCGATCTGTTTTGGGGAGATCAAACCCAGAAGATCCGGGCCTAACAACGCTCCTGCAATAATGTAACCTACAATTAAAGGTGTTTTAAATACTGTAGCTCCACGGGAAATGATAAGTGCCAGCAGTATAGAGCAGCCCAGAAAAAGCATTTGCAGATATTGAGGGAACATAACCTACCTTTGAGTTTTGATGATTTGGTAGATCTCTGAAGGGTTTTCGGCTGCAAGAATCTTATCTACAAATTCTTTATTTTTCAAACGTAATACAAGGCGGGACAAAAGCCTGATATAATCTTTGTCCTGTTTATCGGAAGCTCCTATCATAAAGATTAGTTTAACCGGTTTGTCATCGATGGACTCATATTCCAAACCTTCACACTTCCTGCCGATAGCCATTACAAAATTCTGTACGGAACTGTGCCGGGCATGCGGAATAGCTATCGCATAACCGATGCCGGTACTCATTAGTTCTTCACGCTTGAATATTTCTTTGCTGAATATTTTACGATCTGTGATGAGGGCACTTTGGCAGATAATATCCAACAGCTCATTGAGAGCATCCTGCTTGTTATCGCTTTTAATATCGATTATAAAATCTTCATTTATAAGTTCGGAAACTTTGAGAATTTTTTCCATAATATTCTCCTCTACTAACTGATGGACTGGTTAAAACAGAGCGTTTTTAAGTCAATTTTTTTGTTAGAAAAAGTGTGGGTGTAAAAGTGTGAAAGGGCAGAAGCAAGAAAGCGGGGAAAGGAAAGTATAAGTTGGAATTGACTCAAAGTTTTACATGAGTTATGGACAATATACGTCGCCATTCTTGCCTGGGTTTTTCTGGGAGAAAGTATCACTTTGCAGGAAGGAACAGGCATGATGATCGCTGCCGTGGGTACTGTGCTGGTGCAGGTGAAGAGGAAAATTAAGAATTAAGAATGTAGAGATAGAACATTGTTCTGTCCAAGTTACTTTCAAATCCAGCAATTACTTAATACAATCAGTAATATTTTCATTTGAATGTTTATTCATTAGATTTTAGTTCCTCTAGCTCATATTTAAAATTTATTACTGAGTCATATGAATCTATAATTGTAAGAGCTGTTTCAAGAAAAGAATCAGCTTCTTTTTTTCTTTTAGCACGTTCCAATGTTGTATATTTAGTTTTCATAGCAAATAGCATTTGCTTTGTTGGTCCATTTAATCTTTTTAGTTCAAAATCAATAATTTTATCAAATTCTTTGATTGCTTCATCAAATTTTCCAATTCTACTAAGAGAAAAACCAAGTTCGTGACGAGCTACATTATGTGTTGGATCAAACTCTATAGCTTTTCTCAAACATTCAATTCGTTTATTATCATTTCTCATTTCTTTATAAACTTTATATGAAGCATGATAAATAAAGAATCCGTTTTTTTGTGTTACATGTTTTTGAGCTTCCTTAATCAAATTAATTGCTTTAGTATAGTTTCCATTATTAGCTTTAAATTCCGCATAAGAAACTAATGAATAGACAGAATGAGGATCAGTATCTAAGGCGGCTTTGAAAAAATTTTTTGCTGCTTCAAAGTGCATGTTTTTAATTTCGTCTTCAGCTTGTACAGATAATAAAATTGATTTTTTTTGAAAATCAGATTTTGCACCAAATTTTTCAAATTTGCCATCATATCTTCTCGTAGCAAAATCATATAATTCCAATTTTCCAATATATTCACTATATCTGTGTGTGCTTTTTTTCTCTAGTTGCCCCATTTCCGACAATTGCTGTTTTGAAAATGTTCTAGTTATAGGCAGTGTTGTATATATCTCTTTACCTGATTTCATGTCAATTCTACGATTAATAAATGTAGCTAATTCTAATTCATTTGACGCTTTTTCTAATCGCTCAATTGGCCAATCCAAAACTATACGCCATAATTGAATTGTTGGAGAATTATCAAATATAGAAAAAACTGCCATTGCTTCTTTAGCAGATAGACTTAATATTTGCCAAGAGTTTCTGAAACTAAATTCTAAAAGAGGAGAATTTGTCTGGCTATTCTCGTGTAAGGTTTTTTTTATATCTTTTGTTTTGTTATAAATTCCTAGTGTCCACTGGATTGCAAGAGGTAATCCACCAGTTAAATTTGATACTTTCTTAATAGACGTTTCATCTGTGGGAAAATTTATCATAAGTTCCTGATTACGAAAATTAATAAATTCAGTAATTTCTTTATTTGAGAATTCTTGCAACTGAATTGGATACTCCCATTGAGGAGATCGGGTTCTACTTGTTAATAATATTTTTGCTTTCGTCGAAGGTGGTAAAGTATAGATAAAATCCAATATCCTAGCGTCTGAAACAGATTCCATGTTATCTAATACACATAACATTGTATATGCATCCATAATTTCGATAACTATTCTCTTTCTTTTTTCTATATCAGTATTACAAAATTCTTCATGCTCGAACAATCGCAGGACATGATCAAGAAGATCTTCTAAAGATAAAAGTGATGGAGTAAGAGATTTTACTCTACAGTCCTTTGTTGATAGTTCTCTTTCTTTTGCAGATAATTGAATTATTGACTCAAATTGTCTATTTTCATAAGCTCTGTATACTAACCAATTTGCCAATGCAGATTTACCAACACCACCAGGTCCATGAAGGTTGTATATCCAGATTCTAGGATCTCCTTCAATAGCTTCTAATAATTTCTTTTTCGCTTGATCACGACCAATAAACCGATCATACCCTATTGGCAAAAGACGATATAAACCTGATTCAACAGCAAAAGGTGAAACCTCAATACTTGATTCCTCTAGATCACTTTGATTATACTGCATTTCAAGATAGTCTAATAGTTCTTCCATTTCGGAATCAGATTTAATTAGGACTGTGGAATCTCCTTTTCTTATATATCTGTCTCCAGCTCTAATTCCCCACTTCTCTTTAGTGTGAAAACTTTTTGTACATATTGATGGATTTCGTAGTTTTGTTCTCTTAATAGTAGATCTTATTAAAATTAATGCAAATAGTTTTTCCTTTTCATTTATATATACTTTATGATGAACTATATCAACTCCTAAATCAAGTCCAGTACTCTTTCTTACTTTATCTATTAACTTTTTTGAGTCATATGGAATGGGTTTTGTAATTCCGATTGGATTCCATGTTTTATCCTGTACTCCAACAACAATGAATCCACCACCAACATTTTTCATTGCCACTACATCTTTTCCAAAAGATGTGCATCCGTAATCTTGTTTTAGTTCTAGATTTTCTTTGAAATCTAAGTGTTCGCATTCACTTCGACAATTAATAAGATAACGAAGAGTTTCTTTTGATATATTTCCCTCATGTGCATAATATCTTATCTTTGATATATTCATTTTATCTCCAAAAAAATATATTTTAATCTCTTTCTTCCTACTTCATAAATGAACATTTCCTTAAAGCTTTGGATTTGTTATCCACATTCTCATACAAGATATTACATTCCTTTCGCATTTAAGTTCCATCGCAATGTAGACATCACCGAAGATGTGAAATGTATGATTTGTGTCAAATTAAAAAAATAATTTTCCTCATTCCTAAGCTTCTGCTTGTGAATGCGATTAAGAGAAGTTTCTATTTCTCAATATCCGGCAACAGAAGTTGCCTGTATTACAGCATTACGAACTGGAAAGTTCGTAATGAGATGCTAACTGTTAAAACAGCTTCCTGCCGGCCACAATAGTAGATATTATCTCAACTTCTTCATTCACATAAATTAGTTTGGATAGCAGTTCACTGCAGTTGTATTTATTTTGCTCTGGGATTTTGAGGAATACCAAATCGGCATCTTTGCCTTCCTCTACTGAACCGATAATATTCTCTTTTCCCAGCACTTTTGCACCGCCCAAAGTAGCATAATAAAATGCTTCCTGCGGAGATACAATGTAATCGTCCTGGCGAAAGCAGCACATCTTCATTACATTAAGCATGCTCAGCGAAGTACCGCCTGCTACATCGGAAGCCAGGGCAAAGTCTATACCTGCTTCCTGCAAACGTTTCAGCGGGAACATGCCGCTTTTTAGGAAGAAGTTAGAATCGGGACAGTGTGCAACTTTACTATTGGTTTTACGCAGGACATCGATCTCTTTATCATCCACGTGAAGCACATGACCCAGGATGGTTTTATGGCTCAGGAGATTATGTTTCTCATAAATTGCAGTGTAGGTTTCACAATCCGGGAAAAGCTGGAGAGTGGTCTTTATTTCTTCATGATTTTCGGAAAGATGGGTTTGAATGAAAGCATCGTTTTCTTTTGCAAAATCACCGATAAGCTGCATTAATTCAGCGGAACAGGTAAGCGCAAAACGAGGAGAGAAAACATATTCCAGAAGAGCGGTCTTTTTATTCCATTTCTCAAAGAGTTCCACACTTTCCTTAAAAGATATATTTGTGTCTTCTTTCAGGAAATCGGGGCAACCAGTGTCCATCATGGTTTTACCGATGACAGCACGTACTCCCAATTCCTGCGCAATTTCAAATGCAATATCACATGCCTGTTTAAAAGGAGCTGTATAAATAACAGAAGTAGTGGTTCCCTTTTTTATGGAATCATGGAAAAAATCCTGAGCAACTTTCTTGGCATTGTCCGGTTCTTTCGAGCGGAATTCTTCGGCAAAGATGTAAGTATTCAGCCAGTGCAGCAGGTTCGGGCTATGTGAGCCGCGAATATAAAACTGCGATAGATGCACATGTGTATCTATAAGTCCGGGAATGCAGATCAGATCTGAATGATCAATAAAATCGTGGTTGAGAGTTGCCTTGGAAATAGAGCTTATTTTACCCCTGGAAATTGAAATAAAAACATCAGGTATGAATTCTGCTTTTTGGAGAGAAACAGGATTCAGGATATTGGTCTTTATTATCATGTTTTTTTATCGCTAATATATTTCATTTCCAGTTTCAGTATTTTAACGTTGGAAACCTGCAGGATAGTTATGTTCCAATTATTTACAAAAAGCTTGGCGTTCTGACGGGGAATTTTTTCCAACTTCTCGATGATAAGACCAGCAATGGTTTCATAATCTCCTTCCGGCAGGTTCATCTCAAATTCGTCATTCAGAAAATCGATCTCAACGAACCCCTGCACTAGATAATGGTTTTCTCCTACTTTCTCCACTTCCTTGGGAGTAGTATCATATTCATCTTCGATTTCTCCCACGATCTCTTCCAGGATATCTTCGATAGTTACAAGTCCGGCGGTTCCACCATAAGAATCAACGATAATGGCCAAACTGTTTTTGTTTGCCTGCATCTCAGCCAGCAGATTATCCACATCCATCGTTTCAGGTGCAAAAAAAGCTTCTCTTACAAAATCAGAAGCTTTCAATTTATCTAAATTATTTTTCTTTATCAGATCATAAATAATGAGGATACCAATAATATGATCGAGATCTTCATCATAAACAGGGAACCTGGTAAAGCCTTTTTCTTTGGCAATGGATATTACTTCTTCTATGGAAGTATTTTTTTCAAATGCAACGATCTCAGTACGGTGGATCATAACATTTTCTGCATCCAGTTCTGTGAATTCAAGGGCTTCTTCCAGCATTTCCCGCTGATCTTCATGCAGAATGCCGTCATCCTTTGTCTCTGCCAGCATGTAAGAAAGATCTTCGCGAGTAAGAATATGGAAACCGTTCTTTTCTGATAACTTGAACATTCTGGCCAAAAGAGAATTCAATAGTGATACAAATTTAACAAAAGGTAGAAGAATAAGGCTGAAAAACCTGAGAAGTGAAAATCCACGGGTAACGAGTTTATTGGGATTTTCCCGGCACAATGCTTTGGGAATGATCTCAGCAAAAATAAGGATTAAACCTGCAATGATCAATGTAGCAGCAATTTCAGAAATATGAAAAATGTTTTTCTGTTTGAAGATGTTTATCAGGAGAATAGAAAGTGAGGTAACTATGACAAGGGAGATATTTGTTCCGAACAAAGTGGTGCCGAAAAGTTTATCCGGGTTTTCCAGTATATGCAATATCTGTTTTTTCTTTTTATTTTTCTTGGCTTCCTGTTCCATTTTTAACCGGTCGATAGAGATAAGCCCTGTTTCCATCCCGGAGAAAAAGGCAGATAGAATAAAAAATATAAAAACTATTAAAAGAGAAATAATCCACATTTTAATTATTTACAATCTCATTTTTATATGCCACTTTCAAGGCATCTATGAACTCATCGAGTTCGCCGAGCAATATGCTGTTCAGTTTATAAGATGTCAAATTTATTCTGTGATCGGTCACCCGGGACTGCGGAAAATTATAGGTTCTTATCTTAGCGCTGCGGTCACCAGTTCCTACCTGTGATTTACGTGAAGCCGATATTTCAGCTTCATGTTTGGCAATTTCCATATCGAGTAATCGTGAGCGTAAAACCTTCATCGCTTTATTTTTATTTTTTAACTGTGATTTTTCATCCTGGCAGGTTACAACTAATCCTGTGGGAAAATGGGTAATACGCACGGCAGAATCGGTAGTATTCACACTTTGCCCGCCATGCCCGGAAGACCTGTAAACATCTATTTTCAGGTCATTGGGGTCGATCTCGATCTCCACTTCATCTGCTTCGGGCAGAACTGCAACTGATATTGCCGATGTATGAACACGACCCTGAGATTCGGTTACGGGGACCCGCTGCACACGATGGACACCACTCTCAAAACGCATGGTGCCGTAAACATGATCACCGGAAAGAGAAAAGATGATTTCTTTAAATCCACCAACTCCAGTTTGGTTTGATGAAAGTGCAGAAAGTTTCCAGCCTCTTTTTTCTGCAAAGTAAGAATACATCCGATAGAGGTCTGCCACAAAAAGTGCAGCTTCTTCTCCGCCGGTTCCTGCCCTTATCTCAACTATAACATCTTTTTCATCGTTAGGATCTATGGGAGATAGTAAATCTTCCAACTCTTCTTTTTTCTGTTCGATCTCTAATTGTATTTCGGTGTTTTCTTCCATTGCCAGATTTTTTAGTTCTTCATCTTCTTCCGTTTCTATTAATTCATTATTTTCTGTTACTGTTTGCTCAAGTTCAATTATCAAGTTGTAACATTGCAGGATGTTTTCAAGTTCTTTGAAGCGTTTGGATATCTTGCTATAATAGCGCTTGTCAGTCATTTTGGCAGGATCATAGATCTCTTTTTTCAGTTCTTCGTATTCTGTTTGAAGTGATTGGATCTTATCTTTTGAGATCATTATTAATCCTCGATGAATTTAATGTTTTGATAATCTGAAATATCCATCTCCAGAGCGCATTTCATAGCTACTATTGCCACTTCGATCTGCTCGTCGTCGGGCTGCTGTGTGGTGATCCTTTGCAAGGCAAGACCGGGAGCGGTCATTAGTTTAACAAGCGGATGGTGTATATTTTTCCCGGATAACTTCAATACTTCATAGGAAACACCAGAGATAAACGGAAGCATCAGGAAATGATAGCCAAGCCGTAACAGGATAGATGGAACTCCAAAGAAATAGGCAAAGATCGTATCTACGATCGAGAAAATGAGGATAGCAATAAACAGCACAAAAAATATAAAGCTGGTTCCACAGCGAGGATGCAGTGTTTTAAATTGCTGTATGCTTTGCGGGGAGAGATCGCTGCCATTCTCGTAGGCAAATACCGATTTATGCTCTGCTCCATGGTATTCGAAAAGTCTATGAACATCTTTAAGCTTGCTTATAATCCATACGTATAAAACAAAGAAAATGATGCGAATAGAACCAGCAAAAAGATTGAAATATACATTTTCTTTTCCCAGCTTCATCCATTCTGCAATCTGGTAAGGAAGATAAGCAAAGAGAAGAAATGCCAGTCCAAAAGCAAAAATATAACCCAGGATCTCTTCTATTTTCTGGTGTGATTCCGACTTTTTTTTCTTCTTTTTATTAGATTTTTTTTCTTCTTTTTCCCAATCCAGTTCGGCACGGGATGCAGAAAAATTCAAAGTTTTAATGCCTATGATCATCATTTCGATGAGAGATACGAAACCGCGAATTATAGGTAAGCTATAAAAGCCCTTGCTCTGTGTTCTGCTGATGAATTTTTCTTTCTTTAGTTCAATGGAGTTATCTTTACGACGGATGGCAGTTGCCAGGTATTTCGGTCCACGCATCAGCACACCTTCGATAACCGCTTGACCACCAACTTGAATTTGCTTTTTTGTTTCTTTCATTAATTGTTCCAAAAAAAAACGCACCACAACAAATATGAGAGTAGTTGTGGTGCTGAATATGTTTGAATTTCTATTTTTCTTTGTTAAGACTGTATCTTAAATTGAATTTTTCTACACGACCCTGTTTGGAAATAGTTCTTTGTTTCCCTGTGTAAAAAGGATGACAATTAGAGCAAATTTCAACCTTATTGATTCCGGGACTTGTAGATCTTGTTTCAAAGGTGTTCCCGCAAACACAAGTAACCTTAACCTTTTCATATTTTGGGTGAATTCCTTTTTTCATCTCTATCTCCTGCTACAAATAATAACCTTAAAATTCAGGAAAGCACTATTTTTTTCTAAGGTTTTGCTGTCAACAGATTTATGCTTTTCAGGTATCTCTCGAAAAATTACAAAATCATTGTGTTCTTTTTATCTTTAAGAATAATAAGCTTTTCAAGCCAGAGATTGGTAAACATTGATCTTCATTTCTTTTGTGTCGACAAAAGAAACGAAGCAAAGAAAAACTCCCGGCGAATATAAATTACTAAAATTGGTAAACACCACTAAAAAATCTTAACTCGTTATTTTTTAATTCTGGTTACCAATCCCCAGCTTGGTAACCTCTAACAAGAAATGCATATCAAAGCGGGGGCTTTGATATGAGAGAGTAGAAAATCACTCAAACAGAAGATTTTTCTTAACGCTTGCTTATTACCAATTTCTTAACGTAATTTACATTATGCCGATTTTAAGAAAAAAGCATTGATCTTTTCAGTTCATCAGCTTTATCTTTCCCAAAAAGATTTGCAACCAATTGAAGAGAAAATTCCAGAACTGTTCCACGAGCCCTGCTGGTGATGCAATTGCCGTCTACAATTACCCTTTGCTCCACATCTTCCCTGTTTTTCAATTTGTCTGCAAGTGCAGGGTTAACGGTTGCTTTTTTACCTTTTAAAAGTCCATGATGCTGAAGTACTACAACGGGCGCAGCACAAATAGCAGCATAATATTTTCCGTTTTCTGCCTGCTTTTTAAGAAGTTGTGTTAATTCCTCAGAATCCCTTAAATATTCAGCGCCGGGAAGACCACCCGGAAGTACTATCATATCATAATCTTCATTCATACATGCAGAAATAAGTTTGTCGGCAATTATTTTTGTTTCACAGCATCCGGTTATCTGCAAATCTTGAACAGACGCTACAGTAACATTTGCTCCGGCTCTACGCAACGTATCTATGATGCCAACAGCTTCCAGTTCTTCCGTGCCGTTTGCAATGGGAACGAGAACTTTCTTATTCATTTTCTTCCGGAGTTCGTTTTTTCTTGAATATAATTTTTATGAGTATGCTTATTCCCCAGAGGATGAGTATAAGCGGGAAGATACCAACAGGTTTTCCCAGGAAAGCACACAATCCGGCGATTAAAGCAATTAATCCCAGAAATATAGTAAAGCCGTTTGTTTTGAAACCTTTCATATACTTGATGAGATTCATTCCAAGCAGGATTATTCCAACACAAAAAAGAAAGGTTCCCTCAGGTACTAGTTTATCCGGAAAAAGCCAGATAGCTCCCAGCACAATAAGAAACAATCCCCAGCCGATGTTATCGAATCTATCAACATCTTTTCTCTTTTTATCTTTGAAGTTTTGAATTTCGTTATTGCTCATCTTTTTCCTCCTTAGATTTAACTATACCGGTTGATTTTGCAATGATCCATAATCCCATTATTATGATAACTATTGGCCAACCGATCTTGAAAAGATTTCGAAAACCAAAAGGACCTTGTGCCAGAGATGATACAGTCATAATGCCACCGGGGATGAGAGGCCACCAATGCGTTTTACCGTTATTCAGCAAATCGATAACATAAACTGCAATGAATCCAATTCCAATGCCCAGGGTGCTGTGATGAGGAAAAACCCAGAAAAAATTAGAACTAAATGATCCTAACCCTAATCCAGTCAGGATACAGCCCGGAATGAGTAAGCCATAAGCATTTTTATAAAAATACCAGGCTATAAATAGTCCACCCAGAAGAAGTAGAAATTGATTTTCACCAAAACCGGTAAAAATATTTATTCCCGATAATGAAAGCCCTAAAAGTACTAAAATAAGACCTGCGATCAATTTACCTTTTTCACTCTTTTTCATAAATTCTCCTCTTTATTATGACTTCTTTTTCCAATTAAAAAACAGGAATTTCCTTTTGTAAGGTGAATCTTTTTCTGCTTTCAGGATCTTTTTATTTATTAGCATCCACATAGCAGCAGTAAGGATGAGCAATCCGAAAGAAGAATATACCGGTATGAGACACACGTAATTAAATGCAGCGTGAAGAAGCATTGCCAGCAGAAGTCCATACAAAACAATAAAACGGTTTTTCTTTTTATCAAATTTGTATCTTCCCAGCGCATATCCCCAGATTCCGGAGAAAAGAGCATGGGCGGGTACGGAAAGCAAAGCTCGGACCAGTATGGCATTGGAAAGCATAAATTTAGCCTGCTGGTTTATCCTGAAGAGATACAGTCCATTCTCTATAGAAGCAAAGCCCAGGGCAACTGCTGCTGCATACACAATGCCGTCCATCGGTTCGCTGAAATTCTTATTTCGATATAAATAAGCCCATACCATCAGGAATTTGGCGAGCTCTTCCAGTATGGGAGCTGCTACCACGGCACTTATAAAATAATTCCATTTGAAAGGCATGTGGATAAAGATCACAAGGCCTGCTGCAAGTATTCCCAGGAAATAAGAAATTAAGACCAGTTTCTTGGGTTCGGGTTCCAGTTTATCTCGCTGGTAAAAATACCACAACCAGTAAAGTCCGGGAGCAAAACCTAATAAAATGTAATGCATTTGTTACCCCTTTTACTCTTTGCAAGACGTATCATCTTGATGCGTCTCGAAATGTTACGGTTCAATTTGGCAACTGCAAGATTGAACCTGCTGAAATCAGAATTTTGTGATATCTAATTGCCCAGAATTTTTCATTTGCAATAACCACTTTGTACCATTAGTTGATGTCATAATAACACCATTATCTGGATTTATAATCTCAAGATTACTTAGACATCCGACCTTTTTATTTATAATTCCACCTGCACCGTCACCTGTTCCTGAATATTGCAGGATATTTGAACCACCAACTGAAAATGTTCCACCTTCTGTAGTTGAGGAAGTTGAAAGCGGGTGGTTTATAACATTGATTAAACCACCATCGGTTGCTGATTCGAGTTTGTCAATCCCTAAATCTTTTTTGAATTTAATCCCTTCAGGATCGGATGTAAAAATACTGTCGAGTTTTGCTTTGAGTTTAAATAAATCTTTTGCAACAGTATCTATTTCCGCTTTCCTTATTGCAATTTCTTTACTATCTTCTATTGATTGTTGTGCTGCCATTTTAATTGTACCGACTCTATCAAGTACTATCTCAGTTGCCCTTTCCTGAATAATAATAAAAATTCCAGTAAAAACCATTAAAAAACAAACTGTAATAGCTAAACCTGGCTTCGGAAGTTTACGTATTAAATAAATTAATGCAATAATAAATGCCGAAAAAATTAATAAGTACCCAAAGATAATATTCATCATAATCCTCCTTTTAAATTCTTCTATTCAACTGCATGATCAGTGCAGAACTTATCATTCTGATGCGTCCAAACATTACGGTTCATCCGGCAGCTGCCGGATTAAAACTGTAACCGTACATTCTGGTTTAACATACACATATCACCAAGCTCTCATATAGCCAAAGGAAACGGATGAACTCTCAAAGAGTTCGTTAATGCCAAAATTAAATATATTGCTACCTTTCCGATAATTAGTCATTATATGAAACATCCCTGGCAATCCAGCTCCAAATTTTAAAGATAGTACGGATTTTTCGTCAATGATATGTTCAAATAAAAATCCACCACCACCAATAAGTTTTTTACCACTATAGCCTTCAAGCTCTTTACAGATCAATCCAGCTTCTTCAGCTTCATCAATCCAATCATCATATTCCCCGAATTCCCAGAAAAATGCTGTATACCCATAAAATCCAAGCCTTGATTCTTTTAGAAGATAAAAAAGAGAACCCGATAATTGTGGTGCAAACCCATAATAGATTAATTTCTCACCGGCTTTTTCTTCAATAGCTTCAATCGAATGATATCCGGCAAACATCTCAGTATGATAGGAAAAAGAACCATATTTGTAAGTGTGATTCCGCTGGAACAATAATTTTCCAAGTATACTCTCTTCTTTTTTTTTAGATGCACTTTCATAGTTGATCGTACCACCCAGATAATTGGTGCTTCCTCCGGTGGAATTATTCAAGATCGGAGCAGGTTGCGAACCCATGTATCCAGGATGATAATAGGGCTTATATACGCATCCAGTAAATGCAATAATCAGAATAAGTATGAAAGTAAACTGAAACTTCTTAGCAAATTGTACTCTTTTTAGTTTCACTATTTCCTCCTATTGTTTCGAGTCGTAAGAGACGACGACTCGAGGCAACAACCGAGAAACCGTTTAAACGGTTCGATCTTTTTCTCTCTTTCTTTCCACCGGTTGAAACCAGTGGTTAATGCAAAATTATCCAGCCCGGCAGGACGTATCATTCTGATGCATCCGAAACGTTACGGTTCAATCCGGCAACTGCCGGAATGAACCTGCTGTATTATAATTTTTTAAAGGATTTAAATCCATCAACCCTTTCACGTTTCAATCCTTTCACGCATTATCACGCTTTCACATTGCAAACTATATTCTTGAACCTGGCAGGAGCAACACCATGAGATAGATGCATACTTTGTCCGGGTTCGCCTTTCCCACAATGGAATGTGCCGTGGAATTCCCATTCTTCCGGTCCGCAAATACCATTACAGGCTGCCCAGAATTCGGGTGTAATTCCGTAGTAAGTTGGTTCTTTTACAATATGTTTAAGTTCACCATTCTCGATTTTCCAACCAATCTCGGTAGTGAATTGAAAATTATTTCTATTATCGTCGATACTCCAGGTTTTTGTGAAATCTATATAATAACCATTTTCGGTTGATTTGATCAGATCATCCAGACTGCCTTTCCCGGGAGCTAAACAGAAGTTTGTCATACGTATTAGCGGGATATCATCGGCAAACGAAGCCAGCATATTGGAACTGGGCTGTACACCCAAAAGAGCAGCACATTCCTGAGAAGTCTGTTGATCCAGCAGGATGCCGTTTTTCACAATATCCACATTTGCACCGGGAGTTCCTTCATCATCCACCAGGTGGAATCCCATTCCTCCTTCATTGGTGCTGTCGCTGAAAATATTCACGATCTTAGACCCATATTTGAAGTTACCAAGCATGGCAGGTTTGATAAATGTTTTTCCTGCGTAAGAAATTTCCTTGCCGAATATTCTGTCAGCTTCGGTGGCATGTCCCACAGATTCGTGCAGTTGCAAAGCAAGGTGACCTCCACCAATAATGATGTCTGCTCGTTCTTCTTCTATTCGTGGTGCATCCAGCAGTTTAATAGCTTCTTCAATGATCTTATCTGCATTTTCTTCCATTTTCACATTACGAACAACTTCGAATCCACCGCGTCTTCCATTCATATGACCTGGCCAGGTTCTACACATTGTTTCTTTGCCATCAGAAGCCAGAACATATATCATGGGCATGGTATCGTAAACCATCGAATCTACGAACGTTCCCTCTGTATTTGCGAATATTTTATATTGTCGATAAAATACAGTATAGGTGTTTGAATACACGATCTTCTCGTTCCCAACCAGTTTTTTTGCGATCTTTTCATGGTAATCAATCTTGAATTTATCATCTAATTCGAAAGGATCTTCTTTGGGAGCGAATGTGTAACTTGCTTTAACGGGTTTCAGTTTCTTAAAAGAAGCCGGTTCCCGACGAAACCTGCTGCCAACTTTTGCGTTGCTAATAGCTTTCTTAATTGCTTTTTCTATGGAAGCGTCAGTAAGAATTGTAGTGCCGGCAAATCCCCAGCAGCCGTTGACCAGAACACGGATTCCAAGCGCCATCGAATCCATGTCCGATCCAAAATACTTCAAATTTCCTTTCTCAAAATAAACTGTTTGGTCATCTGTATTTGTAAAGCGAACGTCGGCGTAGCTGATCTCTGGAGTGTTCAATTTATTGATAATATCTATTACTAATTTTTTCATTTATTCTCCTTTCTATAATGCAGGACATATCATTTTTATGCGTCCGAAACGTTACGGTTCAATCTGCAAGAATGAACCTGCATTTGTTCCTGTCAATGCTCATCCGCCTGCCAAGCCGTAGTCTTGACGAAGGCTGGTGAGCCATTATACCGTTTTCGTGGAGGAACTGATCTTAAATCCCTTCACTTTCACATGTGGTATTTTAGCACTGTAGATTTGAAACTCACCGTAATTACTTGAAGATGGAATTGTGTAAGAGCGATTTTCGATATCGGTAATACCATTTATAATATCAGCTATTTTTTCTGTGAAGCGAAGATTATTTACAACTTTCGTGAGCTTGCCGTCTTCTATCAGGAATGTTCCGTCACGTGTTAATCCGGTCACAGACGTTTCCTTGCGATTAATGAAATTCATATAATGTAAGCTGGAAATATATAATCCTTTTTTAATCGAACCAATTAATTCTTCCCGGGTTTTATTACCCGTTTCCATAACTAAGCCCGCACCCTCAGATCCATTCTTTTTCATTTTAAGCTTTCTGCCATAGTAGTTATCGACCATGAAGTTTTTGAAAACACCTTTCTCAATTATCGGAAGTTTTTTATAAATATGACCATCGTGATTGTAATCGAAATTGATCAGGTCAGGATGCTCAGGATCATCAGTAATGGTAATATTTTCAGGGAAGACTTTCTTATTAAGTTTACCTTCAAAGAAACTCATTTTAGTGTCCAGGCTATGAGCCGTCATACTGCTTTCCAGGTACATCAGATAATCTCCGATACAACGTGGTGCCAATACAACTTCGTATTCACCAGGTTCAACGTCCACGATCTCACCGGTGGCAGCTTCCACTTTGATAACTAAATCATTAATGAATCTTTTCACATCAAAAGTATTAAAATTTTCTCCCCCATAGGTCTCCAATACTGTAACTTCATTTTTGTTGGATACTGCTTTAACTTCTAGGAAAATTGGGGAATTGATCTCTCGTTTATTCACGCCATTACTGTTGATGATATACAACGTCTTATAGTTGCAGATAAAGGTTCCGAAAATTTTGAAATCGAAAGGTTCAACTGCTTTTGCAAGTTTTTTCAGGATGTCTATCTTCTTATCCAGAGATACTTTTTCGATATTATTGATTTTTTCTTTTTCAGAGCTTTTGGTTAGATCATCTTCCAGGTCGATGAAATCAGGGTCTTCCGGCAATTTGTCGATGATCATCTTTGCTTCTTCGATCTTCTCGAGGAGTTTTGCTTTTGTTGGATTTTTCAGAGAGAAAGAGTACGACTTCTTTCCTTTATACATAGTTGTGGAAAGCGTAATAGACGTTTTGGAGATGTTATAATTGATCTGGCTCTGATAAAATCTTAAGAAATCCGTTTCCCAGTCCCGATAGTGGAAATTAAATTTAAACTCCGGGTATTGTTCACAGATTTTCACCAGTTCGTTTCGAAATTCCATAGTTACTCCTTACATTTTATTAGAAAAATTCGTAAACAAAACGAAGTTAACGGGAATTTCTGTAAATAAAAAAAATGAAATTTATTATTTCTGTATCTTATATTATATTAATATTTAATAATTTAGTTGACATCATTAGCAAAATATCAGATTTTTACTTATGTGAACTAAACTGAAAATGTACTTTGAATTTGGATTAGGTTTTTTATGCGATTAAAGGAGGAGTAGGTGAAGAAGATTCTCATTATTGCATTAATTATGTTGATTACGTCTTTTATTTATTGTTGGCAAAGTGTTGGTTTCAAAATTAATGATCATAATTTGATTAAAGAGTATCAACTTCCCGCCTGGGGATATTCGGTTTTTGATATAGATTTTTCAGGTAGTAGTTATTATAATAGAAGAGATACAGATTACAAATGGGTTATTGAATCTTTTCAAATTATATTAAAACCCGGTTATCTGCGAAATTTTGAATCGGAAAAGATAAAATATACACTTAATTCTGATATTTCATCAGATTTTCAATATTCAGGTAATGAAAATGAAGATCAGAATACGAACTATATTTATAGATATTATCACAATCATATTTGGCTTGATGGGGATTGTGATTATTACATTGCGAATAATTTGTTCCTGAACCTTTCAGTGGATTCTCGCTTCACATATAATGAACAAAATCATTCCCAGGATTATCAGGATTGTTTAGATCGCAGTATATTTACAAGCTCATTTATTGGGATCGGATGGGGAAATATCCGAGATGTGAGCCCGGTATTTCGAGCTTTAAGGTTAAGAGAAAGATTAGAAGCCTTGAACAGGGGGATGACACTTTCTGAAAACCAGATCGAAGCTCTTGCAGATAAATTTGCTCTTTATCCTCAATATGCAAATCTATATGACAGATACGAGAAGTATTTCTGGAAAGAAATATCTCCCATCCTGGGAAGTGAATTTGATGCTCTTGGTATCTCTGAAAATCTATATCTTACCGAAGTTATGAGAGAATATATTAAACGATATCAAGGCAATGAGATTTTACTTGGAATCGATTTATGGCAGGATTATGATATAGAACCGGATGGTGATAAAACTAAAGAACTTCATCTTGGACCAAGTTTAAGTTATAATTATTACAATAACATTAATCTTAAATATCAAATTAGAATATATTCAAACTTGACTTATCTCAAGTATCTAAGTGATGATTCTTCTGAAGATTCAAGGTTTATAATTGATTTCACCAATAGTCATCATTTTGATATAACAGATCGTATCAGATGGAATTCCAGTATAAGTCTGAATTACGATTATATTTGGTATGAGAATTTTGAAGGTTATACAGTAAGGACTACATTTACTTCTTATATTGACTATTTTATTGAAAATAATTTCTCTTTATATTGTCAGTTGAAATCTGAACTAATTCACGTTGATCCAGATATTTATGAAAACGATGCCAATGATTATGGTATATCCAATTTGCAACGTGATGAAGATGTGAGTTTATATTTCGGATGCAGGTATTATTTTGGGAGTATGTTCTAATAATTTTTTATCAACCGGGAGGTTAGAATGAAAAAGATAATTATTTTAATAATGCTTATTTCAGCAGGTTTACTGTTAGCAAATCCGATAGCGGAAGGACCTTACATTACCGAAATCTACTTCGATGAGACAGTTTGGTCCATAGAGTTATATAGTATGATAATAGACGGTAATCTAGATAACTGCAAGATCTCATCTAATGCCGGTGAAGCCTATTTTCTTCCCGGGATTCCATTTCCACAGGGGACCTATATCGTTGTTACTCAAGATGATCTGCAAACTTCACTTGTAATCGATGAACAGGGTGATCATGTTACCTCTTATTATGTGGATGATGAAATCTCCTGGTGCACTTTTGGAACTTTACAGACGATGGTACTGGCACCTACTGAGGGGCAATCTTTGGTTTCTGTTTCATTTTCTTCAAACGGAGCAATGACAACGGATATATCATTTTGTAAAGACAGTTCTCCCACCTTGGGCGGTATCAATAATAATGGTGGTGTTCAAGGCATATTTTGCGGTTATGTATATGATTCACAAATGAATCCTGTTCCCAATGTGCAAATTGAGCATTTTCCGTATAATTATAATAGCCCGGATGTTTCAACAAATGAAAACGGGTATTTTGAAAAAGAAATGTATGCTATGAATTTCTATTGTAATATCCATCTTTTTGTACTTGCTTCTATGGGTTCAACTATTTCCATCGAACCTGATAGTGTGAATTATTACGAATTTGTGTTTGAAAATTATGTAGTTGGTATTGATGAACCTGAAGTTGTAATTCCCGGTCAGGATTATCATCTCTCCAACCATCCTAACCCCTTCAATCCTTCAACAGCGATCAGTTTCGATCTAACCATCAAGAATGCTAAGCTCGAAATTTATAATTCCAAAGGGCAGAAAATCGATGAATTATCAGTTCCCAATAGTCAATCCGTCTCTGCCGGACAAAAGTCTTCAATTACCTGGGAAGCAGATAATTTTCCATCGGGAGTTTACCTGTATAAACTGGTTATAGATGGGAAAAAAGTAGCCAGTAATAAGATGCTGCTGTTGAAATAAGATTGAAGAAATTATCTATACTTTTCACACTTTTTTTCATTGCATATCTTTTTCCCCTTGATCTGCAATTCTTTCGTGAAGATCTATCGTTTGAAATTAAAGAAAATTATTTCTTTGTAGACGGACTGTATTATTTTCGCAACACAAATGAAAAGGAACTAAAACAAAGACTTATCTATCCTTTTCCACAGGATTCTGCATACGGAAAGGTTGATTCTCTTTTTGTAATAAACGTTATAGACTCCACTATTACAACTAATATGCAATATGGAGATAAAGGTGCTTCCTTTACTATTCAGATCGATCCTGATTCGACAGCAGTTTACAGGATATGTTACCGACAGGAACTCAAAGGTGAAAAGGCAGAATATATTCTAACTACAACCCAGACATGGGGCAGACCGTTCGAACAAGTGAATTACACTCTGGCTTTTCCCAAAGAACTTTCGCTTGATTCACTTTCCTATATGCCGGATAGTCTGAGGGAAGAAAATAGCAGATATATCTTCTTCTGGTATAAAGAAAATTTCGTGCCGAATAGGAATTTTATTATTTATTTCTCAAAAGAATAGATAGAATTTTTACATAATTAATCAAGAATTATTACATTGACAAATAAGAGTAGTTCAGGATTTTCAAACAAAAAAAATATATAAAATTAGGTGTTTTATGAAAAAGATAGATCTTCATGTTCATACGAACTTTTCAGATGGTTTGTATTCCCCCAAAGAAGTAATCGATCTAGCCAAAAAGCATGATTATGATGTTATGGCTATCACCGATCATGATAACATTGGCGGTTATCTTCATATCAGAGATTATGCAAAACAGGTTGGAATAGAATTAATACCGGGAGTTGAAATAAGCACAAATCACAAAGGGCGGGATGTTCACATCCTGGCTTATGATTTTGATCTGGATAACTTGGAATTGAAAGAACTTTTACAGAAGATATATAATAGCCGTTTTGACCGTGCTGTAAAAATTATCGAAAAATTGAATGAACGAGGTATAGACATTTCTATTGAAGATGTGCAGAACTTTGCTGGAGAGAATAATTATATTGGTCGACCGCATATTGCCAGGGCTATGATCGAAAGTGGATATTGTGCCCACAAATATGAGGCTTTTGAACTTCATATCGGAGAGCACTGCTATGCCCACGTACCCAAATTTGCACCCTCTTCTAAAAAAGCCATTAAAATAATTCATAAAGCAAGTGGCATCAGCGTACTGGCGCATCCATACACTCTGGGAGATGACAGATTGATCTATGACCTTATCCGGTATGGTTTAATGGGAATGGAAGTGTTCTATGCGAAATGCAATGATGAAACAATTTATCATTACAATGAAATAGCACAGAAAAACTATCTTATAAGAACTGGTGGCAGCGATTTTCATGGAGATGGAATAGACCTTGAGATTTTCGGTAATTACACAGCTCCTGACTTCATACTCGAAGAAATGAACAGGGGAGAAAATGAATAAATTAGAGAATATTATCGATATTAACGAACGGAAAGGGTTTCCACGTGTTTACAGGTTCAAACAGTTTATCCGCTGGTTTACATTAAGCTTCGGTATGCTGGCAATAGCCTATTCTTTCTTGCTGATATTTACAAAAGTCAATGCTGATTCATCTAAATTTCAACAGTTTGTTCCGTTTGCAATAATGTTCCTGGCTTTGAATTCAGTTTTTCGCAATCTCTTTTCTTTGAACAGCATTCGCTTCCAAAAGGATGCTGTATCTTTCCGATATCTACTGAAAAAATCTGTAAAGATATTCTGGGTTGATATTATCAAAATCGAGCTTAATGATTCCAAACGGAAGATGATACGGCTGCAATACCTGGATAATGGTGAAGAGAAGAATTTTGAATTCACCATTAACTTTCCAAATATGCTGGAAATAGTGAACAGTATTGCAGAGATGAATCCAAATATTAAATATGATGAATTTATAGAGAAAGTAATCATAACACCGTGGGAAAAAGAGCAATTCAAGAAAAAACAGGCAGAAACTTCTAAACAGGAACAGAAAACAGAAGAGAAGTAATCTATTATTCCTTTATAATCTAATTTTACAAATCTTTTATTCTTGACTTCAAAAAAGGAAACCACCTTTTTGCTAATAAGTTATGTAAAGATTAATTACGAGGAATAAATTGGGAACAAAAAAAAGATACGCTGTAGTAGGTCCCGTCTACCCTTTCAGAGGGGGAATTTCTCAATTCACTTCTCATCTGGCAGAAACGCTTGGTAAAAAGAGTGAGATCCTCTGTATTAATTTCCAGAAACAGTATCCCTCTTTGATCTTTCCCGGGCAGAGTCAATACGATAGGAGTAATGTTTTTCTGCAGGTTCCCAATGAGAGGATATTAACCCCTTACAATCCAGTCACTTTTGGCAAAACTGCGAAGAGAATATTAGATTTTAAACCGGATCAGGTTTTTTTCAGTTATTGGATTCCGTTCATGGCTTATGCTTATGGTATGATCTCCAAAAAAATAAAAAAAAGATCTAATAATATCGTTATCAAGACAATAGCACATAACCTAGAGAGTCATGAAAACTGGGCGTTTGGAGATAAATTGACCCGTTATGCCATGAAGTATTCCGATTCGATCATCACGCTCTCCGAATCTGTGCATGAAATTGGTTTGAAATTATTCCCGGACAAAGATATTATCCTGGGGTTTCATCCTACATATTCATTTTATAATAACAACCGGTTTTCAAAAAGTGAAGCAAAAGAAAAAATGGGCTTGAAAAACAAAAAGGTTATTCTATTTTTTGGTTATATAAAACCATATAAAGGTCTGGATATTCTCATCAAATCGCTACCTTATGTGCTTGAACAAATACCCGATGCCCACCTTCTTATTGTAGGCGAAGTATATGGAAATTCAAGACCTTATTACGATCTTATAAATGAATTGGATATTAATGATCATATAACTTTTCGCCGGCAGTTCGTACCTAATGAACAGGTTGAGATATTTTTCAAAGCTTCAGATGTTCTGGCTTTACCATATATTCATGCAACTCAGAGTGGTGTTGCTCAGATTGGTTTTAATATGGGACTGGGAGCTGTGGTTACTCCAGTTGGAGGTTTACCGGAAATAATTACAGATAAAGAAACAGGGATAGTAGCTCATTCCACTTCACCTGAAGATTTTGCTCTTGCTTTAAAAGCTTTTTTCCGGCTTGGAAAAAAGAATATCATTGAAACAACAGGAAAAGAAAACAGGAAATATTCCTGGGATGTTTTTGCAAAATTAGTAACATAATAAAAAGGCTCGATTAACCGAGCCTTTTATAAATCAAGTCGAATTTCATACACCATTCATTTTCATGCCTTTGATAGCATCGATTGGACAGACTTCCTCGCATTTGCCGCAATTGACACAGGCTTCGGTTATTATGTATTGCTCTTCACTTTCTATGATCGCAGAAGTAGGGCAATTGTCCACACATAATCCGCATTTAACACATTCGGAAGTAATTACGAACGACATGTTATTTTTTCCTTAATCAATAGAGAATGGAATGTTTAAATTTCCATTATTTCTCTTTCTTTGGTTAGGGAAGCATCTGATATTTTATCTATCCACTTATCTGTAAGTTCCTGGATATCTTTGAGAAGTTTCTTTTGGTCATCTTCGCTTATATCGCCGTTTTTTTCCATTTTCCTGGCAAAGTCATTTCCATCTCGCCGAATATTTCTGATCTCGATCTTGCTTTCTTCAGTCATCTTTTTGATCTGGCGCACGATCTCACGGCGGATTTCTTCGGTTAAAGGTTGGAATGGAAGGCGGATTACATTTCCGTCATTCTCGGGAGTGACTCCAATATTAGAAGACAGGATAGCTTTTTCAATTTCCGACAGAATGGATTTATCCCAGGGTTGAATAACAACCAGGCGCGGTTCTGGAATGGTGATATTACAAAGCTGTTTTATGGGAGTGTTAGCACCATAATAATCAACTCTGATTTCATCCAAAGAGGAAGCATTTGCTCTTCCTGTTCTGGTTTTGGAATAGTGCTTCAATAAAGCATTGAATGCATCATCCATTTTCATTTCCAGCATTATCTTTAATTCTTCCATGTTTTCCCCTTAATCGTGAACAAAAGTTCCAAATTCTTTGCTTCGTATTGCTTTCTTAAAACTTCCCTTTTTGGAAACATTAAATACTTTTATTGGCATATGATTATCACGTGCTAAAGTAAATGCAGTCATATCCATCACAGTCAACCTGTCTTTCAGTACATCATCAAATGAGATATCTTCAATAAATCTGGCATTTTTGTCTTTCAAGGGATCAGATGTGAAAACGCCATCAACCTTTGTACCCTTAAGTACAAGATCGGCTTTCAATTCAATAGCTCTAAGCACTGCTGCTGTATCGGTGGTAAAAAATGGATTACCAATTCCGGCACAAAAAAAGCATATTTTACCTTCATTCATCGATGTGTTTGCCCTGCTTGGAATGTAGAATTTTGCTACTTTATCGATCTGGATCGCAGAGAAAATCTCTGTTGAGTAATTTTTCGTATTAAAGAGTTCACTCATTATTAATGCATTCTGGATAGTTGCCAGCATTCCTATATTATCTGCCACATAACGGTTTAAATATTTTCCTGTCTCAGATACACCACGGAAGAAATTACCTCCACCCAAAACAATGCCGATACTGTAACCAAGTTCCTTTACAGCAATCAATTCTTCTATTAACTGATCAACAGCAGAAAGGTCAATACCGAATCCCTTTTCTCCTGCCAGCACTTCTCCACTGATCTTAAAAATGATCTTATGGACTTTTTCCGGTTTATAAGTTTGCATAAAAATTCCTTAGATTACAAATTAACCTTTTATTTGAGCTGCAACTTCAGATGCGAAATCTTCTTCCTTCTTTTCGATACCTTCACCAAGTTTAAATCTGTCGAAAGAAACTATTTTCAGTTTACCTGCATATTGAGCAATGGTTAGCTTATCGTCTTTCACAAATTTTTGTTGAAGTAAACAGTTTTCTTCATAGTATTTATTCATTTTACCGATCAGGATCTTATCAATAATGTTTTCGGGTTTTCCCTGCTCCAGAAGTTGTGCTCTAACGATAGCTTTTTCCTTTTCCAGAACTTCTTCTGGAACATCGGTTCTGTCCATAAAATCCGGTGCCATGGCAGCAATATGCATTGCAATATCTTTTGCCTTGGTTTTATTTTCTTTGTTAATTTCATCTTCCATATTTAGCAGAACACCTATTTTACCACCCATGTGGATATAGGTTGTTACAAAGCCTTTGGAAGCAGCTTTCCTGAAACGACGAATATTCATGTTTTCACCGATAGTAGCAATGAGAGATGTACGTTGGTCATTAATTTTTGAGCCATCGATTTCCAGATTTTTTAATTCATCCACAGTAGAAATATCATTTGTTAGGATCAGATCTACTAATTTATTACCAAAGTTTATAAAATCCTTATTTTTAGCTACAAAATCTGTTTCTGAATTTAGTTCGAGCATTGCACCTGTTTTACCATCGTTTGAAACAGAAATAAAAACAAGTCCTTCCGCTGCAATACGGGCAGCTTTTTTGGCAGCTTTGCTGATACCTTTTTCTCTCAGGTAATCGATAGCAGTCTGCAGATCTCCATTTGTATCAATAAGTGCTTTTTTACAATCCATCATACCTGCACCGGTTTTAGCACGAAGCTCCATTACCAGTTTTGCTGATATACTCATAGTCATTTTTCTCCTGAATTTATTCTTAAGTGCGAAGAAATTTTGCAATTTCTTCAGTATGTATTATTTTGCTGTTTTATTTTCTTTTTTAGTTGCTTCAGACTTTTCTTTCTTTTTCTCTTTTTTTGTAGGTTCAGTTTTTTTTGCAGAAGTAACTTTGTCTGTTTTTACTTTTTTGGGAGCAGTTTTCTTCTCGGCAGTTTTAGCAGGTTCAGCCTTCTCGGTCTTTTCTTTCTTAGTAGCTGCTTTCTTTGAAGCAGGTTTCGCGGTTTTTTCTTCTGTATCTTTTTTCACAGCTTTCTTTTCAGAAACTTTGGCAGGTTCTGCTTTTTCAGTTTTTTCTTTTTTGGGAACTGCTTTTTCTGTAGCAGGTTTCACAGCTTTTTCTTCTGTATCTTTTTTTGATATCTCAGGTTTTTTTACAGAAACTTCTTCTTTCTCTTTTTCTATGACTGATTCTTTTTTCTCTGCAGCATCGGGTTGAACAACGTCCGCACCTTCAAGAAGAGATTGCTTACCTTCTATTACAGCATTTGCCATGATATCTGTGATCAGGTGTATAGCACGAATAGCATCATCGTTAGCAGGAATGACATAATCCACCAGATCGGGATCGGCATTTGTATCTACCATTGCCACAATAGGTATTTTAAGTTTTCGAGCTTCATTAACTGCAATTTTTTCTTTGATGATATCAACGATAAAAACTACTCCGGGCTGCCTATCCATTTCACGAACACCGCCCAGTCCGTTATTGATCTTATCGTAGATCTTTTTCATCTTCTGAGCTTCTAATTTGGTGAAACTACTTATTGTACCGTCTTCGACGATCTGCTCATAGTAATCCAGTTTATCGATACTACGACGAATGGTTTTTATATTGGTTAACATACCGCCATACCAGCGATTGTTAACATAGAACACACCACTTTTCTTGGCAGAAACTTCGATAGCCTCTTTAGCCTGTTTTTTTGTACCTACAAAAAGAATTGTTTCACCTTTACTTATAAGTTCTTTGATGAACATATAAGCTTCATTCACAGCATCGAGGGTTTGTTTTAAATCAAGAATGTGAATCCCATTACGTTTGATGAAAATAAATTTATCCATTTTGGGATTCCATTTGTGTGTTTGGTGACCAAAATGAACTCCACTCTCCAGAAGAGCTTTCATTGTTACAACAGACATACTTTCCAATCTCCTTTAATTACGGTTATTTTTTTCTGCCCTATATTAACTGCAATTCAATCCGACGATTGCCGGACACCGCTTTGCAAATATTAGACAGTATTTTACACGAAAAAATTTTAAATTAACGTTTCGAGAATTGGAATCTCTTTCTCGCTTTTGGTTGGCCGGGTTTTTTTCTTTCAACCATACGAGGATCGCGAGTAAGGAATCCTTCTTTTTTAAGAGCTGATTTAAGCTCTTCATTGTATTTCACAAGAGCACGGGAAATACCAAGGCGTATCGCTCCGGCTTGACCGGAAAGACCTCCACCATCCACATTTACATTGATATCTACTTTCTCGGAAAGGCCTACAAGCTTGAGCGGTTGCTCAATGATCATTTCCAGAGTTTCTCTTTGCAGATAGTTTTTCATGGTTCTTTTATTAGCAGTTCTTTTTCCTGTTCCTGGAGTCAATCGAACTCTTGCTACTGCATCTTTTCTTCTTCCGATTGCATCGAAATATTGCATATATATTCTCCCTAATTATCCATAATTAAAGGTTTTGGCTTTTGAGCAATATGTGGGTGTTGGTTGCCAGCATATACTTTCAGTTTAGTAATGATCTGTCTTCCAAGAGAATTCTTGGGAAGCATACCCCTGACTGCATGGGTGATGACTTCTTCGGGTTTTTCCTGAAGCATTCTTTTGAAAGGAATAACCTTCCTGCCACTTGGATAACCACTATAGCGCTGATAGGTTTTTTGTAATTCTTTGTTTCCTGTTAGTCTAACTTTTTCAGCATTGATAACTACAACATAATCACCTGTATCCAGGTGAGGTGTGAAGTAAGGTTTATTTTTACCACGTAAAATTATTGCAATTCGCGTAGCCAATCTACCTAAAACCAAATCCTCAGCATCGACCAGGTACCAATCATGCCTGATCTGGTCGGCTTTTGGAGTAACTGTTTTCATGCTTTCTCCTTATTATTCTTTACTAAAGACGATCAAGAACGAACAAACTTTTTATAGAGCGGTTCTACTGTCAAGTAGAATGAGCTCAAATGATTTCATAATAACAAAGAGGTTAATTAACATCAGATAGATTCTAAAAAGAGTTGCCAATTTTTCTTAAAACTACAGTCTTGATCCTGAAATTCTGTATAGAGGAGAATATGAATAAAAAATCACCTGGTTTTATCAGGATTTTTATATATAGCGTTATTTTTCTGATGGTTATTGCTGATATTTTTTATATCCCGTATCTTCACAGGAAACTGAACAATATAAAAATACTTGGTGTCGAATCCGGTTCTCCGGTTGTTTTATCACCACATTCATTTAAAAAAGAAAAAATCCTTTTAACATCCGATTTTGTGGATCACTTCAGTAAATACAAATCACCCTTCAATGATGGCTTAACCTTCAATGAATTAATAAAAAAATACATTCGTAACCGTTGGGCAGACCATTATGGCTGTATGCGTGGTACCAGAGAAAAGAAGAGAATTCATGAGGGCATAGATCTATATGTTCCGGAAAATACGCCGGTTTATCCTTTAATCGATTTTGGTATTGTTACCGAGGTTAGCGATAATCCACACTACATGGTGAAAGTGAAATACACAAAACCGGATGGCACAATTGATTCGATGAAGATAGAGTATGGAAAAACAGTCAGGATATTGTACCCTGAAGGCATCGAAAGCGTATATACTCATTTGAATGATGTATTTGTAAAATTTGGGCAGGAAGTTAACGGTGACACAAAAGTAGGAATTACCGGTTTGACAGGGAATATCCGCAATAGCGGAAAACCATCTCATCTACACATGGAGCTGAGAGATGCAGCAAACAGCTCTTTTGATCCTCGCAACAGACTTCGGTTTGATCAAGGAGCGATATCATATTTTCTGGAACATTTGCAAATAGTGAATAAATGAAATGGGAGTTTAGAATGAATGAATATACAATTACAAGCTGGAACGATCTGCAGGAAAAACTGTTTGAAGATTCCTGGAATCCTGACCTTGGAAGATATCGTTCCAAATTTGCTTTCAGGGGACTTTCCGATGCAGATTTTAAACTGGAAACAACGCTGATCCGTCTGGGTGGGGATTATGCCAGCCTGGAAAATCATCTTCTGAGGAATTTCAGTAAATATGCTCACCAGAATGTTGTGGAACATGACTCGATATGGCACTGGCTTTCTGTAGCTCAGCATCATGGGCTGCCCACACGGTTGATGGATTGGACATATTCACCTTATGTGGCAATGCATTTTGCTACTGAACATCTTGAACAATTCGATGTTGATGGTGTGGTCTGGGCGGTAGATTATATAGAGGTTAACCAGAATGTTCCTGAAGTTCTTAAAAATGAATTACAAAAAGAAGGAGCGAATGTTTTTACAGTGAAAATGCTGATGGAGCATGTATGTACGCTCAAAGAACTGGATTCTCTATCTAAACAGGATTTTGTACTGTTCCTCGAACCACCCTCAATCGACGATCGCTTTATTAACCAGTTTGCTTTCTTCTCCATTTCATCTAACCCGCAGTTAGCGATGGATGAATGGCTGAAAAAACATCCTGATAGCTGGATGAAGATTATTATTCCCAAAGAACTAAAATGGGAGATACGGGATAAACTGGATCAGGCAAATATTACTGAAAGGGTAATGTTTCCCGGACTTGATGGTCTTGGTTCCTGGCTGAAAAGACAATATAGTCCGAAGGGGTGATCAATTATAAACTTATCATATTTCAACTGCACTAAATTTGTCTTTGTGATATTTCTTAAGGTAGCGAAGCGGAATGTTGATTAATGTTTCGCGTGTGCCACGTCTCTTTCAATTTTACCTCTTGCTTTATGTGGACACGCCTGTTATGCTTAAGTTTTGGACAATAAAATGTATTTATTCTGTACATAGTATTACTAAAAGTCAGGATTTATTAATTGCAATGTTTTAGGATTCACTCTTTCTTTATCAAACAATAATACATTTCCATCTTTATCGTATACTACTCCATCTTTTTGTTGGTTTCTGATACCGTCATCTATTAGGATTGTTACAGCATCAAAATATTCAGACGTAGTACATTTTAATTTTTTGATAATTTCCCTATGAACTCCAGGTTTCCAAGGTTGTGTAGGAAGTAATTCATTCACTTTCATTGCAAATTCCAAAGTCACTTCTGCTTTGGTAACTGTTTTGCTCTTTCTGTTAAAATTAATAAATGGATTGTTACCTTTTGTTAAGCGTTCAATTCCTTCGATGCCCCATTCTTCTTTTGCTTGTTTGCAAAGCCTTATAAAGTAAAATCTTTTAATCTTAGATCTAATATTAAAATTTATGTTAAATGAATTAATAAAATCCCAAGACTTTCGTAACTCAATTTCTTGATAATTAGACAGATCCAATTTCACTAAATCATCAATAGAAAAATTATATGTACCCAGTAATCTAGAAATCGTTATAAAGCTGAGAAATTGTCTATTATTTTTTAGAAATCTTTGACCACCTTTATTTCCTACAGGTCTAACAGTTTCAAGAAAGTTATCTGTTATTTTTAGAATAAATGCAATTTTAGGCCATACAGTTAAATCATTAGAAAGAGAAAATACAAGTTCATATAACTCTTCTGATCTCATAAATCTCGATTTCAATCTGATAGCTTGTTCAGGGACTTTTAAAATAAGATTTACAAATCCAGATGCAAGATATAAAGGAGTAAATATTAGATCAGTTGAAATTCCTTGATTTTTATAAAAATTAGTTCTTCTTTCATAAAAAAGATCATATTGTTTAAGTATATCTTCAATATCTCTTTGAATTTTATCGGTTGCGTGTAAAGAAGCTAATTCAACAGAGGTTTGATTGTTAGTTGATCTAATTATGTTGTCTCTAACACTATCTTCTTTAGTTACAATAACTTTTACTAATAATGATCTTTGTTTGGGATCATTTCCACCATCAGAAAAATGACGATAAATTGATTCGGATGTTTGCAGACCATTTACAATCTGAATGTCTTCAATTTGAATTATTTTTCCAACCACACTTGCTCCAGTTGCTAATATAGTTACTCCGTTATTTAACCACCAAAAATCTGGTGATTCTGCTTCAATAAGTGTCTCTTTAATGTCTTCATTAACTCTATTTAAACCCATAAAATCTCTAACATTTGAGTCAAACAAATATCTCCTAAGTTTCCCATGATCTGAAATAAAATTATAATAATCCTGAAGGTTTATGAGCATAACATATCTTTCTCCACGAGAGAGGTTTTCAACAAATGGAAGTTCTAAAGAAAAATTTGGAGTTTTTCTATGTAAATCAACTAATTCTGATGAACCATTAAAAATGAATTCGGATGAACAACTCGCAAAAGAATCTTTTGTAATCTGTTTTATTTGTTCAGATCTTGAAATAATTGATTCTCCTAATTCTGAAGTATTACCTCTTGATGCATAACAATATTTGATTGAAAATGTGCTCAATCTTGGAGATACTTTTCGATACGCATATTTTAGGTTTTCTCTAAAACGAATTACTTGGTCTGAATATTCTCCCTTTAATTGGTTACTTTGAATTGAGAAATCAAGTAGTTCGCTTACGCTTGCAGTAAGATTATCTAAGGGGGCCTGCCTAAAAGTATCATGATGTTTACAAGTAATTAACCATACTTCTAAGACTGATCCCGTCTTAGGCCAATTAAATGATTGAAGCTCGGATAGGAGATGGCCGTTTACAAAAATAAAAAAACCATCTATGCCTCCATCATTTCTACCATCAACATTTCCTGCATTAATTTCATCTCTTGATAAATCATAATCCTTTAATATTTGTTCGAATGCAAAATATTCAAAAGCTTCATCTCTTTTTTCGGATGGTAATTTGATTCCTACTCTATCGTCAATTATTCCATCAATAAGTATTTTATCATTCTTTGCCACTAAATCCTCCTCGAAAACATTTTAAAAATACTAATTCCTGAAAATAGGCATAATGCTTCGCGTGTGCGGCGGGATCGGAACGATTCAGGACAAAGCCACCGACCAGCCGTTTGAATCGGAAGATTCAAACAAAGAGCACTGACCAGCCCTAC
>CBDUTJ010000014.1:0-59273 GCA_965370415.1 uncultured bacterium | reverse complement strand
TACAATTTTTGTCAGTTAACCGGATATAACTTACCGGAATTCTGGGATAATCCAGGATTCCGAAATAGTATGAATTTCCCGAATCATCCTGTGATTGGTATTAGTTGGGTCGATGCAAACGAATACACAAGATGGGCAGGAAAACGACTACTTACAGAAGCGGAATGGGAATGTGCAGCAAGAGGTGGAAAAACAGAGGGAGATTTCCCGGATGGCAGCTTATTTGATCCTGAAAAGGATGGGATACATTGCAAACAAAAGACACAAGGTACACTAAAAGTTGGAAGCTATTCTCCCAATCCATTCGGGTTGTATGATATGGCTGGAAATGTGTGGGAGTGGGTTGCAGATAAATATGATGCAAACTATTATCAGAGAATTCAGTCTCAGAATCCAACGGGTCCACAGGAAGGTCGATTTCGTGTGATCAGAGGTGGTAGTTGGCATTCGGGAGTATCTTGTACACAAGTGCATTATCGAAATGCTCTTCCTGCAAACTGGATCGATTTTGCTGTTGGATTTAGGTGTGCAAAAGATTATGAATAAGTTTAGATTTCAAACTTCAGAGCGAATGATTGGAAAACCTGCAATGATTGTGAGACTTTCTTTAATTCTCCCTTTCAAAAAAAGATTAAACGGAAATAGTAATCTTATTCAAGGAGAAATGAGATGTTTAAAAATTATTTCAATGTAGCTATCAGAAATATTAGCCGTCAAAAATTCTACTCAATTCTTAATATACTGGGTTTAGCTGTTGGAATTACCTGCTGTCTGCTTATTGTGCTGTATATTCAAACGGAGCTTAGTTACGATAAATTCTATCCAAATGCCGACAGGATTTTTCGCCTGAACAATGAGAATGATATGGGCGGAAAGATTGATAAATACTGCAATGCTCCGCGACCAATTTCTCCCACTATGAAAGAGATCTATCCGGAAATTCTGGAGAGTACTAGAGTATGCGGTGTGAATGCTCTATACACTCACAAAGCTAATATTTATTATGAAGAAAATGCAGTTGTTACAGATCAAATATTTGCAGTTGATTCAACCTTCTTCAATGTTTTTCATAATGAATTTATTGAGGGAAATGCAGAAGAAGCTTTTTCCCAGCAAAATGCTATCATTATTTCCGAAAGCCTAGCTAAAAGAATATTTGGAGATGAATATCCATATCAAAAAACTATCTCGATAGAAAATGCTTTTGACCTAGTAGTGACAGCAGTTATCAAAGATCTCCCCGGACGTACTCATTTTCCATATGAAGCACTTGTCCCCTGGGTAGGAGCATACCGACAGGGAGAAGAAAATGTGTGGTATGGCTGGCAAGTATATCATTATTTTCTTTTGGCTGATGAAGCCGATCCTGCAAATTTGGAATCAAAATTTCCTGAATTCTTTGAAACCTACATGAAGGAAACATACGATAGAATAAACGGACATTCAACACTTTCCTTACAATCAATTAAATCCATTCGTCTTCATTCCAACCTAGTGTGGGAAATGTATCCTAATGGTGATATTATCTATATCTATGTATTCAGCATTATTGCAATTTTCCTGCTTCTTATTGCCTGCATAAACTATATGAACCTAGCTACAGCACGTTCTACTCGGCGCAGCAGGGAAGTTGGCTTACGTAAAGTTTTCGGTTCTAATCGCGGTTCATTGATCCGGCAATTCCTGCTGGAATCGATATTGATGGCAACAGGAGCTGCAGCAATCTCTCTTGTTCTTGTTGAATTGTTGTTACCCGTATTTAATGATATCACATCTTTGAACGTGACAATGAATCTGATCACTAACCCGGAATATCTAATTGGAACACTTTTATTAGGAATTGTTATTGGATTTTTAGCTGGAATTTATCCAGCCTTTTTCCTTTCTCATTTTCAACCTGTTCACACACTTAAATCGGAAACCGTAAAAGGAGTTCAGGGAGCTTTATTTCGAAAAATTTTGATAATAATTCAATTCAGTATTTCCATTGCTATGATCATCGGGACCCTTGTTGTTATCAAGCAATTGATGTATTCCAAAAATAAAGATCTGGGCTTTAATAAAGAATATTTAATGGCGATCAGTGTTCAGAATCCGCAAATTGAACAGCAGATGCAATCTTTCAAGCAGGAACTTGTTTCACATCAAGGTATCATGTCAGCAGCAGCTTCTTTCAATATACCCGGTACAACTTTCAATCGGTCTCCGGTTCGAGCAGAAACAAATGGAGGTGATATTCAGCAGATGAGCTGCCAATTCATGCAGGCAGATTTTGATTATATTGATGCCATGCAAATGGAAATATTAGAAGGTCGGAATTTCAGTCGAGATATAGAAAATACATGGGCTCAATCTGTAATGGTAAATGAAGCTGCTGTGCGAAAATTTGGCTGGAATAAACCTCTTGGAAAAAGAGTTGTAGCATTCACAGACAGTTTAGGTAATGATAATTTTGCAAATATTATCGGTATAGTTAAGAATTTTCATGCCAATTCCATGCGGCAGGAAATTCATCCGGTTCTCATCTGGCTCATTACTGATGATATGCAATACCGTTACCGTGAAAATCTTCGAGTATTCGTTCGCATTAAAGGTGAGAATTATCTCGATACAATCGACTATATTACAGAAATCTGGAATCGTTTCAGTCCTGATGAACCTATTCGGTTTGTATTTGTAGATGATCAATTAAATCAGCTTTATCTGGCGGAAGAAAAACTGATAGTTCTTTTTACCTATTTCACAATTATCACAATATTCATTGCCTGTCTTGGTTTATTTGGATTGGCAGCTTTTACAGCTGAACAACGAACCAAAGAAATAGGTGTTCGAAAAGTTATGGGAGCATCTGTATTGCAAATCGTTGCACTGCTCTCCAGGGATTTTATCAAATTGGTCATTCTATCCTGTTTGATAGCCTGTCCGTTAGCCTATCTGGCAATGAGTAAATGGTTGCAAAATTTTGCCTATCGCACCAATATCAGTTACTGGATTTTCTTTGCATCTGGAGGATTAGCACTGGTTATTGCACTAGTTACGGTTAGTGTTCAAACATTAAGATCAGCTCATTCCAATCCTGTAGAAGCACTGAAGTATGAGTAAATCAGGAGAAAAACAATGTTCAAAAATTATCTGAAAATAGCATTAAGAAATCTGATGCGACACAAAGGGTATTCTTTTATAAATATAGTTGGCCTGGCTATTGGTTTGGCTTGTTGTATTCTTATTTTGCTCTGGGTGCAGCATGAGCTCAGTTACGATAGATTCCACAAAAATGCCAATAATATCTATCGTGTTGTAGAAATGCAGCAGCAATCCGGCGAACCATTCCCGGTTGCTGTAACACCATCCCCATTGGGACCTGCCATGTTAGAAGATTTCCCTGAAGTGGTAAATTTCACCAGATTCCAAACCTATTTTTTCGGTTACATGAAAAATGAAGGGGAGAGGTTCAAAGCAAATATAACTCTAGCTGATCCCAGTATTTTTGACATATTTTCTTTCCCGATAATAGCAGGTGACAGGAAGGTTATGTTTGATGATCTTTTCAACGTTGCCATTTCCGAAGACATGGCTGAGAGATATTTTGGTGATGAAAATCCTCTGGGGAAAACTCTGCAAGTCAATAATTCGACCGATATAAAAGTAACAGGAATTTTCCAGAATGTTTCGGATAATTCACATCTTGATTTTGATTTTATAGTACCGTTTGAAGTTTTAAAAAAACTTGGTGGCAACCTGGAAGAATGGGGTTCAAATTCATATTATACCTATGTTCAATTGCAGGAAAATGTAGATTGGCAGGATTTTGATAGGAAGATTGAAGGTTATCTGGAAGAACATGAAGTTGACTATCCAGTAAAACTCAATTTGCAGCCCCTTAAACAAATTCACCTGTTTTCCAATTATGTAGCAGATATTGGAGGTCACGGTAGTATTGTTTATGTACGAATATTTTCAATGATAGCTGCTTTTATTTTGCTCATTGCCTGTATAAATTTCATGAATCTTTCTACTGCTAGAAGTACAAAAAGAGCCAAGGAGGTAGGAATGCGCAAAGTAGTTGGTTCATGTCGCAAAAACCTTATAACACAATTCTTTGGTGAATCTATCCTGCTGGCGATCCTGGCAATGTTGATTGCACTAGCTCTGGTAGAAATTACGCTACCATATTTCAACGATATTCATGGCAAAGACCTCAGTTTATTAAAAAACATGAATGTTCTCTTATTGTTGGTGGGAATTACTATCAGTACTGGTCTGGTTTCCGGTATTTATCCTGCTATTCTTTTATCGTCTTTCAAACCAGTTACTGTTCTCAAAGGCTCAATCAGCAGTGGTTCTAAGAAAGGAATTTTCAGAAAGATATTGGTGATCGTGCAGTTTTCACTTTCAATCATACTGATAATCAGCACTATCATCATTCATAAACAACTTAATTATATTTTTAAATCGGATGTCGGATTTAACCGTGAACAGGTATTGAGTTTTACAAGTTATAATTTTCCTGATGAACAATTAGACACGTTTAAAAATGAATTACGGAAGATTTCCAGTGTGAAATCTTTATCTACTTCCAGCCAGTATCCCACCAATTTTGCTACATCAGGATATGGATTTAGTTGGAAAGGTCTGGAAGAGGATGCCAGGATATTGATCCATACATTACAAGTGGATTATGATTTCTTTGAAACATTTGAAATGGAAATGGTAGCAGGTCGCAGTTTTTCACGTGAGTTCTCGACAGATACTCTGGGATTTGTGATTAATGAGAAGGCAGCAGAGATAATGGGCTTTGACAATCCTACTGAGGAAACGCTTCATTACAGGTATGATGAGATATCAGGTCCGGTTATTGGTGTTGTGAAAAATTTCAATTTCAAACACATCCGCAATAAAGTGGAACCGTTAGTGATAAAACTAGTGCCAGATATGAGTGGTGTGATACACCTGAAGTTAAAAGCAGAAAATATGAGCGATGTGATAGTTCAGATAAAAAAAATATGGGAAGAGTTTGTACCCGATTACCCATTTGATTATCATTTCCTTGATGACCAATTTCAAAAAATGTATCAAGCAGAAAAACAGATGAGCAAGATTTTCGACTTCTTCACTGCTTTCGCAATTTTTATTTCCTGTCTAGGTTTATTTGGTCTAGCTTCCTTCATGACTGAGCAAAGATTTAAAGAGATAGGTATTCGGAAAGTGCTGGGAGCATCAATTCCAAATATTGTATTTTTACTTACAAAAGAATTTACCAAGTGGGTATTGATCGCTAATATCATCTCCTGGCCGCTGGCCTGGTTTGCCATGAATAAATGGCTGCAATCATTTGCCTACAAAACAACTTTTGAACTTTGGATTTTCCTGCTTGCAGGAATTACTGCTTTAGCAATAGCATTAATTACTATCAGTTTTCGGTCATTCAAAGCAGCAAATTCCAACCCAGTAAAAGCTTTAAAATATGAGTAAAAAAGGGAGAAAATATGTTACAATTGAAAGGTGCATTTAAGTATTATTCGAACAATTTTGTGAAAACTTATGTTCTGCGGGATGTAGATATCAATGTTGAAAAAAGTGAATTCATAACCGTGATGGGACCTTCCGGTGCTGGTAAATCAACTTTACTTTATATTTTGGGAATGTTGGAGAACCTGGATGATGGGGAATATTTTTATAAAGAAAATCCTGTTCACAAATTTAATGAAAAGAAACGCACTGAACTTCATAAGCATGAAATCGGTTTTGTCTTTCAGCAATATCATCTTATAGACGAACTTACAGTTTATGAAAACATTGAAATGCCACTTCTATATCAAAAAATTAAGGGAACAGAGCGAAAATCAATTGTATGTGATATGCTAGACAAATTCAATATAGTAGGTAAGAAAGACCTTTTCCCAAACCAACTTTCCGGTGGTCAGCAGCAGCTCGTCGGAATTGCACGTGCAATTATTGGGAAACCAAGTTTACTTCTGGCAGATGAACCAACCGGTAACCTGAATTCCGAAACTGGAAAAGAGATCATGGAGCTTTTTACAAAACTGAACAAAGAAGGAACAACCATTATTCAGGTAACTCACTCAAAAGAAAAAGCTGCTTATGGTACACGTATAATAAACCTGTTAGATGGAAGAATTGTAAACTAATTTTAACTGAAAGATGTTTATTCAAAAGTGGAGATTAAAATAGGAAAAAAAATGGCTTTTGATAAGAACTTTGAAGAACAATGGTTAGATAAACTTCAAATTGGCCTGAAAAAGATCGGCAAAGCGGATTTGTTTAACGAGCTTACAGAAAATGAAGAAGAGCAGTCTCTTCTAGAATGGACAAAAAATCTGATGAAAATGTTAAAAGAAAAACTTACTCAAGACGAGATCAACAAAGTAATGACGAGTTGTGCCTGCATTACTCCCAAAGATTATCTTGGAAATATCCGTAATGAATATGCAAAAACAAAAAGCCTGAAGAAAGCACATAGAATGCTTCAAAAAGTATTCGAGAAGTTCATTGAGCAATACAAGAATATCAATGATGAACAAATGAAATTTCTGCGTGAAAGCGGTTGGGGAATGGCTGGGAAACTGGAAGGAAATACAATTTATGCCACCAAGATCCCGAAAGAATTTCATAAATATTTCCAAACAACAGACGCACAAAAAAAGAAATATTATTATTGTCATTGTCCCCGAATCAGAGACTTGTTCTTAAATAACGAAAAACCACTCGATGTGAATTACTGCTATTGTGGAGCTGGATTTTACAAAGATATATGGGAATATATTTTGCAGAGAAAAGTTAAAGTAGAAATCATTGAATCACTGATAAAAGGTGATGAAGTCTGCAAGATAGCAATTTATATTTAAGGGGTTATTAATGTTTAAAAATTATATTAAGATCGCATTGAGAAATATTCTCAAGCAAAAGATATATTCATTTATAAACATAACCGGGCTTGCAGTGGGAATGGCGGTTTGCATTATTATTCTTATGTGGGTTAATACTGAAATAACTTATGACAGATTTAATGAAAATCTAGATGATATTTATCTGGTTACAAATTACACAATGTTTGGTGAGCATAGAGAGTTTGGAACCGGAAACGTTCCTGCAATAGGTCCTGCACTTAAAGCTGAGTACCCTGAGATCATTAATTCCACACGATTAAATAACAGTCATTCAGAATATCTTTTAACCTATAATGAAAAACCCTTCAAAGAGAGAATCAAATTCGCTGATCCATCTATTTTCGAAATGTTCTCGTTTCCTTTCGTTCAGGGAAATCATGAAACAGCCCTTTATGATCCTCATACAATTCTGATATCAGAAGATATTGCAGAAAAGCATTTCAAGGGACAAGATATTGTTGGGGAAACGATCCTTTTTGATAATCAATACCACTTCACAGTCGGAGGTATCTTCCAAAATATCCCTGAAAATTCATCGCTTCAATTCGATATTGTAGTACCGGTTGAATTTTTAAATGAATTATGGAATAAAGATGCAACAAAAACCTGGTACAATTTATCATTCATTACTTATATTCAACTTGCGGAAGGAACTGATTTTGAACAAGTGAAGGAAAAAATAGAAAATCGCATAAAAGATTCACGACCGGAATCAAATACTGAAGTTTCGTTATATCCATTTTCAAAATTACATTTATTCCTGTATGGTTATTTGGGTATGGTTATCCTGTTTTCATATATTGCTGTTATAATTCTGGTAATCGCTTGCATCAATTTTATGAATCTTACTACAGCTCGGTCTGCCAGACGGGCAAGAGAAGTGGGACTTCGGAAAGTGGTTGGTGGTAATCGAAAACAAATAATGATGCAATTTTTCAGTGAATCAATTATTTTATCTCTATTTGCACTCTTTGTAGCAATGGTCTTGGTAGAATTGTTTTTGCCTGTATTCAATAATATTTTACAAAAAAGCATAATATTTGATTTTTCTAATAAGTTTATTCTTTTGGGAATTCCTATAATTACAATTATAACTGGGATCATCTCTGGAATTTATCCTGCCATAATACTCTCTTCACATAAACCTACTACAGTTCTAAAAAGTGGTGGCTTCTTAAGTGGAAGTAAATCTAAATCGCGGAAAGGACTTGTTGTTTTTCAATTTGTTATTTCTATTGTACTGATAATAAGCATTATTGTAATATTCAAGCAAACCAGTTTTATGATGAATAAAAACTTGGGATTTGATAAAGAGCATCTTATGTATATAAAATTAGAAGGTAATCTAAAAAATAATTATCAATCTATAAAAAATGATCTGCTTCAGAATAGAAATATTTTAAATGCTACGGCATCTTCCCGGCTTCCTACAGGTATTTATCAAAATGGATCATATTGGAAATGGGATGGTATCGATGAGAATTTAAATCCGCTTGTAACTTATTTAAATGTTGATTACGATTATTTGACGACTATGAAACTGGAATTGAAAAAAGGAGATTTCTTTTCAGAAAAATTTCCGATCGATTCACCTAATATTGTCATAAACGAAAGTTATGTCGAAGTAACCAATCTTGAAAATCCTATTGGAACAACAATATATCGAAAAGGCATTGATTCCTATAATGTGATCGGGGTTATTAAAGATTTCCATTTTAAACCTGTAAGTAACAAAATCGGACCACTTTTTATTTTTTGTTCTACAGAAAACTGGGGATACAATTATCTAACATTAAGAATTGATAACTCCGATGTAAAAAACACCATCGCTGAAATAAAGAAAATAGCCAATAAACACAATCCGGATTTTCCTTTTGAATTTTATTTTATGGGAGATGACTTCGATGCAATGTATCGTTCTTCAAAGCGAATACAATCCTTATTGGGTAGTTTTGCAATTTTAGCGATTTTTATTTCCTGCCTTGGTTTGTTTGGACTTTCATCCTATATGACAGAACAAAGAACCAAAGAGATCGGGATTCGGAAAGTTCACGGAGCATCAGTATTACGAATTGTGAAATTACTTACTTCAGATTTTATAAAATCTATTCTTATCGCAAATGCAATTGGTTGGGTATCAGCATTTTTATTAATGGAATTACTTCTCCGTAATTTTCCGTACAAAATAAAATTGAATATCTGGATTTTTGCTTTACCGGGTCTGGCAACACTTGCTATTGCATTACTTGTAATAAGTTACCAAACCATAAAAGCAGCAAATGCAAATCCCATAGATGCACTGAAGTATGAATAAAGCTTAGGAGGATAAAATGAGAGAGGTTGTATTATCAATTCCAACATTGGAAGCAGAACAAAACGTTGAGATAGATGTGCGTATCAACGGCAGGAAAAAAACCTTGAAATACAGGGTTGAGTTAATCCACTGGGAAGGAACAGAACCAACTTCGGAAGAGAAAGTTATGGTTCTTAGACATGCAATAAAAGATTACGATAAAGATTGGGAACTGATTCAGATCGGTGCCCCCGATAACGAAAAGATCCCGCTCATGTTCCGGAAAAAAAGTATTGCTAAATAAGGTAGCATAATCACTGCTGGTCTTAGAAAAATAAAAAGAGGTAATAATTATGAAAAAAATACTGTTAATACTCATCATGTTTCCTGTGTTGGTTTTTGCACAGGAGTACACACTGGAACAATTAATAGAAACAGGATTGGACAAATCGTACGATATTCAAAGCGAGCTCGCAAATAACAAGAACTCAAAAAGCTATCTGCGCAGCAGCTTGTATGGTGTGTTGCCATCGGTTTCGATCTCTGCAGGAAAAGATAAAAACCTTGATGACATCGATCCTGAATGGAATGCAAACGCATCACTCTCCATTAGTAAAAGCATCTTTTTGAATGAACCTACCTATTATAATATCCACACTTCTATCCTGGATAAGAAAAATGCTGATCTATCTCTAGATGAAAAAAGGAAGCAGATTGCTTATTATATTTTCTCCAGATACTTGAATGTTCTGGAATCACAGAAAATACTGGGTATCCAAAAAAAGAATCTGGAACTTCAGCATAAAATATTCAACCAGGTAAAAGTACAATATGATGCTGGTGAAAAATCGCTATTAGAACTTAAACAGAGCGAGATATCACTTATCGATTATGAAATTTCTGTGAACGAAGCTGAGAATTCACTTTTCAAAACCCGAAAAGACCTTTTTTCTTATTTGAACATAACAGACGAAGGATATGATTTTGTGGAGCCGGAATTTGATATATCCGATGAAAAATATTTCTTCCAATCTAATAACGCTTTGCTTCAAAAGAAAAACAGCCTTACCAGCAGTAAAGTCCGCCTGGTTCAAACAATGATGGACTTCCTGCCATCCTTTACTCTGAGCTATTCGGTTTCTCATAACGATGACAACGATGTTTACGCTTATAATGATTATTTAAGAGCCAATAATACACTCTCTATCTCTGCCAGCTACGACATCTTTAACCTGTTGGAAAAAGGTGAAACATATTCACGTTCAAAGCGAAATCTCAGAGTACAAAAAATAGATTTTGAAATCAGTAAAAGAGATTACGCTATCGAACTAACCAATCTACAGAATGACCTGAAAACACTTAACCGGTCGTATGCTCTATATTCCGATAAACTGAAATTAGCGGAAGATAACCTGAACATGGCGCAGGAGCAGTATAGACTGGGCATGATCAGCCTGCTGGATATGGATAAGGCAAAGATAGATCACCAGAATGCCCAGCTTTCGTATAATAATCATCACTATAATCTGTTGCGAAAACAGGAAGAGATAAACCTGCTGCTTTCTAATAAAATTCTGGGGAAATGGTAAACCCATAAAAGCAACCAAGATTCCCAATCCAGTCGGGAATGACAATTATGTTTCTCTTCCTTGTCATTCCCATAACAATGGGAATCCATGAATTTATTTTAAGAAAAAAACTTTAACCGGTTCAATCATTTTGATTGAATCTTAATATTTATAATCTTCAAAGCGTATTTGGACAGGAGTAAAATGCAAAATGTAGAAAAGAAATTAAAAGAAATTAATGGTGGGAATGTCCTGGATGTAGCAACTGGCAGAGGTGAATTCATGAATCTTATCAAAGAATTTAAAAGCTTTGATGAAATAACTGCTATCGATGCTTCTGAACGGGCAGAAAAAGCGTTCAAAGAAAAGTTCAAAGATGTTTAATTCCAGATCATGGATGCTGCAAAAATGTCTTTTCAGGATGAGACTTTCAATACAGTGTGTATTTCCAATTCACTTCATCATATGCCAGACCTCAATAAAACTTTGATTGAAATGAAGCGTGTATTGAAAAAAGGCGGCAATTTCATAATCAACGAAATGCTTTCCAACCAACAGGATGAAGCCCGGAGATCACATGTTCTCCTGCATCACTGGTGGGCAAAGATCGATACGATATTCGGTGAGAAACATGATCCTACTTTTTCTAAAGATGAGATTAAAACGATAATAGATGCTCTGGAACTTACCGATTATGATTTAATCGAATATGCATTGAACATTGAAAATCCTAAAAAGGAAAAATTTGTAAACGGTCAACTGAAAGTCATCGAGATGGGTTTAGAAAGACTCAAAGGTAAAGAAGAATTTTCATCTTTGAAGAACGAGGGTGAAAAAATAAAAGAACATATAATTAAAAACGGATTTGCACCGGCATCTTCTGTGTTTATTGTTGGAAAGAAATAGAGAGTAAATATGGAAAATACTCTCTACGTTACCACCCGCCAACAATGGCGTAAGTGGCTGGAAGAAAATCATGTTACTCAAAACGAAATATGGCTCATCTACTATAAAAAACATACAGGTAAACCAAGAATTTCTTATGAAGATGCAGTAGAAGAAGCTATTTGTTTTGGCTGGATCGATAGCTTAATAAAAAGGATCGATGATGAAAAATATATGCAGAAATATACACCTCGAAACGATAACAGTGTCTGGTCGGAGATAAATAGGAAACGAGCTGAAAAAATGATAGAAGAAAGAAAGATGACACCAGCAGGCTTGAAGAAGATCGATGCTGCAAAAAAGAATGGTAATTGGCAGAAAGCATATTCTTCTACACGAAAAATTGAAATGTTGCCCGAGTTGGAAAGAGCTTTGAAAGTAAATGATACAGCGTGGTTGAATTTCAATAATTTTACAGATTCATACAAGAATATGTATATCAGCTGGGTATCTGCAGCTAAAAGAGAAGCAACCAGACAGCACCGCATAAAAGAAGTTGTGAGACGTTCGGAACAAAACCAGAAACCCGGGATGATGTGATCTTGTAGCTCGTTCACTAATGAACGAGTATCTTTAATTTTCTCCAGGAATCGAAGGAGTGTTGAGCATTGTTCTCTTCACATTAGCCAGTATTGGATTGTACCTGTTGAGAAAGAAAAGAATGAGGGTAGTCTCTACACAAACTTCGCAAGGTTTAACAAATCCTTAATTCATTGAGATTGCTTCGTTAGATTTTTTTCGTAAGATTTCTCGCAAAGACAGTTCATTCACATCTTCCCCATCTCCCCTCTCTTATGGCAAAGAGAGGGGCAGGGGGTGAGTTCTCCAATCTATTCTTCTACTCTCTTTTTCCTCTTAGCAACAACACTATAAATTATGGGAATAACTATCAATGTAAGGAAAGTAGCGCTGATAAGACCACCGATAACTGTGAGAGCCATGGGAGATTTTAGTTCGGAACCTTCACCGCTGCTGATAGCCATTGGTAGCATCCCGCCAATTGTAGTAAGAGCAGTTATCAAAACCGGGCGAAGCCTGTCCATACCACCCTGCAGGATAGCTTCATATTTTACCATTCCGCTCATCCGCAATTGATTAATGTGGTCGATAAGTACAATGCCGTTATTTACCACGATACCAGCCAGTATTATTCCTCCCACAAAACTAACTACAGAAAGGGTTGTCCCCGTAATACCCAATATCAGCATTACTCCGATAACTGCCAGCGGCATTGTGAACATCACTATGAACGGTTGCCGCAGCGATTCAAATTGAGATGCCATTACACTGTAAACCAGAATAATAGCCAGCAGAAGTGCCAGTCCCAGAGTTACAAATGCTTCCTGCATATCTTCGTAAGCTCCACCAAAATCCAAATAATAGCCCGAAGGAAGATTCTCCTCGATATCAGCAATGGCAGCTTGAATGTTTTTAACTGTACCACCCATATCATTGGTGCCGGTCACGCTTGCAGAGATCAGAACTTTTCTGCTCTGTTTTTCGTGAGTTATTTTGCGTGGTCCTTCAGCCGGTTCCAGGTGAGCTATCTGGTTTAAAGGAATAGAAAATCCCATTGGAGAGATTATTGATAAATGCATTATATCTTCGAAGCTGTTGCGTTTTTCTTCTTCCAGACGTACTGTGATGTCTATCTCTTCCCCACCTTTTCGGAAGATCCCACATAGTGTTCCCAGGGAAGACGTTTTTATGGTAGAAGCGATCTGTGCGGCTGTAAGCCCGTATTTGAAAGCTTTATCTTTATCTATTATGATATGAAATTCGGGCTTCCCTTGCTTCATACTGTTAACAACATCCGTAACATGTTCTACTTTGTTCATGCGTTTTTCTATCAACATGGAGATTTCTTTCAATTTATCCAGATCTTTTCCATAAATACTAACCTCAATTGGTTTGGCTCCTCCTCCACCCATCATCTCTTCGCTGGACATAAAGTTGAATTCCGCACCTTCTACTTTTGGAAGTTTACTGCGAACCTGTTCTTGAATCTCTTTATAGTTCAGTTCGCGTTCAGATTGTTCATGTAATCTTACGAAGACCTGTGATTCGTTCACTTCCTGCGGATTGGTGGGATCTGCCAATGCCTGCGCATCACTCATCGGACCAACCATTGCCATTACATTCATTACTCCTTCTGTTTCAAGAAAGACATCTTCAATCTGTTTTACTACAGCATCGGATTCCTCTAAAGGAGTTCCTGTAGGCATCTTTACATTCAGTACCATAAAAGGAATGTCACGTTCCGGCATGAATTCCGTTCCAATTATACCGAAAATTGGAATAAGAAGAGTAAGCAGAAAAAGCACTCCTACTATTACAATCGTCCTGGTTTTATGAGCCAATCCCCAGATAAGAATTTTCTTATACCTGTTTTTAATTCCATCGAAAAAAGCTTCCGATCTGTCAACCTGCGGTCTGTCTTTTGCTTTACGAAAAATAATGGATGCGATTACCGGTACAATGGTGAGCGAAACAAAGAGTGATGCAGCCAAAGAAAATGCAACTGTAAGTGCAAGTCCGCGAACCAGGATACCTGTCATTCCCTCGGCAAAGATCATTGGGAAGAACACAGCGATAGTAGTAAGCGTGGAAGCTGTGATAGCCATTGCAACTTCACTTGCACCAACCTTAGCAGCCTTAAACTTGGTTTTTCCCATCTCCAGGTGACGATAGATATTTTCTATAACCACAATGGAATTATCCACCAGCATTCCCACACCCAAGGCAAGACCTCCCAGCGTCATTATGTTCAAAGTGAAATTAGCGAGGTATATAGGAATGAAAGTGGCTACAACTGAAATAGGAATTGCCAATGAAATTGCCAGAGTCGGTCGCCAGTTACGCAGGAACATGAACATGATAGCAATAGCCAGGATGCCACCAACTATCAGGTTAGCTACGGCTCCAGAAGTAATTCTGGATATTGGAAGTCCCATATCCATCACCATGTAAAATTCAAGGTCATCTTTAAATTCTTCTTCGATGAGAACGACCTCTTTCTTTACACGATCGGTTACTGTGAGAGTGTTTGCTCCAGACTCCTTGGCAACAATGATCATGGCTGTGGGAATTTTATTGGTTCTAAATCTATTGCGTCTTTCTTTAAATCCATCCTGCACTGAAGCTACGTCTTTCAGATAAATTGTTTTACCGGTGTTAGTAAGCTTTATCGGTAAATTATTTATCTCTTCAATCGATTTGTATTGAGCCATTGTTCTCAGCAGAAATTCATCTTTCCTCTGTTGAATATGTCCGGCAGACATATTCAGGTTTCCTGCTGCAACTATCTGCACAATATCATCGATGGAGATATTGTATTGTTCGATCTTTTCTTTATCCACGATGATCTGTTTTTCCAGTTCATCACCACCATATATCATCACTGTTCCCACACCTTTCAGGTGTTTGAGTTTAGTGGATACTTCATCTTCCAGTATTTTACGGAGTTCGTAAGTATTTTCCGCACCGGTTACACCATACATCAATATCGGCATCTGAGACAAATTGAATTTCATCACAAGAGGTCTGGATACATCATCAGGAAGATAATCTGTTATCTGATCGATCACGTCCCGCAGATCTTGCGCTGCAAAATCCAGGTTAGCTCCCCAGTTGAATTCAACCATTATCAAGGAAGCATTCTCCAGGCTTTCCGATTTGATAGTTTTTATATTTTTTACAGAAGCAATTGCCGTCTCGATTGTTTCCGTAACTGTCTCTTCAACATCCTGCGGAGAAGCCCCATAATAGGGAGTTACGATCGAAATGACCGGGTAATCCATATCCGGGAATATTTCCAGACCCAATCTGAAGAAAGATATTCCGCCCATAATTATAATGAGTACAGTTATAATAAATATTGTTACTCGTTTATTTACTGAAAATTCTGCTAATTTCATTTTCCCACCTTTTATTTAGCCACGAAGGACACTAAGAAACACGAAGATTTTTTAAATTCCCAAAATCCAATTCCCTTCGTACTTTATGTTAAAATATACCTTTTCCATTCTAATTTATCTTTACTACCGAAATTAATTAATAATCCTACTTTTAGTTTTGTTGCTTTCAAATAATTTAATATTTGTGCTTCTTCAACTTTTGTTAAACATGGTATGCACTTAAATTCAACAATAATTTTTTTAAATCCAATATAATCAGCAATAAATACTTTCTGAAATTTATGCGCTTTGTAAAAAATTGGAATTTTCACCTGAGTTTCAAAGGGAATCTTTTTCTTCTTTGACTCATATACCATTGCTTCTTCATAAACAGACTCAAGAAATCCAGAACCAAGTTCTTTATGAACTTCAATTGCGGCACCTATAATTTCATACACTTCATCTTTACATAGAAGTTCTTTTTTCATTTTAAGTCCTTTCTTCGTGTTTCTTAGTGCACTTAGTGGCTAATCTCAACCTTATCCCCTTCGGAGAGACCTATATTCCCACGGATAATTACTATTTCGCCATCTTGCAGTCCTTCTGTAGTTTCAATCTCGTATTCATTTTCCAAACCCAGTGTTACATATTTTTTAACTGCTTTGTCATTTTCTATAATAAAAACATGATTTGCATCCAGAATAGCCTGCTGTGGAACAATTATCGTATTTTCAGATGTTTTTGTGAGAACTTTAATGCGAGCGAACTGGTTGTGTTTCAAGGTATTATCTCTATTCTTTATAGCAATTTCCACATTGAAAGTTCCGGACATCATATCCGCTTCGAGAGATACGAACGAAACTTTACCTGTAAATACTTCATCGGAACTGCTTACCTTTATTGTAACTTTCTGCCCTTTCATGATCTTATTAATATCAGTATCGGAAACCTGTATCTTTGCTTTGATCTCATCCAAATTCATCATTCTCAGCAGCATCGGGTCCATCATGGCATCATAATGTTCACCTTCTTTTTTAAAGATCACAGTTATCACACCATCGATAGGAGCTCTGATCTCGGTGTTTTTCAGCATAAATTCGTAGGAAGATTTTGCAACTTTGTAACCGGTTTCCACTTCATCGAAAGTAGCTCCATCGATAGCTCCAGTTTTCTGTAGTTCCTGCATTCTTTTGTAATTCTTTTCCATATTGATATATTGGGTTTTGGCTTGTTTCAATTGTGTATCATCCAGTTTTGCCAAAAGGTCACCCTTCTTAACTATGTTTCCAACATCCACTATCAGCTTATCAATTCTTCCGGACATCGACGGTGCGATGTTGACTGTTTTTTCTGCTTCTATCTTTCCGCTGAATTCAATATAGCTGGAAATATCACCCAACCTGGCTGTGGCAACTTTTACTTCTCTGGCACCTGTGAATTCCTCTTTAACTTCTTCCTGTTCAGCTTTCTTTTGGCAACCCATTAGCACAAAAGCAAATACAGCAGCCAATATTATTAATTTCTTACACATCTTATCCTCCTGTTATTCCGTATATTTTTTTATTTCATATTTTAATAGGATATAATCGTAGTAGGATGCAACCAAGTTCATTTCACTCCCAAAAAGCATTGCTTCGGCATCCAGAAGTTCGCTGTTGGTCACCATCCCCTGTGTGTAAAGCTCATTAATTATATTGTGATTTTCTCTGGCAAATTCCAACGCTGTTTTGTTATCTTCCACAGTTCTGGCTTTGGTAATTAATTTGTAAAAAACGTTCTTTGCAGTAACCATATAATTTTCCTGGGCGGATTCAGTTTCAAATTGTGTTTTTTTGAGATTGTATTTTGCTTTTTTCAGGTTGGAATAATTTGTTCCACTGGTAAAAATAGGAACGGAAAGCGCAGCAACCAAATTCCAATTGTCTTCTCCATCAAAATCAAATTCATCATCGCTTTCGAACTGATATGAGAATTGCAAATTCAAAGACGGCAGAAATTCACCTTTTGCCATACAATAATTCTTCTTCATCATTTTCCCAACTAGATCCAAAGTTTGAATGGTGGGACTGGTTTTTTCTACTTCTGCCAAAAACTCATTAGCAGCTTTTTCCAATTCATTTTTTCCCATCCCAGCATATTGCAGTGTTTCAAAATCGTATTCAGTTATGTCTATCCCGGAAGGTTCCATACTTTCTTTTTTTCCCAGCAGTATCTGCCAGAAACCGTAAAGCTCGTCAATACTGTTCCCAATTTCTGAAAGTGAAGTTTCATCGTTCTTCATTTTCACCTGCCATTGCAGTACATCCGATCTTTTAGCTGTTCCCACATCATAGTTTTTCTGCACCTTTTCCAAGTGAGAAAGAGTTGATTCCAGGCTTTTCTGGGAAAGTGTATGCAGGTCTTGCAATTTAAGAATTCCGAAATATGTGGAAGCTATCGCATAAGAAACATCTTTCTCTTTACTTTGCAGGGCAAGGTAAGCCTGCTTTTTGGCTAATCCAGCCAACTGATAACCCAATATAACTTTCCCGCCATTGAAGATAGATTGCTGAATTGAAATATCGTTTGTGTAAGTGGTTTTGTACACAGGGAACATCGAAGGAAATTCCAAACCAAATTCAGGAATCTGTATAGGAGCATTTGCTTTATCATAAGTATCATCATCGATGCGAACCAGAGTGGAATTGAATGATACTTTGGGTAAGAAATTCGTAAGAGCATTTTTCTTACTCCAGTCAGCAGATCTGAAAGCACTTTTCTCTGCCAGCAGTTCTTTGTTATTCTCTTTTGCCAGCTCTATGCTTTCTTCCAGCGTGATCGCTGAAAGCGCTGATATCATCAGCATTAAAATAAATATTAATCTTACTTTTTTCATTTTTTTACCTCATTCTCTCGTTCCAAAGCCCCAGCTTTGGAATGTTTTTTTATATTTATTAATTTTTATGTATCCAAGCAAGGGCTTGAATACAAGATTTTTGTGACTCATATCTTTATACTGTTCCAGACATTCCGGAAGAGTTTTTCTCCCATTTCTTTTAGATCTATTTTTTCATTTATCAAATGATAGATCATTGTTCCTTCTCCCAATGCATTAACCATAAAAGCGAATGTATGCGGATCGATATCATCCTGGATAATCTTCTTTTCCTGAGCATCGATCAATACTCTGATGAATGCTTCTTGATTTTCTTTATGAAACTGGTTGTGTTTCTTTTTTAGTTCGGGAAATTTATAAAATGCATCGAACATTAGATTATAAAAATTAGATTCCTGTAATTTATCTGTTTCTGCAACTTCTTTGATGAAATTTATCATTTCGCTCATCGATTCAAAATAGATTTGTAGAATTTCTTTCAAACTCATCTCTGATGAGTAAATTTCATTTTCCCATTTATTAAATTCATTGAATAAAAAATTTATAGTTTCAACGAAAAGGTGTTCTTTATTTGGGAAATGATGATAAATACCACCTTTAGTGAATCTCGATTCCCGCACTACATCATTTATGCTGGCAGCATCATATCCTTTCTCCAGGAAAACTCTTAAAGCTGCCTTCAAGATATTTTCTTTTGAACCCATAAAACCTCCTTTATAAAAGGATTTATTAATAAAAACCGACCGTTCGGTATGCAAGAATAATTATGGGTGATTTTTGTCAAATATTTTTATTATTTTTTTTCTGGAAGCTCAAATGATTGTTAATTACAGGATTTAAAAAAAATGTTTATTTCTCTATTCTAAATTCCCAGTGAACCTGCTTGTGTGTTTTGAATGTATAAACTCTCAGAAAGTTTAACATCTGTGGAATGGGATAGTCATTTTCGATAAAGAAATAATCGAATTTTTCCAACTGCTTCTCAATTGTCTTATCTTCCAGCAGACTGGAATCCACGAACAGAACATAATCAGATGTATTCAGAGTATCTACTGCTACATCATCATACAGCAGGAAATGAACTTTGTTATGATGATAGATCGCAACCGAATCTCTAACTGCAGAAAAATAGCCCATATTCTCTTCCGAAGAAAAAACAATAACCGGTTTATGGGGATGAAAAGCTTCCACAATGCGGGTTGGTAATTTTTCCAGCTTTTTGTGTTCATACGTATGAACCAATCCTTTCACTCCACTGAACGTGAACCACACAGCAATAAAAATAGAAGCGAACTGAGCGATCAGTTTCATTTTTGTGATCTTGGAAAGCTGACCTACAAAGGCGAGCGGCAGCAGGAAAACCGAAGTGCCGAAGAAGAAACCCAGAAACAGCATCATCCCGCTGAAAGCACCGCCCAGATTAACTGCTTTGGAAAGAGCAATAAGAAATGCAGGACAGAAACTGATACCCGTGAGAACTCCCAAAAGAAAAGCACTTTTTGTAAAACGGGTAACCCCGGGAATATGACATTTTTTTTCTTTTTTCCTGGTACGTACTGCCGAAAGAACCAGATAAGCAGACAACAGAATATAAGCAACGGAAGTAAATAATTCCCGATCGATCGAACCGATCTGAGCACCGGTATAGCCGGCTACAGCCCCGAAAGCCAGATAAGAAAAGAATCTACCCACTGAAATTTCCACAACAGTTAAAATGCTTTTGCTCAACTTTCTATCTTCCGAAATGAGATACGGAAGATAAATGGGAGTACAGGTCATCAGACATAATGTACCGGTGGAAAGTCCCAGTATAATTCCTTCGATCAGTGTTTGTAACATATAATTCCTTTTAAAAAATTAATGTCGTACCCAACGAGATAATATTCTGGGCTGACTTATTATTGTAATCGGTAAATTTATTATTGATCCAGATAGATCTGAGCGGAGTTATAAAATACTCGCATTTAGCAGAACAGGTGCCAAAAAGCTCACTCGCATATTTAGCACCGGCAGTTAGATAAATATCTTTAAACAGATATTGGTTCACTTCCCCAAATATCAGGTTCCCATTGTTTTCGGGATTATATTTAACTCCTGTCAGAATGAATGAATCCTTCATATTATGCGTTAAATAGCTGTATTTAAAATGCAGGCGCAGCATATTCGAAATACGGAAGAACTTCGACTGGTCTTCATCATAACAGGAACGATTTATGTACGTTACAAATCCAGCAAGCAAATTTCCGAAGCGTTTTGTATATCTTGCTTCCGTTAGAAAATAATGGTCTTTTTCATCATCGATGTTATCGAAATTGTTATTGTAATATACTATTTTTGTTTTCAAAGCATTGAATAAATCAAAGCGCTTATCAAATTCCAAACCGATGCCAAGATTGGAATCATCAAATTCATCAAAACTATTCAGGTCATCTTTATAATATCCGCTGATAAATGTTCTCCATAGATTTGAAATATTGTAAGTAAGTTCTGCGTAAGAATAAACATCGTTATCCCAGGCAGATTCGGATTCATACACTTCATCCTCTTCAATGGTTAAATATTCATAATCAAGATTCCTGAGATTTCCATATAAAGAAATATGAAAACGGCCATGATTTCCTTTGTAATGTAATGCGGTATTATGAACCATCTGCTGCTGTGTGCTATGATCCACACCGGGGATATTCAAGAAATTCGTAGCGACTGGATTAAAAGTCCGGTTTGCATACTGAAATTTGAGGTATTGTGACTCGTTCTGGTAATAAAGTTTGAACCTGGCATCATTGAAGAAAAAAGAATTCTTGAATTCGTGGCTCATATCCGAAACGAAAAGAGCATTTTCTATTGTAAATGAAATGTTTGTTAACAGGTCTCCGCTGATCTCATGCTGCCAGAAAATTCCCCCTTTGGAAGCAGTGTCTATAGTTTCTACCTGGAGGGTGACTCCAGTTATTATTTCAATATCATGCTCTGCATTTGTAGTAAAGTTTCTTAATGAAACCTGCATCCATTGAGTTAATCCGCAAAGATGAAGATGTGTGAAAATGATAATAAGTAAGAGTAATATGATTTTTCTCATTCTGCTGCCTGTTTAATGAATTGCATCCTTAGGACAGATAGTAATGCACTTTCCGCATTGATTGCATTTTGTCTGATCGATCACAGCCTTGCCATCCGGGCCAAATTCGATAGCATCTATCGGACAAATCTGGATACAATCCCCACAGGAATTACAGGCACTTGCATCTATATTATATTCAGGATTGCTTACTTTATCACAACCAATATGAATAAGAATTCCCATAAGCAGTATCAAAAATATTAATTTCTTCATTTGTTTTTCCTGATGGCATCGTAAGTACAACTTTTAATGCATATTTCACAATCTATGCATGCATCAGCATTAATAACAGCTTTTCCGTCGATTATCTGAATTGCATCTACCGGACATACTACAACACAATCTCCACATCCCACGCATAATTTCGATTCAACAAAAAAAGTGCTTTTTGTAATTGCTAAAAGCGTGAGAGTTATAATTAGTATTCCGATAAACAAGAGTAATTTCTTTTTCATTTTTTTCTCATTTCCTAGCTCATTCCAAAGCCCCTGCTTAGGAATGCAATAATATCTCCAAGCTTGGGCTTGGAGACAAGATTTTATACTCAGACAAGAGTGTCTGAGCTACTGTATCTCGTTCACTCCTGAACGAGTAATCACTCAGACAAGAGTGTCTGAGTTACATCAATAAGCAACAACAGCTCTGAAGATCAATCCATACGGGCAGGTACAGATTCCGCAAGCATCACATACGTCTGGATCGATATATTTGTAACCTGGTCCCTGATGTATAGCACCAATCGGGCAATCGTAAATACAATTACTGCAATTAATACAGGCTGCTGTATTGATCTGATAGACAAGCTTTCCACCGGGTGAATTCGAAACATTACTGCTGTTATTATTCTCATCAAAAGCCTTTATGGCAAAGTAGTATATTCTAGCTGCATCCAATCCAGTAACACTACAATTCTGAAGAGTACCGGCTGGTTCGGGATCGGGTGGATTGTTAACTTCTAGCGCATCATTCCAGTTATTTTCATCTATTGGCTCCAGGGCATACCGGATATCATAATAGGCAGCAGTGCCCACATTTCCATTATCCCCGGGTGCGGTCCATCTAATGTTGATCGTATGAAGATTTGGAGTATAACCTTCCACAACCTGCAGATCCGTTATATCGGATGGTGGAATAATATCTTCAATAAGCATTACAGAAGGTACATTGGAAAGATCGGAAACATTCTGGCTCTCATCGAAGGCTTTAATGGCAAAACAATATGTGATATTGTGTTCCAGGTCTTCCACCAGGTAATCCTGAGGAGAACCTGCTTCCAGGGGCCAGGGAGATCCCGGAAGAAGTTCGGCATTTTCCCAGTTCTCTTCCGTAATTTCAGTTTCAGATATCCTGATCTCATAAAAATAAGCTGTCCCCATGTTGCCATCATCACCGGGAGACGTCCAGGTGAGGGTTATATCCAGCTCGGTTGGGAAGGCAGTTAGATCTGTGATGGCAGAAGGAGGAATTGTATCCGGGATTTCGGTTGTAGTTGCCTGAGCAACATTTGATATTGGAGACATATTATTCGCTTCATCCACAGCTTTGATAGCAACAAAATAATCTGTTTCAGGTTCCAGATCGATAATAATTAAGCTTTCCGGAGAACCGGAAGGTTGAGGGATCATATTCTGTTCATATTCGGGAATGGAATCCCAGTTCTGTTCAGTTATTTCTTCTGTATGGATCTTTATAATATAGAAAGCTGCCGTACCTTCCATACCGTCATCACCGACAGCAAGCCAGTTCAAACGGAAAGAATTCATTTCAATATTATCTATGGAAATATCCTGGATGGAAGAGGGAGGGATTGTATCGATGATCTCACCCATTATTGTAACCAGGGAGCTGCTCAGCGGAGAGGGATGATCTATCTCATCGAATGTCTGTAATTCTACAGTGATCAGTTCAAACTCAGGAAGATCATTAATTACCCAGTTTTCCAGTGTTCCTGCAATTAGTGGAAGAGGTATCTCAAACTCAGGTACTAAAACTTCTCCATTCGCTTTTTCCAAAGTAAGTTCGTACCTGAAAGCACTACCCGAAAGTGAATCGTCGCCTGTGGCTGTGAACTGTAATTTCAGTTTACCGATAGAATCGGAAATTGCAGTAAAATCATCTATTCCAGCAGGACCAATTTCATCGGGCTGGATGGTGAAAGCATCTTCTGGACAGTTAAAAAGATTGATACAATCCATGCATTGCGTACACAGGTCTGCATCGATGTAAACGGTCTGAGTGCGCTCATCTATCTTGATGGCTCCCTCAGGACATTGAAAATCATTAATACATTCCAGGCAGCCCGTGCAATCGGAATATTCCACGCGCATTAGCTTATTGAAGGAAGTAGTTTTATCCAGGCTGTCGGAGCAACTGATAAACATCCCAACCAGCGTTACAGAAACAAATATGAAAACCACTCTCCATTTTATCTTCATACAAAACCTCATGAATAATTTAAATATAATGCGAAAAACAAAATTAAACTTTTTTCGTCAAATTATTAATTAAACACTATCAAGAATAATACACGGTTAAATTGCAGTTTTTGTTCCGAGATACATCTTTTTTAGAAGTGTAGAAAAATCTTCACTGCTATAATCATCATCAATCCTGTCTTTGCAAGGCGTCTTCTTGCTATGACTTTCGAAGCAATCTCATTTTTTGCCCTCTGGTTTCCAAGCCCCAGCTTGGCAACCCATAAAGAAAAATGCGTATCAAAGCTGGGGCTTTGATACGAGAGTTGTAGTGTAGTGAAGTTTCGGAAAGTTATGATCATGAGAGTATCAACTCGAAATGGAAAGAAACTATTTGACACAAAATAAAGTTACAGCAAATTTCGGTTAGATTAAATTTATACATAATTGAGCGTTAATTTCGAAAATTGGTGATTTGTGGATTTATGATGAACTAAACTTTAATATTGGAGGTATAAATGAAGAATGTTAACCGTTTGATATTTGCCACTCTTCTGGGTGGTTTATTTGGATTTGCATGTTATGGACTTGCTTCCAGGGGACCGGAACTACTGGCATGGCCCCTTGCTTTACAGATAATTTCCAGTCGTACACTTATCGGTTTTGCTATTGGTATCTGCTGTTTCAAGCTGGGAAACTGGACTTTGCGTGGTTTGATATTGGGTCTTATCTTCAGTCTGCCGCTGGCATTCAGCGGTATGATGGCTCCGGCAAGCCCGGACTTCAGTAAAATCGGCATGTTTATCGCTACATTGGGTTTAGGTGCGTTCTACGGACTTCTTATCGAAATTATCACTATGGTTATCTTTAAGGCAAAACAGGAGAAGAAATAAAGATTGAGTAGGGTGGGTGCAAACTCACCCTACGAACTTTACGAAACTTCAAACGGAGAATCTCTCAGAAAGTAAGTTTCGGAAAGTTATGATCATGAGAAAAAGGTGGGTTGATCTCCGCTCTATGAGCTACGCGCTACTGCTCAATTAAGCAAGTAAAAAATGTTTTGACAGGAAAAGGAAAACTGAAAATTTTATATCGTAGTTGATTTTTTTTGGAGAAGTTATGGAAATGAGATTTAATGCGATTATGTAAAAAGTGAGGGAGTAAACTATGGCATCAGAAATCTATTATCTACTATTTACGATTTTTATAATTTTAATTGGGACTATTGTATGTCTATGTAAGAATATCCATGATAGAAAGAAAGAAATTGATAGAAAAGAAAGTGTTATAAGGATGTTTAAAAACAAGTATCATACTGCAGAAAGGGAAATCGGCAGAAAGGAAAATGTTATAAAAATTGAAAAGGTTAAAAAAAATCAGTTATCAATATTTTACTTTATTGAACAAGAAATAAAAAAAGGTTTTTTAGTTTCAAAAAATATAGTGAAGTATAAAATGCAGTTACTTGTTAATAAAATTCCAGTAGGCCAACCTTCATTGATAAAAAAAGATGTTTATAAACAAATTGATTCTGACGAAGTAAACAGATTATTAGATAACTTTGCCAAGCCACTTCTAGATGCTGGCATATGCGTATTATTACAAAAACTTCCTACACCAGTAAAGAAACGAAAAAGAATGAAATAGAAAGAAAACTTGTAAAAGGAATAACAAAACATGCTGAATAGATTAAGTCTTAAGGGTAGAATTTTAAAACCCTTGATAAATAAGAATGCTTCGTTAGAAATATTAGAAAGATAACTCCAGCCTTCGTTAAAACTATGGCTTGGCAGGCGCAAAGACAAAAGAGAAACGGTTAGTTCTCACCCACCATTTACTTTAAATAAAACTTTACGAAACTTCAGTCAGAGAACATCTTTGAAAGTAAGTTTCGGAAAGTTATGATCATGAGAAATATCTATAATCTCGAGTCGATCTGCAAGTAAAACTTTACGAAACTTCAGCCAGAGAATATCTTTAAAAGTAAGTTTCGGAAAGCTATGATCATGAGAGTATCGACTCGAAACAGAAAGTAAAGAAAGTTTACGCTTCCCCTCTTCCCTGCTTTCTCGCTTTCACGCTTCTCCGCTGTTACCTTCCTCTCCTCTCCCATCTATCTTTGTGGTCAAAGAGGTTATCGGGTAGAGTAATACGGACAAGTTCATTCCTTACTATTTCTATTCTTTCTGCTATCTGGTCCTGAGTATAATGTTCATTTGTAGATTGGCTGGAAGATGATCTTAGTCTCTGTAGAAGTGTGAGCATTTGCCTGCTATCGTAACCGGCACGAGCAGCATAAATAACAGCAAGTTCGTCTGCTTCTTTTTCATAAGCCTGCAAGCGTCCATTCACCACAGTTTCAAAGATCTCGAAGCAGAGTTGTTCCATTTCTGCTTCCACTTTTCTCATTTCTTCATCCTGCACAATGCCGATAGAGTCCATCTCTTCATCCATCTCACCAAAAGCATTGTCTGCCATTACGTGGTGTTTGCGTTCTTCCAGTTCCAGCATACCGTGATGCCGGGCAACGTGTGCGATCTCGTGTGCCAGAACGCAGGCTAATTCTGCTTCCGTGCGTATCATTCCCAGCATTCCCCTGGTGATGAATACAATTCCACCGGGACAGGCATAAGCGTTTACTTTATCAGTATCCAAGATAAAAAATTTGAAATTAATATCGTAAACATCGGTAGCTTCCACCACGATATTTCCCACTTCATTTATGTAGTTCATCAAATTAGCATTGTGGTATATCCCTATAGAAGCAATTCGTGAAGCGATACCGATGCCCATTCCCTCTTCTGGGAAAGTAAAGAAATCTTTTATTTCTGTGGGAGGAATATGGATCTTTTTAAAATTCTTTTTCCGGTTAAGATCGCTATATGTATCTTTTTTGAATTTCTTATATTCTTTGGAATCGAGACGGAATGTAGCATAAAGCTCAAAGAAATTGGGAGAACCTTCAAATTTCTGCGTAAATCTTTCAGCAAAACCTTTCACACCTGCAGACATGCCGTGCTGGGAAATCCGCAGATCGGTTTTTTGTGAACCCATTTTGGAAAAGATGTCTGTGGCAGCTTTGCGTTCTGTGGTAACTTTTTGTGAAACATATCCATTCAGGCTTTCCAATTCGATATTGTACCAGCCGCTTTCTTCTTCTATTATTATGAACGAAGTCCCTTTTGCCAGTTCTGCCAGAATTTCATAAATCGAGCCCGGACCATTCCTGACTATAGCTCTATCTCGTTGAACAGTGGCAGTTTCCTGTGCAAAAAGGCAAATGATTAGAAATAAAAAAACAATAATTGCAATTTTTTTCATTATGTTGTACCTCCTCCCCATAACTATGTTTGAACTTTTTTAAATTTACATGTAGCAAAAAAACGTTTATTTTAAAACGAGTCAATTAATTAATTTTTCAGCTTCAGAAATTAAATCATTTGACGACATTAACAAAAAATAAAAACTTTTAATTGAAAGAAGTAACTAGGATGTAAAATGAGAGTATTATTCGTATATAATCTTTTCGCCGGATATGGCAGAGCTAAGAAAATTCTTCCCGAAGTTGAATGCCTGCACCAAGCTACCGAGGTTTTCTGGAAATGAAACATATTCGTTCAATTTATATGTGGCTGGCAGGATTTCTCTATTTCGGAATTTTCAGTATTATTGTAATATTGCTCACATTTATTATCCACGTCAGAAAACTCGATCCGCTTATCCGCAGGATGACAAAGTTTCTTTTTAAGCTGATGTTTATAAAAGTGGAAGTGGAAGGAAGCGAAATACTCGATAGATCCAAAACCTATCTGCTCATGTCGAATCATGTAAATATTTTTGATGTTCCACTTTTAAAAGCTTTCATTCCGGTATATTTCAGGGGTGTGGAAGCTGATTATTCCTTTAACTGGCCAATTTACGGCTGGTTGATAAAGCGTCTTGGAACCATACCAATAAAACGTGAAAGTGTTTATTCTTCTATGCGAAGCCTGCGAAAGGCAAAAAAACTATTGGAACATGGAACTTCGATAGTAATCCTTCCCGAGGGTCATCGTACAAGAACCGGTAAGATGCAGTCTTTTAAGAAGATGCCCTTTATGCTGGCAAAAGATACAGCCGCAGACCTCGTGCCTATCGGGATGTCAGGTCTTTTCACGCTCAAACGAAAAGGTTCGTGGCATCTCAATCCCACAACTATAAAAATCAAATTTGGTGATGTTATCTCAAGTGAAAAGATTCAGGATATGAAGGTTGAAGAGCTTCGTGATGAAATGTACAAAAAAATCGCAGCACTGGTTGAACGAGAGTAATTTTATTTAACTTCCAGAGTAAGAATTCCATCCCATTTACCGGGTGGAAATTCCAATAGATATTTACAACGTGTTAATAAAACCTGTGAAGCTTTGTCATTGAAAGGTTCCCTGGCAAGTTCCATGAAAATATTTCCAGCATCCTGCCAGTTTCCTTTTCGGTACATGTTCAATGCTTCTTCATATTGCTGTATCCAGTCCGGTTTTTCTTTTGTTTCCAGTTCAGAAAAAATATCTATCAATTCAAATATTTTAGTTGGTTCTTTTTTCCCTTTCACGCGCAAAGAATCCAATTCACGGCAGAGGAATTCTGATTTTACCTGGTTGTATGTAGATTCACTTAGAACGATATTGGTCTGGTATATTTTATTAACTCCTTCCAAGCGGGAAGCCAGGTTCACCGTATCTCCGATCGCTGTATAATCCATTCTTTTTTCACTTCCGATATTGCCTGCGACCAGTAAACCGGAATTCATTCCGATCCTTGTTTGCAGGTGCAACTTTTCATCAGGTGTGTGTGTTTCTTTCCGCATCAAGTCTTCCCTGAATTTCTTGTGAGCATACGCCGTTCTGCAAGACAATAGAGCATGATCATCACGTGGGATCGGTGCACCGAATAATGCCATGATGCCGTCACCTGTGTATTTATCTAAGAGGCCATTGAATTTAAATACAAATTCGATAAGTTTTTCAAAATAATCATTCAGGCTTTCCACCAGTTCTGTGGGAGTTTTCTTTTCCGAAAGCGAAGTAAAATCGTATATGTCTGTATACAGAACTGTAGCCTCGATCTCTTCCCCACCCAGTTTCACTTGCTGCGGATCTTCTTCGAGTTGCTGAATTACTTCCTTATTCAGGTAGCGGGTAAACATCCTGCGAATTTCTCGTTTGGATCTACCTTCCAGCAGGTAGCTTATCATGTTTACCAGCAGGTAAGAAATTAAAAATCCAATAACAGGTATAACTAAATTAAGAAGAATTCTGTTTGTTTTCCATAAAATCAAATTTATTCCGACCAGAAGTACAAGTATCAGTAAAACTAATATATTTGCCTTTTTGGGATTCAGGTTAGTTACCAGGAAAAAAATACAAAAAATCACCAACAGCGTAAAAACGAAGTTGATCCATCCCGGTAGGATGTTGATGAAATCTTTATTTACAAAATTACCAAGAGCTGTTGCCCAGATCTCCATTCCCGGCATTACTTTGGAATAAGGATTGGTTTTAAGATCATACAAACCAGCAGCAGTAGCTCCTATGATGATGTGTTTATCTTTGAAAATAACGGGTGAAAGAACCGGTGGTTGACCATTGAGAACAGCAGAAGCAGATGAAATAACAGCCCGGAATGAATAAGTTTTGAATGCGTTTCGTCCGTACCAGTTAAGCAAATACCTGTTTTTTCCATCCAGCGGTATCATGTAATTTCCGATGCGCAGTTCCTGGTTGGAAGTTTGTATTTTCTCATTATTTTCTATTTGATCCAGCCATACTTTAAAAGCCATTTGCGGAAGGATTATTTCATTCAACTTGAACAGCAAAGGCGATCTGCGGATAACTCCATCGTTATCGGGCACTGCATTGATTATTCCAATCGAGCGGGTAGAAGCAATGAAAAGATCAATAGGAGCACGGATACCAGAAAAGGTTGTTTCAGGATCGAATTTATTTTCAATCTGAATGGTAGAATTTGAAACGAACGGATGAACAAAAGTGGAATCCAGTAAAAGCTGTGAACCCAGATAAATACGACCATTATTGCCAATAGCCTCTGCAAATATGCCGTCTGTTTCCTCGGCATAGGTTTCTTCACGATCAATATCCGGTTCGTAAAACTGCATATCGAAGATCACAGATCTCGCCCCGGCAGATGTAAAATAATCTACAGCATAACCATAGAATGAACGGGGCCAGGGCCAGGAAATTCCATTCTCTATGAAAAAATCCAGACTGAAATCATCGATGACAACCAATACAATGCTCGTGTCTGCTCTTTCCGGAATGGGATCGAGCCGAAAACGGTAATCCAGCAGTTTTAACTCGGTTTCCTGCATGAAAGAAGTGTAGCAGAAAGCATAAACAAACAGCGTCAAAATCAATGACGCTGCCATAAGAATATACCACTTCTTGTATAATTTTATTAATCTGAATTTGTGTGTGTTTGTGCTCATCATAACCCCTCTCCGGCTAAAGCCGTATCTCCCCTTGACAGGGGAGAAGATCAATTTAATTCTCCGAATAAAAACCCATCAAAATATTTTTCTCTTCTTTCAATTTTTTCTTTACTGTTTTCTTGCATTGCCCCTGTCAAGGGGGATTAAGGGGATTTAATAATTCCATTTCTCGGACTTTGATTTCTTTTACTAATTCCTTCTCAATTTCTGCTAAATTAAGCAGAATATCTTCATTTGAGAATCTGATAACTTTAAGACCATATTCTTCTAATTCTCGTGTTCGTTCATCATCACGAGCTATTTGGTAATTATGATATTCACCATCAATTTCAACTACTAAAAGCAATTTTGAACAATAGAAATCCGCTATGAAATGTGAGAGAGGTTTTTGTCGGGTGAATTTATATCCAAGAAGTTGTTTATTCCGAAAGAGCTTTTCCCAGATCGCTTTTTCCGCAAGAGTTTGATTTTTCCTGTATTCCCGAGCCTTTTCAATTAAATTCTTATTATAAGGAATAACTTCTTTCATCAACCCCTCTTCAGCATGACAGGCAAGGGAGATTTTTTTTATTTCGACTCCGACAGACAATGATTGAAAATATCTTTCATTTCTTCCAATTTTTTATTCCTGTTTTCTTGCATTTCCCCCTGTTAAGGGGGATTGAGGGGGTTAAGGTTACTCCAGCGTTTTCAGCAAGATTGGAAGCATATCCTCCGAAATTTCATCAGCAGCTTTTTCAAATGCTTTCAATCCTGCTTTTTCAAAATTCAGTCCCTGACCACTGACATTAGTAAGTGAGCATTTGTATACCTCATCGCCAGAGCCCATATCGATGGCAGAAACAGTAAGATCTACAAAAGCTGTGAACATCCCATATAATTCAGAACCTTTCCTGGATTTGGCATTGATCTTTACATATACATCGGCTTTACTCATGTTTTCCGTGAAGGTAAATCCTTTTTCGGAGAATGCTTCTTTCATCTTGGGTTCTACATGCAGAACACTAAGTTTTTTACCCAGGTTAGTTTCATCAGATTCAATGTAAAATGAAAGACCAGATACATTCAGGATTATCTTGGTAGTCGGAATCGGAAAGCTCTTTAGAATATTCTGATAAACATAGGAAGTGCTGTCCTGATTTATCAGGCGTGAGATATCCAATTCCACACCTACCATCTGCATCTTTTCGTTAGAAGTTATCTTGCTCACCTTGCATCTTGCTTCGCCGTTCATATTGGTGCGAATGTTCTTTATCAGATCGCCGTTACCACGTGTGAAAGCGAAAGCCAAAGGCAGGTTGGAAATGGGAGTCTGCTCTGCTTCGTAGTAGAAAGCTTTTACCACCAATGGTTGTTTCATCGCTTTGTTTCGTTTAGCTTCCACACTGGTTTTTACAGGTTTTAATTCAATATTGGAAAGCAGGTTCTGGATGGAAAAATATATCTCATTATTCAGGTAAATGGTTCTTCCTTCAAATTCTGTTTGCAGGGTTTCGGTAATATATTTTTCTATTGGATTGAGTGCCTGTAAATAATAAAGCAGCGCTTTTTCATAATTTTTTGCAGCTTCATTTTTCTTTGCTTCGGAAAATAAATTTAGCGCCAGACTAATTGCTTTATCAATTTTCTCCTGCCGGAGCTTTTTGTATATAATTTTAGAAAGCCGATAGTAAACCCAGTACTCTTTCTTACTCTGCCATTCGTCCACCAGTTCGTAACCTTCCAATTCTGCTTCGGTAGTGGAACGGATGAGCGACCTGAGTTCTTCTTCCAGAATGCCGGATTTTTCTACAACATTGCTGATAACCTCTCCGGAAATATTCACAGTGATCTCGGAAGCCAGATTTTTCAATGCTCCATTTTTAGCCATTTCGATATGTTCACTTCTGCCCTTTACTTTGGATGCATAGCCAATTCCAATATAAAATTCTTTGTTTATCGGTCGGTTTATAGTCCAGTCCGGTGCTTTTTTTGCAAAGAGCAGGTCAAACTGAAAAAACAGGCAGAGAAGTAGTAATAATTGAAAGATTCTTTTCATTCAATACCTCCGAATTTAGAAATAATAGATGCAGGAAAGCGTAAGAGTATTCGTAGTTTTTTTATAAACGAATCCATCGTCATCATCATCTTCATATTCAATTTCAAATTCCGTGTTCTTGAACGAAATATCAAGCGAGTATCGATCTGTAATTAAACCTGTTCCCAGAGATAGTCCAGCTCCAACAACCTGTTCATCATTGTTATCCATAAATAGTGTAGGATAGGTTTGAGCTCCAATTCTAAGCGGGATAACAGCAAAATCCCAGATCTCTGTGAAAAGGTATTCTCCACCAAATCTTAGCTGATTGAGATCCTGGTTTTCAATAATAATTCCTTCATCATTTCCGGTTATATCAGCATAATTCTCTTTTAGAGTAGTTTCTCCAAATTTCCTGGATTCCACATCAACAGCCAGAGTCAAGTTGTCACCAAAGCGGTATGAAGCACCAAGTCCATACATTAAAGGCATTCCAAGAGTGTAGGAATTGCTGGATTCTATGGGACCAGGATCGTAAATATCACCATTATCATTTACATATTCATCCAATAAAAAATCCTCATCAATGGTAAGATCAAAAGGTGTTTTTGCTACCATACCTATTCGAAGAGGAATAGGATTATTCTTATAATTAAAATCTAACATTGCACCAATTACAAAATTTACTCCTGTAAACGTCCAATCAGATTTGTGATAAAGATCCCAATTGCAAGAATAATCTGGATTAATTTCATCACCTATATCTATAGTTTCAAAGTAAGCCTCACCAACCCATAAATTGGCAGCTATTCCCAATGATAATATCGATGCTAATCTATTTGCAAGACCAAGAGTGATCGTACTTGCTCCACCTTCTGAAAATGTTTCGTACAAATATTCAGCAGATCCGCTTGTTTCTTCATATAGATATTCTTCATGATAATAGGAGTAAAGATCGAGTTGTCTTTGCACAGCCAAAGCTGCTACAAATTTTTTACCGGAAAATTCGAATGGATACACTCCGCTCAGGAAGTTCAGGATGCCGTGTTCATCTTCATAAGTTTCTGTGTAATAATCAAAATCGACTTCATATTTTTCTACGAGTCCCCGTCCTACAACAGAAGCTTCGGGTTCATCCAACTGGGTAAGTCCGGCAGGATTCCAGGAAATGGCAGTAGCATCATCAGACACTCCAATAAAAGCTCCACCCATACCGGCAGCCCTGGCTCCCACTCCAGTGAAATTCCAATCGGGTCCTAAGTTCAGATCAAGCTGTGCAAAGGTAAAACTCGAAATCAACATTATTAAAACAATATGTAAGAATTTCATATTTTATCTCCTTAAAAAGAAACCCTCATATAATTTCCCTCAAACAGGTATATGAGGGTTTTTTATTTAAACTTTATTCTTTAGCTTCTCCATAGACACAAATTCCATCACTACTAAAATTTTGTCTGGAAATAACTCCGGAAATCAATTTACCTGTTTTCTTATCAGATATAATATGAACCTGGTCATCTTCAGCTATATTATTTCTGGAAGAATAAGCGTAAAGCACAACAGACTGATTATTAGTAAAGGGAAGAGAGAAATGAGTTCCCTGAATCCAATAGTAATACCAACTTGGCATATCCTGCAAGTATGCACGCACTTCCGTATTAGTAAATGCCCTATAATAACCTATCCGATAAGTAATTCCAGTATTGGAAATAATAATGTTGTCCATAGTTTCATAATAAGAATCATAATTTACATAAAACGGATAAAAATCATGATCGCTGTTGTTCTGTACATAAATAAAGAAATAATCGGAATTAATGTTAAGATCTAAAATATATGATGATTGACCTGAAACATTAAGAGCATAATCCCACTCTATCAATAAACCTACTTGTGAACCTGTCGTAGTTTGTCCGCTTGTTTCCGCATGATAAGTAATTATCCCTGGATTTGAAGGAAAATTGAATATTGCGCTACCTTCCGGTTCAGCTATTTGTGTACCATATCCGGTTACTGTAATCTCAATATCTGTAAAAAGAGGATTATTAAAAGTAAGAACGAATGCATTTTCTACAGTTACATTAACAAGATTAGATATTCCAACATTATCGGATGTATCATAAGCTTTTGCTTGTAATGTGTAATCGCCATTATCCTCTTGTTCTGTATCCCAGATAAATCCCCAGGGTGCTGAGGTTGTTTCACCAGAGAGAACTCCATCGATATATATTTCAACACTTGCAACACCTTTATTATCAGATGCATTAATATCAATATCGACTATTTCAGAAATTGTTGAATTATTCATTGGTGATGTTATCTGAACTGTTGGTGGAGTTGTATCAGGTTTTGTTGTCTCTTCACAACCAAATAAAATAAACATTCCTAAAACTAATAAAACTACAAATAGTTTCGTTTTCATCTATTCCTCCTTTTAGAAATAAAAAATACATGAAACCGTTGTATTGTATTTTGTTAATGTACCTGTTTCATTTTCTCCATAATCTGGCCAATTGTCCCATTCCTCTGTATAGCTAGATAGATCAAAAGTTGCATCGATAGCAACTCTTTCAAATATAAGACCTGTACCAAACGAAAATCCAGTTCCTTTTGTCTGATCTGTAAATTCCCAATAATAATCGGGTCCTTCACCATTGGAGAGAAGAGTTGGGATAGTTTTATATCCTGCTCTGAGAGGAATTACAGCGAAATCAGTCACTACAAGATATTCTGCTCCAACTCTAATTTGATTAAGATTTTCCTCACTCTCACTTAAATTTGATGTCCCGCCTAAATCATAGTTAATTTTACTGTCTCCATACGCCCTTATTTCATAATCGGCAGAAACTGTTAAATTTTCTCCCAAGCGAAGAGATGTACCAAAACCCATCATAATAGGCATATCAACGGTGTTCTTATAATGAAGGTCTGTACTATATTCATAATCTGCATCCACCTCTACACCCAAGTCAAAAGGTGTTCGCATCATCATTCCCAGTTTTAAAGGAATAGGATTTTGCAGATTATTGAAATCTGCCATTATACCAAAAGCCATATTAAAACCGGAAAAGCTTATAGCTCTTTCAACGTATTCATCTTCAAAATAGTATGAACTGTGAGTTTCCTTATCACAATTTCCCATCCAGATATTAGTTGAAAAGCCGATTGATAATACAGGTAATACTCTAAAAGCAAGACCCGGAATGATAGTATTTGCACCACCTGTAGCATTTTCATCTTCCTCACTTTCCCAACCACTGTACCAATCAAGTTGTTTCTGGTAAGCAATAGCAACTACTAACTTCCCATTCATAAATGGATAAGCAGCACTGGCGAAATTAACAACAAAATGACCTTGATTGTCAACTGAGTTTGAATATAATGTGGATTCGTATTTGTATTTTTCTGCAATATATCTTGTTACCAAAGACACTTCTGGGCGATATAGTTGAGTTAATCCAGCAGGATTCCATGTTATAGCAGTGGCATCATCTGCCACACCGATAAACGCACCACCCATACCAGCTGCACGAGCCCCGGCTCCTGTAATGTTCCAGTCAATAGCACTTAAATTAGAACAAATAAACAAAACTAAAAAAAACAAAACAAAACTCTTTCTCATCTTTCCCCCTTTTTATTTTACTACTACTTTATCTTCTACCTGAATATTTCCAATTTTTCCAATTGCTTTTGCAATCGACATTTTTTCCTGCACTTGAATAACGATCAACTCTCCCAATGGGATTACATTTATACCATGAACTTCACCTGTAGTAGGATGGTAGTATTTCTTTCCTTCTTTATAAGCAACGCATTTTGTACCTTTTCGCACTCCCACCTCACTGCCAATGCTTAGAATAATCTGATTATCTTCAACTTCCATGATAATGCCTTCAACCAGCGGCAGATCATTATAGATATCTATTGCGACCTGTTCCACCAGATACTCGATTGTTTCGATATTAGTATTCCCGGAATTAGCTTCTTTTGCTACGATGAGTTCACTGGTTTCTGTATCTATGCCACGCGCACTGACCTTGGCAAAGCCGATCTCGATATTTATTCTGCCCAGAATAATTAAATCCGCACCTGCAAGTTTTCCCACCTTTACTGCAGTTTCATCATCAACAAAACCCGTCATGCCAAGTTTTTGTTCTTCCATAATTTTATCCAGAGCGCTTCTTTCAATAACCCGGAAACGTCGAAGGTTAACAAGCTGTGTTACCAGTTTTTCCGTTACAGATTCTGCAAGATTCTGAGCTTTTTCGTTACTTGCAAAAGTGAGCACTGCAACAGATAAGCGAGAACCGACCTGAGTCACTGCGTTCGGATCATAAGTTAATGCACCTAATGGCAATTTGCTGATACTTGATTTTCTTTTTTTCTGTTCTTCTAATTTCTTTCTCTCTTTTTCAAGTTCCTTTTGTTTTTTTTGGATTTCTTTTTCCAGTGCTGCTAATTCGGTTTTTTCTTTTTTTTCCCGCTCTTTCTCCAGCCGTTTGTTCTCTTCTTCAATCTCTTTTTGTTTTCTTGCTAATTCTTCTTCTTTTTTCCTTTGTTCTTCCAGTTCTTTTTGTCGGAGAGCTAATTCTTCCTGTTCTTTTTCATGTAGTTTTCTTTCAGCTAAGTTTTTTTCAAAATTGATATTTCTACCGTCAAAACTTAATTTTTTTATGTATTCCTCGCTGCGTTTAGATTTCTTGTAGGCATAAGAAAGTTGTAGTTCGCCCATTGCCGTATCAAATTCTTCCAGGTTATAATAACAGATCCCCATCTCTCTATGAGGAAAATATTTAATAAATCTGGTGCCGTAAGTGCGCTTTTTCTTGGCATCTTCAAATTCCAGGGAAGCAGCACTTTTGAGCTCGGCAATAGCCCGTTCCCAATCTCCTTTTTGCATATATTTCAAAGCTTTATCGTAATATGTATAAAACTTTTCTATTGAATATAAGAAACTGCCATTAATAAGAATAAAGGTAATAAATAAAATTATTAAACGTCTTTTCATAAAATAGTTCTCCTTCACTTAAGTCCCAGTTAAATCTCAATTCTTTCGGAAACAACTAACTTCCTTTCACAAAAACGTTTGTAAATTTAAATCAGTCAATAAATAAATTATTTTTATAGAATCCTTAATTAATTCTTAACGTTTACAATGTACTTATAAATGTATTTTTAGCAAGATTTGCTGAGAATGGATTTATCTTTCTGACGTATTTTTTACTTCCTCTTTCTAAGATACGTATTTCAAATTTTGTTTATTTACTTAAAATTTCACTCGAATAAAAAAAGGCTGAAATAAATCAGCCTTTTATTTAACATTATTGTGCAATAATTAAATTCTACTTCCAGGAAATAGTTTCTTTTCCGCTATTATCTCTTCTCATAAAACCGAGTTTTTTACCGTGTCTATCCTGGAATGTAATATTCATCGGCATTTCTCCCATGATGGAATGAGTGGCGCAGGAGAAACATGGATCATAAGCTCTGAAAGCCATTTCCACCATATTCAGTAAACCGTCATTTACATTGCCGCCTTTGATAAGTTTTTTAGCAGCTTTCTCTACAGACATACATATTGGAGCAGAATTAAACAAAGTGGCAACCATCAAATTAACGCCTGTTAAAACTCCCCTTTCATCTGATTCATAGTGATGGATCAAAGTTCCTCGTGGAGCTTCAACTATTCCAATTCCTTCTTTGGGAGTCTGGAGGTTCATGTTGCGAGTATTTGGTGAGATTAGTTCTTCCGAATTGACAAGTTCATTAATTCTTTCTGCAGCATAGAGGATCTCAATTAATCTTGCCCAATGATAAGCGAGCGTATTATGGCATGGCTTCCCACCTACTGTTGCAAACATTCTTTCATATTCCTGCTGAGCAAGGGGAGTAGCCATGCCATCGGCAGCATTCAGTCTTGCCAGGGGTGCAACCCTTACAAGACCGCTATTTACACCGTCGATAAAACCTTTCCAGCCGATCTTTCGCAGATATGGGAATTTGATATAACTCCAATCTTCTACATGTTCTGCAAAAATATCTGCATATTCATCCGGTGCAAAGAGTTCTATCGGTTTACCTTCCGGATCGACGATCTTTATTTTTCCATCATAGAAATTGACCTTGTTGTTTTCATCGACCATTCCCATATAATAGGTTTGATGATAATAAGTATCAGACAGGATAAGATCAACATAAACTTTATTTTTCAGAACGATATCATCAAAAGCCTTTAGAGTAAATTTTGCAAACTCGATAGCATCTGCAGCAAATGCTTTGATAACATCTCTTGTTTCTTCGGTTACCCTTTTTGCCACACCTCCCGGAAGACCAAGGACAGGATGAATAGTCTTTCCGCCAATCTCTGCCATAATATCACGGCAGCGCTTTCTGATGGTAATAACCTGTTTGGCAACATCCACGCCAACCTTTTCGATAACCCCCAGAATATTCCTTTTCCCGGCAGGAGCATCGGGACCAACTATAAAATCGGGACCTCCAAGATAATAAAAGTGAATCGTGTGATCTTCAAACATAAACAAATTATAAAAGAGTTCACGAATAACCTTTGCAGTTGGAGTGGGTTCTACTTTGAAAAGGGAATCCAGGGCTTTTGTCCCTGCCATGTGATGAGCAGTGGGACAAACACCACAGATACGTGATGTTATTTGAGGCATATCTTCTGCGGGTCTTCCCACACAAAAAGCTTCAAATCCACGGAGTTCCGGTATCTGGAAAAAAGCTCTTTCCACATCACCCTTATCATCGAGAACAATTGTTATTTTACCATGACCTTCCAGCCTGGTGATTGGATCGATAGTTATAACCTTACTCATCTTTACCCTCCTTGCGAGCACTACCAAGCATAGATGCCGACATGCCATACCTGTAAAAAGTTCCGGCAGGATCAACAAGTCCCTCGATAACTTTATCGATTGCTTCTTCTTCTTCACCTTCCAAGATCGCTCCGAGAGTGCCTATCATTTTAGCTCCCTGATCTCTGCAGGAATCGGTGGGACCAAAACATCCGGTACAGGGCATATTTCCATTAATGCAGGAAGCTCCGCAACCATCTCTTGTGGCAGGTCCCATACATATTATACCTTGAGCGAGAAAACACTTTTCCGGATCGATTTCAATATCTATCACTCGTTTTATTTCTGCTATTGCCACATCTTCCGGTTTACTCTCATTTCTATCACAGGATTTGCACAAAGATTTATCCGGTGATAATATCGCTCCTTTGGGAGGTAATTTACCTTCAAGAATTGCATTAACAGCATTTACAATAAGATCGGGAGTGGGAGGACAACCCGGTAAATAATAATCCACATCGATCACATCATTCAGCTTATAGACCGTTTCATAAAATTCAGGAAGAGTAAGTTCATAACCATCGACTATAGACTTAGTTTTGGGAATAACTCTATCAGGATTAACTACTGTAGGAGAATTCAGATATGAACGATCAAATATCTTTTTCTTATTAGTAAGATTTGCCAAAGCAGGTATCCCGCCCAGGGAAGAACAACTTCCGAAGGCAACAACGAGTCCCGATTTTCTTCTCAGAAGTTCAGCCATCTCCTTCTGTTCTGCTGTTCTAATCGCTCCATTGATGAATGAAACTGCAATACTGCCGTCTTCCATCGCTCTAATATCTTTATATTTGAAATCCATAGCTATTGGCCAGAGTATAATATCGACAGCAGCAACCACATCGAGAATTTTTTCTGCGAGGTCAACTACAGCTTCTCCGCATCCGCCACAGGATGCGCACCAATAAAATGCAACTTTTGGTCTATCCATTATTTACCTCCCTGTTCAACATTACCTGTGATATGTAATGGACCAAGTTCTTTTACGGTTTCTGCCATTTCATTAACGACTTTCTGGAATAATTCCGCTTCACCGGCAGCTACCCAATCGAGTTTTAACCGTTTATCGTTTATGCCAAACTGAACCAGTGTTTTTTTAAGCAATTTATAGCGTTTCAATGCTTTCACATTTCCAGTTCGATAATGGCAATCACCGGGATGACAGCCAAGGATCATAACTCCATCAGCTCCTTCCCTGAAAGCATCCATAACAAATTGGGGATCAATACGACCACTGCACATCACCCTGATCAGCTTTACATCATCAGAATATTTCAGCTTCATCATTCCTGCCTTATCTGCTCCCGCGTAGGAACACCAGTTGCAGGTAAAGGCTACTATTTTGGGTTCGAAATTATCCATACAACAAACCTCCTATCTCAGCATAGATCTGGTCATCTGTAAAATGCTTTGCTTTGGCAGCACCACTGGGACATGATGCTACGCAAGTCCCACATCCACGACAGATAGCTTCTGTTACTATGCTGATACTTTTTTCTTCATCAAAAATTATAGCTTTATACGGACAAACAGAAATGCAAAGTTTGCAGCCACCACATTTTTCTTCATCGATAACTGACGTCATTATTTCAAGTTCAATTTCACGACCAGGAACAAGCTTACTGATGATATCACCAACAGCAGACCTGGCTCTGGTTACAGCAGTAGCTACATTGCAAGGACCTGCCGAACAACCGGCAATATAAATTCCTTCCAGGGTTGAACCTGTTTGATTCAGAAGGGCATGATCAGCTTTGAAAAATCCGTCTTTTCTTAGATCAATATTAAGCAAATCTGCAAGTTCCTTCGTACCAGAAGCAGGCTCCAAACCGGTGGACAGAACAACCATATCTGCTTCGATCCGGCTGAATCCGTCACCCTCGATAGTTATCTTGTCACCTTTTTCTTTGACTTGAATAGTTTTCAGATCATAACATTTAATGAATCGCGTTCCCTCTTCAATTTGTTTCCTGTAAAAAGCATTTACTCTGGGTCCTACAAAAACAAGGTCATTATAAATATTGAGAATTTTAGCTTCCGGAATTTGTTTTCTGACAAGTTCTCCTACTTTGGATGCACCAAGGCAACATATTCCCGAACAATAAGGAATACCGTCTTCCCTTAATGAACCTGCACAATGGATAACAGCAACAGTTAAAGGTTTTTCACCATTTTTTAATAGGATCTTACTGCCTGTGGGACCATTTGAACAGGCAATCCGTTCAAACTCGGGTAGAGTATAAACGTTCTCGATCTTTCCATAACCTAATTCAGCAAATTTGGAAACATCTCCGTTCTTGCTTCCGGTGGCAATTACAAGCGCACCAACATTAATCTCAAGCTCTTCGTCTTTTTCATTAAAGTTAATTGAATTAAATGGACACGCAGAAACGCAAGCATCACATGAGTTATCAATAAAATGCTTACAGTGCTGTTTATCAATAACAGCAGCAGCAGGTACAGAACCGGGGAAAAGTGCATAAATTGCTTTTCGGTTGCCCAGACCGAGATGAAATTCGCTTTTCAAAGTTACGGGACATACATCAAAACACTCTTCACAGCCAATACAGCTTTCTTCAACATACCTGGCTTTTTTACTGACTTTCACCATGAAGTTTCCATAAAATCCCAGGACATCAGTGATTTCCGAATTCGCCAGAACAGTAATATTCGGATCATCCCTGATTTCTGAAAGCCTGGGTGCAAGCAGGCAGGGAGAACATTCCATATTCGGAGCAACTTCCTCAGTCTTTATCACAGAACCTCCGAGAGAAACATCTTTTTCCACTAAATATACTTTCCTCCCTGCTTTTGATGCAGTGAGAGCTGCTTCTATTCCGGCAATTCCTCCACCAATAATGAGAATATCCGAAATTACTTCCATTGTCATTTTTTCCAGATCTTCTGCCAGGATTACCCTTTTAAAAGCTGCTTTGATCATCGCTTTTGCTTTCTCAGTTGCCCTTTTCTTATCTTTTGTAACCCACGAAACATCCTCACGGATGTTTGCCATTTGAACCCGGCTCATATTAATTCCAACTTCCTCAGCTACATCCTGAAATGTCTTTTCGTGTAATTTGGGTGAACAGGCAGCAACAATGATACCATCCGGTTTGTATTCTTTAAGTTTTTCGGCAAAATACTTCTTGCCATCCGGAGAACAAAGCAAGTTGCTAACTTCTATGAAACAAAAATCTTCTGTGCTCTCTGCCCAATCTGCAACAGCTGGAAGATCAATGAAATTGGATATGTTCGTGCTGCACTCACACAAAAACAGTGCGATCTTTGGTTTTTCCACATTCATCGTAAATCTCCTCTTTTGTCGTTTTCTAAACGAAACATTTTAAATATCTAATGAACTATTGAATCCAGTTCAATCCATAAAAGGATTTCTTTGCGAATCCTCTTTACAACATCATCCACACAAGCATTTACACTATCTGTTAGTTGCTCTGATAAAGTAGTAACATCTGCAGATTCAATACCCAGGACAATTAATTCTTCCGGCATTGTATACCCGCATTTTTGTCCTGTTTTGATAGTTGTAGGTAAATTCAATGAATGAGAATTTACAGGGTTTAATTGTGTAAGATGCTCGAAATCTTTTATAGTAAAAGTTAGACATGTTCCTGGCTTGTATTCTCCTGTTACAATACTATCCACCACCAATAACCTGTTGTAGCCATTGATATCGTAAAGCAGGTCGAATCCGCCGGAATGATTTTCTTTGAAATCTACAATTTCTTTCAGATCAGAGAGTAATTCCTGTGCTCTTCTAACTACGAACAACCCGATAGCATCATCACATAAAATTGAATTTCCAAGTCCTAAAATCAGATTTTTTTTCATGATTTATTATTAATTGAAATCTATCTGCTGAATGGAAGTAAAAAAAATGATATTCTACAGTTATTCTCTTTGAGAATTCTTACCCTATGTTTCATTGAAACTGAGTAATATTTCATAATTTTCCTATTTATTTTTTTTTCAGAAATATTCAGAAAAAACAAAGCTTAAATCTTATTTTCAAATGCGAGTGTCAAGTCTTTATTTTGCAAGTTTATAGGTTAGTTGTCAGCCGTTATATTTAACTGTATAAAATATAACGATTTAAAAAAATAACATTTTCTGTAATTTATTTGTTTAACTAATTCATTAATAAATCTTGTTTGGGTTATTAAATTTAATTTCAAAGAAATTTCATCTTTAAAATGTAGAACTTTTTACCGAAAAATCCTCGAAATGGATGCATACAATTCAGTAGCAATTTACTTGTTTCAAAATAAAATTCAAATAGATTCAGGATAATTCGATTTTTATTACCAACCTTCTAATGCTTCATTCAGCATTGCCAGGGTTTGCTCTTCTTTATATCCAAGCTGCTGCATAGCTCCGGAAGGACAAACAGCCGCACAACTTCCACAACCTTTACAGAGTCCGGAATTTATATGAGCATATTCCCTACCGTTCATCCAGAATAACTCCGGTGCTCCATAAGGACAAACAGCAACACACATTCCGCAGCCTGCACACATATCAAGATCTACTTGTGCAATATATGCTTCCGACATATATTCATCTGAACAGATAATGGAACACGCTCTTTCTGCTGCTGCTTTTGCCTGTGAAATCGTTTCTTCGATTCCTTTTGGAGAATGAGCAAGACCGGCTAAGAATAATCCTTCGGCAGCGAAATCTACAGGACGAAGTTTTACGTGAGCTTCCATAAAGAAATTGTCTTCATTAAGCGGAAGTTTCAGCATTTGAGAAATTTCTTCAGCATCTTCCTGGGGAACCATTGCAGAAGCTAAGATTAATTTGTCAGGATAGATCACAACTTCCTGATTCAAAACATGATCCTTGATCGTAAGAGCTAATCCTTTTTCATTCAGAACCATACGCTCTTCGTCTATTTCCACGACTGGTTTTGCATCTTCTTCATACCTGATGAAAATAACACCGAGTTCTCTTGCTTTCTGATAGAATTTCTCATAAAAACCATAAGTTCTGATATCTCTGTAAAGAATATAAACATTCATTTTCGGATTTAATTCTTTCAAACGAATAGCATTTTTTATAGATTGGGTGCAACAAACTCTCGAGCAGTAAGGACGCTTTTCATCACGAGAACCGACGCATTGGATCATAACTATATTTTTAAGTTTTTGATAAACCTTTTTATTTTCTTCAAAGTCTGTTTCAAAATCCAGATGAGTTATAACATTCTTGTTTTTCCCATAAAAATATTCCTCGGGTTTAGATTCGTTCGCACCGATAGTAATAATGATCACTCCATGTTCAAAGACAACTTCTTTTTTTTCTTTTTTATTGAATATCTTCGTTTGGTAGTTTCCAATATATCCGTCTATTTCTTTAGCTTCCGAATTAGTGAAAACCTTTATAAGCGGATGCTTGTTAATTTCATCATTAAGTTCAGTGAGATAATCCGAGATCTTCTTTCCATCAACAGATTCAGCAAGCCTATGAAGATTCCCACCCAATTTATCTTTTCTTTCGATGAGTGCTACTTCAAAACCCTGTTCTGCAACAGAAAGAGCTGCTGTCATACCGGAAAGTCCTCCACCGATAACGAGTGCTGTTTGGGTAACATCAAGAGAAATCGAATGAAGTGATTCTAAAAGTCTTACTTTCCCAACAGCAACTTTTGTAAGAATTTTTGCTTTTTCAGTTGCTCCTTCTTTATCATCTTTATGAACCCAGCTACATTGATTCCTGATATTTGCCATATCAAAAAGATATGGATTCAATCCGGCTTCTCTCAATGTTTCCTGGAACAAAGGTTCGTGAGTACTCGGTGAGCAGGAAGAAACAACAACTCGATTAAGTTTATATTCATCGATAAGTTCCTTCATTTTTTCCTGAGTATCCTGTGAGCAGGTAAATAAATTATCCTCAGCATAAACAACATTAGGTAATGTTTTAGCAAATTTAACCACTTCAGGAACATTTACCACGCTTCCTATATTAATACCACAATGGCACACGAAAACTCCGATCCTGGGTTTCTTTCCACTTACATCGATTTCTTCTGGATAAACTTTTTCAGTTATTTCTGTTCCACGAACTTCCGAAAGTATTTCCGCAGAACCAGCAACTGCTCCGGAAGCCTGCATAACTGTTTCCGGGATATCTTTTGGTGAAGCTGCAGGACCGCAAACATAAATTCCGGGTCTGGTAGTCTGGATGGATGACATTCCTGTATTTTCTATAAAATTAAATTCATTAAGACGAACATCAAGTTTATCGGTTACATCCACCATATCTCTTGTAGGTGTAAGCCCGATAGAAAGCACGACCATTTCAAATTCTTCAATTTCAAGATCACCATTTTCTTTCACATAATATAATTCCAGGTTTCCTGTTTCTTTTATCTCTTTTATTTTCCCAACTCGTGAGCGAATAAACCTGACTCCCACATTTTTTGCCTGATCATAGAATTTATCAAAATCTTTACCATAAGCACGAATATCCATAAAAAATATTGTAGGTTCAACAGTTTTTACATGCTCTTTGGCTATTATTGCTTCTTTAAGAGCATACATACAACAGACAGAAGAACAATACGGCATATGTGAATTTTCGTTTCTTGAACCTACACACTGTATCCAGGCAATTTTGGTTGGAACTTTGCCGTCGGCAGGTCTTTGCAGATGTCCTTCAAAAGGACCCGAAGCAGCCAGTACTCTTTCAAACTGGATACTTGTAAGTACATTTTTATATCTACCATACCCATATTCATGCAATGCTGTAGGATCAAACTTATCAGACCCGTTTGCAATAATCACCGAGCCGATATTCAGTTTATGAATTTCTTCTTTTTGGTCAAAATCAATTGCATCCGCTTCACAGTATTCTGTACAGATCTTACATTCTCCGGTATTTAGCTGCACACAATAATCCGGATCAATATTGGCATAATTAGGAACAGCCTGAGCATATGGAATGTAAATAGCAGATCTTTTTATCAATCCTTCATCAAATTCAGATAGAATCGGAACAGGTTCATTTTCTGTGATTTTTTCAAATTTTATTCCGGTTTTTGTTGGACAAATACTATCGCATGCTCCACAAGTCTGGCACACATCAGATTGAGTGTCAAAAGCAGGAACCACTACACGGTTATTTCCTCTATTTGCAAAACCGATCGCACCTCTGCCCATCCTGTCTTTGCACATTCGCACACATAATCCACAAAGAATACAGTCTTCATTTTTTAGCTTGATCCTTGGTTTCCCAACTCCGAATTCTTTTGCAAGATCTTGTATAACTTCAGAATCAGGGCACTTTGCCAATAATAATTCAATCACTATCTTTCGGGTTTTTTTTATTTGCTCCGTATCGGTTTTGATAATAAGACCATCTTGAACAGGATAAGTGCAGGATGCTTGAATAGACGGTCTCCCGCCCTTCTGGCTTACCTCAACAATACATAATCTGCAAGCTCCATAAGCAGGAAGTGCTTTATGATAACATAAAGTCGGAATATTTATACCATTTTTCTCTGCTGCTTGAAGAATAGTAGTACCTTCTTCAACTTCTACCTTCATTCCATTAATAATAAAATTAACCATATTTATACCTTTTCTTTTTTAAATCACAAAAAACAAATCCCAAAAAATAAATAAATTCCAAATACAAATAATATAAAATCACAAATAATAAATGCTTTGATCTGTTTTACAACTTTGAATTTTGTCATTTTGATTTTTCCAAAATTGATGAAAATATCTTTTTTAATTCATCTGCTTCTTGAATCAAATACACAGCATCATCAGCATTTTCTAAGTTGTTTGTTTCATTAATCAATCTAAGCCAATAACTGCTTTCTTTTGCTTCTTTACGACTAATTTTTATTCTCATCATAAAATCTTTTTTACTCAAAGCTTCGTTTGCTTCTCTATAATTTGCTCCCACAGAACCTGAAGCTCGGATTACTTGTTTTCCGTCTTCTATATTTGCAGTTGTTTTGGGTAAAGTTTTTACAAAAAGTCTTACATTTTTTGCAAAAATGAAAGTCCTTTCTTCTAAATCATAAACTTTTTTTGTATTCTTTACTTTATCCATAGCTATCCCTAAAAAAATCACAAACAACAAATTCCAAAATACAAATAAATTCCAAATAACAATGATGAAACAACAAACGAGCTAAAGCTACGATTTGTTTTGAATTTGAAATTTTGATCATTGATACTTATTTGAATTTTGGAATTTGTCATTTGCTATTTCACCTTATATTTCATTTGAATCCAGAATATAATTTCCCTCTTCATTTTGATATTCATAAATAAAATTAATTTCAGGATGAGAAATAATTAAGGTCACAATTGTATCGTTCATATTCCCAATGGGTTTACGGTCAATATGACTATATTGAAAAGTAGCCTTAAGCTCTGTACCTACACCAACCTTTGAATTTATCTCAAAATCTCCATTACTCTCTTTAGCAGCTTGTGCTAAAAAAGAAAGTCCTAAGCCCACTTTTCGTGTCGTTCTTGTTGTATAGAACGGATCCAGCACTTTGTTAATGGTTTCTCTGTTCATTCCTCTTCCATTATCCTTTATCTCGATTACGAGTAAATCCTTGTTTTTTTCCTCTCTGATCTTAATCTCAATTTTCGAAGCATTTGCTTCGATCGAGTTCTCGACTACATCAAGAATATGTAATGATAGATCTTCCATTTTTATTCTTCAAAGCTTTTTTCAACTCTATCACAGTTATATTATCAAGCAAGAAAGTGGTTGAAGTTTTGCCAATATCATCTGGTAAATGAGCATCAGAAAAAGTGACGAGCGGAAAGCCCGATGCCATTGGAAATTCAAGTTTTTTCTTTTCGGACATATATCTGGGTGATAATTCCAGCCCATCCAGTTCCAATCCTTCAGGAACAAAGCCCAGTTGACCGATCAGGCTGAATCTTTCACGATCAACATGAGAGGCAATTGCAAGTCCATTCAGAGAATGTACAAGTTCTACTATTCTCTCGACTGTCAGGTTTGTAGCACCGATCAATAGTTTTTCATTAAGATCGATGATCTCATCCTGCTCATCTACTATTAGCTGATATCCGAAAAGCTCCTCGTCATTCTTTCCATCTAGATTTTCATATACGGTTTCCTGAAGCTCAGATAATTTTTTATTTTCATCAAAAAGAGCCAGGATATGCACTTCTTCTTTAGATGTAACTTCCATTCCGCCAAGAACTTTCAAATTATATTTTTCTCCGGCTTTCTTTACGGCAGCTACATTTTCAGATGAATTATGGTCACAAATACCAATCACATCCAATCCTTTCGATCTTGCTTTTTCTACTATCGCCGTAGGCGTCATATCCATATCACCACACGGGGAAAGGCAGGTATGAATATGCAAATCCGCTTTGATATTTTTGAGCATACTTTTGAGACCTCATTAACTCTTATTCCCGTGTATTCCCAGTTCATAAAGTTTTCCCACAATTTCAAAAGTCGATAATTCTGTTAACAGAATAGGAATATTTTCCTGTTCTGCTTTTTTCAAAGTTGCTTCTTCCGGTTGTCGTCCATTTACAAGAATGATCCCTGCAAGTTCCTGTAAATTTGCTACAGCTACAATATTTATATGAATTTGTAAGGTGATCCAGATATTATCTTTTTGAGCATTTGCAATGACATCACTAAGCAAATCACTTGAATATCCTGCACTTATTTCTCTATCAACATCCCCGGAAACTACTTTTAGACCAAGTTTTTGTACAATATCTTTTAAATTAATCATTTTCCCTCTTTTCTCTTATTCTTAACTGAGAAATTAATTTTCATCACGATAATTACTAAGCTTAATAATAATTTCTAAATGTGTTCCCTTGCCAACTTTCGATCTTAGTGTCATTTTATCAGCAAATTTCTTTATATTAGGAAGTCCCATACCTGCACCAAATCCTAATTCTCTCACCCATCCGGGAGCAGTAGAAAAACCGGGTTTCATTGCATCTTCAATATTGGGAATGCCTGGTCCTTTATCTTTTATAACGATTTTAATTTGATGAGGTTCAAGATATGCTATTATTTGCCCACTTGTGGTAAATGCTACTATATTAATTTCAGCTTCATAAGTTGAAATTGCAGCTCTACGCACTATTTCCGGAGAGATACCAAGTCTATAAAGCGTTTTCTTTAGTCCGGTGGCAGCTTCTCCTGCTTTATCAAAGTTCTTGCCTTCGACGAAATATTGAAATTTAAAAAAAAGCTCATCAGCAACAATATCATTGAAAATATGACTCGCTCTATATCTTCGTTCCTCTTCGTCATGATAGGCTGTTTCTAATTTCTTTAATACTCCTTTTATAATATCACTTTTTGTAATAATACCGACGAGTTTTTTATCTTTCCTTGAAATCACAGGAAAACGACCAAACCCAAATTTCTCGAATTTCATAACAGCATGAACAAGTGGTTCATCAGCATACAGAGTCTTTAGATTTTTTGTCATCTTATCTTCTACCATAGCATCCATTTCTTTCTGTTCCAGGCATTTAATAAAATCTTCAATACTCATTAAACCAACAAGTTTGTCTTCATCTACAACAGGAACCCCAGAAATTCGCTTCTTTTGCAAAATATCTCTTAAAGAATAAATAGACATTTTTGAACTGACAGTTTCGATATTTTTACTCATTACATCTTCAACCTTTAGTTCGTATGTTAGTTCTTGAATTTTCGTAGTTTTTCTATTTTCTTCCATTTTATTGGTCAATCCCTAAATACCCTAAACCTTTGAGTCCTTTTTCATATAATCTCCCACAAGTTTCAAACATTGGAAGATTTGTAAAAAGTACAACCAGATCATTTCTTTTAGCTGCTTTTATAATATCTTCATCAGGCTTTTTCCCTCTGACAAAACAAATTGCTTTCATATCAGATATATTAGCAGTATTAATAACCTGAAGATTTGTCAATCCTGTTAAAAGAATGGAATCCGGTTTACCAAAAGCTAATATGTCACTCATCAAATCTGCAGCACAACCTAAACTAACTTCTATGTCCAAGTTATCTTCCCCTGAAAGAACTTCTGCTTCAAGCAGTTCTTTTATTTTTATAAGTTTCATAATAATTAACCTACCTTTATTGCATCAAATCTACATACTTCAAAACAAACACTGCATTTAATACATTTACTCTTATCTATGGTTTGAGGTTTCTTCTTTTCTCCAATAATTGCATTTGTCGGACAATTCACATTACATATAAAGCAACCTGTGCATTTTTCCTGGTCGATTGAATATTCAATTAGAGCTACACATGATTTAGCCGGACATTTCTTATCCCTGATATGGGCAATATATTCATCTCTATAATGACGGATCGAAGTTAATACAGGATTTGGAGCTGACTTTCCTAATCCACACATTGAAGCATTTATAGTTGCTTCTCCCAATTCTTCTAAAAATTCTATATCTCCCTCTTTACCATTTCCTTCACAAATATTAGTTAAAATCTCATACATTGCATCTAAACCTTCTCTGCAGGAAGAGCACTTTCCACAGGATTCATCTCTTGTAAATTCAATAAAATACCTAGCAATATCAACCATACAATCATCTTCATCCATAACAATCATTCCACCGGAACCCATAATTGCTCCGGCTTCCTGTATCCGTTCATAATCAATAGGTAAGTCAAGCATGCTTTCAGGAATAACACCACCGGAGGGTCCTCCTGTCTGAACAGCTTTAAACTTCTTTCTATTGGGAATTCCGCCACCAATCTTAAACACCATTTCACGCAGAGTTATTCCCATTGGCACTTCCACAAGTCCAGCATTATTTATTTTTCCTGCAAGAGAAAAGACTTTTGTACCTTTGCTTTTTTCAGTACCAATACTGGCAAACCATTTTGCTCCAAAATTTATTATTCTTGGCAAACAAGATAATGTTTCAACATTATTTATATTTGTAGGATTCCCAAAAAGCCCTCTTTCCACAGGAAATGGAGGTCTCTGTCTGGGTTCTGCTGGTTCACCTTCTATCGAATGAATTAAAGATGTTTCTTCTCCACAAACAAATGCACCAGCACCACGAAATATTTCCACATCAAAATTAAAATCGGAACCAAATACGCCCTTTCCAAGTAATCCGTATTCTCTGGCTTTAAAGATTGCACTATCTAACCTTTGAATAGCAAGCGGATATTCACTTCGTACGTAAACATAACCCTTTTCTGCACCAATTGCATAAGCAGCGATCAACATCCCCTCAATAAGAGAATGTGGGTCTGCTTCAATAATTGAGCGGTCCATAAAAGCACCGGGATCACCTTCATCAGCATTGCAAATCAGGTATTTTGGCGAGCCTGGATTTTTTCTGCAGAACTCCCACTTCTTCCCGGTTGGGAATCCTCCACCACCTCTTCCCCTTAATCCGGAATCTTTTATCTCCTGTATTACACTTTCCGGTGTCATATCTTGCAAAACTTTTACCAACGCCTTATATCCATCTCTGGCAATATACTCATCAATCTCTTCGGGATCTATTATCCCTCTGTTCCAAAGAGCAATAAGTCTCTGGTCATGATAAAAAGGAATATCTTGTAATTTCTCAATAGGATGTAATTCTTCAGGATGAATATACATCAAAGAATGTACAGGTCTTCCTTTTAAGAGATGCTCTTCAACCAAATTAGGGATATCTTCTTCTTTTAAGAACTGATAAACTACATCATCAGGTTGAACAATTAAGGTTGGTCCCTTTGTGCAAAGCCAACTACTTCCTGTAAGAATAACTTGAACTTCGTCTTCTAAATTGAATCTCTTAATTTCTTCCTTAAGCTTACTCTTTATTTTCAAAGCTCCAACAGAAACACACATTGTACAAGTGCACAACAATACATTACATCTATAAGCCATAATTAAAAACTCCTAAAATTCAAAATACCTGAATTTTGAAATATTTGATTACTTTTACGGTACTCTTTCACTTCCAAATGCCAAGGCATACTCTTTTACAATCTCTCCGGAAAGGATATGCTTATCAAAAATTATTTTTGCTTTCTCAGGAGTTAAATCTACATACTTTACAGGAGGTTGATTTTTAACTTCAACTGTTATCATCGGTTCACGACTGCATAATCCCGCACAGCTTGAAGTGGTAAGAATAATATCTTTGATATTTCTATCCTCGATTTCTTTCATTAATGTACTCATAATAGCGCGAGCACCAGCAGCAATACCACAAGTTCCCATGTGAACTCTAATTTTTGCACGACCGGTACCCTCCCGGAGAATCATTGTTCTTTTAACTCTTTCTGTTATTTTTGCTAGATCTTCAGGCTTCAGTTTTGGCACTCATTACCTCCCTGTATTTTTTAACTAATTTTGGAACCTGAGTTACACGAAAATGCCCGTAAATATCCTCATTCACAGTTACCACAGGAGCTTGACCGCAACAACCAAAACAGGATATGGTATCCAGTCCGAACATTAAGTCCTCGGTTGTATTGCCCATTGTAATGCCAAGTTCCCTTTCAAAAGCTTCCAGAATTCTGTTTCCTCCCTTTATGTAACATGCAGTTCCGAAACATACATTAATTGTATATTTTCCTTTAGGTTGCAGACTAAAAGCATTATAAAAAGTTGCTATTTGATATATTTTGGTTAAGGAAATGTCGAGTTCTTGTGAGATATATTTCAGGACATCTTCAGGAAGATAATTATATTCTTTGCTGACACTCTGGAGTATAGGCATAAGGCTGCCTTTTTTATCTTTAAATTCTTCTAAGATTGCATCTACTTTAGCTGTATCATCTTTTCTAAGTATAATAGATATTTTTTCAACAGGATAAAGTGCAATTGATACCGGACAATTTTGAGTACAAGCTGCGCAACCGGTGCATTTATCTTCATCAACATACCTGGGCTTTTTCTTTACTTCAACCTTGAAATTTCCAGCTTTACCAACCACTTTTCCCAGTTCGGCATTTGTGATGATCTCGATATTCGGGTGTCTCCCACAATCCACCAGTTTGGGTGAAACAATACACATAGCACAATCATTTGTGGGAAATGTCTTATCCAATTGAGCCATAGTACCACCAATTGCTGGTGTTTGCTCAAGAAGATATACTTTGTAGCCAGAATTTGCCAGATCAAGTGAAGATTGAATTCCGGCAATTCCTGCACCTACGACCAGTACAGAACCAACTTTCTTTTTACTCATCAAACAATACTCCTTAATATTAAGGAATTGAAAAGAAATTAATTATCCATGGAATTATTTCTTTCTTCCGATCTTATCTTTTTCCTTACCGCGAAATCTTTTATTAAATGTAATAAATGTTTTTCGTTTACTTTTCTTCTATCATGAAATGAGCCATGACTGTTTTCAACATAATTCTGGTACAATGCTTCCGCATAAACCTGTTTTCCTATTGAAGTTCTGATCATAACTGTGGTATATCCATCTTGCGAGCCAACACCACCAACCGAAATATCGGCAAATTCATTGGAAAAATCGTTGCAGGCAAGACAAGCAGGTCTGGCAATTTCTTCGATCTCTTCCAATGGAATATGTAAGCTGACATTCGATTTCATTTTCAGAATCAAATCTTCTTTAATATTCACTTTCTCAATATCATCTAAATTTATCTTATGCATTTTCGCAAAATTTTTCTTTGAAAGATCTTCAATAGTGAAACACTGCATACAAAACAACCCGATCGTAAATATTATCAGGTTTGAGGGAACAATATTCAATAACTGCATTTTCCGGATTGCCTCAATCTGGCATGCAGTTCCGACAATAGCCAGTTTCTTCATCGAATCCGAAGCAGATTCTTTTATTACTTTTATTATAGGAAAACTTGTGGAATAAATATTTCCAAGCTCATCAAGATGTTGTGTTTCCGAGAAACTTGAGCCGGCAGCATCTATCAGGTCTGAACGGGTTTTTGCAATTATTGGTTTTCTTCCGTGAGGACCCATTCTTTTGGAAACAATAGCTCCATCGATCAATTTATTTTCTAATAGATATATTAGAATGGAAGTGACTACACCACCATCTGTGGCTACATTAAGAACTTCTTCATCGGTCGACCGTGCAGAAAAAACATCTATAAAGTGTCCCAATGGGTATTTCCAATCATAATGGCTTTTTAGTTCTTCTTCCAGGGTTCTTGTTTTAGGACATATCAGGTAACAAAGTCCACATTCCAGGCATTTATCTTTATATTTATATTCAGGAAAGCCTTCCTTCCCGATCTTCAATGCATCTATACTATTTGCACTACAGAATGAAACACATCCACCACACCTGTTACATAGATCTTTATGGATAACTTCATCGAGTAGATTATCGAAACTTAATTCTTTTTTTGAATTCATTTTATTCTCCGGATAAACTGACAAAATTACCAGGGAACCAGGTTAAGCTCCCTGATAATTATTTAATCTTATTTACTTTCCCGTTACTTCGTAATCATAATCCTTTGAAACAGACCATTTATGAGATTCAAGCATATCATAAATGATGCTGTTCACACCGTATTTAAGACTTGTTGCATCATAACCGAGAACTGTTAGATAAGCTGTAACCATAGAAGAAGTCTGTCCTGTCCAGCAATAAGTTACAATGGTTTTATCAGGACCAAGATTTTGTACATCTAATGGTTTTATCCTATAAGCAGTGTCGATGTGTCCATATTTATCAACATCATCTTCTTCCCAGTAGTTGTTAACAAAGTAATTTGACGGATTATTAAGAACTTTATCTGCACCTATTCCTTTAAATCCACCGGTCAGCATAACATTTACGCGTTCAGCAAGCATTTCCCTACCTTCTGTTGCATCACATTCCAGTTGAATATACTTAAAAGCAGTATTTTCTGCCACAGGTTCAGCAACCCAGTTTTCACTTTCAATTTGACCGCAATTTTTTGTCCATATATCAAAATCGCCGTTCCATCCGCTCATACCCCATTTCAGTATTTTAGCATCGTCATACCCGGAAAGTCTGAGTGCCATTACAGCATGACCAGCTGATTGTCCTGTGTAGCATATAACTACGATCGTTTTTTCTCCCGCTTTCTCAGCATCATTAAGAATTGTAGAGAAAGAAGTTAAAACAGCTCCGGTAATATGACCATCATCATAATCGATAATTTCGTTTTTGTCCTTATCTTTTCCACGGAGATCCATTAAGTAATAATCTGCCATGTTATCATGAACATCTTCTGCTTTTATGATCCATTCGTCGAATAGTTCTTTTACTGCCATTCCGTTACTATCCATGTAAGTTATTAAAGTATCAAGATCATTCTTTTTTGCACAACCTGCAAAGATTAAAGCTATAATAGATAATACTATTAAGTTTTTCATCCAATTTTTTTTCATCTTTTTTCCCCTTTATTTAGCCGCATCCACCCGATTCAGCAGGAGCATCTTCCTCCTCTGAAGCATTTGGATTAAGCCATTTTTTATAACCGCCTTTCAGGTTTTGAACATTTTTATAGCCAAGTTTCATTAAGGTTTCCGTGGCTAAAGATCCCCTTCCGCCTTTTTTACAATAGATAATTATTTCATCGTCTTTAGAAGGCATATTTTTTCGATTTTTCCAAAAAGTTATATCAGCTATTTTAAATTCCAATAAGCCCCTTGGAATGTTTTTCGTCATTGCTTCAGGATATTCTTTTTCATCGTTTTCATCTGGCTGATTTATATATCCTTCTGCAAATTCACCCGGTTCTCTAACATCTATTATGAACCTTGATTCACCGCTTTCCATTTTCTGGATCAATTCATCATAAGATATTTCTTCGATGCCTTTTCTGGCTTCACTCACCATTGCTTTTGCATTGGCAAAATATCCACCTTCAGAAAATCCTTTTCCGCAACTTGAAACAAGAAGAAGGATCGCAAAAAGAATTATTAGATAATATGTTTTTTTCATTTCTACTCCTTCTTTATAATGCGGAAAATTTTCCGGTCTTTTCATTCCATTTAACAAACATATACCAAAGTAATAAGATTACCAAAAGCAGAACAACTGCACCGGTATAACCTAAAACATCGGGTAGGAACATTTTACTACGCAGAGATTCAGGAAGAATCTTAACAACAGCGGGAACAATAAATCCTTTGGAAACAGGAGCCATTATTACAAATCCAACAATTGACATCCACAGTTTCACATGACCTTCTCCGGCACGCCAGAGAGTTCCAACTGCACAGCCGCCGGCTATAGTCATTCCCAGACCAAAAATAAATCCACCAATTAAAGCTCTTAACCAGAAATTAGCATAAACAGATTTCATTTCAATTGCACGGATCGCTGTTTCTCCAGCGTTTCCCACACCAAAATATTTAAGAACAGTAAACCCAATAAGAACAACAAGAATACTAATAATTATTGCAACCGGAGCTGTTGCTTCGCCTGTCATAAATGGTTCTCTGAAAGCACGAACAATGCAAAATCTTGATCTTTGCAGGATGATTCCAAGAATAAGTGCGATAAATACATGCCAGCCAAGAATTTTCGATAAGGAAGTTCCTTTACCTGTATAATTGCTGAAAATATACAGCACAACAGCAATAAGGATCCAGCCGAGCCATCTTTGCCAACCGGTTTTCTTTCCTGTTCCCGGAAGTAATGTGCACGATTTTCCCGTACTGAATTTAGGCAGTGCTTCCATTTCCCACAATAGGTATTTGAGAGCTACAATAGTCCCAAGCATAAATCCAAGAGAAAGGAACAAAGCTCCTCCTGAAAGTGCCGGAACTCCACTGAAAAATCCGCCGGTTGTACAACCGATTCCAACAGTTGCTCCAATTCCCATCAATGCGCCACCGATAAGACCTTTGACAAGTTCACCTTTCGGAGCTACTTTGATGCTGAATTCTTTGGAGAACAAAGATGAAATAAATGCACCAAGAACGATGAAGATATTCAGTAATGCAACTGTGTGCAAACTTATCGGTGTGCTTGTTCCGAGACTTTTTGCTCCGAGAGTTTGGAAAAGGTTCTGCCCAATATTAACATAACCTCCGCTTGCACCCCACGGATATTTGATCACGAAAAGGAGAATATTCAATAATGCCAGTAAAATTCCACCAACCCACATAGGCCAGGTTTTGCCGAATAACGAATCGAATAATTCTCTTAAAACTCCTTTTTTAAACACGGGTCACTCCTTTTTACTTTTTCTTAATGTAAAATTTAAAAGTACCACCATCTTCAGCCTGCTCAAGAAAAATATTCCCTGTTTTTTCGCACCAGGCAGGAACATCGGATTTAGAACCGGGATCAGTTCCCAGAAGTTCCAAAACTTCACCACTGTTCATTTTCTTGATCGTTTTGGCCAACTTAATGATCGGCATCGGGCAGGAAAGCCCTTTACAATCCAAAGTTTGATCTACTTGCATTTTACCCTCCTTTTTTTTATTTATGCTTTACGCTTTTCACTTTACCACTGAGCACACAGAGAGCACGGAGGAATAAATAATTTTATGTCTGTGATTATCCGCATAATCCGTGTCATCTGCGTTCTATTTTTTACCATTTTGTTTTTATTTCTTTTTCCAGCTTTGTTTTAATTTTATCATCTAATTTTTTTTCCGGATGCAGTTTTTGATCGATCAGATCGCAGCGTAATTCCTGAACGAATTTATCCAGTTCCCTTGCTTTTAGATAACGCTCTTTGGGAATATAACCTTCTTTGATAGCCATATCACGCAGAACATCGATAACATCAGAAAATTTAACTCCCTGTGGACAAAGAGCATAGCAAGTATAACATCTTGAACACATCCACAGAAGGTCTGAAGATAATACTTCCTTTTTCATCCCCAAAATACACATTCTAATTATTCTTCGCGGATCATAATCTTCGTGAACTTCTGCCACAGGACAAGCAGCAGTGCAGGTGCCACAAGTGAAACATCTTTGAAAATGTTCTGCCCCCGGCATAGATGCGATCTCATTCTTGAAATTGGCATCCATTTCACTTAATATAATTTTATTTTTAGCCATCTATTTCTCCTTATCTTTAATCACAGAATTAACACAAATTAACACTAATTCCTCTTGTTACCAAGCCCCAGCTTGGTAATATTTACGTTCCCAAAGTGGGCTTTAGGAACGAGAAATTCATTTTTATAATGCCTCCGGTATTTTCTTAATCTCTTCATATGAAAACACCGGACCATCAATACAAACATACTTTGAACCAATATTACATCTTCCGCATTTCCCGATTCCACATTTCATTCTTCTTTCTAAAGAGGTATAAATCTTCTCATCAGGAAAACCAATTTCAGTGAGAACAGGAAGAGTGTATTTTATCATTATCGGAGGTCCGCAAACAACACACCAGGAAGTTGGATCGAGAGATACTTCTTTGGTTACCGTTGGCACAAATCCCGTGAGTTTATTCCAACCTTTAACAGGGTTATCAATTGTAAGATGCAAAGTGAGATCATCGCGTTTTTCCCACTCTTTTATTTCATCTTTATAAATGAAAAGATCAGGATTCCTGGCACCGTAAATCACGGTTATCTTCCCATAATCTTTACGATTATCCAGCATATAAACAAGAAGCGAACGCAATGTTGTGAAGGCAAATCCACCACCGATTATCACTACATCCTGTCCTTTGAACTTCTCAACGGGATACCAGTTTCCAAGAGGTCCTCGAATTCCTACAACATCACCTTCCTGAAGATAATGAATTTCGTTGGTAACAGAACCGGTGCGGTTTACAGTGAATTTGAGAATATCTTCTTCTGTGGGAGAAGAAGCGATCCCAAATGGAGATTCACCTTTTCCCAGAATGGAAAATTCACAGAACTGACCTGGTAAAAAATCAAATTTATCTTCTTTATTAATATATGA
>CBDUTJ010000013.1:0-67818 GCA_965370415.1 uncultured bacterium | reverse complement strand
AAAACTTTCGTTACGTTCCCAAACAGGGGTTTAGGAACGAGGAGTGTGGTTTGGAATGGAACAGATGATTCAGGGAAACCAGTTGGTTCAGGAATTTATTTCTATAAACTACAAGCAGGTAATTACAAGAAAGTTAAGAAGATGATATTGATGAAGTAAAAAGGAAAAAAAAAGCAAAGGATGAAACTATGAATTCATTTCTTGGCAACAGATCACGTATACTTTCATTGATTTTTATTATAGCATTTGTGTTTTTACTGATCCACCTGTCATCAGCGCAGGAGATTTCCTTCAGTGATCAAATATTGATAACAGATCTAACAGATTCCCCGACATCAGTATTCAGCACAGATCTTGACGATGACGGTGATCAGGATGTTTTCTCGGCTTCAGATTTGGATGGCAAGATCGCCTGGTATCGCAATGAGAGGCTCACTTCTATTTCCCTCTGTGAGCATCCTCAATTAACGATGGCAACTTCTGCTTTACTGACGAACTACCCAAATCCGTTCAAACAGTCAGGAGCCGGTCGCAATCCTGTAACAACGATAAGCTTTCAACTTTCAGATAACGGTGAAGTAAATCTTTCTATTAATAACATCAAAGGCAAAAAAATAAAAACAATTGTTAATGAAAAATTGGAACAAGGTTTGCGTCAGATTATCTGGGATGGTAAAAATGATAACAATCAATATGTTGCTTCAGGAGTTTACTTCTACAAACTAAATGTAAATGGTAAAACCGAAGCAGTTAAGAAATGTTTGCTACTTAAATAAAAAAGTAGTTGCTAACAAGCGTATCTGCGATCTATCGGAGCGCTGCGTATGCTAGACGTTTGTGTAGAAAAATTATCCTGATATTTTATCAGGAAAGGATATTTATGAAAAAATAGATAGGAGACGAAAAATGAAGAATTTAAGATTTTTATTTTTTATTGGATTGTTATTCATTTCAATCGGTTTGTTTGCATCTCAAGGATTTAAGGTCTATTTCAATCAACCCAGCAGCTCTGAATATGAACTTAACTACATTCTTGGTAAGTATAAAATAGCTGAGATGGTTAAAAATGGAACTACTTATTCAAAGATCGAATTTGAAGGAAGTGTAGTCACAACCAAAAAAGGTTACGCTGAACTGCCTTTCATTCACGCTTCTATTCAACTTTCTAATGACAGAAATGTAACTACAGAAATTGTATCAACAGACTATGTTGAATACAGCTTGAATTACCCGCTATTACCTTCCAGAGGTATTATCTACCGTAATCAGGATCCTTCTACAATTCCCTATGAAATTGCTGACGAATCCATTGTTGATGAGTTTTATCCAGTGGACATTGCAGAAGCAACAGAACCATTCATCCTGCGGGATATCCGCGGTACAAATGTTTATATTTATTCTTTCCAGTATAATGCTGCCAGAAACATTCTACGAGTTTATACAAATGTAACAGTAAAACTGGTTGAGAATAACACACCTGTAATTAATCCGCTCATTTCTGCAAAAAGAAAAGTAGCCAGAGAAATGAACTCCCTTTATAAAACTGTATTCATTAATTATGATGAAACCAGATTTGAGCATGAACTTGCTGATTTCGGTTCAATCCTTGTGATTAGAACACCTCGTGATATTGATGTTATTGCTCCCTACATCCAATGGAAAAGAGAGAAAGGATTCATAGTTTATGAAGAAGAAGTAGCAACCGGCACAAATGTAACAAGCTTGGTCAGCACCCAATACACTGCGCATAATGATATTCTGTATATTCAGCTTGTAGGTGATTGGGCTGACCTTCAGGGTCCAACAACAGGTAGTGCTCCTGCTGACCCGAATCTTGGTTGTGTTGTTGGAGCGGATGCTTATCCTGATCTTATTGTTGGAAGGTTCTGTGCAAATAATACTACTCATGTAACAACACAGGTTAATAAAACAATTGCTTATGAAAGAGACCCTGAAATAGGTGGAAACTGGTATGAAACAGCTACAGGAATTGCATCCAATCAAGGTCCCGGAGATGATGGAGAACTGGATTATGAACATCTTGATGTAATCTGGAATGATAAACTGGATCCTTTTACTTATGACACATACTACCCCATTTATGACCCTGCAGCAAATCCAACAATGGTTGCCAATGCTCTAAATACGGGAACAGGTATAATCAATTACACTGGACATGGCTCAACTACTTCCTGGGGTTCGTCAGGTTTCAGTAACAGTCATATAGCCAATCTAACAAACGGGGATATGCTTCCATTCATCGTTTCGGTTGCTTGTGTTAATGGAGCTTTTCATTCAACAGAATGTTTTGCAGAAGCCTGGCTTCATAAAGAAAATGGTGGCGCTGTAGGTATGTACGCTTCTACAATTAGTCAATCCTGGAATCCTCCGATGAGAGGACAGGATTACTTCAACGACCTTCTTATTGGAGGTTACGATTACAGTTTACATCCCGGGCAGAACGGTATCAGTACGGATGTTCAAAAAACAACTTATGGTGCATTATGTTTCAATGGCTCTATCCTGATGACTGTCGAAGAATATTCCGGAGGACAGTCAGAGATGGAAGCATGGACTGTATTCGGTGATGTTGCTCTCCAGGTTAGAACTGCACCACCATCAGATTTAGTTCTATCAAATGAAGTGGTATTAATGGGTATTGATTTTATAACTACTATAACGTCAAGTGGAGTTCCAGTAGAAGGTGCTTTGGTTTGTTTATCTCAGGATGGAAATTATTTTTCCGGTGTGACAGATGAATTTGGTAGCGTGACAATTTCTCATGCTTTGATTGCAGGTGATGCAAAAATGGTTGTAACAGCTTTCAATTCCGAGACGGTGTATGAAGATATTACTGTAATTCCGCCAGGAGGTTCTTATGTTTTATTTAACGATTATATTATAGATGATTCAGCAGGAAACGGGAACAGCATTGTAGAACACGGTGAGCAAATATCATTTCTGGTAGGATTAAGAAATGTAGGTTCTGAAGAAGCTACAGATATTGATGCAACCATTTCTTCAACAAACCAGTATGTTACGATTATAAATGATTTTTCCAATTATAATAATATCCTTCCTGATTCTATTGAATACGGGCTTACTTCCTTTCAGATTCAGATAGAACCTTTCTGTCCGGATAATGAACAATTAGTATTTCATCTTGTGATAAATTCGAGCACTGATACCTGGGAATACGATTTCTCCATCACATCTTATGCACCGATCCTGGAAATTGCTAATTTTGTGATTGAAGACGGGAATGGTAATGGATGCCTTGAGCCCGGAGAATCAGGTTCATTGCAGATCAACCTTATTAATAATGGGGAAGGTTTAGCTGAAAATATCACAGGTCAGCTTTATTCCGATGATATTTATATCACTATCAATAATAACAGCTCCCAAATCTCATATCTGGCAACCGGTGAGATTTCCGGTTTTGATGATATGTTTACCTTCACTGTTTCAGCAGATTGTCCCGCTATTCATAATTTGAGATTAAACCTTTTGTTAAATGAGCAATTAGGATATTATAATATCCTCCAACTTGATGTGAGTGTAGGATTTTATGACAATGTGGAATATGGCGTCAATGGCTGGACACATTCTGCCTTGAACGGTGGGCAGGACCAATGGCATCAATCAACACTCAGATGTTATTCAGATGTGCATTCCTGGAAGATGGGAAGTACGGGAACAGGTCCTTGCAATAATAACCTGTTGTGTGCCCTTGAAACACCTGATATAGAGTTAACAGGCGATACCTATCTGACATTTTACCATTGGATGTCTGCAGAAATAAGTAATTCTTATCCGGGCTATTGTTATGATGGCGGTCTGATTGAGATTTTCCATAACAGTCAATGGTCACAAATATTCCCGGAAGGTGGTTATCCATTTCTGACAAGGGGAGATAATAATCCTCCATTTGCTGGTGATACACAAGTGTTCTCAGGTTCAATTGACTGGGAAAGAGCATTCTTTAATCTTGAGGATTATGATGGAACAGTTAAGTTCCGTTTTATTTTCGGTTCGGATGGAGCTACAGCAGAAGAAGGCTGGTATATCGATGATATTGCCATTGTAGAACCCAATGTGTTCCTCGAACCACCAGCAAATCTTTATGCAGAAAACATCAATGTTAATGAAATCGAATTGAGCTGGGAACAACCTTCTACTCAACCTGAAAGTTACAACATTTATAGAAGGAATAATCCGAACAGTCCTTATGAATTGCTAACAAACACGAATGAAATTTTCTATCTCGACACAGGACTTTCATCCGGAATTTATTATTATGTTGTAACTGCAATTTATACGGAAGGTGAAAGTTCCTTCAGTAATCCAGCTCAGGCATATTCCGGTTCTGTCAGTTCAGATGAAAATATTATTCAATCCATCTATAAAGTGGAGTTGAAGAATAACTATCCGAATCCATTTAATCCAAGCACAACTATAAGTTACAGCCTTAATGAAAATTCAAAAGTTACACTGGAAATCTACAATATCAAGGGACAAAAAGTAAGAATGCTCATTGATGATAAGTTGGATGTAGGCTATCATACTGTTATTTGGGATGGAAAAGATGAGAACAATACGCCAGTTGCAAGCGGAGTATATTTTTACAAAATGAAAGCAGGTGATTTTACATCAGTGAGGAAAATGCTTTTGATGAAGTAACCTTGAAAAGGATTATTTCAAAGATTCTTTCATATTAACACTTTCAAGGTTACTCACGCTCACAAACTCCCACTTGTGAACGCAATTAGTGGGCAAGTTCAACTTGCTGAAAAGCAAGCGTTAAAAAATAAATGAGGAGCTTATCATGAAATTTGAAAAAAAACATTCAACAATTAATTTTGTAATTTTACTTTTATTTTTATTGCCTTGTTTAGTTTTTTCTCAGCAGGTTCTAATCTGGGACAACGACAACAACAATGGTTTCCAGGATCCGGAAGGAACCGCTTACGTGGGCTGTGAATTTAAAATACAACAGGCATTAACAGCAAATGGAATAACTTTCACTACAGTATCCACACTGCCCGGGGATCTTTCCAGCTACGATGTTGTTTTCGTGACTCTGGGCATCTATTGCGTGGGTTGAGGAACCACACCACCCGGTGTCGTTGGCACCTCTCAACAACAAACTTTAATTAATTATTTAAACGGTGGAGGGTCTCTTTACATCGAAGGAGCAGATGTAGGTTACAATCATCATACAACTACATTTTTCGGTTATCTGGGCACAAATTACATCAGCAATGGAACTACAAATGGAATTCATAACATAATAGGTGCGGGAAATACTTTCACGTCCGGAGATGATTTTGCCTTTCAATATGATGAAGATCCGGATTATATGGTAGATGTCCTCACTGCAGATGAAGGAACTCTTTATTTCACCTGCCAGAATGATATTGGACGTTCGGTGTATTACGATGAAGGTTCATACCGCGTTATCTGCACTTCTTCAATTTTTGGAGCTATGGCAGATGCTGATGGAACAAACACAAAAGCAGATTTGATGGCCCGCTACTTTTCATTCCTATCCAATGATCCTGATCCGCATATCTGGGCTTCTACAGATGAACTGGATTTCGGAATTCAATATCTAAATTATCCCCAGAACATGACCTTGAATATTAGGAATTTAGGTTATGTTGACTTAAATGTTTCTTCTGTAGAAATCATTGGAGATGGATTTACTTACACAGGAACAACTGCATTTGATCTGGGTTGGGGAGAACAAACCGAACTTGAAATAACATTTACATCCGAAAATATCGGGACATTCAGTGCTATATTATCTATCCAGAGCAATGACCCGGAACTGAATCCATTGTTGATAGACCTGAATGGTGAATGTATTTCTCCTCCTGATATTGAATTATCTACTGATTTTTTCATTGTAGAACTTGAACCGGGTTCTATGGGTGAAGAAACATTAACGCTCAGCAATGTTGGAGATAGTGACCTTTTCTACGTGATCAATCTTGTCGATTTATCATTCCCATCAGAGGGATCAGGTGGTCCGGATGATTATGGTTATCTATGGATAGACAGCAATGAACCGGAAGGACCTGATTACAACTGGCGTGATATTTCCATGTTGGGGACACTTGTAACTTTTACGCATAATGATGTGGGAACAGAATTAATGCCGATCGGTTTTGACTTCAATTTCTATGGTTCGAAATATTCTGAATTCCGTATCAATCCAAATGGCTGGATCGGTTTTGGAGAAGATTGGACAGATTACCATAATTATGAACTTCCTCGATTGAATGCTCCTCGTCCTGCTATTTTTGGTTACTGGGATGACCTTGATCCTCTTCAAGGCGGAGATGTATATTATTATAGTACTCCCGATAGTTTGATCGTCTTGTTTGATAATGTTATTCATTATCCTGGGATATATACGGGAACTTATGATTTTCAGATGATTCTTTACGCAAATGGTCATATTTTATTCCAATATCGCCAGGTCAGTGGAGACCTTGATACTGCAACTATTGGAATTCAGAATGAGAATGCAAGTGATGCTCTTCAAGTAGTTTATGATGCTCTGTATGTTGAAAATGAGCTGGCTGTTCTTTTTTATTCAGGTCCAACCTGGTTGGAGATCAGCAGTTGTGCAGGTACGATTCCAGCAAGTTCTTTTGATGAGATCACTTTCTCTTTTGATGCAACTGATATACTTAATGGAACTTATCAGGCAGAAGCCGTTATTATTAGTAATGATCCCGATGAATCAGAGATTGTAATTCCTATTACAATGGTAGTTGACTTTGTTTCTGCAGAAGAGGATTTTCCTATTGTTCATAATAGACTTATTGGCAATTACCCCAATCCATTCAATCCATCCACAACTATTTCTTTTTCTTTAACCACAGAGTTCACAGAGAACACGGAGTTAATTATCTATAATATCAAAGGGCAGAAGATAAAAACATTTGATGTCATCCTGAGTCCCGAGTCTTCGCTCAAGAAAGGGTCAGTTACTTGGAACGGAACCGATGAAAATGATCAGCCTGTTTCCAGCGGGATTTATTTCTACAAATTAAAATCAGGAAACATTTTTTCTGAAACAAAGAGAATGTTGCTTTTGAAATGACATTGAAAAGTTTTATTTCATAGATTCTCTCAGATTACTTTTCTTGTTCACAAGTTGCACTTGTGAACGTAATTAGTATGCAAGTTCAACTTGCTGAAAATCAAGCGTTGCGAAGTTGCACTTCGCAACGAGAAAAATAACAAAATAACCACCGATTTCAATCGGTGGAAAATGGAAAATTAATATGAAGTATAAAACAGTATTTATTATATTTTGTATTTTTGTATTCAAAACTCTTTCATCCTTCGAACCTGCAATTATCACCCTCGAAGCTGAAAATCCCATCTTTCAAAAAGGTTCGCAGGGAATAGACGAAAAAGTTGCTGCTTCCGGAGGAGAAGTTCTGGGCTGTGAATTCGGTTCGCAAGCCGGACATTATGCAGAATATGAATTTGAATTGGAGGAAACACTCACCAATTTTTGGATTTCAATCCGATATGCACGAGCGTTAAATGGAAAATGCTGGTTGGATGTTGCTCTTGATGGTAAATTTGCAGGAAGATTGAAATATTCAAACACCGGCGGTTGGGGAAATAAAGAGCAGGATTATAAGTGGTCATCGCTTTATATTCAAAAAATTGAAGCTGGAAAACATTTTTTACGACTGACCGTTATAAATCTTGGAACAAATATTACTTTTCCGCAAATCCCAATTCCAAAGTCTCCTGTCCTTGATCTTATCGGAAACCGAAATGATAAGAATTGTGTAGGTCACGGCAAGAATGTAGCTTTTTATACAAGCATTCCTTCTAAATTTTATTATGCCACTCACAAGCTTGGAAATATTTTCGATATCGTTGATGGAACAACTATCAACTGGTTTGCGGATCATGTTCTTGTAACTCCGGATGTTAATTTGGGCTCAATCTTAAATCTGAATATTGATCAGATAATTATTTCCAAAGATAGAAAAGAACAATTTAAAAAACAAAAGTCAAAGATCAGACTTACAGAACAACGGCAGGTTTGTGTAACCAAAAATGATGTAGTGGTTTCCGTGGTTCATATTTTCAATCCGACTGCAAATCCAATTCTAAAAATAATTGAAATTGCCGGAGACTGCACCAGATCAAAAGATTGGCGTGAAGAGATTGGAGGCGAGAAGATCACAAAAAAAGTAGACAATTTCATCATCCTGAAAGATAAGAATGTTTTTCCAAACATCCTCGATGATGGACTTACAATGGCAATTGGTGGAACCCTCGAGCCGGATGAGATGATCTGCGAACCGGCAGGAACTTATCTCTTGAAATACAAAGTTGAAATTCCTCCATATACTTCCCAAAAATTCACTTTTGCCTGTGCTATTGATCCTGATGAACAGGTTGCATTAAAAAATCTGAAAACCGTTTTAGAACAAGATGATCCGATTGCTCTGAACAGAACGAACTGGCAGAACTTTTTCCAGAATGATGTTCCTCATTTTTCCTGTTCGGATAAAGGTTTGGAAGAGCTTTATGGATTTCGCTGGTTTCTGCTTAAATTCTCTACAGCCGGCGGTAATCTTGGTTTCTTCAAATATCCTGTCGTGATGGAAGGAAGACAGGCTTATCAAACTTACTGCTGTTATAGTGCACCCTTTATGGCTTTAGATATGAACTGGGCAACTGATGCTCAGCTTGGATTTGGACACATTGCTAATATGCTCCATTCTGCTTATGAAGACGGACGCTTTCCGTGGTACACTTCTCCCCGTACAAATCGTGTGAATCTGCATCATAAGTCTAAAAGCGGACTCTCACTTCTTCCGTACACTGCCTGGCAGCATTATCTTATTCACGGAAATAAAGAGATGCTTGCAGAGATTTATCCGGGAATAAAGAAGAATGTTGAGTGGTGGATCAAAGATCGTGATGCTGATGGAGATGGTTTGTTTGTTATCGATCATCAGCTTGAAACAGGAATGGATGACCTTTCCCGCTTTGATGACAACGATCCGACCTTGCGGTATGATGCGATCGATGCTACCAGTTATGCTTTTGCAAATATGCTGGCAGTTTCTAAAATAGCGCGCATTCTGGGAAAAAATGAAGATAAAAAATACTTTCAAGATTATACAGAAAAAACAAAGAATGCTGTAAATTCGTTGCTCTGGTATGCAGAAGATAAAAGCTATCGAGACAGGCATCCGGATTCAAAAGAGCTTTCCAAAACAATGTGCATCACCACTTTCTATCCATTCTTTGCAGGCATCGGAATTTCAGCAAATCTCGATGTATTCAGGAAGCATCTTTTAAACCCTGATCAGTTCAAACTTCCATATCCCGTACCCGCACTTCCCAAAGATGATCCGAACTTTGATCCGAATGGTTTCTGGGAAGGACCGTCCTGGCCTGCTGCTACTTCGCATATTTTGGAAGCTTTCGCAACTTCAGCCAAAACTCTAGATCGTTCTCTGCTTCCCGATGCAACCGAACTTATCAAACTTGTTGCCAATAAACATCTTCAACCGCGAGCAGATTTTTTTGAACGATATAATCCGCTCACAGGAGAGCCGCTGAGTTATTTCCGGGATTATATGCATTCCTGGTGGATTGATATTTTCGTTAGGCATATTGTTGGTTTTGAACCGCAGGAAGATGGGCACATAAAGCTCGATCCGCTGCCAATGGGACTTGATTATTTCCTATTAGAAAATGTTAATTATCATGGGAAAAATATTACAATTGTCTGGCAGTCACCGGATAAACCGAAACGATATGGGAAGTATCCTGCAGGTTATTCGGTTTATGTTGACGGAAAGTTTGTTCATAATGATAAGAAACTTGAAAGATGGGTGGAAAAATAAGTAAATGGAAGAAATTAAATTCTTATATCATGGCAGCAGATTTCTGGAAGAAATTCTCAAGCCCAACCAGGCAACCGGAATTGGTTCGGCAAAAGATTCTCTTTGTGCGATCTACGCTTCCCAGGATAGAAATTTTGCAATTTCTTTTGCTCTGTCTATTATGGCTGATGAAAGTAATAGTCGTGTCTGGGAATTATCATTTGAAGATGGAAATCCAAAGATCATTATTAAAACAGGAAAACTCGATTCTTCCAAAGTGGGATATTTGTATAAAGTTCCGGTAAGTTCTTTTGAGCAGATCGATAATTTTCAATGGGTTTCATACAAACCGGTTAAACCAATAGAATATGAGATTATTGATCCAAAAGATTATTTGCATTGGATTGTGAAATATGACCAAAGAAAATCTTATTAAGCAGTATAAAACAATCTATAAAAAATCTCCTACCAATATCATCCGAGCACCGGGTAGAGTTAACCTTATCGGTGAACATACAGACTACAACGACGGCTTTGTGCTTCCAATTGCAATTGATAGATACACAAATATGCTTGTTTCTAAAAACGATGATGGGAAAATTCGAATCTATGATCTGAAATATAAAGAAAAGGAAGAATTCGATCTTAAAAATATCAAACCAACTCAACAAAAGAGATGGAGCAATTATCAGCGTGGGATAGTAAAAGTTCTTCTCGATGCCGGATACAAAATTGGAGGAATAGATGTTCTAATTTTTAGTGAAGTTCCCGAATGTGCAGGACTCTCCTCTTCCGCTTCGATAGAAATTGCAACGTTACTTTCTTTTAAAGAATTATATGATTTGGAGATCAAACCAATAGAAATGGTAGAATTAGCCCGAAAAGCAGAAAACGATTTCGTTGGTGTGCAATGCGGAATAATGGATCAATTTGCATCACTGCTTTCCAGAGAAGACAATGCACTTTTCATTGACTGCAGAAGTTTGAAATATAAATATATTCAGTTATTAATTCAGGATTATTCATTTCTTGTGTGTAATTCAATGGTAAAAAGAAAACTAGCAGAATCTTCCTATAATCAAAGAAGACAAGAATGCAGAGATGCAGTGAAAATTCTTCAAAAATATCTTCCTGAAATTACATCTCTGCGTAATCTTTCTATAAATGATCTTGAAAGATATGCTTCATTCTTGCCTGATACATTAAAGAGAAAAGTTGAGCATATTGTTTATGAGAATGAACGAGTAAAACAAGCTGTAGAAGTCCTGGAAAAAGGAAATGCAAAATCTTTTGGTGAGTTGATGTATCAGTCTCATCAAAGTTTAAAAGAACTTTTTGAAGTCAGTACAGAAGAACTTGATCTGCTTGTAGAAATTGGAAAGAATGAATCTGGAGTTTTAGGTGCAAGACTTACCGGAGCAGGTTTTGGCGGATGTGTGATCTATCTGGTGAAGAATTCCAAAATTGAACAGCTAAAAGAAATAATTCTGGATGTGTATTTTCAAAAGACAGGATTTATCCCGCAGTTTTATGAAGTCGTTCCTTCGAGAGGAGCGTATATTGAACCAGCAAAAGGAATATAATGAACATTCTCAAATTACTCGAACGAGACGATAAATGGTATCTTGGCGGAGGAGACTCACTTATTTTCACACCGCTTTTTCCGCAGTGGCTGCACGTTCCTGGATTGTGGGATGAAGCACATTTTTATAATATTCCCATAAAACCACTTTATACGATTTCTTTCCTTTCAAAAGATGGAAAAGAACTCAAACCAAAATTGATTGATACAAGGTGGGATCCTTCCAAACTGATAAGAAGATTTTCCTTAATAAACGATCTTACATTCATCGAAACAGATGTTTTGCTTCCCAATGATACACTTTCTACAGCTCTACATTTTGAAGGGAAAAATCAGGAAATCGATGTGATCTTATGGACAGCACAAGCAAATGATCAGAAAGAAAGAACTCTATCCTTTTCTAAAAAAGAGAATGGAATCCTTCTTAAACGTGAAGTAAAACTAAAGAAAAAATATCCTTTCAATTTTTCAGTATTTATTGGAATGGAACATTCATCATTTTCAATCAATCTTTCTGAATATACGGAAAATCAACCAAAATTTGAATACACTCCATTCTACGAGAAGTTTAGTGGAAAGCTTCCAAATGAAATCCATAATAAGGGGATAAACCCGGATGGATTACTCTATTTTGGCTTGCATAAACATTTAAAAATTACAAAGAATGCTGAAGTAAAGATCTCCCTTTCGGTTGCGAAAACTTCCGATCAAGTTAAGAAAAAATTCGAGGAAACATTCAATATCAAGAATCCTGTAAAAGAAAGCAAAAATAATTGGCAGGAGTTTTTTAATTCCGTACCATATTTTGAATGCTCTAATAAATATTTGGAAAAATACTATTGGTATCGCTGGTTTGGACTGCGGCTTTTTATGATGAAAGATTCATATTCCTATCCCTGTGTTTGTGAAGGGCCAGCTTATTTCAGAATGCCGATCTCCTATTCTGCTCAATGCCATATGTTGGAAACACGCTGGATGAACAGCCCTAAAGTTGCAGAAGGCAGTTTCCTTAACTTCGCTGATAATCAAGACCGGAACGGTAGTTATCCCGGGAACCTGTATCCAATTGACATTAATAGAAAAAGCTTCTATCATACGGATTTTGGAACTGCGGTAATGGAGACTTACAAGATTCATCCTGATATTGATTTCCTGAAAAAAGTTTATCCATCCCTCGTGAAATATACAGAATTTTTTGATAAAGAACGTGATACAGAACATAGCTATTTATATGATGTGATAGACCAGATGGAAACCGGACAGGAATTCATGACGCGTTACACCAGTGTGGATGAAAAGGCAGACCTGCAAATGGAATCCAGCGGTATCAGGTTGAAAGGAGTGGATGCTACCTGTTACCAATATGGAATTCGTAAAGCACTCTCTTTTATTGCCAAGAAATTAAGGAAAGAATCTGAATCAAAAAAATGGAAAGAAGAAACCGCAAAGATCAAAAAAGCTGTTCTGAAATATATGTGGGAAAAAGATGAGGAGATGTTTTTTGATGTGAATCCGGAAAACTGGAAAAGAACGAACATCAAAGCTGCAGTCTGCTTTTATCCGTATATCTACGAAATTGCAGATGAATCTCACCTGAACGGACTAAAGAAACATCTTTTTAACAAAGATGAATTCTGGACTTCATACCCTGTTCCGTCAACCGCTTTGAACGAACCTCTTTCAAGTCCTTTTGGCGAATGGAAAGAAAAGAGAATGAACTGTCCCTGGAATGGAAGAGTATGGCCAATGACCAATTCCCATATCGCCGAAGCATTGGTAAATGTTGCTTCCAAATACGATGAAAGCCTGAAAGAAAAAGCGGGATGGTTCATCAAAAGAACCATTGAAATGATGTTCTCAGGTGGTGATCTGAAATATCCAAATACTTTCGAGCATTATAATCCGCATTCGGGAAAACCCTGTCTTTATCGTGGTGTGAACGACTACCAACATTCCTGGATAGTTGATCTGATCATAAAATATATCTGCGGAATTCAACCGCAACTCGATGGTACATTAATCGTTGATCCGCTTCCTCTTGGATTGAAATATTTGAAAATTGATAATGTTCCAATTAAAGGACATATATTTAATGTAGAAATTGAAAATAATAGATTCCAGGTTTATCTCGATGGAGCTTTGGAGAAAGAAAGCAGAATTGGTGAAGGTATAGAATTATAAATTGAAAGCTGGGCGTTTTGTTTTCATTGCCTTCCGATTAATGGTAGTAGGGACAGATCACCGATCTGTCCGGCAAAACCAAAGAAAAATAATCGCAACCTAACCTAACACTACCTGAAATTTAGAACCTGATAAAATATTATATTTGACAGGAAAAGTTGTTTGAATTGGATTGTGAGTTGAAACATAGATTTAGTATGTTACTGGAAGATTTATTGATGAGTGAGTATGAAAAATTCGATGGTTAATAAAATACTAGTTATTGCTTGTAAAAACGGAATGAAAATTGTTTTACTTCTTTCCATGGTCTGATATAATGAGAAATAAATGAAACTCATTCCCAAGTTTGTTCTTTATTTTATTGGTTTTTGTTCAACGCTTTCATTTTTTTTATGTAGGATTTTTTATTCATCCAATATAATTGTGTTTGAATGGACATTGTATATTGGCATAATATTAGGTATTCTTGTTGTTTTTCTTAAATGGCAAAATGAAATCTGGAAAAATAAGCAAAATAACATAGAACCCAACATTTCGTGTTTAATGGAATATCCTATTAAGGTTGAAGGAGAACACACTTATCGAGACACTAACAATCCAAATGTTATTATAAATAACTCTGGACCAGTCACAGCAATTTCACTTTCTGCCGAAATTAATATTTATATTTATAACAAAAAAGAAAAGAAAATTGATTATTTCATAAAAACAGGTTTTAAAGGATTTGATCATTCAATATCAGCTAACAAACTTGAACCCTTTTCTGATATAGAAGATTCAACCATTGGTATTAATGGCAATGATGTTATCACAATGTATTTAATTTGTATAAATTATTTTCGTGAATCAGACATGAAATCTTTCACACTGAATGAGTACTTTTTTACTCACAATAAAGACATCTACAATGATTCTGAATTCAAAAAAAATAAAAGATACAAGAAAATAATTGAAGCAGTTAACACATATAATCCAACTGATACAAAACGCAATGAGATAAAACTAACAGCTACTGCCGAACATAGTTGGTTCATAGAATATAGCCCATCGTTACTACACAGAAATAATGACGATGGATCGGTAACATTTGCTGGATTACCTGAACTTCAAAGCAAATCTTGTACAAAAGGGTTCCCTCATCTTTCAGTTACACCAAGTCGCTTTCAAGAAAGTGGTAACTTTATTAAAGCGGAAATAGCTGGTGAAAACATCATTATAAAAGTCAAATATGAAGTTAATAATATTGGTGATATGCCTGCATTAATAACTGAAGATGGTTTTACTTCAATTATCGAAATAGCAGCAGGGGGAAAAAAAAATTATTTTTATACCCTTGAAATAACTAGAGGTACTAATAACAAAAGACCCTTACAAGAATTTATAAATATGCTTGAAATGGAGAAGGAAACTCTCTTAATTACTTTGTATTTGCTTTACCGACCTAAGAATGAAAGCAACAAATTGTATAAAGTCGTTACCACTTATAAATTTAGTAAAAGTTCAGTTAAATTGATAAAAAATTAATTGGAATATAGTTACCCCTTTTACTGGTTCAATTAGCAATTTACATTTGTTTTAACATCTGTGTTCCACAATCCCCTCAACCAGTGCTACAATATTTTCCGGAGCGATATAAGGCTATATAAATTATTTAAAAAAAACCTGCTGGGTTTTTAATACCCAGCAGGTTTTTATTTGAAATCTTAATTAAAATGTCGTTCCAAACTGGAAGTGTGGTTCCCATCTTCTGGTGTCGAAATTGTGAGCATAATCGAATCCTATTAGACCGAATGGACTTCTGATTCTCACACCGACACCGGCACCAATTTTCATATCCCAGAAATCAAATTGAGGTAGGCTGTTGTAACTATCTCCTGCATCAAAGAACACAAGCCCGATTATCTGGTCGCCAGCCAGGGGCAGCCCATATTCGGTGGAAAAAATTATCTCTCGCAATCCGCCTTCGCTGGGTCCTACAGAGCGGTCTGCATAACCTCGAATACCATCGGGACCGGTACCGCCCAGGTAGAATCTTTCATCGGGAGGTGCTTCTTCTCCACCGTATCCTGTAACATAACCGAAACGCCATTTGGTTCGTAAAGCAAGTTGCCAGATGGTTTTTGTATACCAGCTTATCTGGGCGATCTGTTTGAAATAATTAAAATCACCCTGCAGTGGTCCACCGGCTAATTCGGAATAAAGAGTGAAATTTGAACCGGAAGTGGGGAAGAATACATTGTCGCGGCTGTCACGTGAGAAAGTAAGAGAAATAGCACTTGTATTCTGCCAGTTTTTCTTATCCAGATCCTGCAATGTTTCGGAAGCATTATCTTCATGTCCGGAAAGGATGGAATATTTTTTGGCATAGAAAGAATATCCTGCTACAAGTCTTGAGTAATTCAAAAAGCCCAAAGGACGACCAAGCCGCACAGAACCTCCATTTGTTCTAACTTCATATGTGTCCCATTCTTTTGTTGTAAGATAAATATCGAATCCTACAAGTGTGGAAGTATCCATAAAATACGGGTTTGTAAAATTGAAACTGAAGTTTTGTATTTTACCGCCAAATTCCCATTTTACACCAGCCTGCCAGGAATTTCCCAAAAGATTATTATGAGTAACTGCCAGTTGTCCTACCAAACCCTCCTGGCTGTTAATGGCTACCCCACCGTTAGCTGTGCCGGAAACTTTGTCGTTCAGGTTTATAACCAGGTCTATATCGCCATCACTATTGATGATATTTGGATTATCGAGGTGTAAATCCGGTTCGAAGAATCCCATATTGTAAATGTTTTGCTGACTCTTCATTACCTTCGATTGCTGGAAATAATCGCCCGGAGAAATTACCAGGTGTTTACGGATCACTTTCTCCTTGGTTTTACGGTTACCCCGGATATGGATTTTTCTTACCTGGGCACGATTATTTTCAAGGATGTTAAGTTGGATGTTTATTTTTTCGGTAGATTTTTGAAGTTCATGATCGAAAGTGGAATAGATATAACCTTCTTCATAATACATGGACGCTACAGAACCAAGCTGTTTATTGAATTTTTCCAGGTTGAACACTTCATCGTCTTTGAACTTGAATTGAGAGATTATCAATTCATCGGTGAACCTTTCATTTCCTACTACAAGAACCTTTCCAAAATAAAATTGCTTTCCTTCGTAAAGGTAAATATCGATTATAAATTTATCATCTAAAAGTTTTTTCTCCCAGGAAATGATACGTGCATCTATAAATCCCTTTTTATTATAGTAAGTTATCAGGTTTTCCAGATCTTCTTCATATTTTTCGTTATCGAATTTACCGGAGCGCAGCAAACTGGCTTTTTTTGTTTTCATCTTACCAAGCAGTTTTTTAGCCCGGATAAGTTTATTGCCATGTATTCTTATCTTTTTGATGGCAACTTTAGCACCCTCGTCTATATCAATAAACAGGTCTACTTTATTATCTCCCAAATCGATAGCTTTGAAATCTGTGAATACTAAATGATAGCCTTTTTTCTTATATTCGGAAAGGATAGAATTCTTTACTTCCGATTCCAGGAACGGTGACCAGTAGCTGCCCTTTTTCAGTATTACAATTTCCTTCAATTTTGAATCGCTCAATTTCTTATTACCGGAGAATTCTATTGAATTCACAATGGGAAATTCTTTTACTATAATAGCCAGTGAAACTCCCTGTTGCAGCTCACTTTTTTCCAGTTTGATATCTTCGAAAACACCAAGTTTATAAAGATTGTTAATAGACTTTGCAACATCCTCAGGATCAAGATTTTCACCAACTTCGAATGTAATAAGTGAACGAACAAGTTCTTTCTCTATATTCTGATTTCCAAGTATCTCGATTTCGAGGATCAAATTATTTTCAGCTGCCAACAAACTTAAGACAAGCATTATCAGCATAAAAACAGTAATTCTTTTCATTTAACCTCCACACAAAAAATCGACTGCACCATTTATAAATTCTGGATTTCTTCGTAAAGTTTTTTTCCGTATAATCTCAAAATTATCTCAAAATGAAGTCGGATAAAATTCTTGACGTTAAATTGTGTTTTTGGATTTTCGGAAACGGTTGGGGCATTAGCTCAGCTGGGAGAGCGCATGACTGGCAGTCATGAGGTCAGCGGTTCGATCCCGCTATGCTCCACCATTTTTTCATAGCCGCATTTGGCGGCTTTTTTCTTTAATATCAATGAGTTACATTTATGCCATTATTCCATTATTTTTAGCATCTGGTTTTTGGAAATTTGTTAATATTTGTTAATTCTTGACAAAATCTGTCACATATCTGTCACTTGACCAGATAATTAATGAGGGGATGAAATGAAAAATTCAATTCCGAAAATTATTGATAAATTGAGTAAGATGAATACAGGTTACCAAATTAAGATCTGTGCTAGAAAGATGCAGAATGGATTATATAGTTTATATCTTGATTATTCATACAAAAGTTCAAGACAAAGGAAATCCCTTGGATTATATGTTGCAGGGGATAGCAGGAGTAAAATTAAAGATGAGAACGAGATCAATAAAGCAAAATTAATAAGGGATAAAAAAGAAAAGGAAATATACGAATCTAATTCCGGGATCAAGCTCTTTTCTGAAGATAACGATAAAAATTTCATGGAATTTTTTGAAGAAACAGTTCAGCAAAAGCAAGATTATAATTATACAGTGTCTTTGAATTATTTTAAAGAATTTATTAATAAGAGTACTTTTCTTTTCAGTGAACTGACACGAGATATCTGCTTGAAGTATAAAGATTACCTGCTCAGACTACCTGTTAAAGCTCATACTGCACACCATTATTTTGTCACATTCAAAGCTGTTATTAATCTGGCAGTATTGTCTGAGTTAATAGACAGAAATCCGGCAAATGGAATTAGTATAAAATACGATGATCCCCAAATTGAATTTTTAACAATTACTGAAGTAAAGGAACTTATTGAGAAACCATGCAAATACTTCCAAATAAAAAATGGATTCTTGTTTTCTTGTTTTACAGGACTTCGACGTTCAGATCTTAACAGAATTACCCATAATAATATTAAGGAGAAGCACTTATATTTTCGTCAGAAAAAAACCCGTGAAACTGTTCGGATTAAACTCAATACAATAGCCCTTGGAATAATAAAGGAACAAAAGAAAAATATGAAGGAAGATCGAATTTTTAGTATACCAACAGGAGGAAGATTATCTCAGAGGTTTAGAGAGTGGATTAATTCTAAAAGTATTAATCAGAAAATAACTTTTCACAGTGGGCGGCATACTTTTGGAACGCTTTTAGCTGCAAAAGGAGAGAGTGTCTTTACAATAATGAAGCTGATGGGACATAAAAATATAAAAACCACAATGCAATATATTCATCTCGTGGATAGTAGAAAAGATAAAGCCATTGATTTATTAGATGAATATTTTAAATGATAAAAAAAGGAGATAATATATTATGAAAAATGAAAATTCATTTCTAAAACAATTAGCTGCTTTTATACCTCAATGGGTCGAGGAACAAAAAAAAGAGTTGCTAAAACTTACAATATATCAGAGGAAAAATAAAACTGAAATTAAAATATACTTAAGTCTACTAAAACTTCCACAAAAATACTCTCTGGAAAAATCACTGATAAACAGGATAAAGATATTATTAGGATATAATATTTTGCTGCTGGATGAAAATATCGATGATCAGTCTTATACTCAACTCCATACAGCAATAAGCTCTATTTCAAAAATCCAGGGAATATCACGAGTACAATCTCTTGCATATATGGTCCAAGTATATTTGTTGATAATTGATTTTTCCAGAGAAAGAAAAAATGATACACACTTTCTAAAGGAAATACGAAAATTCATGCTTGAGGGGACATTATCAAAACAAAAGCCACTCTTCAGGATGAATAATATCTTGGAAGTCTGGTTAAGCATGGGCGCTCTTTTTTTAGAAGGATTTACCTATCACCCTGATAGTTTCAGAATTCATCCTATATACACTATGATACCACCAATCTGGCTCACAGATCTTGAATATAAAGATTTTATAAAAGATAAAAATATAGAAATAAAAAAGCCGATATATACAGGAACAGAATTCTATGCAGAAATTAAAAAAAGGATTCCACAGATTGAAGATGATTTAAGGAAAGTGTACAGAGTAGCAGACGGAAAGAAAATTGAACTTAATATTGGGAATACAATTGAAACCAACACTCCTTATATGAGTATCGATGAATGCTCTGATTATACAAGAATAAAAAAAAATACATTATATCAGCTAACGAGCAAAAAGCAAATTCCACATTCCAAATTAGGTCGGTCCTTAATATTTAGTAAAAATGATTTAGATAAGTGGATTGCTGATCCTTCAAGGAAAATACTTACAGAAGAGGAAATTGAAAATCTTGAAAAAAGGAGGGATAGAAGTAAAAGGAAAAGATCAGCTAGAAGAACGTCTAAATAAAATAATCCTCGAGACACATAATCTAAATGTATCTTTTTTAAATTGATGAAATTAATATTTATCTGCAACAATAGGTACAGCTTCCTTGATCTTTAACTAGGGAACCTGTAGGATTCGGATCACTTTTTTGAGGATGGATATTGATCCTAGTGATAATAGCTCCCTGTGCCGGGAGAGGTAACGACGCTTATTCTTTTGGCCCTGTAAAAAATAACGCCACAGAACGTAGATATTCTTGCGTTGGTGGTACAGTCTGTTTCTTTGCAATGAGGTTCCATGCAGCCCGTTTTAGCTTTGTGTGGGTTCATTTCCCATCCTTTTGCTTTTAAGCAGTTTTTGAAAGGCAGGATTCAGCTAACCGATGTTGTTTTTTTCTGTCATCAGATTGTCATTTTATAACAAATCTCCTGCCACCCCATATTCGCTCACAGCATGATGAAGCCCCGAGATTATGAAATTACTTGACACCGTTACGTAGTGGTGTTATTTTTTCATCGTAATTTATTGGGGGTAATGATATGAAAAAAGGATACACAATATCGGAACTGGCATTGAAAGCTGGGGTTACGAAAAGAACAGTGCATTACTATATAGGCAAGAGACTGATACCACCACACTCTGGAGTAGGGATCAACAGCTTTTATTCAGATGATCATCTTTACCGCATTATTCTGATAAAGAAACTGCAGGAAGAACACTATCCCTTGAAGCGGATCAAGGAAATGATTCAAGACTTGGATTTTGTACAGGTGAAGAAAGAAGCCGGGAGAAGATCATTAAAACAATTAAATAAGAAAGATCAATCTACACTACTTAAAAAGTCTCCCTTAGAAACAATTAAAGATGTAAAAAACTCTGTAAAATTTCCTTTTGTGCAAGAAAGAAGCTCTGTTCAATTGAGGCATGATGTACCGCAGCTTAAGATAAGAAACTATGAGCAAACAAGTGAGGAACTGGTAAGAGTGAAATTCGGGGAAGAAATTGAATTGATATATCCCATGAATATTGATAGTAGTAATTGCATTCGAAAGATAAAAAAATCAATAAAAGATATACTTGTTCATCATCACCAACATTATTGAATCTTGATTATAACATGAGCCACAGCCCCTTTTTTATTTTTTATCTTCAGCTTTTTTAATAGATATTCCCCTTGCTTCTAGGTTCAGGTCATAACCAATTTTCAATTTCTTGGCTTGGCATCGGTAAGGTTTCAATCTTAATCCTTCATCCCGTTTTATGTATTTTCCCATTGAGATCAAATCGCAACCCCGGTTCCAGTCTTTCGATTTTCCTGTGCTGTATGCTTTTCCATTTTTTTATTTAAATTTACAAAAAAGTATAGATCATTTGGGGCTATTGTAATTCAGAGAGTGATATTATTATGCACAATCCATCGAAGAAATTCATTTGACAATAAAATTAGTGACTTCACATCTCGGTTTTGAAATATAATAAAATGAATCAGAGTTCTTTAAAGAATTATGAATTAGCTTTCTTGTAAAACAGATTAGGTATAAGGCATGTAGTCTTGCTTATAACGCGGGCTTAAAGGGGATAACGTTTTCCATTGAGGAAATATAGAGGATTTTTTATGGTGATAATATCCATTTTTATGATTATGATGGAAAGAGATTACGTGCTTTACAGAACCGTGCTATATAAGGAGTTACGGTTAGATCCCTCCTTAGGGCGTATAATAATATCATGTTAGCTTACCGTTACCTGTAATGGAATATTAATTAGAGATAGTTGATGAAGAAATCCTTAATCTATTCTCGTCTTAGCACACAAAGACAATTTTCTAAGAACAACACGCTAACTCACCAAAAGAAGGTCTGTCGTTCGCAAGTGGAAAAATTAAATTCAAGTGTATTAAAGATATTTTCTGAAGTAGCTAAAGGTGATAATCCAGGAAGAAGTGAATTAAATGCAATGGAAGCATTCATCCATCAAAATAAAAAAGAAATTGGTTATCTGATTGTTGCTGATAGTAAGCGCATGGCTCGGTCAGCTGAAATTGCAATTAATCTAATTAAGATTTTAAAGAAATATAAGATTGAGTTTATTGACTGTACCCACTCCAAACTTCGTGGTAAAGAATCGTATTTAACTTTTGCAAAAATAGCCGTAGAAGGAGAATTAGAGATAATTATTAATTCAAAAACTACTGAACAGGCTATACAAAATAAAATATCGAATGGTAAATCATGGGGAAGACCTGCAACAGGTTACAAAATTGTATTCGATGGTAGTAAGGGTCGTTTAAGTATCAATCCTGATGATAAAAATGAAATCAAAAGGATATTTTCCTTGGCTTTGGCGGGTTATTCCATCGAAGAAATCCAATCAGAGCTATATAAAGAAGGATATGGGGAGATTCATTATAATACGTTAAGGTTTAGGCTAAAGAACAAAAAATATGCTGGATACGTGAAGGATAATAAGGGTAAGTGGAAAAAGGGAAATATACCTCCGATTATAAATATTAGCACATATAATGCTGTTCAAAAATTGATAACGAGTAAAACTAATAGAAAGAAAAGGAAGAAAAGAATGCTAAAAAATGAAGACCTTCCTTTACGTAATTGGCTTTTATGTGAGAATTGTGGACATTCTTTTACAGGTTCGCGGATTTACTATAATTGTAACAAATGTAATATCAGTATGAAAAATGAACTTCTCCATATGGAATTCGTTAAATATTTAGACACCTTTGATTACGTTAATCCAGACACAGTAGGCTATGTCTACGACTTTCTAAACTACATACAGTTATTTCAAAAAAAAATAATAGAAATAAGAGAAGATACCATAGATGAGAATAAATTAATTGATGATGAGATTAAGAATATTGTTAAGCATAACCTAAAGGTTAGTATTGCAGAGATTGATGATCTATATAATGCGGAGTTAGAATATCTCAATAATCTTAAAGCACGCAATAATAAGAAATTCAATCAATTCTCTAATGCCTTATTGAATATTCGTGATATAATAATGAACTTTAAAGAGATAAATAAATTAAGTGATCTTTGGACAACAAGAAACTATGATAGCAAAATGTTATTTTTGAGTGATATATACCCGGGAAGAAGGTGCTGTCTATTATGTCTTATTTGATAACGGTTATTACAGAAACTATTCTGACCGTTTCCGGGAACTGATCAAAGAAGCCAAGAAAAGAGGTTATATTTATCTCTGGTTCGACAGAGATATAAAAACTACCATTAAAGTTACATCAAAATTCAGGCAAAACAAGACAACAAAATAGCAAGAGCAGGAAAGGAGGAGCATGTAAATGAGCACTTATAACATCGATGCTATCAAGATTGGTTTTATACCGTCCAAATTTATCGATAATCAACAGGATATCGATATGAAGAATCGAACTGAAATAGATGGAGATAACTTTAAATTTGTGCCAGGTGAACATAAGCATAAATATGAAATTGAATGGATTTTTGCTAATTCCAAATTAAGAAATTGAGACATAATTTTAGTTCTGACAATTACTGCTGATTCCATAACCATTAAAAAAACAAAGGAGCAAATATGATAGTATCAGATATAAAAAAAATGCCCAGGATCAGTGAGATCCTGAGTCTTGTGGATAGACACGGAGTAGTCGGCAGCTTTACTAACAGGTGGGCTCATAAGGTTGCTTACAGCAATACCAGGACTATTCTCAGCTATGTAGAGAAGGATGCCCGCCCTGCTGCCTATGCCTGCAATCCCGGGAATGCGGTTCTGATCTTACAGAAGAAAAAAGGAATGATCGCCTATGGCTGTTATTTTGAGGGATTTCCGCAAGGTGATCAATACTCCCAGTTCCTCTGGAAAAAGATGAAGGTGGAAAAGGCGTTGTCGCTTATTGAGCAAGAGTTCTGGCTGGATGCAGGATATGTGGAAGGACTAAATTATGAAGATACCTCATATTCAGCCGAGTGGCCTCTGCTGACTTGCGGCAAGATCCAATATATTACCTCATACGCTGGCAATAATGCCAATATTACTGTTGAGGAATATCTGCGGAATAAAGACCATCACAGTTACACTTCAGACTTTTCCATCAGAAGACTCAAGTCAGGTAAGCTACGGGTAGAGCTGAATGGTTCACACTTCGATTATGAGCAGATCGTTGATGTAATAACCTTCTTCGATGAAAATCTAGATACTGATAAACAGAGAGTAGGACGTCTGCCCTCTATGGGAAGCTGGAGAAAAGTTATTTCTATCACTGAAATTGAAAAAGACATCAGTCGTGAACTCAAAGCCCAGCTTCTGATCGACAAAATGAAAGAAGCAGTTTAGGAGGTTTCGTCATGGGATATTACAGCACTTTAATCATAGATCCCTGTGTAAAAGATGACTGCATGAAAGATGTCCGTGGACTCCTGTCTGAGATAAAACTTAAAATCTCTGCTAATATAGCTGAAGATTGGGAATATGAATTGGACTGGTTGGAGCTTGACGATGATGGCTGGTTCTGTTGTGAGGACTTGTATGCCAAGTGGTCTCATGATGAAAAATGGATCAGGAAACTGGCTTCCTTTTTGGAAGATGGAGACATTGAATTTATCGGAGAAGATAGTTCAAAATGGGGATATCGTATTGAAAAAGGGATCGCTTATAATCTTGTCTATGAAAGAAAAAAAGGTGAACCTGTAGAATAAAAGTTGAAGTAAATAATTTCAAAACATAACGCCGGTGAAAATCCGGCTTTTTTTTATGTCCAAAAACAATAAAGGAGAAAATAATATGCGTCCAAAACAATTAAACCAGGCAATTAAATTTGCTATTAAAAACAAATATCCATTGCTTATTAAAGGAAGCCCGGGTATAGGAAAGACAGAAATTTTAACTCAAGCCTGTCTGGAGACAGGCACTGAGCTTATAGTTAACCATCCTGTAGTATCTGACCCAACTGATTTCAAAGGATTGCCGTTTCCAATTAAAGACGGAACAGAAGCAACTTTTTTACCCTTTGGTGATCTGCTTCAATTAATAAAAGCAGAAAAGCCTACTGTCTTCTTTCTCGATGACCTGGGACAGGCTCCGGCATCAGTTCAAGCATCTTGTATGCACCTACTGTTGGCACGTAAAATCAATGGTCATAAGGTTTCAGAGCATGTAATCTTCCTTGCTGCTACTAACAGAAGACAAGATAGAGCAGCAGTTCAGGGAATACTGGAACCGGTGAAGAGTAGATTCTCTGCTATTTTAGAATTAGATGTTAATATTGATGACTGGGTAGAGTGGGCAATTAATAATAATATGCCAACAGAACTGATAGCTTTTATCAGGTTTAGACCTAATTTGCTACACGACTTTAAACCTACAGCTGATATCATCAACACACCAAATCCCAGAACGGTAGCTTATGTAGGTAAGATGATGAATGCAGGTTTGCCCCAAGATACTGAATTCGAAATGATCTCGGGAGCAGCAGGAGAGGGCTTTGCAGCAGAGTTCCTGGGATTTCTGAAGGTATATAAGGAACTCCCCGATATTGAGAAGCTGATCGCTCACCCTGATAAGGCGGAAGTTCCCACTGAACCATCCACTCTCTATGCGGTCTGTGGTGCTCTTTCAGCCAAAGCTGATAAAAAGAACTTCGCCAATATCATCAGGTTTACCAATCGTTTGCCTGGAGAGTTCCAGGTCTTATTGATCAAAGATGCAATCAAACGGAACAAGTCACTGGCGAATACGAAAGAGTTCTCTGCATGGGCGATCAAACACGCTGATGTGGTGTTGTAAAAAAATAAAGGAGGATAACATGTCTTTAACTGAAAAAACGATGTTAATTTATCTGAATATTGGTGCCTGGACAGCCAGAAAATATGATCGTAAGATATCGGAGGAAGTTGAAAGTATTCATAATTCCAAGGATGCGGGTAGATATAATAAACTACTTATTGCTAAAGCTTCAATATGTAAGATTCAGAAGATAGCTTCAGAAGCCAGGAACTTTCATTATGACAATACTCTTCCCTGGCTGGATAATGGGGGACGGCTCTTACCAGCAGCAAATTACTTCAACTATGTAAATTCTATTCGGAAGTTTCAGGATCAGTATGAAAATGAGGTTGAGAATTTCATCAGAGCTTATCCTGCTTTGAAGAGTGAAGCGCAGCACAGATTGAACAGCATGTATGATGAAGAAGATTACCCTGATGTTTTAACATTAAACACAAAATATTCGTTCTCAACCCAGGTATCTCCGGTACCCGTCGCAGATGATTTCCGGGTTAATCTAAATAATGAGGAGATCGAAGCCATAAAAGAATCGATTGAAGAACAGGTGAGAGAAGCAACCGAAACAGCCATGAAAGATCTCTGGCAGAGATTATTCAAGGTTGTAGAACACATGGTGGAGAGGTTGAAGAAAGTCGACAATAAATTCAAAAATAGTCTTGTGAACAATATCAGCGAGTTATGTGACCTTCTTCCTAAACTCAATATCACAGATGATCCGGATCTTGAATCTTCGGTTCAGGAGATCAAAACTAAACTTACCAAACACGATCCTCAAACATTGAGAGAAGATGACAATATCAGGAACAAAACCGCTATGGAAGCACAGAAGATCCTGAATAAGATGCGGCATTACCTGCCGGCAGCTTAAGTGGAGGAATATATGGGACAATATTACAAGATAGTTAATCTCGATAAGCAGGAATTTCTGAATACCTATACCTTCAATGATGGGGCAAAGCTCCTGGAATTTGGCTGTAGTAGAGAAGGGACCATGACAGCGCTGGCTGTATTGCTATCAGATGGAAACGGACGCGGCGGAGGTGATCTTCACTCAGATGACCCCATAATCGGTAGTTGGGCTGGCGATAGAATTGTAATTGCAGGTGATTATGCTGATGAAGAAAATTTCCTCCAGAAAGATCAGATACTAAAGCATATGATAATATCAGATAATAGCGAAAAACCCAACCTGTATCATTATGCTGTTGAATATTTCAAGGATATTTCGAAAAAAGTGTTGGAGGCTATGCTGGAAGACCGCTACTTATATGAAACTTACGAAAAAGCCGATCTACATAGTGATGCAGAGAAAGTGTTCAACAGGATAAAGATGAAAAAAGCGAAGAAGAAAAAAGAGACAGAAAAAAAATTAGCTAAAGCGGGGTAATATGGAAACAATAAAGAAACTAACCAAAGCGAGAGCGGGACTGGTTCTTTCAAGCCCTTTTTTTGCCTCTATTGCTCTTCAATTGAGGTTGGAGGAAGACACTGAATGTGAGACAGCTTATACGGATTCGGTAGTACTGGGTTATAATCCTCAGTTTATTGATAAACTATCAAATGCCGAATTAAAGGCCGTCATCTGTCATGAAGTTCTTCATATCGCTATGCTCCATCCTTTCAGAAAAAACAGCAGAGAACATCTTAAGTGGAATGTTGCCTGCGATTATGCAGTTAATCCCATCGTTAAAGATTCCGGATTTTCACTTCCCGAAGGAGCATTATCTGATTCTAAGTTCAAGGATCTGGAAGCAGAAGTGATCTATAACCAACTTCCCAAATCCATTAAAATACCAGTTGCAGTTGCCCTCATGGGCGAAGTGAGAGATTACAAGCAGGACAGGAGCAATAGTAAGAGTAGCCACGCAAACACTCTTCCCCAGCAGATCAAGAACTGCAAAATAACAATAGCACGTGCAGCAGCGGTTGCCAAGGCTCAGGGTAAACTTCCGGCTGGTCTGGAGAGAATGATCCAGGAGACCTTACAACCGAAGCTTAATTGGAAAGAGATATTATCTCGCTTCATTACAGAAAATGCCAGGAATGATTATACTTGGAAACAGCCCAATAAGCGTTATCTGTATTCCGGATTGTATCTTCCCGGGCTTAATGTTCCCACGCTCGGAACAATTGCTGTTATTATTGATACCAGCGGTTCGGTCTCACAGAAAGAACTGGATATATTTGCAGCTGAATTACAGGCAATTTTGTCTATTTATCCGGGGACAGAGATCAAGGTCATCTATGTGGATTCCAAAGTAGCTAATATCGAAACCATCGATATTTATGATTTCCAGCTTCATGCCAAAGGGGGTGGTGGTACAGACTTCAAACCGGGATTTGCTTATATTGAGCAAGAAGATATTTTGCCATCCTGTGTTATCTATTTCACAGATGGATATTGCGATTCATTTCCGGAACCACCTGATTATCCGACTTTGTGGATTCTAACAGATAAAGCTAACTTCAAACCACCTTTTGGTGAGGTGATACATATGGGATAGTGGGATGTTTATTCTCACTATCTAAAAGAGGGTAAATCCCTCTTTTTTAGGTATTGACCGAATTGACCGGTAATTGACCGTTAGTTGGTCGCTTGATTTTGAAAAATATATTGGAACAAAAGGTTTTAGTGAAATTTATAAATTGTTTTAGATCGGTTCATAGTTGGTTTAGAATGAAATATATTTATAAAATATTTGAGATAACTTCGGATAATAATAGTACTTTCACCTATCTGCGCATTGCACGCAAAAAGTTAATTTGGTTTGTTTTTAATAATTTTGCTCGTTTATTTGTTAATATTATTATTCGTATTGATATATGAATTTGTCACTATTCTGATGTAAGAACACGTTTCCATTGTACTGGTTTTATAGTTTTTCCATTTTCCATTTTCCATTTTTTAATTTTTTATTACTAAAGGTTAATTGCTAAAGGGCTAATTGCTAATTTTTCCCACTCAACTAAATACATAACCGAGAAAATTCTTGACAGATTATTTTGGTTGAAATCTTATTGTACTATAAAAAGGTAACTAAGCTTTACCTTTAATGGAGGTAATAGAAATGTTTGATTTAAAAGAACTAGAAGAATACATTATTGATTTTGGATTATCCACACGTGAGGCAAAAGTATATATCACTCTATTTAATAAAAAGGACTTTACTGCCTCTGAAATACAACAACTCGTCAATATCCCAAGGACCAAAGTTTATGAGGTATTGTATCGGTTAATTGGTAAAGGGCTGTGCGCAGAGAGAAAAATTGGACGGCTTAAAAAATATGAAGCTGTGGATCCTGAATATTCTTTGGATAAATTACTAATGATATATAGAAAAGATTTGGGCGTAAAAGAAAATATGACTAAACAGATATTGAATATTCTTTCACCTTTGTATGAAAAGAGGAAAGGGGAAGATAATCCCTTAGAATATATTGAAATTATTAAAGACAAAGAACAGGTTAGAAAAAAATGGTTGAGTATCAATAAGAATGCAAAAAAGGAAATCCTTATCTTTACAAAACCACCTTATGCTAGTTCACCTAAAGAGGCTATAATGGAAGAAAAAAGTCTTCGTAATACTAATAAGGATAGAAGACAAGTTATTCAAAGGGATATTTGTGAATATAAGGGCATTACATCTGAATCTGAAAAAAAAGAATTTATAAAAATTGTTTCTGCTTTAATTTCTAATGAAGAAGAGGTGAGAATAGTAAAAGAGTTGCCTATGAAGTTAGCTATCTTTGATGAAAATATAACAATGCTCTCCTTAAATGATACAATTTCTTTGCAACCGAGTGTAACCACTATGATCATTAACCATCACAGCTTTGCAATGTCACAAAAGTTTGTATTTGAAAATATCTGGGAAAAAGCAATGTCGTTTGAAGAATTTAAGATTAAATTCGAGGAATCTCCGATAGAGGCAGATCTATCACGGGCATTTTAAGAGAAGGTATCGAGTTTACCAAATGGAATCTATATTTTTTTATTTAACTGTGGGGATGAGTTTAAAAAGAAAGGAGATTAAGATGAATAAGCTAATGACTAAAATTATATTAGGGATAATAGTGCTTACGGCAGTTATACCTCAAGCACTGTATTCTCAGGCTCCAGCAATAGAATGGGTAAACCTCTATGGTCAATATGCTCAAGGCAGAGGGATTCAGGTTACTCCCGATAGTGGTTATATTGCCTGTGGATTTATCGGACAGGTTGAGGATAAGGATTATTATCTCGTTAGGGTCAACTCTGATGGTGATACTATCTGGACAAGGAGATACGATTTTTTCAATGCAGGTAATGAAGCATTTTATTCTGTTGACCTTGCCTCCGATGGTGGCTATGTTGCTACAGGATATGGCGATTGGAATGGTATTTCTTTGAAATGTTTCATCCTTAAAGTGAATACCGTAGGAGATACGGTCTGGTCAAGAACCTATACTACGATTTCCCAAGGTAATTCTATTTCCCGTACTTCTGATGGAGGCTATATTATTGCTGGTATGGGATGGAATAGTGGTGGTCAAAAAATGACATTACACAAAATCGACTCAGCGGGTGACGTAATGTGGACAAAATATTGTGGTCCTTACTGGGCGTGGGATGTGCAGCAGACCACAGATGGTGGCTATATCGTTACCGGAAGTACTGGAGGTGGTGCTGGACCAAGTGATGTCAGTCTTGTCAAGACTGACTCTGTGGGTGATACACTCTGGACAAGGACATTTCCGGATGGGAGAAGGGGACAATCTGTACAGCAGACCACAGATGGCGGCTATATCGTTAGCGGATATGGTACTTATGGTAATGCTCTTAGACCTTATGTCGTTAAGACTGACTCTGATGGTGATACACTCTGGACCAGGATGTACACAGAACCCGGTATGTATTGTGTGGGCTCCTATGTACGGCAAACCCTTGATGGTGGCTATATCCTCGCTTTAGCTTACGAAGCAACAAGCATACTAATGAGAACAAACTCCGAAGGCGATATGATCTGGATGCAATGGCTACCAGGTTATGGTTATAATTACCTCCACTCCCTTGAAATTGCCCCTGATAATGGGTATATAGTGGCTGGATATGACTGGCCTAGTGGTTCGACTATGAAACTATATCTTGCTAAAACAGAACCCGACCCTCTGAACTATATAGCTATTTCTGTTCCTGAGACTACTTACGGTGCACCAGGTGATACAATAACCATACCTGTCAATACAGAAGATTTAACAGGAGAGGGAGTTCTATCTGCTGAATTCACACTGGGTTATGATTATACTATTATTACTGGAGTTGATATAGATATCTCTGGCACCTTGCTTGCAGGGACTGACTGGGTGTGTGACTACAATGTAGTTCAAGGACAGATCTCAGTTGAGATGGCTGGAGCAGATACACTTGCCGGTAGCGGAACCTTAATCAATCTGATATTTGAAGTCTCACCCGATGTTGTGCCGGGGCAGGCGAGTATGCTGAATTTCCTTAATTTTATGTACAACCAAGGCATCCCAGCAGTGGCGACGACAGATGGCATCTTTATTGTAATACCCGGTGATGTTGGTGCTATTGAAGGAATAGTTACAGATGCAGAAAATGGACAACCAATTGAAAATGCAGTGGTTACAGCAGCAGGTAGTTCACTAACTTATTGTGATACTACTGATGCAACAGGACACTACTTTATGCAAGAGGTGCTTCCAGATACTTATGATATGAGAGTTACCGCGTTTGGTTACAACATTTTTGATAACACCGGTATAGTTGTAGTTGAAAATGATATAACCACTGTTAATTTCGCTATGTTGCACCCTGAGATAGCTGTTGAGCCAATGAGTTTTACAGTTAATGTGGGAATTGATACTACTTTTGATACTACTATGGAAATTATTAATAATGGAAATGGACCTCTTACATTCAATATCACTTACTATCCGGGTGGGAGTGAGCGCACCCCAGATATTGAAATCAAGCCTGTTAAGAATAGGGGTTATTGTAATCCTTGTACGGGAAATGCAGATTTGGCTCATTCTTATGGCTTTGCTGAGCCAATAATGGAAGAATTAAGAAACACCATTACATGGAATACTGTAGCTCCTTCTCCTAATACAAGTGGGAGATCAGCCATAGGTTGGATTGGCGATTATGTCTATGTATTTGGAACCCAAGATGATCCATATTGTGCTCAGGCATGGCAAGTAAGTACTGAAACATGGGTTAACTCAACTCCACCTCCTATCGGTGGCGACAATTGGACAGGTGTTGTGGTTAACGGAGAACTGTATGTGGTCGGAAGATACTACTATGTTCCTTGCACCGACTTCTACAAATTTACTCCTGATGGGTCAGGGACTGGAACATGGACACAACTTGCTGAGTATCCAGAGCCTATTTGCATGCTTGCTGCTGCTGGTGATGAAACTTATGGAATTATCTATACTGCCGGCGGATATAATGGGAATACAGGTGTACTTAATTCCTACAAGTATGATATTGCCACAGATATCTGGACTTCTATTGCTGATTTGCCTTTACCTAACGAAATCTGCGGAGGTGTTTTCCTTCTTAACGGTAAATTTTATGTGGTTGGTGGGTTGGATCCCGGTGGTTGGATTTATGCTGATACTCTCTATGAATATGAGCCTTCAACTGATACCTGGACTATTAAAGCACCAATGCCCGATTATGTTGGCTTTAACTGGTCTAATGTTACCACAAACGGTACCCATATCTACCAGGTTGGTGGTGGGGGTGGTTATTCGGGCTGGCCTGCTACGAATCAGGTTCAAGTTTATGATCCTGCCACTGATACCTGGTCCTACGAAACATCACTACCCCAGACATTGGGCATGACTAGTGCCGTCTATGTTGGTGCTGATATTCCTTATATCCTCTCTACAGGTGGCTTGAATGACTCTGGATTTACAGGAATTACATTTAAGGGAACAGGTGTTATTGTCCCATGGCTAATTGTTAACCCCACATCTGGTACTATTCCAGCTGGTCAACCACTTGATATAAACATACACTTTGATACGCATGGTTTGACACCTGACTCTACCTACTCAACGAATATTCTGATAGACAATAACTCAGCAAACTCACTGGTAAATATACCTGTAACTTTGCATGTAATAAGCGTCGGTGTTGAAGATCCTACACTTCATATTCCTAAGGTATTTGCTTTGAGGCAGAACTATCCTAACCCTTTTAACCCGCAAACTACAATTTCATATGCTCTTCCGAAATCCAGCAAAGCGTCACTAAAGATTTATAATATCAAAGGTCAATTAGTAGAAACACTTGTTAATGAATTTCAACAGGCAGGTAATTATTCTGTTGTTTGGAATGCTGAGGATATAAGTTCCGGAATCTATTTCTATCGTATTACTGCCGGTGATTTTACGGATACTAAGAAATGTGTAATATTAAAATAAAGGAGTAGAATATCATGAAAAAAGTAATCGCTTTAATAGTTATGCTTCTGGGTATTTCAGGAGCAATTGTTGCCTATGAATGGGAGATAGAGGTTGTTGATCCTGATTTATTAAATCAACATAGACGATACCTTTCGCTTGCTCTTGATAACTTTGACTATCCACATATTGCTTATTACATAGGCAGACTTTATCCTAATATGCCACCACCAAGTATAATCAGATATGCCTTCTGGAATGGAACAGATTGGGAAATCTCTATGGTGGATCAGTCAAACATTACATATCCTGTTGCTGATGTTACTTCTATTGCAATAGATAGTAATAATCATCCACATATCAGTTATACAGGGGATGATGGTGATAGTTATTGTCTTAAATATGCTGTTTGGACAGGAACATACTGGGACCTTCAGGTGGTAGATTATGAATCAGGGCGGGTTGGTGAATTTAATTCTTTAAAACTTGATAGTCTGGGATATCCACATATCAGTTATTATGATAATTACGGTGACTGTTTGAAATACGCATCCTGGAATGGTCAAACTTGGGAAATTGAGATTGTGTCTAATGGTCTTGCCTGGGGTACTTCACTTGAACTTGATTCCAATGATAACCCGTGTATTGCCTATTATGGAGACGGTAATAACCTTAATTATGTTAAATGGAACGGTACCGGTTGGGATTTCTATTTTGTAGAATATTTCGGGGGAAATGTTGGCAGCATAGATATTTCATTGAAATTGGACAGCCAGGATTTTCCACACATAATATATTATAGAGATAGTGGTGATATGAGATATGCAAGATGGGATGGTTCAGATTGGATCATTACAACAATCGGCGAAAATTATGCGGGAGCTTTTAATTCACTTGTATTAGACAGCCAGGATTTTCCTCATATTGCTTATTACCAAGCTCTTGGTTCTAACTGGAATTTATGGTATAAATATTGGGATGGCTCAAATTGGCATAATGAGGTAGTAAACCAACCAATGGGAGGCGGTTGGTACTGTCGAATAGCTTTAGATAACCAGGAGCATCCTCGTATCGCTTATTTCGACCAGAATGCTTATGACCTGGAGTATGCCAGCCCAATAATACCAGTTGGAATTGATGATGAGATGACAACATCTATAGAAAATGCTTCTTTTATTTTAAATAATTATCCTAACCCTTTTAACCCGCAAACTACAATTTCATATGCTCTTCCGAAATCCAGCAAAGCGTCACTAAAGATTTATAATATCAAAGGTCAATTAGTAGAAACACTTGTTAATGAATTTCAACAGGCAGGTAATTATTCTGTTGTTTGGAATGCTGAGGATATAAGTTCCGGAATCTATTTCTATCGTATTACTGCCGGTGATTTTAAGGATACTAAGAAATGTGTTATATTAAAATAATTTCATATTTATGGTGCTTGACTCCGTCAAGCTCAGGTAGGCAACGGATTCTGCCTTCTCACCATAGCTGTCATTCCCAACCCCGATTGGGAATCTTTATTCGTGTTATTTCGTATTCTTAGTTGCTATAAAAAAACAAGGAAAAGAAAGGAGTCAGTATGTATAAAATATTAAAATGTCCATAATGATCCACCTCGTTAGTTCGGAACCTGACGGGTTCCTAAACGGGGTGGATCATGCTTTAACCTCTAAGGGTTACTTAACACAAAATGTATTTTCTCAAATCATTTAAATTTGTGTCAAGTTTTTTTGGCAAATCCCGTTAGTCCGTCACCTGACGGATTCTCTATACGGGGTAGAAAGAAAAAAAGGAAAAGATATTAGTTCTCGTTCCCATCCGGCAGCTGCCGAGCAGGAACGATAGAAAAAAGTAAAAAACAAATCCCGTTTTAACGGGAAAAACCCGATGAAGTAAAAAGAGAATTCACGGGAATTAAGGAGAATAAGATGAAAAATAAAAGATTAGGAATTTACATACTCATGATAGCAATAGCTATCATTGCCTGGTTACCTAAACCAGCAATGGCGAATACAATAGTTTGGGAACTCACAGGACTTAACGGCCCACGCTCTGTTGAACGTTTGTCCAATGGTAATACATTGTTCGGTGGGATAAATACCGTGCAGGAGCTAACCACAGCCGGCACATTAGTATGGGAATACAATACTGGAATTCATAATGCAACTAGTGTTGAACGCCTATCGGATGGTAATACATTGATTTGTGATTATTCTAATCATCGCGTGATAGAGGTGAACACAGCCGGCACAATAGTATGGCAATACAATACTGGACTTTATTATCCAAGGAGTGCTCAACGTTTGGTGAGTGGCAATACATTGATAGATGACTATTATCATTCAAAAGTGATAGAGGTAACTTCAGCCGGTGTAATAGTATGGACCTATACCATTGGTGGTTATTATAATTACCCAACTGATGCTAAACGCCTGTCGAACGGTAATACATTGATCGCAAAGAAAAACGAAGTTATTGAAGTCAACACAGCCGGCACAATAGTATGGCAATACAGCACTAGTTTTACCTACCCCTATGATGCAGAACGTCTGCCAAGTGGTAATACATTGATTACTGGCGGTGACAGCGTGATAGAGGTGGAAACAGACGGCACAATAGTATGGGATTACAGTACTGGACTTAATAACCCAGAGGATGCTGAGCGTCTGGATAATGGTAATACATTAATAGCTGATTATCTTCATAATCGTATTATTGAAGTCATGCCGCCCATTATAGGTGATTTCAATTCTGATGGTTATGTAGATGCTGCAGACTTGCAGTTATTGGGTGACCATTGGCATTTTGTTGATACAGATCCGGGTTGGGATGCTCTTTACGACCTGGTGCCGGATAATATTATTGATGCTGCCGACCTTCAGGTTTTCGGAGACCACTGGCACGAAGGCGCACCTCCAACAAGATCCGGTCAAGGCGGGAGGAATGGAAGAGGACCAAACGAGGATGCAGGTATAGTTTTTGATCTGGATGCAACCACTCCCGGTAACCAGAATCTGACCAGCGTACCCTCACAATCTGCAGGAACTTATATACGTTTAGATGTGTATTGTACTGAAGTTCAAAATTTAGATACCTATGAGTTTGAAGTAATCTATAACTCATCAGAGCTTGAATATGTAACAGCTACAGCTACAAATCCCATCACTTTTGAAGGGAACATCCTTGAATCTAATGGTGGTACTGCACTCGGTTGGATGATTGATACTTCTACTCCGGGAGTCCTAAGCCTTGCTTATACATTAGCAGGCACAGATCCTCTTGAAGCACCGGAAGGAGAGGGACTAATTGCAGACATTGTATTTCTGTCTCTTGTAGATACTTATGGAACTCTTAGCTTTGGAGATGTTTACTTTTACGATACCTATGGTGTAATGGATCTCATTACAAATAAGGGTACAGCTTCGATTGGTGAAGGCGAAGCAGTCACTTTACCCATTCCAGATGCAAACCCTGTTGATTTTGATTTTGACGGTGGCGGTGGATCTGGTGGAAGCACTGTTACAATAGACCCACCTGCAGGTGGTGGCAGCATTACTATAAGTCAATATGATACTCCACCCGGAACCTTACCATTTCCTGGTAATGCACTAAATTTATGGTTTGATATTGATGCATCAGGCTATACAGGTGGATTTCCTGTAGGTGTTACTTTTACCTGGGCTACTCCTGTTCCTGTTGGAAATAGTGATCCCATAATAGTAGTCAGCACAGATGGTGGAAGCTCATGGCAAGAAGCTACTGCAACAAGCTGGAATCTATTAACATCACTTTATTATGTTACATTTACTGCAACTAGTTTCTCATGGTACGTTATGGGAAATGGTGATGATAATCCTCTTCCAGTAACACTAACAAACTTTGCAGCTGAGTTTGATGCAGATAATTTAAATATCCTGTGGACTACTCAAAGTGAAAGCAACAATATGGGTTGGAATATCTATCGTGGCGAAAGCGATACTGCTCTCGAAGATGATAATACTATTCAAATTAATGTAGCAGGATTGATCGAAGGTGCAGGAACTACTTCCGAACCTACAGATTATACTTTCCAGGATGAATACCCGGTTGTGGAAAATAACACCTACTGGTATTGGTTAGAGAACGTGAGCTATTCCAATGATACTGGAATTTACGGTCCTATTTCACTTACCATTCCAGAGGGTGCAATCATTCCCGAACTTCCATCTACAACATTACTTTATGGTAACTATCCGAATCCATTCAACCCGACCACATTTATTCAATTCGACATCAAAGAAGGTGAAACTGCTGACTTGACTATCTACAACATTAAAGGTCAGGCAGTCGAATCCAAAATCTTTGAAGCTGGTGCTCATAACTACGAATGGAATTCAAAAGATAATGCTTCCGGAGTTTATTTCTACAAACTGAAATCTGAAAGCTATTCTGAAGTGAAGAAAATGATGTTACTGAAATAGTGATAAAAACCTTGCGAAGGTTGTGATACTATCAAAGGCATCTTGACCTTCGCAATGGTTTAATCAAAAAAAAAAGAGAAAGAGTTCTGTATTTAATCTAAAGAATTCCTCGGGGGCTTGCCCCGGGGTTTCTGAAAAAATATTTTTGTTTTGAGGATTTTCGGTAACACGAAGTGTTAATTTTTCGGTGAAATACCTCGTATGCTTGCATCGGGGATAGTCGAAAAATAGAAAATCCTTTATTTATATGGAATAAAGGAAAAAAAATGAAAAAGAAAAGATTAATTTTAATATTAGGGATAAGTTTATTTTTCAGGTCACTAGTTTTTGCCGGTCCAAATGAGAATGCAGGTATAGTTTTTGATCTGGATGCAACCACTCCCGGTAACCAGAATCTGACCAGCGTACCCTCACAATCTGCAGGAACTTATATACGTTTAGATGTGTATTGTACTGAAGTTCAAAATTTAGATACCTATGAGTTTGAAGTAATCTATAACTCATCAGAGCTTGAATATGTAACAGCTACAGCTACAAATCCCATCACTTTTGAAGGGAACATCCTTGAATCTAATGGTGGTACTGCACTCGGTTGGATGATTGATACTTCTACTCCGGGAGTCCTAAGCCTTGCTTATACATTAGCAGGCACAGATCCTCTTGAAGCACCGGAAGGAGAGGGACTAATTGCAGACATTGTATTTCTGTCTCTTGTAGATACTTATGGAACGCTGAGCTTTGGAGATGTTTACTACTACAATTCCTTTGGGGTTATGGATATCATCACCGATAAGGGTACTGCTATATTAACTATACTACTTCCTGATCCACCTGAAAATGTAAATATTGAAATAGTTGCTGATGGAGATAGTATCAAAATCACCTGGGTTAACGAGGGTTTGGAATACAATATTTACAGCGATGATGATCCAAATGGTTTGTTTAATACTCTGGAAGCTACAGTGACTGATATTGGTGAAGTAATTATTGATATTGTTGGTTTAAAAAAGTTTTACAGAATTACTGCAAATAATTAAATTAATAAATCTTTCTCCCAATGCGATATTTGGTAGAAAGAACAACATAAGGAAAATATAATGTTAATATCAATAAGAAATATCTTTATTTTTTCCTTATATTTATGGAGGGAAAAGATGAAAAAATTAATTATTTTATTATGTCTATTTGTAATTACAGCTTTACTGATAGCTCAAACAGCTCCGGATACTTTTAGGAATAAAAGAGGTCCTAATGAGAATGCTGGTATAAGATTTGACTTGAATACTACAACTTATGGCAACCAGAATGATACTACAATGACAACACCTGGTGTGGGTGATTACATAAGGTTGGATGTCTATGCTATAAATGTTCATAATTTAGACACTTATGAATTTGAAGCTAACTATAACTCAAATCAGCTTGAGTATATAACCGCTACTGCTATAAATCCCATTACTTATGAACCGAACATTCTTACAACTAATGGTGGCACTGCACTTGGCTGGATGATTGATACTTCTACTCCCGGTGTCTTAAGTATTGCTTATACATTAGCAGGCACAGATACGCTTGAGGCACCTGAAGGGGAAGGGCTAATTGCAGACATCGTATTTCAGGTTTTAAGCACCATTGGAGATTCTCTTACTTTTGGAGATGTTTACTTCTACGATTCCTTTGGGGTGATGGATATCATTACTGATAAGGGTATAGCTATACTATATGCTTTTGGCAATGTTGATGGAACTGTAACAGACCTTGATACTGGAGAACCCATTGAGGGGGCTATTGTATCTATTGGTAATATCTCAGATATTACTGAATTTGATGGGACTTATCTTTTAGAATATATTCCTGTTGGTATACATGATATTACCTGCACAGCTGAAGGATATTATGATTCTTCTGATGTTGTAGAAGTGTTAGAAGGTCAAACTGTTACATATGATTTCATTCTGGAACCAATAATCCTCTATGGTTCTCTTAATGGAACAGTAACAGATGCTAATACTAATGAACCTATTGAAGATGCTCTTATAACTGCTATTAGTCAGGCCAGAGTTGAATATACTGGCTTCACCAATGCTGATGGATATTATATCATTGATAGTCTTTTGGTAAGTGAGTTGGTAGGTAATTATACTGTTACCTGTGATGCAGGTTATTCTTATATTTTGGGCGAAGTAACAGAAGTAGAAATTATTGTAGACATTACCACAACAATTGATTTTGCCTTGAATTCTACTGTAACTGTAGATATTCCCAATGGAGGAGAAGTGTGGGTAGTTGGTGAAATACACCAGATCCAGTGGACTGCCGAGGTTTATTTGGTCATTAATTCCGATAGCGTATTCTATTCTATTGATAATGGAACGAATTGGATATTCATTGCATCTCACAGCGGAAATCCTCAGGTTTGTGAATGGCTTATTCCCAATACACCTTCCACAGAATGTTTGGTAAAAGTAATAGTTTATGACGGAGGAGCTAATTCTGCAACAGATATTTCCGATGCTGTATTCACGATCGATGCGGATGTTACGCCGCCCACAGTAGAAGTTATCGAACCGAATGGTGGTGAAGATTGGGGAACGTATGAATGGCATTCCGTCACCTGGAATTCTGATGATAATGTTGGTGTTGTTACAGACAGTGTCTTTTATTCGATCGATAATGGAATAAACTGGACATTCATTGTTAGCCATGCAGGAAACCCACAGAACTTTTCCTGGCAGGTTCCAAATACTCCTTCCGAAGAATGCCTGATAAAAGTGCAAGTATTCGATGCTTCCAATAATTTTGCTGAAGATATTTCAGATGGAACATTCATAATTAGTTATGTAGAACCTCCACCGCTTACCTATGCAGTTATCATCAAGCAAACAACCTATAACGACCCGGATTGGCAGGCAGTTGCAGATGCTCTTCTGGCACGTTATGGCGGGCAGCTTTTTATTTGGGAAAGTTCACTAAACGAAGTTCAAGATGATGTTGCTGAATATTATCCGAGTCATATTGGATTTATCTGTGATATGTCAACAGCATCACCGAATTTTATTCAGAGTTATGTCTGGCCTTTTACCAGAGCATTGGATGATGATGCATATTGCGATGCAGTGTGGGGGATCATCACAGGATATAATGCTCAAGATGCACTTAACCTTGTTTCCGGACCTACCGGATTTGAGGTGAAAACCTGTATTGGTGGAACTACTTCCTGTAATGTAAATTATTACACTCAGGGAATATCTACAAGCGAAGCTACTTATAATCGCTATTATGTGAAATATCCTGATGCTCTGGAAGTCGTCGAATTCAATGATGGACCTACAGATAGAACAGAATGGCTGGTTACAATGGTAAATGAAGGCGTTGATATTTTTAATTATGATCCGGTGGATATATTTGTAACCAGTGGACACGGGAATCACAACCAGTGGCAATTGCATTATCCAACTTCAGGTCAGGAAGGTTTTTTCCGCTCCAGTAACGGACAGGCTTATGGAGATCCTTATAGTGGACCTGATATTAATATAGATTCCGATACCCCAAAGATTTTTTTCGGACTTGGTAATTGTAATATCGGTCAAATTTTGGGTGGAAGCAGCATGGCTCCTTGCTGGATTCATACAGCTGGAGCCTATCAATATACAGGTTATTTGATTGGGGAAGGAGGAAGTTCCTGTCAGCATGGCGGAACAAAAGCGTATTTCTATAAAGTTGCCAGAAGTAATACCTGGGCGGAATCATATTTCCTTAGTAACATTGCTTTGAAATTCGATATGCTGAATAGCACTCCCGGAGCTAGTCCAAACGATCTGAACGGTTCAGCTCTGTATGGAGATCCGGGAATGGACATAAAGATGTCCAATGAAGGTGTGTTCATGGAACCGCTGTTTACAAATGAACTGACTATAAATGAAGGTACCGAAAGAGATACCATAACATATAGGATCACCATGAACAGAGAAGGGAATCCAGGTTTTACCAGTAAATGGGGAGAGCGACATCCAGCAATAATTCTACCCCTGAAAGCAGAAGATATTCAAATTATTTATACCGACGCAATTGCGGTTGTGGTTGAAGATAACTTTGCTTTAATGTATATCTGGTATCAGGGACAACCTTCATTAGCAGAAGGAGAAACCAGGGAAGTGATATTCACATGCAATCATACAATAACAAATATTGATGAACAGATCATTCTGGAGATTACCAAAGCCCGATTGTATCAGAATTATCCTAATCCGTTTAATCCAACCACTACATTCTCTTTTACAACCACAGAGAGCACGGAGAACACGGAGCTTGTGATCTACAATTTGAAAGGTCAAAAAGTGAAACAGCTCGTCAGTGGTCAGCTTTCAGCAGGTCAGCATTCAGTTGTATGGGATGGAAAAGATGAGAACGGCAAATCTGTTTCCAGCGGGATTTATTTCTATAAGATGATTTCAGAAGGCAACAGTGGGAGATATACTTCTGTTAAGAAAATGATCCTCCTAAAATAATGGCGGACAAGTCCTGATGAAATAGCAAAAGACAAAGAAAAAGGGAAAAATAATGTTAATATCAGTTCAACACAAAGTTAACAGCTCAAACTAGTTAAAAACATCACAGGGCTGGATTTGATTAAAATTCAGCCCAATATTTTTCTTAATATTAAGAATATGCACTAAATATAAAGGTTAAAGGTGTAATTTATGAATTTTTTTGATTCTAACTGTTGTTTTGGGAAACTGTCTGTTCCAATACCAAAAAGCTTGGAAACCTCAAAAGAGTTAATTAAAACAATGAATAGATTTAACATCGATAATGCCTTGGTTTATCATTCTTTTTCCAGAGAATACAACCCGGCTGTTGGCAATCAGAAACTTTTAGAAGAAATTGGTAAATACAAGAATTTATATCCGTGCTGGGTTCTGTTTCCCCATTATACCGGAGAAATGCCGGTATCGGAAGAATTAATTTATGTAATACTGGAAAAGGGAATTCGTGCAGTAAGGATTTTCCCAAAAGCTCATAACTGGACTTTAACAGAATGGAGTGCAGGAGTCTTGTTAAATATTTTAGAGGAAAGAAATATTCCACTTTTCATCGACTTTGAAGAAACTAATTTTGATCAACTTTATTCTATTTGCTCAAGATATCCTAATCTTCCAGTAGTATTAACGAGAGCTCCTTTCCGATTGAACCGGGATATATACGCATTACTTTCTGAAACACCAAATCTGTGTATTGACACTTCTTTTTTTCAATTCTACTATGGAATCGAGGATGTCTGCAAAAAGTTTGGAGCAAATCGATTGCTATTTGGTTCTGCCACACCATTTTTCAATCCCGTTCCATTAATTATGGTAGTGAAATATGCACGTATATCGAAAGAAGAAAAAGCAATGATAGCAGGTGAAAATTTGATGCAATTATTAGGATTTTGAAAAATGAAAATTATTCTCAACGCAAAGTCTCGCAACATGAAAATTGGGTAAATGAAGACAGCGATTTTCATGAATTTTTTCCTTCCTCATCCATTGAAAGCTCTCCTGTCCGGGAGAAGAGTGAATCAACTCCACCGAATAGGGGGGAGGATGAGTTTAGTAAATGTTTTAAGATAAAGGAAAATTGGAGACATTATTGAACAATGAATTATTTTATCAGAACTGCAAATGAAGGAAAGCCAGTAACCTATCCCTGCCTTAGAATTCCTGTCTATCTCTTTGATTGCATTAAGAATATGAATATCTATGGAAAAACTTCCTGCCCGTTCGATTGCCATCTTTATGGAAAGAAAGTTACTTATGAAAAAGGACTCTGCCCTAATGCAGAAGAAGTTCTTACAAGAATGATGGTTTTGCCATGCAATGAATTTATGACTTTCGAAGATGCGGAAGATATTGCAAAGGCTATCAAGAAGGTTTGTGACTATCATTTGTATTTGAATAAATAAACATAGAAAAGAGATGAAAAATGAAAATAATTGATATACATGTGCACCTGAATGATGATAGGAGCTTTCGACATACTATTGAACTTGAAAAGAAGGCAGGTGTGGAAAAGATGATTGTTTCCTGTCTTTGTCCTAGTAATAATACCTATAAGCCAAAACCGGAGCAGTTCCATGGAGATAACCTTCGTGTTTATGAATGGATGAAGCGTGAAAATGGTTATATTCAAGGTTGGGTCTATGTAAATCCCGAATATCAAAAAGAATCGCTTGATGAGATAGATCTTGCTGTGAATGAATATGGTATGATAGGGATTAAATTGGAGTGTGGTTGTGTCTGCACTGATCCTTTGTATAGACCGATAATGGGAAAAGCTGCGTTTTATAATATTCCCATTCTCCAGCATGCCTGGTTTAAGATAACAGGTTGTTTACAGGGAGAATCAACACCAACCGATATAGCAGTGCTTGCCAGAGAGTTTCCGCAGGTAACGATCATTATGGCACATATTGGAGGAGATTGGCAGCGTGGTATCAAAGCAATTCGATATTTCCCGAATGTCCTCATCGATCTGTCCGGCGGCATTGTTGATAGTGGAATGATTGAAAAAGCAGTGGACGAACTAGGTGCGGAAAGGATTCTCTTCGGTACAGACCTTCCTGATATAGGTTTCTGGACGAACCTGGGAAAGATCGAAGGAGCTGAAATTACAAATGAGCAAAAGAATCTGATTCTTTATGGTAACGCAAAACGACTTTTTAAAAGGTGGTTTGAATGATAATTGATTTCTTTATAGGAATTGGTGATTGGCCTTTCAGGAAACTGAAACATAGAACTGCTGAAAAGTTAATTGAACTACTCAAAAAGGAAGGAATTGACAGAGCTATTGTTTATTCGATATACTCGATATTGGCAAAAGACTGTATGGAAGGCAATCTTGAAGTAGCTGAGGCAGCGAGTAAATATCCTGAAACCATTATTCCTTATGCAGTTATAAATCCTGCATTTCCCGGCTGGGAAGGTGAATTTATGACTTGTTTTGATAGGATGGGATTCAAAGGATTGAGACTTTTCCCAACTTATCACAGGTATGAACTTAGAGATAGTTGTTTTTTGGAAATAATTTCAGCGGTAGAGGAAAAGAAAATTCCTGTTATCCTTTCTATAAGAATAGAAGATGAACGACAACATCACTGGCTGATGAAAGTTCCACCTCTTAATATCAAATCAGCAGCAAAGGTGATCTCCAATTTTCCCGAAGTTACTTTCATATTAAGTGGAGCTGCATATCCTGAACTACTTGCTGAAAAAGATAATCTTCTTCAATGTAATAACTGGTTCTTTGATATAGATAGAATGCAGGGAAGACACAGCAATCCTGGTTTGATTGAGGTTATCGTCAGGGCAATTAATGACTTTGGAGCAAAACGAATGCTCTTTGGCAGTAATGCTCCTTTTCAGTATATTAAATCGTCTCTGCTGAAGGTTCAAAAGGCTTCGATCAAGGAAAGGGACAAAGACATGATATTATTAGGTAATGCATTACATATCATTTCAAAAAGAAAAAATTAATGAAACTTGCATTCAGTACATTAGGATGTCCGAATTGGTCTATCGATGAAGTTGTGAATTCCGCAAAAAAATATGGTTTTGAAGGCGTTGAAATTTGCAGTATAAACGGGAAAAAATTTTGTATATTAAAAAATAGTGATGTATTATGTTAGAAATTTATATTCTTCCTGATGGTAAAGAAATCGATATCTCAAAGATTAAGAATATTGGTGATTTGGAAAGTGTGAAATCCAGAGATTTTACAAGTTTGGGATATTGGTATTTTACTATTTATTTCAAAGACGGAACTTCAATGAATATACGAGAATATTACTTTTATAGTGATTGGGTCGAAGTAAAAAATAATTTACAAAAGATCAGGGATGAAATTTTGAAATCTTTATTATAGACGCTCTCATTTTTTAAAGAATTCAAAAATTATTCAGAATGCTATGATAGTAGCGGATAATGCAATTAATCACTATGAAACAATTGAACCAATGATTGATAAAGTTATGAAAAATACAAAATTTGATAGCTTAATTGTACCAATTGGTAAAAGAGAACTAATTTGCCGGAGAATAAACTCTTCAGCATAACAAATTGTTCACCTGTCATTTTTCCACTCCGCTACAAAATGCAAGTAAACATGATTATCCATGGAATGCGAATAAACAGGGCTCAGGAATCTATTTCTATAGGCTAAAAGCCGGTGATTATCAGAAAGTTAAGAAGATGATTTTATTGAAATAAAGGGAAGCCATTTGGCTTCCTTTTTCCTTCAAAACCCCGTTCTGTTGATAATATGCATGTCTATTTTGCTCTATCTAAAACTACATAAACAAAATTATCTTCCATTTTAGATCTTTTAAACTCAGTGTGATTCATTTCCGGAGCCACCTGATTATCCGATTTTGTGGATATTAACTGATAAAGCTAACTTCACACCACCCTTTGGTGAAGTGATCTATTTGGAGCAACGGGATTGATCTCCCGTTGTTCCTTTATATCCGGACTCTTTTTTTAGCTATTGGCTGATTTTTTTGTTTCTGAAAAAGGAAATACAAAATGGAAAAATCGTAGCATTTAAAATATAATTAATTATTACTTTAATAAAATAGTTGACTAAATTTTCATAAAAATCATTAAAAGATTGATAAATAATAACCGAACATAATACGGGATGGTATATGAAAAAGTTTGTTATCGTTTTTTGTTTAAATAAAAGTAAAATGAATAAGCTTTTCTGTGATATTTGCATTAAAATGAAGAGATGTTAAGGATGATAAAAAATAATCGATTGATCAAAATAAGAAAGTGAAAATTGGGAGGAAAAAATGAAAAATCTAATTTGTTTTGTTATTATGATACTGATCACAGTATCAGTCTTTTCTACAACTCTTGTTGTAGATAAATTCAATGGTCCATATTACACAATTAACGCTGCTTACAGTGCCTCTGCGGATGGAGATGTTATTTTAATTTATCCTGCAACATATCTGGAATCCATAAGTATTTCGAAAGCTATTACGCTGGAAGGGATTGATCCTAATTCAACAGTTATTCAGACGAATTCAAGTTATGCAATTAAAATTAACAACGGAAATGTTACAATTTTAAATCTTAAGATCATATGTACTAATAAGGGTATCGAAATATACGCTTCAACCCCAATCATTAAACATTGTATAATTGAGAATTGTACTGATGGGATCTTTATTGATGAAGAATATATTACGGTTAATAATTGCATTATTAGAAATTGCTCAAAGGGAATAACATTTGATTATGCGATCAATTTTAATACATTCGGAGGTACTATTATAAATAATGTAATTCAAAATTGTTCTTCAGGTATTTCTATGCGGACAGCTAGTTCTGGTTCAGCTGATTGTTATGCGAATATTTATAGCAATATTATTATAAATAGCACAAATTATGGAATTATTAATTATAATGGTGGTTCTTATATGGGAACACTTGATTATAATTGTTTTAATAACAATGTAACTAATACAAGCGGAGTAAACACGGGGAGTAATAACATTTATCAAGATCCAATATTTTTTGATTTAGTTGAATCTAACTATTATCTCCAATCAGGTTCACCTTGCATTGATTCCGGCATTACAGGTTTTGAATACGAAGACCTAGACGGAACTCGAAATGATATGGGAATTTACGGAGGACCTCAGCAGTGGGGATCAGGTTATCCAACAGTAATGGATATTCAAATAACTCCGGAATCGGTTTATCCTGGGGAGACATTTGATATTGAAGCAACCGGTCAAATAAAATAAATCTAAATTCTTTCAAGAACAAGGGAGCACCAAATGAAAATAATGCTAATTTTATTATTTATTTGTATCTTTCCAATAATTTCTTTTGCAAATACAATCATATCAGCTGAATACTTCATTGATACAGATCCGGGAGAAGGAAACGGAACATCTTTATCAGGAACATTCGGAAGTTCAACAGCTACTGCTTCATTATCAGGAATTTCAACTTCTGAACTTTCTTTGGGAACTCATACTGTCTATGTTCGCTTCGAAGATTCTGATGATAATTGGGGTGAACCGGCAGCAATATTCCTGAACGTAGGAAATCCTGATTCTGGTATAATTACTTCCGCTGAATACTTCATTGATACAGATCCGGGAGAAGGAAACGGAACATCTTTATCAGGAACATTCGGAAGTACAACAGCTACTGCTTCATTATCAGGAATTTCAACTTCGTGGCTTTCGTTTGGTACACATATTGTTTATGTTCGTTTCAAAGATTCAGATAATAATTGGGGTGAATCAACAGCAGTTTTTCTAAATGTAGGAAATCCGAATTCAGGTGTGATCATATCAGCAGAATATTTTATAGATACAGATCCGGGGCAAGGAAACGGAACATTTTTAACAGGATCGTTTGGAAGTTCAACAGCTACAGCTTATCTTAATGACATATCCACAACAGGATTAGATTCAGGATTGCATACTATCTTTGTCCGATTTAAAGATTCAGAAGATAACTGGGGTGAAGTTGGAAGTAAAACAATGTTCCATTCTTCAGGTCAATACGCTCTTGATTTTGATGGTAATGATGATTATGTCGATTGTGGAAATGATGATAGCTTTGATATTCAAGATGAAATAACAATAGAAGCTTGGATTAAAGCAGATTCATTTACTGATGCTCATATTGTCTCGAAGTGGAAGACGGAATCAGATAATAGAGGAAGTTGGGTATTAAGAGTGGATAATGGGTATGCATTATTTGCTGTATCGGGTGATGGAATAAATGGTGAATTCAATGCTACTGCTGATAGTGTTTTAGTATTAAATAACTATTATCATTTAGCTGGAATCTATAATGTTTTTGATAATACAATAAGAATATTTGTAGATGGAATAGAAAGAGGAACAGGTTTAGGTCAAACAGGTAGTATCTACAATTCTAATTCAAAAGTTCTAATAGGCGCTTCAATATATTCAATTGGCAATTACCATTTTGACGGATTGATTGAAGAAGTCAGAATATGGAAACGAGCTTTGTCACAGCAAGAAATCCAAGAAAGAATATATCGTGAACTTAACATGAACAATCCTGCAGATACAACAGATTTAGTAGGTTACTGGGATTTTAATGAAGGCATTGGAAATGTGGCTTATGATAAAACTCAATATGCTAATAATGGAACTTTGATAAATGATCCTCAATGGGTAGAAGGATATAATTTTCATACATCAGTAATCAGTTTATTGACCCCCACAATAGATGAAACAATAACTACATCAGAAATTATCTTTAGTTGGACTGAAGTTGGTGCAAATCACTACGAATTGATAGTAGACAATAATGAAGGATTTGGTTCACCGGAAATTGCAGACAGGCATTCAGTATTTGAGGATATTTACGGAACATCGTATGAGCTTTGTGGAAATTGGCTTTCTGAGAATTACTATTATTGGAAGGTAAAAGGCTTTTTCGCAAATGGTGATTCCATTGTATCATCAGTTAGCACTTTCACATATTCACCAACAAAACTTGATGAACCTGATTGGGTTCCTATTTACAGAGCATATCATCCGGGAGACATGGATCATTTTTATTGCACTGCAGATAGTCATTTAGTTCAAGCAAATTCAGATGGCTATAACTATGAAAAAACCGAAGGTTATTTATCACTATATCCTTTTGATACAACTGATCTGGTAAATATTTTCAGATTATATAAAGGAAGTGAAAATAGCATTCCGAGCGAAAACAGACATTATTATACCACAGATGAAACAGATAAAGATAATAAGATTATTGCAGGCTGGGATTATGAAGGTATAACTGGATATGCTTTCGGATCACCACACACTGAATTAGTAAAAATGTATTATGTTTACCTTGATTCTGGAAATCCTATTGTAAATGACAATTTCTATACTACAAGTGAAATTGAAAGAAACAATGCTTTTAATGCGGATTATATTGACTGGGGTTTTCTTGCTTATGTTTCACTTAGTGGTAATTTAGCGATGCGTCCCTGGAATGAAAGACAACCTTCAGCAGGATATGGTATTAATCCTCAAAATGGAAATTTTAATCATTATACAAAAACAAGTTTTTCTATCCCAAGTGGCAGAATGTCTCTTGATTTTGCTCATACTTATAACTCTTATTCAACCCGGTTAATGTGCCCAATTAATTCTTTGGGACCAGGATGGAGTCATAATTATAGTGCATATATCTTTGAATCAGATGTATTGATCTTTGTTTTCTGGCCCGGTGGAACGATACATATATATGACAATAGTACATTGGAACCGATAACATTAGGTGTATATGATGAGTTGATAAAAATTTCAGATACTTATGAAATTAAGAAGAAAAATCAAGTTGTTTATACTTTTGAAATCCTAAATCCCACTACAGATGAAACGGCATTTTTAACGTCAATTACTGATAGAAATAACAATACTATAACCTGCTCATATATACCGGAAGCAGAGAGAAGACTTACATCTGTAATAGGTCCGAAAGGAAGAGTACTAATATTTACCTACCATACTGAAGCAGGAAAGGAACAATTAATTTATCAGGTAACAGATCCGATTGGTCGTAATATTCAGTTTGAATATGATAATGATAACAATCTAATACAATTTACGGATGCTGTTGGACATTATACTACTTATTCTTATGATACCGACCATCGAGAAGACCACTTATTGACACAAATACAATTACCAGAAGATAATATAATCACTAATTCTTATAATAATAAGAAAATTATTTCTCAAAATATTGGCTCTACAGGTCAATTTATATCCGTAGACTATGGATATAACAGTGTTCCTACAGCAACACGAATTACTGATGCAAACGGGATAATCCAAGATTATGGATATACTTCTGAAATAGATGGTTTAATTCAAAGCATACTAACAACCGGTAGTAATTTTACATATTACTATGGCGACACATCTAATCCAACTAAACCAACAATTATCACTGACGGAAATAATTATGATACAATGATAGACTATGATATAATAGGAAATGCTGAATCAATTGAAAAACCATACAGCATAATTCATCAATTCGAATATAATGTTTTTAATGATGTAACTAATTACACAGATCCAAGAGGAAAACAATATCAATATGGTTATGATAGTTATGGAAATATTACATCAATAAACAAACCCGCTCCTTTTGGTTCGATGAGTATTAATTACAATTCTGACGGAACGATTAATCAAGTGAATGATCCATTATCTCAAACTTCATCATACTATTATGATCAATATGGTAGTGTTACCAGTATAATCGATAATTTAGGGCATACAACATCTTATGATTGTGATGATATAAGTCGCTTAACAAGTAAGATAAATGCAAATAATCAAACTACAGCTTATTCATATTTGAATAATGATCTTTTAGATACGGTGACTAATGCTGCTAATATAACCACAAATTATGATTATGATTCTAATGACAATCTTACATCAATATCTACATCAGGTCAAACAACCTCAATGTCGTATAACGATATGGATTTAGTCTCTACAATTAGTAACCCACTTTCGCAACAGACAAGCTTTAATTATTATGATAATGGTCAAATTCAAACAAAAATCAAACCGGATGGTCAAACCATTAATTATGCATACGACAATCAAGGCAAATTAAATAATTTGTCTGGAGGCGCTATAAATGGAAGTCTATCTTATGATGACAATAACAACTTAGTTCACCTTTCTGATAATAACGGAGACATTTGGCTGAATTCTTACGACGGCTTAAATCGTTTATTATATTACACCGATTATTATGAGAATGTTGTTCAATACACTTATGATGATGCAAACAACATTGGAAGCATAACCTATCCTGATAATAAAACAGTTAATTATACATATTATGATAACAACCAGTTAAATTCTGTAACGGATTGGAACGGGAATACAACAACATATACTTATCGTGCAGATGGAACTTTATACCAAATACAGAATCCAAATGGATGTACAACAAATTATGATTACGATAACAATAGTCGTTTAACTAATTATACTACAACAGGTCCACAAGGATTAATCTGTGATTACGGCTATGTTCTTGATGCGATTGGAAACCACCTTTCAGAGGACATTACTGAACCTTATCCATTACCTGTTTTACTTGATTTGAATGAATCGTATTCTTATGATAACGCCAATAGAATTCAATCTGCTGGTTCCGCGTCTTTCAGTCATGATGTAAACGGAAATATGACTCAAAGAATAGGCTTTACGACAACAAATTATACCTGGGATGTTTTGGACAGATTAACTGATATTGATATAAATAATACGAATTATGTTTATGACCTTTTTGGTAATAGACGCACGGCTACAAAAAACGGTGTTACAACAAGATATGTTCTTGATATAAATGGGCAGATGAGTAATATTCTAATGGAAACTGACGAGAATGGGAATGTTATGAATTATTACATTTATGGTTTAGGACTTGTTTCTCGTATTGATAACAATAATAATACTCGTTACTATCAATATGATTCAATAGGAAGCACCATTGCGATGACAGATGAAAATGGTATTCTTACTCATAAATATTCTTATGGCCCTTTTGGACAGGTTTTGGAACAAGAAGAAGAGGATGATAATGCTTTCCGCTTTGTTGGGCAATTTGGCGTAATGGATGAAGAAAATGGTTTATATTTTATGAGAGCAAGATACTTTGATCCTGAAATCGGAAGGTTTATTTCTGAAGATCCGATTTGGGATGTGAATTTGTATGCTTATGCCGGGAATAATCCATTGATTAATATTGATCCAAAGGGTCTTGATTCCATGGAAGATGACGATCCATTATTAACTGGTATAATGTCAGTTGCTGGGAATGTATCTGGAGCTGGAGATGTTATTAATTATACGGTCGCCTATTTTGAAATTTCTAAATCGCAAAAGAGAATACTGGACTCAGCAAAAAGGGATATTGATAGACTAGCACTAGAAGTTGTAGAAGGGGAATCGACATTGGACGAAGCTATTGATTATCTGTTAAATGGTAGACGTATGACATTTGTTGATCCCATTAGAAAGATTTTAGGAACCGATATAAGTGAATCTTTAATGAAAATTAAATTATGTGATCGAATATTGGAGATTTTAAAAGATAAGCGTCAATAACAAGGAGGAAATAGTAATGAAATATTATACTTTATTAATTTTTATCATATTGATATACCCTTTAACAATTTTTTCACAAAATATCTCTTATCAATATGATAATCTCAACCGGTTAACAAATGTCGATTACGGTAATGGAACTATAATTTCTTATACTTATGATGATGTTGGAAATCGAATCGGTTTAATCATTCAAAGCTCTGAGTTACCACCAGGCTCACCTACTAATATAAGCATTGAAACAAACAGTGGTAATGTTGTACTTTCTTGGGATGAAGTAACAAGTGCTAATTCTTATAAAATCTTTGCTTCGGATGATCCTTATGGACAGTTTGTTGATATCAGTAGTTCAGGAACTTTTGGAACAACGACCAGTGATACTTCTGTAACCAAGCTAAATTCATCCCGAAAACAAAATACGAAAACAAAAAAGAATATCAGTGATGAAACCCGTAATCGGCAAACTTGGACTTCTAACATTACGGGAACAGATAAGAAATTCTATTATGTAACTGCTTCAACGGAAGAGAGAGATAACATCCCAACTTCTACTGAAAATAAATCTTTTAAAAATCATAAAAGGGAAAAGTGACTTTAGTAAGAAAAATAAATATTAACATTGATCGTATTATTGTATCTAAGATCGATGTTGCTAACAAAAGCCTCCACATTCAGATTGAAAGAAAAACAAGAAGAACGTGGCAGGCTCAAACCATTAATCAACATTCCGCTTCGCTCCATGTTGGTTAAAGCGGGCGTGACACTATGATAAACTCGCAACCGTATCGAAGCGGAACATCGTTTAAAAATGCGTACACGGGGACTCGCAAATCGACTACCCTTGACTTTGATTTGCTCGTCTCTTATCAGCTCACTAATCACAGCAGGAGTTTGAGCAAGCTCAAATCCACTGCTCATGGCGATCTGACGTGTCACGCCGCCGTTAGCAGCAACTTAAAAAATTTGGAGGATGAATTATGAGAAAATTATTTATATTACTGATTATTGGTTTTGCTAGTTTTTTGCAATGCCAAACTTTTACTGAAACAACAAATGATGGTTGGGGTCGTTCAGGTCTATACGTAGATTTTATTATTCTTGATTTGGATAATGATGGATTACTCGATGTTCTCAATAGTAACTGGAGTCTTCCAACAGATCGGTGGGAACAAATTACTCCTGATTCATATGAATTAGAAATTGTTGAAAGAAATTTTCAAGATTGTTTACATAGTAGGTATATACCAGTATTTTCAGATTTAGATAACGATGGTCTTCGAGAAATGATTTATAGCCAATATGGTAATTGGATACTTGAAGAAGAGGAAACAATTAACTCTCTTGACTTTACTATTGTAATAAATAATTATAATATTGATGATTGGCGGGGTATGTCAAATTTCTCAGATATGAATAATAATGGGCTTTATGATTGTATTATAATAACTCGTGAGTATGGCGTAGGTTATCATTATGACATTTTTGAACAACAAACATCGGATAGTTTCGATTTGCAGCTGATTCAAAATAATATTTTCCCTGATATCCAATCTCTTTTCATTCCTCAAATAATAGATATTGATAATAATGGTCTTTACGATATTGTAATTCAAGATAACGTAGACAATTATATTGATATTTATAGGTTTGAGCAAGAAATGGAAAACACATTTGAACTAACCTTAATTGATGATAACTTTCTAAACATAAATCAGTATCTAACGCCAGGTATCCAATTTTCCTATTATGGAGAAAACCTTTATTGTAAAGATTTTAACCAAAATGGTCGCTTGAATTACATCATACGACAACCAGGTGGAGAAGAAAGAGTTTTTATTTTAGAACAATCAATCGAAAACCCAAATGAATTTTATTTGTTAGATGATAGTATAGTAGAATTTCATAACATAAACGGAGTAAATCATACTTTCATTGATTTAAACTATGATGATGAAATGGATTTATTCACAGCAAATAATCCAACAATTCATCTCTATGAACAAGATTACTTTGGCTCGTATCAATTTGAGCTTCTTGATGAACAATTTAATGGAATAGATGAAGCAACAATAATTAAATTTTATGACTTTGATGAAGATGGATTAATGGATATGATTATAGATCAAACAATTTGGGAACAATGCGAACCAGATTCGTATGATTTTGATTTTATTGGAGAATTTGAGTTTTGGGGAGTTGGTTTTGATTTCGCTGATTTAAATAATGATGGAGTACTTGATATGCTTTTAGGAGATGAAAAAGGCACAATCTCATTATTTATTCAATCTGAAAATGATCCTTACAACTTTGAACATTCAACAATAAGCTTAGGATCTGAGATTAATGGTCAATGGCAAGCAAGTCCAAAAATAATAGATATTGATGATGATGGAAAATTTGATCTATTTATTGGTACGTGGTCAGGTGTTATTCGACATCTTGAACAAATTGAAATCAATTCATATGAATTTGAGGTAATTGAGGACGATTTTTTAAATGTGAATGTTGGTTATAATTCTTCTATTGACTTTTCTTGCATAAACGATGATGATTTATTTGATGCAGTTTTAGAGGGCAACTCAGGTTTTTACCTTTTCATCCAAGACAATAATTCTGAGATAAATGAAACTAATATAATTAGTTTAAACACAAATTTATCAAATTATCCAAACCCTTTTAATCCAACAACAACAATTAGTTTTTCAATTCAAAATAACAACAAAATTGATTTATCTGTTTATAACATCAAAGGACAGAAAATCAAAACTTTAGCATACGATGAATTTTCTAAAGGTGATCATTCAATAATCTGGAATGGAGATGATGAAGTTGGAAGATTAGTTAGTTCTGGTGTTTATCTGTACAAATTAAATATTAACAGCAAAACTAAAGCAGTGAATAAATGTATATTATTGAAATGAAAAGGAAGCTGCTAACAAACAGCTCCATAGCCAAGCAAGAAGAGAAAGTGAAAGTGCGTGGCAGCTGCCAAACATTAGCAGCAACTTGGTTGTTTAAAATAGAAGATTATTAATATTGTAATTAGGGTGTAGAAATAAGATATTTATTTTTTCTACTTAAAAATATAATAATTTTTTTAACCAAGAATGGAGGCTATTATGCTGTTAAGTAATTTTTTGTCTAAAAAAAGAATAATCTATTTCATTATTCTAATCTTATGTTTATTCCATTCAGCGCTCTTTTCCCAAATCAGAGATTGGGATGAAATGTATCCAATGATCGATAGACCTGTTGCAGATATGAAATTCTCATCAATACCGGGGATTTCCGAATACGGTTTACTTTTTGCTTTACCAGGAATGGATGGAGGATTAGCCTATTTTACCAACCAGGATTCTTTAAACATTTTCAATTTTGCATCTAATCTTGGAGCTGTCTCAATTGTTCCGGATAATCAAAATAATCGAATTTTTTGTGCATTTGGTTGTGGTAGCAATAGTGATGGTTTATATGAATTTGATGTTGCAACACAAGAATTTGAATTGATAGGTTGGCACTTTTTCCCTCATTTTGTGAAAAAGCTATCTTCCGGTTTTTATTATGGTTATGGTTATACAATAGAGGGAGGACTTCTCTATTCGTCAAATGGTGATGAATGGACAACGATAGATTTCTTTAATTCTATGCAAGTTACAGATGTTGAAGAAAATGGTGATGGAACTCTCTTTGTTGCTGCTGACTATGATATCTATATTGAAAATGATGGAAGTTTCAACTCATTTTATGTCGGTCTTGTTATTAATGACATCTATGTTCGTAACTATCCTAATAGTGATGAAGTATATCTTGCCTGTGGTGACGGTGGATATGTAAATATGGTCTATAGAGTAGAGTATGAAAACGGGGAAATTACAGGTCTTACTTCCATAAATATGCTTTATTATCCCAATAGAATTTATGAATATGAAGGGTTTTTAGTTGTTGGCTGTAAAGATGGAGGTGGATTATATTTGGTTGAACCTGAAGAATGGGGGCAAGTTCAATCGATTGGGGCAGGACTCGGCATTAATGATGTTTATTGCTTTGAGTTTTATCCAATATATACCCACAATTTTATGGTTGGAACAGATATAGGTGTGTTTTTAGCAACAAATTTAACATCTGCTTCAAATAATGAATTAACAGAAATAAATGCAACTATATTAAATAATTTTCCTAATCCTTTCAATCCGTCTACCACGATCTCATTTGAATTAAACACCGAAAACACCGAAAACACTGAACTGATAATCTATAATCTCAAGGCTCAACAAATTAGACAATATTCAATATTCAATCTTCAATCTTCAATTATTTGGGATGGAACTGATGAAAACAACCAACCTGTTTCCAGCGGAATTTACTTTTATCAATTAAAAGTAAATGGCAAGAAAATTGCAATGAAGAAATGCCTGTTAATGAAATAGTATCATATGACTACAGGAAAGGGCACATATGACATTGTTTCAGTTTAGTTCAAGATGACACAGTGGTTGAAAAATAAGGACTTATGAAAATCAAAATCAACCACTGGTCATATGAATTAAACTTTAAATAGTGAGGAAAAAGATGAAAAAAATAACAATATTAATTTTTATTCTGCTTACCTGTTTTTCTAATATGGATGCAGTTTTCCATAAAATTGGGCACTATCATGCTGAATATATCTCAGTTGATGGAGTATTAATTGGCGATAATTTGTATTTATTAGAGTTGAATATAATGAGTATATTAAATGTCAGCGATCCTGGAAACCCGGAATTAATTTCAACAACGAATATGTATTCCATAGCTCAGGATTTTGTTGTACAGGATGATATTGCCTACATAGGTGGTGGTGGTCGTATTGATATTTTTGACGTCTCAAATCCCGAAAATCCTATTCATCTTTCTATGATTCCTGTGATTGATTGGTGTGTTTCACTTTCAGTGAAAAATGAGATGTTATATGCTGCTTGTGGTCAGGGAGGTCTATATTTTGTAGATGTATCCAATCCACAATCACCAATTATCGAAGCACATTACGAAGAGTTTTGGAGGTCGATTCTCATTGATGTTGTTTGGCCTGCTGCTTATGTTCAGTATTTCGAAGGTGGTTTAAACATATTCAATATTGAAGATATTAATAATATCACACAGGTCGGTCAACTCCCGTCATACTCAGAATATTTTATCATAAATGAAGAACAATTATATATAAACGCAGAACAAAATTGCCTAAATATATTTGATCTCAGCAATCCTTTGGAACCGTTACAGTTATCATCTCAAGAAGGGGTTGGCATGCCACTTGTTGTAGAAGAAAATATACTATATTCGCATGGTTCAGGAATCGATGTATATCAGATTTCCGAAAATTTTGAACTTTATCCATTGGGAATGTATGATAGCTGGGCAATTATTGAAGGCTTTATAGTTTCTGATGAGATTGCTTTTGATATTACAAGATGGGAAGGAATGCAAATATTAGATTTTTCTAATCCCTTAGAAGAAAAATGCATTGGCAGTTGTAATTTGCTATCCGTTCCAGCAGATATGGATTTATATGAGAATGCTGTGTATATTAGTTATGATCACAATGAAATGGCTGGCATAGTTGATCTTTCGGACTTGGAAGAACCAACATATCTTCAGTTTCCCAATGCTGAAGATGATATTTATAGTTTTACATTATGGAATGATGTTTTGTTTGCAAAAGATTGGATTAATATCTATTCTTATGATTTATCCAATCCTCTTGAACCTGAATTACTGAGCACATTTGAATCAATTCCAGGTGGCGATAAATTATTGACTATGGAAGATATCCTCATTGAATTTGACTCTGCTGAGATTAAGTTCTATTCAATCGACAATCCTTTTGAAATATCTGAAATCAGCGGATATTATGATTTTGGTTTGAAAACGGCTGAGGAAGCAAAAAACGGGTATGTATATTATGCAATCTTTCAGCAGGGAATCAAAATAATCGATCTCACAAATCCGGAAATTCCAGAGTTGGTTGAGTTTTATTCTATCGACGGATTTGTGGGTGGGATGAAAATAAATGATAATATTCTTTATGTTTCCGCTGAAAGTGGAGTTATCTTATTGGATATATCAAATCCTGCTTCCATTATGTTTATTACTTCTATTCAACCTCATGAAGATTCTGAATTTACTGCTCCGGTTATAATAGACGGTAATGATCTAATAATTGCTGATGCAAGTTGGAATGAGTTGTTTATCTATGACATTTCAAATCCCACTACACCTATTTTAGTGAATAATTATCGTGGCTGCAGACGAATTATTAAGATGATATTAGTTGATGACAATCTACTTACAAGTAATAGTAGAAGTGGTTTTGCTGTGATATCTTTAGATGGATTATTGGAATCCGACGAAAATGAGATTATTCCATGGGAACCAGACCTGCATAACTATCCCAATCCTTTCAATCCGTCTACAATTATCAGCTTTTTTGTAACACAAAACGCTATGTCCGGCTCAGACGGATCCTCGTTTGTGACTCTCGACATTTACAACATCAAAGGGCAGAAAGTGAAAACACTTATCAGCGATCAACTATCAGTAGGACATCATTCAGTAATCTGGAATGGCAAGGACTCTAATGATAAGCGAGTCGGTTCAGGAATCTATTTCTACAAATTGAATGTAAATGGAAAAACTGAAGCCGTTAAGAAATGTCTATTATTGAAATAAGAAAGATGCTGCTAAAAAACAGCTCCACAGCCAACAAAGAAGAAATGCAAGTAGAGCGTGGCAGCTGCCAACCATTAATCAACATTCCGCTTCGCTCCATGTTGATTAACGGCGGCGTGCCACTAAAAAAGACTCGCAACCGTATCGAAGCGGAATATCGTTTAATACTACGTCCACGGGGACTTGCAAATCAGCAACCCTCGACTTTGATTTGCTCGTCTTTTATCATCTTACTAATCGCATCAGGATATGAAAAATCATATCCAATGCTCATGGCAAGATGACGTGGCACGCCGCCGTTAGCAGCAACTTTTGGAGGATAAAATGTTAAAGATCAGGTTATTATTTTATTTTATTATCCTAATATCCTTTTCATTGTCAGCTCAAAACTCAGAATGGGTACAATACACCAATGGTGATAATGTTACTTGTCAGGCAATTGAAGGAAATATCAATTGGATTGGAACAGAAGGTGGGCTCGTTAAACTCAATATGGAGACAGAAGAAATTGAATTCTACAATAGTGCTAATTCAGGTCTGCCCTTTAATAGTATTTCTTGTATTGCTATTGATGAGAACGGAACTAAGTGGATTGGCAACAGCGTCACTTCCAATTATGGCGGTTTATCAAGTTTTGATGGAACGAACTGGACTGTATATAATAGTGAAAATACACCCCTAACATATAATCAGATTAATTCTATTACAATTGATGAGGATGGCAAAAAATGGATTGGTACCCGATTAGATGGTTTAGTCGTTTTTGATGATAATGATTGGGTTTTTTATAATACATATAACTCACCAATACCAGCTAATAATGTGGGACCAGTTGTTTTTGAGCAGGATGGCAGGATATGGATTGGAACTCACGGTTTTGAAAATATGAACGGAGGTTTAGCTTGTTTTGATGGATTAGATTGGATTATTTACACTGTTGACAATTCTGGATTGCCTGCAAATTATATATCTTCAATAGTAATTGATTCAATTGGAACAAAATGGATTGGAACACACTATGGTGGATTAGCAACCTTTGATGATAATATTTGGACAATATATAATACTACAAATTCAGGGCTTCCATCTGTCGTTGTTAATTCAATTGCAATAGATCAGAATGAAAAAAAATGGATTGGGGCTGAACACTTTGGTCTGGTAAGTTTTGATGGTTCAAACTGGATAGTGTACAATGTTGAAAATTCAGATCTTCCGAGTAATACGGTTGAATCAATAATAATTGATGAATATAACACAAAGTGGATTGGAAATATAACATGGCAACATACTGGAGGATTAAGTAGTTTCGATGATATTAATTGGTTTATACACGAAACAAGTAATTCAGAAATGCCAAACAACCATCCTACAGCTCTTGCAATTGATATTGATAATTCAAAATGGATTGGAACAAATAATGGATTTGCAAGATTTGATGGAACGGAATGGACTGTTTATACAACTTCTAATACACCTCTAACTAAGGATGATATTCGTGCAATAGCTTGTGAAAATAATGGTACGAAATGGTTTGGAGCCCTTTTTTATGGTTTAATTAAATTTGATGGCTCTGAATGGACAGTATATGATTACGAAAATTCTGCTCTTACATCTAAAAATATTAAATGTATTGTAATTGAATCGGATAATACAAAATGGGTTGGCATGCACTCTATGGGCTTTGATCAGCGTGGAGGTGTAATAAGTATTGATAGTTCAAATTGGACTTTGTATAATACAATTAATTCAGGACTTCCTTCTGATGGAGTCAACTGTATCGCAATTGATGCTGATGGGAAAAAATGGATTGGAACTAATCAAGGGGGATTAGCATGTTTTGACAACATAAACTGGACAGTGTATAATACTAATAATTCCGGATTACCAGATAACACTATAAAATCAATAACCATAGATATTAATAACACATTATGGATTGGTACCCAATATGAAGGTCTGGTACATTTTGATGGTACGAATTGGACCATTTATAATACAAATAACTCTGGATTACCTGATAATTGTGTTTTTTCTATAGCAATTGATGAAAACCAAACAAAATGGCTTGGTACAATGTACAGTGGTTTAGTTCGTTTTGATGGTAATGATTGGACTTTTTATGATAATTCTAATTCTGGTATGCCTGCAGATTATGTTAAAAATGTTGTAATTGATGAGGATGGAACTAAGTGGATTACTGCTACCAATTATACTGGAGGAGGTGGTTTAGTTGCCTATAACGAAAATGGAATAAGCATAATAGATGAAGAAATTGCTTTAATTCAAAATTATCAATTATATAATTTTCCCAATCCCTTCAATCCCACAACAACAATTGAATTTTCGATTCAAAATGATTCTGATATTGATATTTCAATTTTTAATATTAAAGGACAGAAAATTAAAAATCTAGCTAACAATGAATTTGATAAAGGTACTCATTCAATTCTCTGGAATGGTGATGATGAATCGGGAAATTCAGTAAGTTCAGGTTTGTATTTTTATAAATTAAATGTGAATGGTAAAACCGAAGCAGTAAAAAAGTGTTTGCTACTGAAATGAGAAAGATGCTGCTAACAAACAGCTCCACAGCCAAGCAAGAAGAAAAGCAGGTAGAGCGTGGCAGCTGCCAAACATTAGCAGCAACTTTAAAAGGAGGAGAAAGTGAAAATATTAATGACAGTTTGGGGATTATTTTCTGTTTTGTATTTATCAGCATTGATAATAAATATTCCAGCAGAGCAACCAACAATACAAGCCGGTATTAATGTAGCTATAGATGCCGATACTGTGTTAGTTCAACCTGGAAATTATGTTGAGAATATAGATTACAATGGAAAGAATATTACGGTTGCTTCACTGTTTCTTACAACCCAAGATACAGCTTACATTTCACAGACAATCATAGATGGGAATCAAGATGGAAGCGTGGTTATTATTGAATACATTGAGGAATCTACTACCGTTTTATGTGGATTTACAATTACTAATGGAGAATCTCAAGCACTTTCCGGAACTTCCGGCAGAGGCGGTGGGATATATATGAAATACTCTAATCCGACTTTGCAAAATATTATAATCAAAGGAAATTCTGCAAGATTTGATGGTGGCGGTATTTTCTGTAAAGAATCCTGTCCATATTTAAAAGATGTTATCATCATTGAAAACACAACAGGTTACTCTGGTGGTGGTATCTATTGTCATGATAATTCCATAATAAATTTAGAAAATGTTACCATAAGCAGAAATATTGCTATCAAATCTACAGGAGGAGGAATTTACTGCTATGATAATTCTAATTTAATTTTTGATCCGGAAAATCGGTGTAATATCTTTTTAAATTCAGCACCTTCAGGCACCGATTTAAATGCTTATTATAATTGCCCAATAATAAATGTCATAGTCGATACTTTCACAGTTTCAGAACCAACCGATTATTTTGCATATCCGACGGGAAATTTCACTTATGATATTTTAAATTCAAAATTTGAACCGGTAAATGAAGATTTGTATGTAAGTCATACGGGTTCTAATGACAACACCGGTTTAACCGCAGATGACCCGCTTCTTTCAATCAATTATGCTTTATTGAAAATTGAATCCATTAATGAAGAATCTTATACAATTCATATAGCGAACGGGACATATTCTCCTTCCCAAACAGGTGAATTCTATCCCCTAATTTGCAAAAATTATATTTCTATTCAGGGAGAAGAACAGGGATTCACTATTTTAGACGGTGAAGAATCAAATCGAATTTTACATTGTCCGAAAGAATATGATTCGATAGTAGTAGAAAATCTTACAATCAGGAATGGTAATGCCAGAAGAGGTGGTGGAATTTTCTGTGATATGTATAGTAGTCCGAGTTTTAATAATATCACTCTTACCGATAATTACGAATCTTATAAAGGTGGAGGGATATTCTGCGAAGAATCAAATTCTCATCCGCATTTAACTAATGTTATCATTTCTGATAATTCAGTAGGATATGCCGGTGGTGGAATTGCCAGTGGTTGCGGGTATCCTAATAGTATATATTTATCAAATGTTACTATTAAAGATAATAATGCAGGTACTGGTGGTGGTATATATTGGGTTGGAGAGGATATTAATTTTGACGATAACAATCGTTGTAATATTTACTCAAATACATCATCAAACAATCTTGGAAATGACCTATATTTTGAATATGTTTATTCTAATATAATTTATGTCTCTGTCGATACTTTCACAGTGTATTACCCGACTGAAATCCATGCGTATCCGATCGATAATTTTTCTTTTAATATTCTACATGCTTATGGATACAATCAAGTAAACAGTGACCTTTATGTGGCGGTAGATGGTGATAATTCAAATTCCGGTCTTACACCGGATGATCCTTTACAGACAATACAATTTGCCATCGATATGATCTATGCCGACAGTTTACAAACTCATTCAATATTTATTTCAGCTGGAACTTACAGTTCATCTACCAATGGTGAATCTTTTCCGATACAAATTCATTGCGCGACAAATTATGTTTCCATTATTGGTGCGGAAAATGGAGAGACTATTTTAGATGCTAATCATCAAAATCGTGTATTTACGATCACTAATCTGACAGAATCTACAATTAAGAATTTGAGAATTATTAACGGCTTTGCTTCAAATGGTGGTGGAATTTATCTTAGTAATTCCAGTCCTACTTTTGAAAAAGTATCGGTTACGAATAATTCTGCAGATAATTTCGGAGGAGGTATTTATTGCGGTAAATTTTCTTATCCTGAATTTATAAATACAACGATAAGTGAAAATTCTGCTGGTTCTGATGGTGGTGGAATATATTGTTTTTTTTCAGATCCATATTTTCAGAATTGTATTTTATGGAATGATTCACCTGACGAAATCTATCTTTCATCAAATTCATCAGTTCAGGTATCATTCTCTGATATCCAAGGAGGTTGGGAAGGAGAAGGTAACATTGATGATAATCCTTTATTTGCAGATCCCCAAAATGGAGATTTCCATCTAACCTGGGCTAATTTTCCAATTCCCGATTCTACAATGTCTCCCTGTATCGACGCCGGAGACCCAAATTCACCTCCCGATCCCGACGGAACATTTGCCGATATGGGAGCATTTTATTATGAACAATCCATTGGAATAGTTATCGATAACATCCAATCTTCAATTGATGATATTCAATTATCTAATTATCCAAATCCTTTCAATCCAACAACGACAATTGAGTTCTCTATCCAAAATAATTCTAAAATTGAACTTGTAGTTTACAATATCAAAGGTCAGAAAATCAAAACTTTAGCTCAAAATGAATTTACAAAAGGTTCGTATTCAATTATATGGAATGGTATTGATGAATCAGGTAAGTCAATAAGTTCAGGTGTTTATCTATACAAATTGAAAGTGAATGGCAAAACTGAAGCAGTGAAAAAATGTTTGTTGTTGAAATGAAAAAAGCTGCTAACAGGTGTATCTGTAGAATCCCACAGCATACACGGAACATTATACACCCTAATACTTTAGACATAGTAGGGGATTATTAAAATGAAAAAAATGCAATTTGTTTTATTGATATTTTTTCTAACACACTTAATAACTCTAATTGCTGATAATGAGGAATTGGGTTCTTGGTTTAAACAAAGTATGGCAAAGAACAAGGATAATATAATGGAACCTGAAAATAAACAAGGAACAATGTATAGGTGGAAAAATGAAAAAGAAAAACTAATCAGTGACTATAAAAAATTTCTCCAAAGAGATATCAAAGGTAATATTAAACCGCAACGAGAGTCAGAGACAAGAAGCTCTATTGTAAGTTTTTATTATTATGACGAAACTGATCAAGAAATTGATAAAATTGTAGATTTTTATATTTACGTGTATAAAAATGATATTGATAAATTCTTAAGAATCTCTGCTTTCAAAATTTTAGTAAATATTGCATTTAACAATAATCAAGCAGCAATTGGATACATCCGTTCTCAGGCAAATAATCAAAATCTTAGTGAAATTAATCGTCTACAATTTTACATTGTCAACTTGGCATTAATTGAAGAAGAACAGAAATTAGATTATTTAAGTGATTTAATAGATAAAGCACAATCAATTGAAACTATAAATATAAAATACTCTTCTCCAATTGAACAAGTGATAGTAGGTTCATTAAGCAAATATTATATTCCAAAGAGATATCAAAAAGGCTATGGTTATAAATCTGTTTTACCGATACTAAAAAAGCTTATATATTCTCGCTCAGTAACTGTTCAAAAATCTGCTTGCTTTCAATATTACTATCATACAAACAAAAAAGAAATGAGAAAAATATTTAGTGAATGCTGGGCTAAAATTCAAGATAAATCAATACCTCGAATAGAATTTTTAGATGCACTTTATGGTTTACAAGCATTATACGGATTAAGTAAAAGAAACTATGCAAATCACAAAATCGGATTTAAAGAGATTCATTCTTACTTTGTGAGAATGGGTGGTAGAAAACCCATAAAAAATGGTTTTGAATACATTGAGCTTTCAGATGAAAACCGAATAAAAAAAGAAGAAAAACAATATTTCCAACAACGTATGAAAAGGATGAGATTACCTTGACTTTTGGGTGTATAACAAAAGTGCCTGCGGTTCAGTTTCGTGGTTTGTCTCGTTCGAATCGTTCCGATTCAAACTTTGGTTGGTCTGTCTGGGCGGAATCTTCCGATTCCGCAGCGCACTCGAACATTATGCGTATTTTAGGAGTAAAAATTGAATCTTAGAATTTTCAGCGATATTAATTGGAGTGAATTTATTTCTGATTTCAAATCCCAGTTGAAGAATGAAATTAAAACAACCGATACAAAATATATTCTAGCTGTGGATGAGAAAAAGTATAAACAATATTTATTTGATAAATACAAATTTGAAGAAATTTCAATATTAAAGGAAACGGAAAATATTATTGAACTTGATAGAGTAGTAAAATCAATCAAAGATTATGATATATTTATAGATACAGAATTTTTTCAATTTAAGATACAATATAATTATTCTGGATCACCATTATTATTCAAAATATGCCCAAATCCTTTTACCAGTCGAACATTTGATGTTGAAATTGATAAAGCAAACTCAACCATTTCATTTACAGTTGTTATAAAAGAAAGAGATCCTTCATTATTTAACCAACTTAAGGAAAAAAGATTTAATGAAACTTTCACAAATCTTGAAAACGTCAATAGAAATGCTGAAGAAGGGAATAAAAATCTTAAAGCATTAATTGAATCAGAGTTTGATAGAATTAAATCAAGTTATTTAAAAGATAATGAATTTTTTGAAGCAATAAATGTGAAATCAAATAAATCTACTGAAACAATATTTTCTGTTCCATCAATCAAAAAGAGAATTATTCCAGAACTACCCTCAAAACTTGATAAAGAACTTTCTTCCGTTCCTACTATGAGCCATGAAATGTATGATGACATATTGAAAATCATATTTGAAGCTGGCAAAAATATGGAAAAAAAGCCATCTCTATATTTAAATAAAGATGAAGAAGGTTTGAGAGATCAATTTTTATTCATCCTTGAAACTAGATATGAAGGAACAACAGCCACAGGTGAAACATTTAATAAAAGTGGCAAAACAGATCTATTAATGAAATACTCCAAAGACAACAGCAATTTATTTATTGCAGAATGTAAATTTTGGCACGGGCCTGTTGAATTCCATAAAGCAATCTCACAATTATTTGAGAAGTATTTAACTTGGAGAGATTCTAAAGTAGCATTAATATTTTTCGTAACAAATAAAGATTTTACAAATGTACTGAAATCAATTAAAGAAGAATCAATGAAAAACAAGTATTTTGTAAAATATAATGGGGAACGTGGTGAGAGTTCATTTTCATATATATTCAGTTTACCTCAAGACGTAAATAAGCAAATATATTTAGAAATTTTGGCGTTTCATTATGTTGAGATACAGTAAAATACGCATAACAATGCGTCTGCGGAGTATCTGTCGTGCTGAGTAAATTGGTTTTATGTTTAGGTGTTATTCTGCGGCTTGCGTTGAATCGTTCGCTGAACGATTCCCGCAGCACGCGGAGCTTCTTGTCCAAAGTCAATCAAAATAAATATTTTAATTTAATAATTTAGATCTTTTTTAGCTAAATAGACGTGATT
>CBDUTJ010000012.1:0-81365 GCA_965370415.1 uncultured bacterium | reverse complement strand
TCACAGCAGAGATTATTAAATGTAATTCTAATTCTTTCTTTACAAAATATCTTTTCTGGTTTCCTGTTGTCTTTGTTGTGGGAGCAGGAATGATTTTGATTATTTGTTTTTTGTTTAGACGCAGATTTGCGCAGAGAAGGTATGAAAAAGTATGATGAGAAATTTTGTAATTAAGAGAAGTAAAACTATAAACATTTTCATATTTAATCATAGTATTCATAACGGATCAGCGTCAGAAAGATGAAAAAATATTATTATACGATCGGGGAAGTATGTAACTTGCTGGACCTGAAAGCACATGTTCTCAGGTACTGGGAAAAAGAATTCCCGCAGGTTCATCCCAAAAAGAAATTCGGACGCAACCGGCGCTATAATCCTGACGATATCGAACTTCTGAAAAAGATAAAACACATGCTCTACAACCAGAGATACACTATCGAAGGCGTAAAAAAGAAACTGAAGATCATCGATAAAGAAAAGAACCAGAGCGAGATGGATTTTACAGTTGATAAAAAAGAAGCTAAAGAAAATATTATAAACGAATTGAACGAAGTTAAGGAACTATTGAAGAAATAATTAATTTGTGTGTAAAAGTTGAGTTTCATGATAACCAACAGGAAAGTTGGCGCAGGCACAATTATTATCGTAAATGTAAGGAGTAGTTAAATATGGAAACTAATCATAAAGTAATATTTGGAAATTGTATGAGTATGGAAGAGCTTTCAAATGATTCAATCCATTTAGTTGTAACTTCCCCACCATATTTTAATGCACCTTTTGATTACCAAGATTTATTCGAAAATTACGATCAATATTTAGGCGTATTACGAAGAGTTGCAGAAGAGTCTTTTAGAGTATTACAGAAAGGCAGAATATTTGCTCTCAATATTGATGATATGCTTGTTGATGGCGTAAAATATCCAATTGTTGCTGATGTTATAAAAATATTTCAAAATGCAGGTTTTAAATATAGAGATAAAATAGTATGGAAAAAACCTGACGGTTATCTTAGAATTAGTAGGCGAAGTGGAGTTTTATTAAAAAATCCTTATCCAATGTATTTCTATCCTGATAATCTATTAGAAAGTATTATAATTTTCCAAAAAGGCAAATTCAATTACCGCTCGATATCGCAGAATACACGAAAATTATCAGAGATTGACACAAAAGAATTTCAAGAAAAAAAATGGTATAAAACATTATGGGAAATGACAAATGTTTTACCTGGGTCACCACTGGAAAAAAACATCGCTGCTTTTCCAGAGGAACTTCCATATCGAATAATAAAATTATTTTCTTATGTTGGTGAAACAGTTTTAGATCCGTTCCTCGGTAGCGGAACAACTATGAAAATTGCTCGAAAACTCAATCGAAATTCAATTGGTTTTGAAATAATAAGAGATCTAGAAAAAATCATCAGAAAAAAAACAGGATTTGACAACAAAAATAATGACGAAAATCTGGAAATTGTAAATCGAGATAAAGGAAAATTCAGAAGTGTTGATCTTGAATATATTGAAGGAAGAATGAAAAATAAGGAGAAATAATCAGCTATGGACATTTTTGCTGAAATAACTGGCATTAAATATAAATTATTTTTTTCAGGAGAACTTAATGAGATTGCCTTCGAAAAATTTAATGTTAATTCAATGCCTGCAAGTTGTATGATTAGAGATAAGAAATATAATTTTTGTGTTTCTAAATGGGTATCACCGAAAAGAACTCGTTCATATCCATTTGAAAGAGTTTATAATACACTTACAAATCAAAAGAAAATAACTGTAATTCCAATAATAAAAGATGAAGGTTCAAAAGGTGATAGAGATTTCATTCAGTGGGATACTATTTCTTTGATGAGTCTTTTAGATGTTTATGTTATATTGGCATATTATGAAAAAGCTGACAAGCATTCAAGCCGAGAGAATAAAATAACAAATCAACAATTTAACAACGATTATGTAAAAGGTAAGATTGATGAGATAGCAGATTATCATAGTTCTCCACTTCATTGGAATTTGCAAGAAATAAGAGAAACTTTACCTTCTTTAATTGATTTGGTTCAAAATTCATATCAAAAAATTTCTTCTGAATTAAATGTTAATTTTCATAGCGGTAACGGTATTGATAGATTTAGAAGGCAATTTGTCAAAGGTGTAGAAGATTTTATGAATACTTCACGCCAGAAAGCTAAAGAAGCTCAAAATAGGGAACAACAAACAACACAACCGAAAGAAGCATTATCAACTCTAACTAAGGCAACAATTACAATAAAAAATTATCTTGGTGGATTATATTATTTTACGACTGACGAAATTGAAATTAGAGATAAAAATATTTTTCTAATTGAAGCTAAACATTCAAGGACTTCTAACCTTCCTAGTATTGGAGATGTTAAAGACGGATTACTAAAAATGATTCTTTATTGTAATCTACAAAATGTTACAGTTAATGATGAGTGTTATGATTCAATTCCCGTTTTAAAACTCACATCATCAAAATTAGAAAATAGAATTACTTCAGAATCCAGTAAATCAGAAATCGAAGATTTTTTCTCAAAAAACAATTTTAGTAAAAAACATAGAAATATTATTGAAATACTTTTTCAGGAATGTAAGGAAAATAAGTTTTTAGTAATCATTGAAAATGGTGATATTAAATGATTAAAAGTCCTTTGAGGTATCCTGGCGGGAAAAGTCGGGCTGTAAAAACAATCTCAAAGTTGGTACCAGATTTTTCAGAATTTAGAGAACCGTTTGTTGGCGGTGGTTCAGTTTTCATTTATTTAAAACAAAAATATCCTAATAAGAAATTTTGGATAAATGATTACTATAAAAATTTATATCACTTTTGGAATGAATGTAAAAATAATTCTACTGAGTTAATATCCCAAATTTGGATATGGAGAAATGAATACAATAATGGTAAAGAGCTTCATCGTTTTTTACTAGATAATATTGAAAAATTTAATAAAATAGAAAAAGCTGCTGCATTTTTTGTATTCAACAGGATAACATTTTCCGGAACAACAGAAAGTGGTGGTTTCTCAAATGCTGCGTTTAAAAAAAGATTTACAGAATCTAGTATCCAGAGAGTTAAACTTTTGTCATCAATCCTACCTAATACTACTATTACAAATCTTGATTACCAAACAGTAATTGAGAAGCCTGGAGAGAATGTTTTTATATTTCTTGACCCACCATATTATTCTGCAACTAAATCAGCTCTTTATGGTAAGAATGGTAATCTTCATAAAGGTTTTGACCATCAACGTTTTGCAAATACAATAGAAAAATCTGACCATAAATGGTTGATAACCTATGATGATTCTGATCATATTAGAGATTTATTCTCGTTCGCAAATATTTTTGAATGGAATTTGACTTATGGGATGCGAAATGTAACAAATAGCTCTAACCAAAATGGTAAAGAATTATTTATCTCGAATTGTATAATTGATTTTTCAAATATTAGACAATTGAATATTTTTAATTATGAAAAATCATGCAAATCAAAGTATAATAGAAAAACTGACGATAACAATACACCAATGAACTTCGCAAGCTCCGTTCCAGCAGCACACACAAAACATTAAATTAAAAAAAGCCGCTAAATTAATTGCGGCTTTTTAATTAATACTCGAATCGGATTTCATCTTATTGATGGATCATCTTTTTCTGCATTATCTTTTTCTGTAGTATCTTTTTCTTGAGTCTTGGTCTGTCTTTCATCAGTTCTTTTGCTTTTTCCTGTTGTTCCGGTGTAAGCAGGTTCCACATGGTTTCGTGATGCTCGATTTTTTTGATAGTCTGTGATTTTTTAAGATCGAATATCTTAATCGTGATTTTTTTGCTTTTGGTAAAATCATGGTTCTTCATGGCAAAGTGTTCATCGACCCTCAGAATGTCGATCTCTGCATGCATTCCGATCATTTCTTTCTGATGATCCAGTCGCATTTCTTCCATCGACTCGATCTGTTTCTCTGTTAATTCGAGTTCTTCATGGATCCTGTCGAATCCGCCAAAACCTTCTCTCATCATGTGTTCTTCACCCGGGTGCATTTTGCCTTCGAATTTTTCCATTTCTCCATGGTGTTTTTCGAAAGCTGTCAGTACTGCCATCAAGGCAAATACTATTACGATCGTTATTGTGATCTTTTTCATTTTTTCCTCCTGTTTATTTATTTCCAATATCCTTGAACCCATATCCAGCCGCGGCGGGTTTCTTCCCAACCACCGGAAATCCAGATACGATTTCTCTTTACTTTCTGCCATTTACCGGGAACCCAAACATATTTGTGGGCTCTTCTGTGCCATTTCCAATGCCCTTCGATCCAGACCATATTGGGATGTGGTTTTGACAGTTTAACTTCCACAATTTTCATCGGTGGCTGCTTGGATATGTAAATAGTCTTGGTTGCGCAAGCACTGAAAGTTGTTAATGATAACATTACTACTAAAAGGAATTTAGTAATATTTTTCATTTTTCTATCCTCCTGTTATCTTTCTTTATAAAAGGTCTTTTGAACCTGCGAATTTCCGGTTTAAAGAAATCTTGAATTTCCTCCGGAGACATCTCACTTCGCAATTCAATTAGCAGTTGTCCCATTTCATGTTCCATTCTAATTTGTCGGTCTATTGTCTCTTTAAGTTTCTTTTCCAGAAGCTCCCTATCGAATTCTTCATTCGTAAGGCTACGCATAAATCTTTTTTTTGATAATTCAAACTCCATTTTTAATGGAAAGATTCTTTCTTTTTCTTCCATGAATTCTTCCCTGCAGTGAGGAGGAATATTATGAAATCTCGGGGATGGAAAGTGTCTGTCGGGAAGCAATACACGACGGTAAATAAAGACTCCCAAAAAAGCTATATTAAAAGCCAGAGAGATTATTAATACCACAAATAATATATTTTTTGACATATCATTCTCCTTCATAATACATACTGAAAAGGGTTTCCTGCCCGAATTGCAGACTGGTATCGTTGTTCTGGGCAAAAGCCTGGTTACTCAAAAAAACACCGGCAGCAAAAGAAATAAGCACAGATGCAGCAATCGAAAAACTCACAACTCTGCGGGTAAGCCATGCTCTTTGCGGGTGAATAGAGGTGCTTCCTACAGCAGCCAGAATTCGCTGATTAATATATTCAGGTACTTCTTTCTCTTCATAAGAAGAAAGGAATCCATTGAGATTGGTTAACTCTCGCAGTTCAGCCTGGCAGAGGTGACAGTTCTTCAAATGCTCACGAACTTTTCGGAATTCATCCTTTTTCAGTTCGCCGTCGATATAAGCGTTAAGCCTTTTCGAAAATCTGCATTCTTTCTCTTTCATTTTTCTCACCTCTATTTTTCAAGACAGCAGGATCGTTCATATCCTGCGAAATAATTTTTTTCAATTTCTTCTTTGCCCTCACAAGCCTGGAATCAACTGCACTGGCTGTTGTATCCAGAGCAAGTGCAATTTTTTTGTAGCTCATTTTTCTATAAAATTGCATTTCCAGAAGGAGTGCATATTTGGGATGAAGCCTTGAGAGCGCTTTTTTTATGATCTCATTTTTGGAATTATCTTCTTCTGTTAACTGGGAATTCGCAGAGTCGGGAAGATGTTCCATATTGGAATAATTACTGATATTTTCTTTTTTCTGTTTTACCTTTATGAGATTTAAAGCTTTATTATGAGCTGTTTTGAAGAGATATGAAATATAATATTCGTCGCTTACCACATCCATCTTTTTGTAGAAAGCCGCAAACGTTTCCTGCAGGATGTCTTCCGCATCTTCTCGGTGTCTCAGGATTTTGAGGAGGTAGTTGAATATTTTCTTATTTTCTGCTCTTAAGATAATTTCAAACCTGTTTCTGTCCATTGCTTCTCAACAAGATTTTAAAAACCTTATTTCCTCCCGGAACTACTTCATATTTCCTGACAATTAAAATAAAAATATCTGCGTTTTTTTGGAAACATATTTCTTCAAATAAATTTCTTGCCAGATAAATGGGTAGATTTTCTTTTGTTCAACTTGATGAAAATTAAAGGATTAGGAAGGTGAATTATGTCGAGGGTTTGCGATATCTGTGGAAAAAGAGCACAAGTCGGCAACCATAGAAGCCATGCTATGAATGCAACGAAAAGGAAATTTTATCCGAATTTGCATAAGATCAGAGCTGAAATCGATGGTAAAGTAAAAGCCGTTAAGGTATGCTCTTCCTGCTTAAAAGGAAATAAAGTAAAAAAAGTAGTATAACCTCTATATAAGGAAAAGACCGCCAGGCGGTCTTTTTTTTTGCCCTAAATTAATAAAGTTCTTTACTTTCTATAACCAAATTTGCAACTTGAACTCAATTCAAATCTATGGAGAATAAGATGGAACTGTTAGTTGAAAAGATCGAATTCCCGGATGGTTGTAATATTATCTTTGGTATGTCTCATTTCATTAAAACGGTAGAAGACCTCTACGAAGCTATGGTAAACAGCATTCCCGGCATTAAGTTTGGTCTTGCCTTTAACGAGGCTTCCGGTCCCTGCCTGGTACGAAAAGAAGGAACCGATAATAAGTTGATGGAAATTGCTGTGGAAAATCAACGCAGGTTGGGAGCTGGTCACACCTTCCTGATAATCCTTAAAGATTCATTCCCTGTTAATGTTCTACCTTCTGTAAAGAGTTGTAGAGAAGTGGTAAACATATTCTGTGCCACTGCGAATCCGGTAGAAGTGATTTTGGCGGAAACCGAACAGGGAAGAGGTGTGTTGGGCGTTATCGATGGCAATTCACCCAAAGGGATCGAACTGGATACGGATATAAAACATCGCAAAAAATTCCTGCGGGATATTGGTTACAAACGCTGATGAGAACATTTTTAGCGCTGGAATTGCCGGGAGAGATCAAAACCGAAGTTTTCAGGAAGATCGAGCAATATCGTAACATTGCACCAAATGGAATAAAATGGGTTCCCAGAGAGAATCTTCATATTACCTTACAATTCATAGGTGATACAAAGAAAGAAGATCTACCTGAAATTACAGAGTTTCTTGGTTGCAGTTTTAGCAAAATTCCCAAAATGAAATTCATGCAACCTGAACTGGAAATTATTCCCGGACGCAATCCCAAGGTTATCTGGATCAGCTTTTCTACAGAAAGCAAACATATCTTTGGATTTTCTAATAATTTCAAAAAGAAACTCGTGGAAATGGGCTACCAGCTTGATTCTAAACCTCTTCGCTTCCACGCTACTCTGGGAAGAATAAAAAAAAGATTGCCAGAAATACTAATAAAACAAATATTAACTACAGAGTTAAAGTTTGAAAGCTTCCTCGTTGAAGAAGCTACTTTGTATCAGAGTTTTTTAAGACCGCAAGGTCCGATTTATGAAGATATTATTAATTATAAATTTTCAAAGGAGTAATTTATGACAACTAAAGATAAGGAATCTGCATTAAAAAGTGCCCTCAACCAGCTTGATAAACAATATGGCATTGGCACTATCATGAGAATGGGAGATAAACCCAAAACCGAAGTAAAGGCTATTTCCACCGGCGCTATAAATCTGGATGCAGCATTAGGGATCGGTGGAATTCCTCAGGGCAGGGTAACAGAAATTTACGGTCCGGAAGCTTCCGGTAAAACTACCCTGGCACTGCATTGCGTGGCAGAAGCACAAAAAAAAGAAGGAATTGTTGCCTTTATAGATGTGGAACATGCGCTGGATCCTGTTTATGCCGGCAATATTGGGGTGGATACCGAGAACCTTTTACTGTCTCAACCGGATGGTGGAGAGCAAGCTCTGGAGATCGTGGAAACATTGGTGCGCAGCAATGCTATCGATCTTATTGTAATTGATTCGGTAGCAGCACTTGTTCCGCGAGCTGAGATCGAAGGAAGCATGGGGGATACTCACGTTGGATTGCAAGCCAGACTGATGTCGCAGGCTTTAAGAAAGCTTACCGCGATTATCAGCAAATCGAACACATCTGTTATTTTCATAAATCAAACTCGCATGAAGATAGGTGTTCCTGCCTATGTAAATCCCGAGACGACTACTGGCGGTGTAGCACTAAAGTTTTATGCTTCCGTACGTATGGAAGTTCGAAGAATTGGTTCCATCAAAAAGGTGGGATCAGATGCCGAAATAATTGGTAACAACACTCGCGTAAAAATAGTAAAAAATAAATTTGCTCCACCATTTAAAAAGGTAGAATTTCCTATTATATTCGGAAAAGGTATTTCTCATATGGATATTCTCATAAATATTGCGGTGGAAAAAGATATTGTAAAGAAAAGCGGTTCCTGGTTCTCTTACAATGAAACAAGAATAGGGCAGGGTTCCGACAGAGTTAAAGAATTCCTGGCAGAAAACCCGGAAATATTGGAAGAGATCGAAACAAAAGTTAAGACTGAATTAGGATTGAAAAAGTCTTCTGAAAATGAAGATAAGGATAAAGAGTAAAACTAAAACGATATTTATCGTTTATACAGATAGTGAAAATTGGGGGATTTTACCGCTGAGAATCCTCCAAATTTTTTCTATCTATCCGGGGAAAGAAACAACATTAGAAAATGGACAGTTAAAAGAACTGCTTTTGGAAATTGAAAAGTTTGCCTGGGATAAGTTGCTGAATTTCATTGCCTACCGCGAACGCTCCCGCTGGGAAGCTAAAAATTACCTGAAGCAGCTTCCTTTAAAAAATAGCATTTGTGAAAAGCTGGTAACAAAAGCTGTTACAAAGAATCTTATTAGCGACCGCTGCTTTACGGAACTTTATATAGAAGACCTTATCGAAAAAGATAAAAATGAAAAAGAGATAAAGCAGAAACTTTTTGAAAAGCATATTCCGGAAGTTATGATTAACTCTATGCTTTCGGAGTTGTTTACACCACAAAAAAAGGAGGAAGTTCTTATCAAAAATATCGAAAAAGCACTTGCCAGATTTGTTCAATATAAAGGAAGAGAAAGAAGGGAAAAGATATTGAATTATCTGTCGCGAAAAGGGTTTTCATATGGGGAAGTGAAAGAAAAACTGGAAGAATATAAATAAAGGTATTTGTATGTCTGAAACTATTGAAAAAATTCGTTATTCTTATGACGACATTCATAGAATTGTAAAAAAAATGGCTCAGGATATTACCGAAAGTGGAATTCACATCGATATTGTGATCAGCATTGCTACCGGTGGTTGGATCCCGGCCCGGATATTGCGAACTTTTCTGTTACACAATGGAAAATTTGCCAAGCCACTCTACTCGGTTGGTATTATAAATTACGATAGTAACGATAATCTGCTGAATAACCCGACTATCGTGCAGAATTTACCTATTAACCTGGATTTGAAGGATAAGTCAGTCTTGCTGGTGGATGAAGTTGCAGATTCGGGAGGCACCTTTGTAAAGGCCAAAGAGTATGTGGAATTTCTCCACCCAAAGAAGCTATACACATCTGTTATTCATCTTAAGGATAAAAGCAAATTTAAACCGGATTTCGTGGGAGAATTTGCCGGAAATAACTGGATTGTTTATCCTTGGGACGTGAAGTAATTGAAGATTTAAAATTGAATATTGAGAATTCTTATCTCCTCGTTCCCAAAGCCCTCTTTGGGAACGGAATGATAACGCAAAACTCTGTTTTGCAATAAACTTAAAATCACTCGTTTCCAAGCCTTAGCTTAGAAATGAATAAGAAGGAAATCATGAAAAAAGAAAAAATAGTTACAGTTTCTGATATTATTTCACATCTGCACAAAATTGCAAATCCCGGTCTGGCTTACGATTGGGATAACGTAGGCTTGCAGATAGGAAACCTGGAACAAGATGTAAAAAAAATACTGCTTACATTGGATGTTACAAATAACGCTGTAGAAAAAGCCATCAATGAAAAAGCCGATCTGATCATCTCTCATCATCCCATTATTTATAAACCAATAAAGAAGATAACGAATCCATTATATCTGAGATTAATCCAAAATAACATTTCAGTGTATTGTGCTCATACGAATTTAGATGTAATTAAAAAGGGTGTGAACTTTGCCTTGGCAGAAAAAATGGGTTTGAATAACCTGAAATTCCTTTCTACCGAAACAGGTGCAAAATTGTATCATGTGGCTGTTTATGTACCGCAAGATTCAATGATCGAAGTTGCAAAAGCAATATTTAAAGCAGGAGCCGGCACTATCGGTAATTACAAAAATTGCCTGAATGATTATGAAGTGAGCGGTCAATTTAAACCAATGGCAGGCAGTGATCCTATTCTTGGTAAGCAGGATAAACTGGAAAAAGTGGTAGAACGAAAATTGGAATTCTTCGTGGATTCATTTAATTTGCAAAAAGTGATCTCTGTTATGAAAAAAGTTCATCCCTACGAAACTCCAGCCTACGCTGTTTACCCTCAGGAAAGGCATAGTGAAAATTACGGATTGGGTTTGATCGGAAATCTAAAAAATAAATTAACTCTCAGAAATTTTGCTGAACTTGTAAAAAAGAATTTAAATGCTCCATTCGCTAAACTTTGGCTGGCAGATAAAAAGCAGAATACGATTATAAGTAAAGTAGCAATTTGTGGTGGCAGTGGCAGCTCTTTGCTTCAACAGGTTTATGGGCGTGCTGATGTATTCGTCTCCGCAGATTTTTCCTATCACATAATGTTAGATAGCAAAATTCCTCTTATCGATGCCGGGCATTTTTATACTGAAAATCCGGTGCTGAAAAATCTGGAAAAGATATTAGTTGGTTTTGATATAGAAATAATACATCTGAAAGCGGATGAGCATGAGATAAAAGATCAGATCATTATTTGATGAATAGAAGAAAAAACACCTTACGTTTGAAAAGTTATGATTATTCTTGGTCAGGAGCTTATTTCATTACAATTTGTTCTTATAAAAAGGAAAACATATTCGGTGAAATAAAAAATGGTTTGATGCATTTAAATGATTTTGGAAAAATAATTCAAAATTGTTGGCATCAAATCCCAGAGAATCACAAAAATGTTAAATTGGATGATTTTGTGATTATGCCAAACCATATCCACGGCATAATTTGGATCGTAGGGGCGATTCACGAATCGCCCAATGTAACACAAGCGATTCACGAATCGCCCGATGCAATACAAACGATTCATAAATTGTCCGAAACAAACCAAGCGGTTCACGAATCACATAAAGATAATTCATCACAAAATAATGGGGTAATTCGTGAATTACCCCTACGGATTGAAAGAAGAAAAATGTTGTTATCCAAAATTATTGGAAAATTCAAAATGAATTCATCAAGAAAAATAAACAATATTTGCAACTCCAAGGGTTCTCATGTTTGGCAGCGTGGTTATTATGATCATATTATTAGAAATGATGACGATCTGAATAATACAAAACTATATATTCAAAATAACCCATCGAATTGGGACAAAGATAAAAACAATTTAGATTCTGAAATTGTTAATGTGCGAATTACGCACGTGACACCGTAAGATTATCGAACATAAAGCTTGACGTAAGGACTTTTGAAAATAATTTATCTCTTCGGAGGGTAAAATGATTGATTTTAATAAACAAATAGGAAAAAGAATAAGATCTCTTAGAGAAGAAATTGGATTCTCTCAATTGCAATTAGCAGAGAATCTTGGATTAAGAAGAGAAGCAATTTCCAACATCGAAAACGGTAAACGAAAAGCAAACGTAGAAGAACTTTCCAAAATTTCAAAAATCTTGAATATCTCCCTTGATGCCTTAATTAATGCTTCCAAAGATATATCTGTTATTCTTCCCAAGGAAGATAAAACGGAAAAGGAAAAAACTGAAATTAGAATTAATGTTCCCCAAAAAAACCTCAAAAAATTCAAGGAAGTTTTACTCTATATTTTAAATAAGGTTGGTTCCAGACCAAATATTGGCGAAACGGTGCTCTATAAAATTCTCTATTTCATCGATTTTGATTATTATGAAAAATACGAAGAACAACTAATCGGAGCAACCTATCAAAAGAATCCTTATGGACCTACCCCCAAGGAGTTTATCAAGATCGTTTCTCAAATGGAAGGTAAAGACCTGCGGAAAATTAAGGATGAATATTTTAAATATCCTCAAACTAAATATCTGCCATTAAGGCAACCGGATTTATCAATACTTAATGCAAATGAAATTCAGCTTATTGATAATGTATTGAACAAAATGTCGGATATGAATGCTACGCAAATAAGTGAGCATTCACATAATGATGTTCCCTGGCTAACAACTGAAGATGGTAAAATTATAGAGTATGAAAGCGTATTCTACAGAACACCTTCTTATTCTGTTCAAGATTGAGTTCTACAAAATGGAAAAAATATATGTCTTTCTGAGAATTTACTTACATAGGCATTCGACGAAGAATCCATCTGAGCCAGATAAGTTTTCATTATAAGCGGAGATCCTTCGATGGAAAAGCAAGTAGCATCTCTCAGGATGACAAAAAGCACTATTTTGAAGAACTCATTGTACGTGATTGAAATAGATAATGAAATTGTTTAATAATATCATCAAATTACCTGAATTTGAAAAGGATTTCAAAAAACTTTTAAAAAGATTCAGAACTCTTGAATCTGACTTGAATAATTTCATTAATACTCAATTAAAAATGTTCCATAAATTGGATATCGATAACAAAGGAATTGTTGAAATTAAAGGTTTTAGCATTGAATATTCCAAAATTTACAAAGCTCGGAAATTTGCTTGCAAATCACTTAAAGGAACTGGTTCCAGAAGTGGCATCAGAATTATTTATGCCTATTATCCTGACCTTGACAAAATCGAATTCATTGAGATTTATTACAAAGGCGATAAAGAGAATGAGAATCGGGAGAGAATAGAGAGAGAATATTCAAAATAAATATTTGGGAAATATTATGAATACAATCCAAAATCAAATAAGTAAATTTAGAGACATTCTTAATAATTCATTAATGAAACATAGATTGTTAAAAACTACTAACTACTGGTTTCAAATGTGTAGCTCAATGGATTGTGTTGAAGATACCCAATTTGCAATTGATAAATAAGTAAGATCTAATTATGGATATCTCTCCCTGGATGTTGGAATTTATTCAAAACTATGGCACAATTGCCTTGTTCGTTACGTCGTTCATTGCTGCCACCATCGTTCCGGCAAGTTCAGCTGCAATTCTCTTAGCTGCTCTGGCTGCTGGTGCACCTCCTGTTCCTTCTTTGATCGCCTGTTCAATTGGAAACAGCCTGGGCTGTGCTGCCAATTACTGGCTAGGGTATCTCATTGGTAAACCGCTTATTCCCAGATTAGAAAGATCAAAAAGCGGCAGAAAAGCTTTGGAATATACTCAAAAATATGGAACCTGGAGTTTGCTGGTCTCCTGGACGCCATTTCTGGGAGACCCGCTCACTATCGCTGCTGGGATTTTCCGTATATCTTTTCTCAAGTTTTCAATGATCGTCTATTCACTGCGGATAGTCGGGTATATAATAATAGCGATGTTTTTTGTATGAGATGTAATTAATGATTCAATATCTGGGATGATAAAATGATTTTGCCAGAAACAATCACAATAGATAGTGAAGAAAATCTTATTAATAAACTAAGCAAGCTAGAGATTAACATAAATCGAAGAGCTGATGGGAGAGAGCAAGATAGTTTAGAATATTGGGCATTAAAAAATTATTTACCTTTAATTATCGATGAGTTTAAGTATCCAATTAAAATAATTAAAAATGAGAGTCCAGACTTTGTAATAGAAGATAATGGTTCCACAATAGGAATAGAAATTACAGAAGCTACTTCAGAATATTATCAAGAACTCTTAACTTTTATTTCAAAAAATCCAGAATACAATTTGGAAAGCTGTAAGATAAAATATGGGAGAAAATATACAAAGAAAGAACTCTATTCTATTCCAAAACTTAACAATTCACCACTTTCAGGTAATGGCTGGTCTGGTTATGGTCCTGAAATATCAGCATCAAATTGGGCTTATGATGCTTATTTTACTAAATTCGAAAAATTAATTAAATGGAAACATCCCAAAGACATTAGGATATTATTGTACGACAATACTCCAACTGGCATTCTATACGCTGATAAATTCAAAGATTATTTGCAACATAAGTTTTCAAATGAATCAGCTTCTAAAAGTTTTAGATGTGATATACTGTCAAAAAGTGGGAAGTATATTATTACTGACATTCAGGATATATCTAAGTCAAAATTAAAGGGTGAAGTAATTGATAAGTTATGAAATTTTATATTTGCTTTGTAAGCTGAAAAAAAGCCTTCCCCATTTTAGGGGAAGGCTTACAATAGCAATTTCAATTACAGAACGATTACTCCTTTTTCTCACATTTACAGACGAATTTTAAACACAAAGCCAGAACCAGAAAGCTGGTTGCTGCATGAAAATAATTTGCCGGATAACCAACTCCTAAAAAGGCGCTTCCTTTTATAAAAGCAATAAAACCGAACAGCATTAAAATAGCGCCTATAAGCACCAGAATTTTGCAGATGATTTTCATTTTTACCTCCTTTATTTTAGATGCAGAGCATCTTTATTAATTTTAATCATTAACCTTTCAACCCACTTGAAGCGAAACTGGCAATAATCTGTTTCTGTGCTATCAGAAAGAGAACCACTAACGGTAAAATGCTGAAAGTGGAAGCTGCCATCAGAAGCGCAGTCTGTGTGGAAGCTTCCTGCGAAAAATAGCTCAATCCAACCTGTAACACTCGAAGTTTAGGATCGTCTATCATGATAAGTGGCCACATAAAGCTGTTCCAACTGCCAATGAAACCGAAAATAGCTGCTGTTACTATTACCGATTTTGACAACGGTAGAACAATCGTCCACAAGGTTTTAAACCTGCTGCAACCATCGATTGAAGCTGCGTCGAAAAGGTCACGCGGAATAGTTTTGAACTGCTGGCGCAGCAGAAAAATTGTAAATATATTTGCTATCCAGGGAACAATAAGCGCCTGGTAAGTATTCAGCCAACCCAGATGATTCAAAACAATGTAAGAAGGAATAAGATAAACAGGCTGCGGTACCATCATCATACTTATAAAAAGATAAAAAATAAAATCTCTGCCTTTGAATCTCATAGTGGCAAAAGCATAAGCTGCTAATGAACCGGTAATAATTACTCCCAGAACCACCGAGATCGACACAAACAGCGTATTTAAAAAATATCTTCCAAAAGGCACTTTATTAAAAGCTTCCACAAAGTTCTCAAGATGAAGTTTGAATTTACGGTTTTTCTGGATGCTTGTATTCGGGATTTTTTTATAAGAGCTTATTCTTTCCCACTTTTCATTGAAAAGATGCACATACGAACTGTCACCTTCAGTTTTTACCAGCGTTAAGCGATAGGTTTCATCTTCTTTTGTATAAGTATAAAATTCTTCGATAGGCAGGAAACCCACATTACCCTTATTTACTTCAATCTGAGATTTCACAGATGTTGTAACCATCCAGAGGAATGGAATGACCATTACCAGACCGCATAAAGCGAGAATTGCATAAGTTACTGTTTTATTGAAATTCATGAGCATTCCTTAATAATGCACTTTCTTTTCCAGTTTTTTCTGCAGAAGGGTAAGCAGCAGGATTATTGCGAAAAGTACTAAAGCGATCGCGCTGGCATAGCTCAGGTCGTTGCTTTCTCCAAACCCCTTTTCAAACAGGAAATAAACAATAACTTTGGTAGTTCCCAAAGGACCGCCTACCGGAGGACCGGTCATCAGATATATCTGGGAAAATACCTGGAACGTAACGATAGTTGTCATCATGAGAACATAATATGTAGTGGGTGAAATAAGAGGCCAGGTGATCTTGAAAAATTGCTTTATTTTACCTGCTCCATCGATGTCAGCAGCTTCGTAATAAACGTTTGGAATATTCTGCAATCCCGCTAAATAAATAATTGTATTATATCCCAACCCTTTCCAGATGGTAACTATCATGATACAAAATAGTGCCAGGGAAGGTCCACCCAGCCAGGAAGGCAGATCGATTCCAAAATTAGCAAAAAGAAGTTGGAATATTCCTCTACTTTCCGCTAACCAGGCCAGCGGATCTATTCCTATCTTTTCCAAAAAGAAATTAGCCAGTCCTGTCTGCTGGTTGAAGATGATCTTCCAGACAATGGAAATAGCTACCATCGAAGTTACGGTTGGAATGAAATACACAGAGCGGAAAAAGCTTTTAACCTTCTTGATGCCATTTAATAAAGCAGCAAAGAAAAGAGATAGCACCAAACTGATAGGAACAACGATGATAACCAGCCAGAAGGTATTTATCATAGATTGCCAGAATTCAGCATCATGTATCATTTTCGCATAATTCTGCAGTGCAATGAACTTACCGGGACCCAGCACTGTCCAATCGAAGAAACTTACAATGAATGAAAGCAGAATGGGAACCAGACGAAATACGATTATTATTATAGCTGCGGGGAGCAAATACAAATATGGACTATAATCGTTTTTCTTTCTAACCATAAAATTTTTCCTTAAAACCCTAACCAAAGAATTAATAATTTCATCTTGATGTCAATTGAATTCTAATTTATTAAGTTAGTTGACATATTGATATAAGGTTTAAATTGCTGTATTATTAGTAAATAATATTAAAAAGGAGATAAATAATGAAGAAAACAATTTTAATTTTTTTTGCTTTAATTTTATCCGTTATAATTATTGCTGACCCACCACCAACATATGATCTGCGCGATGTTAATGGTGAGAATTATGTTACATCTGTAAAAAGCCAACAAGGAGGTACCTGTTGGACCTTTGGAGCTATGGCTGCTATGGAGGGCAACATGATGATCACAGGAGCCTGGACCGCAGCTGGAGAGGTGGGGGAACCCGACCTGGCTGAATACCACCTGGATTGGTGGAATGGCTTTAATCAGCATAACAACGACGATATAACTCCTCCCACCGGAAATGGTCTGGTGGTTCATGAAGGTGGAGATTACCGGGTTACATCAGCCTATCTTACACGCGGAGAAGGTGCAGTGCGGGATATTGACGGACAATCTTATAACACTCCTCCTCTTAGAGACGATCCAAGCTATCATTATTTTTATCCCAGAGATATTAAGTGGTTTATCGCAGAAACAGATCTCAGTAAGATTGATTCCATCAAATATGCCATTATGGAATATGGAGTTCTGGGTACGTGCATGTGCTATAGTGGATCATTTATTAACGCACAATACAACCATTATCAACCTCCCTCCAGCACGTTAGACCCAAATCACGCTATATCAATAATCGGTTGGGATGATAGCAGGGTAACACAAGCTCCAGAGCCGGGAGCCTGGTTGGTAAAAAACAGTTGGGGTACTGGCTGGGGTTACAACGGATATTTCTGGATTTCATATTATGATAAACATAGCTGTCAGCATCCGGAAATGGGTGCCATTTCTTTCCAGGAAGTTGAACCGATGCAATATGATAACGTTTATTATTACGATTATCATGGTTGGCGGGATACGTTCGAAGGATGCTCCGCTGTTTTTAATAAATTCATAGGAACACAACACGAACTTCTAAAATCTGTAAGTCTTTTTACAGCTATTGATGATATTGAATACGAAGTAATTATTTATGATGATTTTCAAAGTGGTGAATTAACTAATGCGCTGATCACTCAAACAGGTTCTATTTCTCATTATGGGTTTTATACGATAAATCTGGATACTCCCCTCCAAATTATTCCGGGAGAAGATTTTTATATTTATGTGGAATTTTCTGATGGCGGTTATCCTTATGATCGTACTTCCGACGTACCAGTACTTCTGGGCGCTTCCTACCGCACCATCGTGGAATCTTCCGCTCATCCGGATGAAAGCTATTATAAAGTGGGTAACAACTGGTATGATTTTTATGATTATGAGTTTATCGATCCTACCTGGGATGAAAGTGGAAATTTCTGTGTAAAAGCTTTAGCCTGCATCACGGGTTTGAAAGTAGATCCCGAAACGAATTTTGAATCGTCCGGTTCTGTGGGAGGTCCGTTCGATCCGCAAAGCATGATCTATGAGCTCGAAAATAAAGGCATTACATCTTTTGACTATGAAGTAACCGACATCTCATCTGCAGATTGGCTTACTCTTACCGGTGATGTTACAGGAACACTGGACGCAGGTGAAACTACAGAAATTACAATTACGATCAATGAGAATGCAAATTCGCTGGAATATGGTGCTCATATTGCCACAATAGAATTTACTAATATTACAGATCATATCGGGGATACAACCAGAGATGTAATTCTTGCGATTGGAGAATCCACTCTTTGGCATGAATGGAATTTTGATACTGATCCGGGTTGGACTACCGAAGCAGATTGGGCATTTGGTCAACCTACGGGAGGTGGCGGAGAGCACGGCGAACCAGATCCAACCAGTGGTTATACGGGAAATAATGTTTACGGATACAATCTAAATGGAGATTATCCCAATAATCTTCCTGAGAAACATCTCACAACAGAAGCCATAGATTGTACGAATCTCTACAATGTTTACTTAAAATACTGGCGCTGGCTGGGGGTTGAACAACCATTATACGACCATGCTTATCTCAGAATTAGTAACGATGAAGAAAGCTGGTACACGATCTGGCAAAATGAAGTAGAGATTACCGATAGTGAATGGACACAAATAGAAATCGATATTTCCGATTATGCTGACGATCAGGAAACTGTGTATCTGCGCTGGACGATGGGAGAAACAGACAGTGGATGGAGATACTGCGGATGGAATATAGATGATGTACAGATTTTCGGTATGGAAGAATTTATAACTCATACAGAAAATGTAATTGAGATTACTCCAAAGCTGTTTGGTAATTATCCGAACCCATTCAATCCCAGCACAACCATTAGTTATCAGTTATCAAAAGACAGCGATGTAACTCTAACAATCTATAACATTAAGGGACAGAAAGTAAAAACTCTGGTCAATGAAACTCTTCCTGTAGGGAGATATTCTATAGTATGGAATGGAAAAGATAATAATAACAAACTGACTTCATCAGGAATTTATTTCTATAAACTTTCGACTGGAAATTTCCAGCAAACCAGAAAAATGATTCTCCTGAAGTAACACAAAGCTCCGCCTTTGTGAAATAATAACAGCTTTCCGGGCATTCAATCCCGGAAGGTATTGCAACTTGATCTGCCAGACCGAGGAAAAAGCGAGCAAGCTGCTTGCAGTACATAGAGGGAAGAATGATCCATATTTATACGGGTAATGGTAAAGGAAAAACAACAGCTGCACTCGGTCTGATTATTCGTGCTCTTGGAAATAATAAGCGTGTTTGTTTACTCCAATTCATGAAAAAGAACTTTGTTTATGGTGAGATAAAATTCCTGGGAAAGCAGAAGAATATTGATATTTTCCAGTTTGGAACCGACCAACTGATTGATCCAAACAAACCTGATGAAATAGATTTTAAGGAAGCTGAACTGGGATATATAAAAGCCAAGGAAATATTGAATTCAGGCAAATACGATCTGATCGTGATCGATGAAATTAATGTAGCGGTTAAATGGAAACTTCTTCCACTGGTAAAACAGCTTGAACTAATGGACATTAAAACCGATGCTGAAATCGTGATGACCGGAAGATATGCAGAAGCAGAAGTTATTAAAAAAGCAGATTTAGTTACGGAAATGCTGGAAATTAAGCACTATTTTGCAAAAGGGATTCAAGCCAGAAAAGGTGTGGAGTTTTGACTATAATAATCAATTGTACTCTCCCTCCTAAGCTTCCGCTTCGGAGGATAATAAGTACTAAAGTTTCTACTTCATTCTTCAGGAAGCAAAAGCTTCCCAAATTAGTACATTCCGAACTGGAAAGTTCGAAATGAGATAACGGATTATGCAAAATTTCATTGAAAATCATTTATACAAACGCTCTCTGCTTTCTTATCTGCTCTGGCCGATCTCATTCAAATATTCGTTGATATTAAAATTAAGGAGACTGCTTACAAAACAAGGATATCGAAGTAAATGCAAGATTATCAGTGTAGGGAACATCGTAAGTGGCGGCAGCGGGAAAACACCTTTCACTATCTTTTTGGCAAATCACTTAAAAGATCAAGGATTCAAAGTAGCAGTTTCTCATCGTGGTTACAAAGGTAAATTCGAATATGAGAATGAATTAATCTCAGACCGCAACGACGTTTTCGATTCTGCCAGAGATGCCGGTGATGAAGCTTATCTGCTGGCTTCTAAACTGAAAGGTATTCCCGTAATTGTGGGTAAGAACCGTGGATTATCAATTAAGATTTTAGAGGAAAAATTCCCAAACCTCGGTTATATTATTTTAGATGATTCCTTCCAGCATCTTAAGGTTTTTCACAACTTTGATTTTGTTGTTTTCAACGAGATCGGTGTAATTGGAAATGGATTCGTTCTTCCTGCTGGAATTTTGCGTGAACCGCTTTCTGCTCTTAAATTTGCAGACTACATTGTTTTTAATGGGGAAGGAGAGATTCCCGGACAATTATTAAAATACAATAAACCGATCCTGCGAGGTGGTTATATAGTAAAAAGATTTTATGATACAGATGGAAAAAGTATAAAGATTTCCGGTCGGAAATCTCTACTTTCAGCAATCGGTCTTCCAAGATCATTTGAAAATACAATAAAAAATTCAAATCTTTCTTTTGAGAAACATTACCGCTTACCCGATCATTACGATTTTAAAGATAAAGCCATTCTGCAGAAGATAGAAATCGAATTGAAAAAAGAAAAAATCGATCACCTTCTCATCACCGAAAAGGATTTTGCCAAATTAAGATTTATAGAACATAACCTGCCATTGGTGGTTGTGGAAGTGGAATTTAAGCTTTCGAATCTTGAAGAAATGAAAATGTAGGGTTCGTTTTCTAAACGAACCGTGAAATCCCTGTCTGTTCGGGAGAACAGATCCTACGAGTTGAACATTTTATACAATTCTAAAAAATCCGCTCTAAATAAGATGTCCCTTTTAGATTCTGATATTCCACCAAATTCAAATTTATTGTAATTAAATTGTAGTTGAATAAGATCTTTATAATTCAGATTCAATCCAATTCCATGTGTATCACCTTCCACTTCTCCGATTTCATCCTTGTAATGACCATTCCTTATAGAAAAAATATCTAAGAATGTAATCTCATAACCATAACTCCATTCCCCTGGGTTGTTATCAGATTTTTCCCCGTAGAGTGTGTTGTCTTGGCTGTAATAAAATGAAATTAGATTATCCGTAAAATCAGAGGAAACGGAAGGTGTTTCCTTTGATAGGAGAATATCTTTAGTAATAGATATTTTTCCTGAAAAAGCAGAATGAGTTCCCCAAGGAAGAGGATCGGAGTCATTGATAAAAGTTATTTCTTCTTTGGAGGGATTTAAGTAATGGAGTCCTCCGATAATATCTAAAGTACAAAAACCACCCAGTGCATTCATTTTATTGAATGGACTTATCCGACTGATCAAACCAATTCCGGAGGAATGTGCCTCTGCGTCCCCTCTAATGTTCGGTGGTGTCCCACCAGCACCTTGTGGAGCTAATTCACTGTGTATTATATCATAATTAAAGCCAATTGAAAGGTCTCCATAACACTGCAGAGAACGAATATGCTCATTAGTAATAAAATTGGATATAAATTCCAGAGTATTTATACCCACAGCAAATTTTGAACAGACATAGTAAGATTCAAAAGTTCCTAGAACATTACCAAATTCATCCGTCCATTCCTGTTCACCATAACTCATTACAGTTCCCCACCGGCTTTTAGCGCTGGGAGCAGGAAGCAGAATCCCGATCCCGTTCCAGCCATAACTTATATAAGAAGATTGGTGGTACATATCAGGAAATATCGTTCTAAACCAGGGAGTATGAGAATATCCATAAGCAAAACCGTTATGATAACCAAGTTTGGCAGGATTACTCCACACACTCAAAGGACTGGTATTCCAGATATTGGCTGTGCCGGAATTAAGCCCGAAAGCAACATCTGTAGCAGAGGGATTAATTAATGTGAAAATGCAGGCAAATTCATAAATGCCATACATGCCGGAAAACATAAAAACGCAAATAATAACTAATACAATTCTTTTCATTTTTCCTCCTGATTATAAAAAAACTTTGCTAAATCTTCAATGCAGGTCAGAAATTAATATTTTAAAAATTATGGTCAACTTTTTTATTGGGTGTAACAAAAAGGGGTGATTCGTGAATCACCCCGACATTTATTATATATAGACTTTTATTTGATTTAGTTCGTTGCTATTTTTTCTTTCCAAATAAACTAAAGACCGGAACCAATGCCAGCGAAGACAACATTCCCACGCTAGCAGCCTGTGGAACCATTTTTGCTCCCCAGGTGAAGAAAAGAATTAGACAAATTATAAGACCACCAACCGATGCAGTGATTGCACCAACTTTAGTTACTTTTTTATTAAAAAGTCCCCAGATAAAAGGACCCAGGAATACAGAAGCAATAGCACCCCAGGAGATGGAAAGTATCGTTACAATTACTGCCGGTTTTTGCATTGCCAGCAGCATCGAAATAATAATAAAGAATGCACTTCCTATTCTTACCAACGTTGTAAGGGACTTATCAGAAGCATTCTTATTAAGATAGCCTTTGTAAAGATCCTTTGTAATAGATGAACTGGAAATAAGCACCAGGGAAGCCAGAGTGGACATCGAAGCAGCCAGGATAAGCAGGAGAATAACAACCGTAAGGGCAGAAGGAATAACAGTTACCAGAAGTTCCGGCATAAGAGCATCAAATACCGGTTTGCCATTAATGAAAGCATTTGGATTTGCGATTGGAGTTAAAAATATCCTGGATAAAGCACCTGTAAAATATGCTGTTGATGTAACGATCAATGCAAATACGGTTGATGCCCACATTCCAACTCTAACCGATCTTTTATCTTTGATCGCATAAAATTTTTGTAAGAGTTGCGGCATAGCAAAGGGTGCTACACTTGTAAGAAAAACCAGTGAAAACAGGGGAATAAATCCGGGAGGACCAACCGGTGCAGCAAGCTTGGGATTAATACTTTTAAGAGCAGTAAAAATATTCGGCAAACCACCACCTTTGGATATCGTGCTGGCAAGAAGAATAAAAACACCGATCGTCATGATCATTCCAAAAACTACATCGATCATAGCCATAGATTTATAACCACCCAATACCAGGTAGATACCTGTGAAGATTCCCATAAAAAGCAGCACATACATATAAGGCATCTGGAAGGTTATTTCAAAAAGATAGCTGAGTCCCATAAATACTGCAGCAGTATATGGTATAAAAAATATGAATATTGCAGCCGATGTAAATATCTTCAAAAATGAACAGTTATATCTGGCTTCTAAATATTCGGGCATGGTTTGAACGTGCAACCTTCCTGTTTCCTGTTTGATCTTGTTACCCAGCAGAATCCACACACCAAGCGTTCCTAAGATTGTATTTCCAATTGCGATCCACAGACCGGAAAGTCCAAAAGCCCAGCCGATCTTACCTGCAAAGCCGATGAAGAGAACTGCAGAAAAATAGGCTGTACCATACGAAAATGCTGTCATCCACGGACCGATTTTTCCACCACCAAGAAGAAAATCATTAAAAGATTTTGTTTTACGTGAGCCCAGAATGGCAACCACTATCACAAGAACAGCATAAGCAAAAACAGCAATATATCTTGCTAACATATTGTCTCCCGTTCTTATTTTTAAACCCCCTTTTATTCCCCCTTACAAAGGGGGATTGTGAGAGTTTTTTTTACTATTCGTAAACTTTTTTCTCTCCTTCCTAAGCTTCTGCTTGGGAATGAGAGGATCCGTGGCTTGCTTATCCCTTTAATATTTGCCTGGTTTCCAGTGCTATCATCAGTTCCTCATTGGTAGGTATTTTAAGGAGTTTAACTTTTGAGTCTTCTCCGGTCAAATCAAGGATACCGCTTTTAAATTTACTATTTTCTTTTTCATCAAGAATAATGCCAAGATAGCTCATTTTTTTACATACCAAGCTGCGGAGTATTGGCATATTTTCACCTACACCACCCGTAAAGACCAAAACATCCAAACCGTTCATAGCAGCGGTATAAGCCCCTATATATTTTTTGATTTTATAAGCATAAACTTCGTGAGCTTGAATAGCTTCCGGAATTTGTTTTTCCAAAATACTCTTTTCGATCTCCCGCATATCGTTGCTTATAGCGGAAAGTCCAAGGATACCGCTTCTTCTATTTAAAATATTATTAACCTCGTCCACGCTCATTCCCATCTCTTTTTGCATATGAATCGGGATAGCCGGATCGATATCACCGCAACGAGTACCCATAGCCAGACCTTCCAGCGGAGTAAAACCCATGGATGTGTCGATCGATTGACCACCCTTGATAGCTGTTATGGAAGCTCCGTTTCCGATATGACACGTTATGATCTTCAGATCTGCAATTGGTTTATTTAAATATTCAGCGGCTTTATCTGCTACATATTTGTGAGATGTACCATGGAAACCATATCTTCTGATCTTATATTTGGTGTAGAATATCAATGGTAATGCATAAAGATATGCTCTGGCAGGCATTGTCTGGTGGAAGGCTGTATCAAACACACCACATTGCGGAGTATCGGGTAGAAGGTGCTGCATAGCATAAATGCCTTTCAGGTTAGCAGGATTATGCAACGGTGCCAGGCTGGAACATTCTTCCATGACTTTAATAACATCATCTGTAATTTTAACGGAACCAGAATAATGTTCACCTGCATGAACCAAGCGATGTCCTATCGCATCAATTTCGCTGATATTTTTGATAATACCGTGATCTTTGTCAGTTAGATTTTTTATTATGATCTGAATTGCATTATCGTGGTTTTCAATTTCTTCCTTACTGTTCTTTATCGCGAATGTTTCTGTTTTAAAGGTAAACAGGGAAATATCTTCTGCTATTTTTTCTGCGACTCCTTCGGCTAAAACTTTTTCATGCTTCAGATCGATGAATTGAAATTTAACTGAAGAACTTCCACAATTAATAACTAATACTCTCAATTTGTCTCCATTTATTGATTATTATCGAATTTAAAGTCAGGAAAAACTTTTAATATTTCTTCTTTGGCATGTCCCGGGGAATCAGATGCATGAACAGCGTTACGGGTAACGGTTTCACCGTATATCCTGCGAATGGTTTCCGGTCTGGTTTCGTGATAATCTGTTTTACCGATCACTTTTCTCAGCTCTTGAACTGCATCTTCCCGGCTGATAATAGCAGCTACGGTTTTGCCTGATGTCATGAATTCTATTAATCTTTCAAAAAAATCCTTACCTTTATGTTCTTCATAAAAATGTTCGGCAAAGGTCCTATCCATCTTCAGCAATTTCATTTCTTCTACTATAAAATCATGCTCTTCCACAATTTTCAGGATCGCTCCGATATGATTTCGCTCAGTGGAATCGGGCTTTATCAGGAAAAGGGTATATTCTTTCATAATTCTCCCTTGAGATTTTTTAGGAATAGATTTTTTTTCTTTGTTGTTTTGACAACTATTTTCTACCTGGAGATGGAATTTAGAGTATTTAGGAATTCTGCCTTGATATCTTTCACATCTTCAAAAATGATTCGGGTAATGCAGGAAATCAGGGGGATTGAAATATTGAATTTAGAAAGTTTCCGAACTGTTTTTGCCATAGAAACACCTTCCACTTCCATGCCAACTTTATGCAGAGCATCATCCCTGGAAAATCCCTGAGCCAGTAATTTGCCGAACTGCCTGTTACGGCTGTTTTCCGAAATGCAGGTAGTTATCAGATCACCAATACCAGCAATGCCGTAGGCTGTTTTGTGGTATACACCCAGGAATTTCATTACATTCACGAATTCATCCAGCCCATAAGTCATGATCAAACCGAAGACATTGGTTTTAAAACCGAATCCGTCAGCCATGCCCACAGCCACGGCAATAAGACCTTTCATAGCTGCAGCCAGTTCCACACCATGTACATCACGACTGAATTCAAATTTCAAAGTATCATTCTCCAACACCTTCTGTAATTGGAAAAGGAGAGCAATATCACGGGAAGCGAGGATAGCTTTTGCCGGCAGTCCTTCAGCTAACTCACGGGCAATGGTAGGACCAGAAAGTGTAGCAAACTGCGCCCCGGGAAGTTTATTCTGAATGATCTGTCCCACAGTTCTTAAAGTAGAAAATTCCACTCCTTTAGAAGCGCTGAGGATAATACATTTTTTTATATCATTCTTAATAAATTCATCGGTAAGTTCATCTATTTTCCTGGAAGGGATAGCTGTGATCACAATATCTTCCGCTTCTATCATGTGCGAAAATTTCTTCTCAACAATTATATTTTTCGGGAGTTTTATCCCCGGTAAAAATCTGGATTCACGGTTTTTGTTTATTTTATCAGCTTCTTTCTGATCTATTGTCCAAAGGTAAATTGTGTTCCTCTTAGAAAAGAGCAGAGCAAGCGTTGTACCCCAGTTGCCGGAGCCGATGATTATCACTTTTCCCGTAAATGCTTTATCCATTTTATTACTCCATATCAATTATTAATAAATACAACTCTTATAAGACATAACTTATAGTAAAGATTTTTTTCGTATTGAACCACGAAGACACGAAGTCACAAAGAAAGATTAAGTAAATGGATTTATTGTTTATATGTCCGGCATTTGAATAAGGAATATAAGGGGTGAACATAAGATAAGCAAGAAGAACAGTATTGCGCATTTAATCCGTGTAAATCCGTGAGCTAATAATAAATGGTGGGGAGAATCCTAAACTTGACGAAATTTCGAGTAAAATAATTTTGATTCCAACGTGGGTGATTAGCTCAGTTGGTTAGAGTGCTACGTTGACATCGTAGAGGTCACAGGTTCGAATCCCGTATCACCCACCATCTTTTTATTCAATCTCGCCGGAAGTTCGGTTTCGCTTCGCTCTGCTGAATTTCTGCCCGTTAAATCTGGACGATTGAACCAACGAAGATTTTACTCTCTTTTTCGTGTTATGCTTATTATTGCTTTTCTGTTCTTATCATAGATATCAGAGCTTTAAAAAAGTCAAACACAACAATAACTATAATTCCAATGAGAATCAATGAGCCGATTGGTTTTAAAATATTCAGGGAGGGGTTAATGAATATCTCTTTAAAGGGATTGTTTAAAAGAAAAACAGCAATTATTAGATAAACACTATTATTAATCAGATTAATCCAATAGGTCTTAAAAAAGTAGGGTAAAATACTGCAAATTAGCTCAAAGAAAATTAAGCTGATTACCAATAAAGACATAAATTGTGAAAAAACAGTTGCAAAAAGAGGTTCAGGAGTTTGATGTAAATTAACTGTCATAAAGAAAAGGGTATTGAACTTGAAATAAATTATCAGCGAGATAATCAGAAGACCTGTTATGATTCCAATCTTTAATCTGTTTGGTTCATTCAAAGGTAATGTTTTTATTTTGAATCTGCTTACAACAAATTGAGGCCAGATAAGGTTTATCTCTTTTTCACTTTGAGTAATCAAATAGAGGATCAAAGCCACTATACCGAAGTCATATATCCAGGTTATCGGTGCTTCAGACAGCAATTGCATAAATTTATTTATAAATCCATTTATCTTTATTGAAAAGTCAAAAGGGAAAAAATTAAATGATAAATTAAAATCATCTGATATTATCTTTAAAGAATAATGTATTGCAAATAAAATCCAGGTGTACCTGAAAAGATAATTTTTATAAGAGGGAGAGATTATCTGAAAGCCATCTAGATACTTTTCTGCAACTTCTTTTGCTGATCCGAATATATTTATTGTTTTTTGAATATTATCTTCTGAAATTTCCCCAAAGTCTTTTTCAGTTTTCTCAAGAATATGGCTCTCAATTTCTGTCAGAACTTCTTTTTTCCCTTCTTTCAAAATCAGATAATGATCTATTTCCTCCAAATAAATGTTTAAGTTTTTATCCATTTTTTACCTCCTTTAATAACTTTGTTATAACTCCATTTTGTATCTGCCAGATGCTTAGCAGTTTATTTCTGATCATTTTTCCTTCCTTAGTAATTTCATAATACTTTTTAGGTCTATCATGCTCCACATCCCAGCGGCTGCTTATCCATCCGTTTTTCTCAAGCCTTCTTAACATTGGGTATAGAGTATTTTCTTCAACAGAATATCCGATCTCTTCAATAAACCTGAGCATCATATAGCCATACATGGGAGTTTCCAAAGCTAATAAAGCCATAATCTGTAAAAACCCCCTGTTCATCTCAACTCCAATCTTGCTATCCTGAATTGACATCTTTTAATCTCCCTGCTTACTATCTGATACACAAATACTGTATGACACACAGTATGTCAACAAAAAAAATATTTTTTTTTACAATCTGATCTGGAAAATGGACTCTTCGCTCTGCTGAACTCCTGTCTGCTCAAACGAGACGATTAAACCAACGAAGGTTTTAGTCGGGATTTTTCGTAAAGGGTTGAAATAAGTAGAATAAAATATAATTGTTTAGAATTGAATAATTAATTAATAATTGATTAATTTAATTTATAGAAATTGGAACAAATTTCGTTCCTTTAGGAGGTATTCTGAAAATAAATGGTCGCCTTGTTTTTCTTGATAATTCTTTTATTCGAGGCCAATTCCTAACAAGTTGTTGAATTAACTCACACCGAGTTCTATTTTTTCCTCCAAGAAAAAAGGCTCCAACATTATATTTTCTCATAGAGAAAACCTCAATTGGATTTCTACGAATACGCTCGTCTCGAGTAATAAGAAAATAATGGTTTTTCCCTATATATTGTAACCATTGCGAATCAGAAGTATCCTCTGGAAAAATTTCTTTGAGATGTATTACTTCTTCACCGAATGCTTTCATTCCATTTGCCAAGTGCTCACTTAAGTTTGTATCGATGAAAAATCTCATGCTACTAACTGTTTTTCAAATCTAATTGCAGCTTCTACCTCTTTAGGTGGTATATTCATCCAATTACAAACTCTTTTGATTTTTTTTTTCTCAGCATTAAAAAGATCAAAAACATTAGCTGTTGTAATTCTGCTATTAATAAGACTTGGACGACCAAAAGAGATCATTGGATCAAGTACAACCAATCCCTTATGTCCCATTGGAAACCATCTTTGAGCTAAACCTGTTGTAGCATCAAAATCAATTTGGCTAGCAAGCTTTAGAATCATTGAAGCAATCACCCATTGACCACCAGATAATAACTGAAGAATTGCATCTCCTTGTTCTTTCATCTTTACAAAAATATTATTACCATCTGTGAAAAAACACTGTCGAGCAAAATGATGTGTATTAAGAATTTTAACAGCTTCATTAAGCGCTTTTCTAACTTTTTGTAAGCTAACACCATAATCAAGAAATTGTTTTACAAAAAGTAAATCCACTAAATCTAAGAAAGAAGCATAACTTGTTCCTTCAGTACCTTGTCGTCTTATTACTGCTTGCTGATGCCTAACTTGAGAATCATATTGGTAATCATAACCTTTCAACCAGCGACTAACGCGTGTTGTACTCAGATTTACTAATCTTCCAGCTTCAGCTGAGGGATATATTGGGGAGTCAATTTCTTGGATTAATTCATTGTATTGATGCATTTTAACCTCACTAAATCCTTAAAATATATAACAATTTGAGTACTTAAAAACGATTTTACTAATGACAAAAAAGTATTAAATATGTCAATTTAAAAATATTATATCTAATATAACTTCAACCTTGATATTAAATATCTATTTTATTCCTCTACCATTTCAAACACGCTCATCTGCGCTTGGCTGGGAGTTCCAAAATGTTTATAAGCTTTCATCGTTGCTTTCCTGCCCTAACATCGCAATAAACTGCGAGGCTTGCAGTTTAATATTCTTTTGTATAGCGTTCATTTCTCAATGTATTCAAAAATATCTAATTGATTTCTATACACTGAAATTCTGTTTTTTGCTAATTTGACATAATCCGGGTCATTATCATAAGCTACATAATTTCTTCCGTCCTTCAGTGCAGATAAGCAAGTAGTACCACTACCGACAAATGGATCAAGAATCACATCATCTTTGAATGAATATAGTTGAATTAACCTATGTGGCAATTCTTCCGGGAAAGGTGCCGGATGGCCAATTTTTTTTGCTGAAACTGCTGGAAAAGTCCAAATACTTTTTGTCCATTCAAGGAATTCTTTCTTTTTAATTGTGTTTTCTTTCTTTCCTTTTTTTCTAGAAAAAGAATCTTTTGAGAAAACTAAAATATATTCATGAATATCTCGTAATACTGGATTTGACGCAGAAAGCCAACTACCCCAGGCTGTGGATGGACTGGCACTGGATGCTTTATTCCATAGAATTTCACCACGCATCAAAAAACCAGTTTTTTGCATTCCTTCAATAATATAACTATGTAATGGAATATAAGGTTTACGACCAAGATTTGCAACATTAATGCAAGCACGACCACCGGGAACCAAAACTCGATATGTCTCTTTCCAAACGGAATTGAGCAAATCCAAATATTCGGTTAGACTTAAATCATCATCATATTCTTTTGAAGCATTATAGGGTGGTGAAGTTATCATTAGATGAACACTATTATCTGGGAGTTCATCCATTTTTTCACTGGATTTACAAAAGATTTTGTTTAAATATTTTTTTGGAATTTCAGTTTCGATATATTCTGCTTTTTTCCCGTTGTTCAATCCTTCATAAAGCCTACTGTTATAAAATTTAGTGGAATCGTGGTTTACTCTTCCGGGTGTCCCGAATGAACTTGTTTCTGTACCCTGCTTACGTTTTGAATGTATATTGGGTTTACTTGCCATTTTATTCCTGAATTAAAGAAAGGAATTTTCTCGCTTTTTGTTCATATTTTCTCTAGAGCCAACTATGTATTAGCTTGCGAAGCTCGCAATATAATATCCTTATATCTACACTTAATAACATATCACTTATAGTATCCTTATTTTTGAAATTTACCACCACTGCTTAAATATCATTGATAATTATTTGTCAATAAAGAAAATATCTTCGCAGCGTTCTATTAAGAATAGTTACTTCGCTCTGCTGAACTCATGTCTGTTTAAGCGGGACAATTGAACTAACGAAGATTTTAGCCGGGATTTTTAGTCAAGGTTTGGATTAATAAGAGGATTTGTAGTTTGGGTTTAACTTACAGCTAGTTATTTTAAAAAATGCGAAATAGAATAGAGGTCGGTGCCTTATTATGTGTCATTACAATTCCAATTTCAGTTGTTTTCGGGTTGGCCCAATTTCTTTTCCTATAAGATTGGAAATATCAATAACAGCACCGTATTCTATAAAAATGTCGTAAAATTTATCGTAGTCATTTCCCCAATAAATCATTGCACATGCCATAGGTGCTCCTTTGCCAAAATCTTGACCATTTTCCAGAAATTTTAGTCTTGTATCGTAGAGAAAACAAATGGCTCTTGCTTCCCCAAAAACGCATTTTTTCCAGTGTCCGGTATTAGTAGCTACGGGAACTAATGCCAATATTTCAGTACTATATTTCTTGTGGGTAGTTGTACATTTGGCTAACCAATTTTTTATTGTTGTACCTGTTTCCCTGTCCGCCCCGTAAGGTGGGTTCATGTAAATTGTAGGATAATTCCATTCTTCTTTAAGCCCATCATTTTTGGGAAGCATAAATTCAGTTTCAGCTCCAACAATTGAGTACTCATTAGAACAAGGGTCTAATGAAATTGAACCACCAAAAAAACGTTTAATGGCTTGAACATATTTAAAAGGTGTACCCCATCTTTGACTTTGTGAGTTTACTGTTCTACCTGCACTCATAATATTTCTTTCCATTTTTTTGAACGCAATTCTGCTAATTCTTTCTTTAGTTCAGTAATTGTTTTTCCTACTGGTGTAATGATATTGAACCAGTTTTCAATTTCACCCAATTTGTTAGAAAAATATTCAAGCAAAGCCTTATCAGCTTCAAAATCCATTTTAACCTTTGTAAATATGTTTCGCTTTTTATCTGCTGTATAGCTACTTTTAAAGGCTTCTTGTACTTTGATATATTCCTGCGTAGGATTAAGCAGTAACTCATCAATGAATTGAGCCAGCCCATTATCCGATAAAAAAATTAACCAATCATAAGAATTTGCTAAAACTTTTAATTCCTTATTGTGGTTTTCGGCTGTAAACCAATTACCATGATTACTAACTATTCCAATTGTTAGAATGAATTTCTGGAGTAACTCCGTATCTTTCGAATAAATGATCTCATCCATTAGTTCCACATAGGGTTTAATATACGGTTCATTGTTTGACCTGTAAATTACACCATATTTGTCGCCTTTGTCTGTTCTTATCTTTTGTAATGATGACGCAGTCCTTGCAACATATGCACCTTGCTTTGCTTTCTCAATTGTTTGAGGACCTTTTTTAGTTCCTTCCTCAATCCCAACCCTCTTACATTCAAACATTGCATATGGTTTTTTCAGTTGTTCAAAAACAAATAATCCATATTGCTTTTTTTCGATAGACTTAAAACTAGTCAACAAAATGGTGTCATTTGTTTCGCCAATTACGCATGCGTTTCGAAGAATATTATATTTATCAAGAAGATTATTATTCTTTTTGTCAAACTTTGAAATATTAACTTTTTGTTCCATAGTTTTTAATATTTTAGTCGACGTTATTGAATTACCGTCATTAGAGATCGTAATTTCATATTCATTGATTATAGGATGCAAGGAGTATTCAACATTATGAGATATTTCATCGTTTCCATATTCAATAAGTCTTCTCTCTATAGAGATTGAGTTATTAAATCCCCAAATCTTTAAAAGATAATAAGAAATAATCTCAATCATTGTTCCAAGTGCCCGACCGGCTGCTTTTTTCTTATCTTTTGTATAGTGGAACACTTCCTCTCCAAGAGCGTTTTGTAATTTATCTATTGATTCATATGTCATTTACTTTCTCCTCAATACCTTGAAATTATTTATTCTACACATAACATCGCAATCAACTGCAAAGCTCGCAGTATAATATCCTTGTTTTGAAATTAGACACTATTCTTCCACTACTTCAAACACATTCATCTGTGCCTGACCGGGAGTAATATCAAAATGTTTATAAGCTTTCATCGTTGCTTTCCTGCCCTGCGGAGTTCTATCTAAAAATCCCTGCTGAATGAGGTAGGGTTCATAAATTTCTTCCACAGTGCCGGGATCTTCTCCTATGGCAACTGCAAGCGTTTTGAGACCAACCGGTCCGCCGCCGTAGTTTTCCATAATGGTTAGTAGAAGGCGTTTATCCATATCGTCCAATCCGGCGTTATCCACCATCAGCATCTTCAGCGCTTTAATGGCTGTTTCCTTTGTGATAGTGCCGTCACCTTTTATCTGGGCATAATCCCGCACGCGGCGTAAAAGGCGGTTTGCCACTCGTGGTGTTCCCCTGCTTCTTCGGGCGATCTCTTTAGTTCCATCCTGTTTAATGGGAATATTCATGAGACCGGCTGAGCGTACTATTATACTCTCGATGCTCTTTACATCGTAATAATCGAGACGTAAAACCAGGCCGAACCGTGACCGAAGCGGAGATGTAAGTAACCCGGCACGAGTGGTAGCACCAATGAGTGTAAATGGTTCGATGTCTATTTTAAGGGAACGGGCGCTGGGTCCGCTGTCTATGATGATTTCCATACTAAAATCTTCGATAGCAGGATAAATATATTCTTCCACCACATGGTTCAAACGATGTACTTCATCGATGAAAAACACATCGTTTCTCTGCAGATTGGTCAGGATTCCAGCCAGATCGGGAGCTTTTTCCAGAACAGGTCCCGAACTTGCTTTAATTTCTACTTCCATCTCGTTCGCTATAATATATGCAAGAGTGGTTTTTCCCAGTCCCGGAGGACCGTAAAGCAGAACATGATCGAGTGGTTCATGGCGGAGTTTGGCTGCCTGAATGGAAATATCCAGGATCTCTTTTATCTGATATTGTCCTACGAATTCTTTCAGGGTTTTCGGACGCAGACTTCTATCAAATGCTTTTTCGTCGATTTGTTCGACGGGGTCGGTTAAGCGTTCTAACATTTATTCCTCTTTTACTTCTGTTTGTTTTTGAATGATAAACCCGAGCAGATATACCACAATTCCAATTCCGAGGATTATGAATGAAGATAAATAATGTGCACCAAAAGAGTATCCCAGAAAACCGAGGATAAGTTTTAATATACCACCCAGGAAAGCTAATAATCCGATTAATTTAATGTATTCGTATGTTTGCACCATATAAACCTCCTGAAATATTTCAGATTACCTTTAGCTGGAAATCACTTTTTATTGCAAGCGATTTCTTATGTATGGTGGGCAATTGCCCACCGCTTGTACCATTTGAGTTTCTTTTACTCTTTGTATGGTATTTTTATCTCACTCCCCCATTCAATATCATAAATATCTTCTTTTACAAAGTCATAGAAGGAAGAATTTTTCCAATCTTGTACAGACTTTACCCAACCGTGTTTTACCGGATTGTAATGTATGTAATCTGTGTAAATGGCTAATTCTTTATCATTTCTAATTGTATGTTCATAATATCTTCTTTGCCAAATACCTTTTTCTCTTTTCTTTTGTTTGCTAATAGATAATGACTTTCTTTCGACAAATTTAGTATTTATATTCTTAGAAAAATACCATTTCATTGAGCCAATAATCTTGGGATATTCATAAATATCATTCATTTCTAAAATCAGATGTATATGATCTGGTAAAACACAATAAGCAAATATATTAAATTTAAATTTCTCTTTTGCAATCTTCCAGCTTTCTTGAAGAAGTTTAAAATTATTAATCAAAATTGACCTTCTTTTGTAAGTATTAATTGTTATAAAAACAGGATGATTTTGAGCATACATTCTTTTATAATTCGGCAAAATTACCTCGTATTTGCTATAGTAGCCGGACTTTTTCTACCAATGATAGGACCATCCAGCATTTTGAAGCCTGCTGCGAGCATATTTTGTCGAACGAATTTTGCACAACTATAGGTACTCAGTTTTGCTCCCGGTTTCATTATGTTGTTAACTTTGGGGAATACTTTCCTGCTCCACATTTCGGGCTGTTTGCCAGGAGAGAAGGGATCGAAGAAAACACGGTCAAAATGATCTCTGGGAAGTGAGTCGAGTGAAACAAGAGCATCTCCTATGATCAATTTGATTGTATTATTATTATCATCGGTTATTTTCAGCTCTTCAGCTAAATTTCGGAAAGCAGCAAATTCTTTTTCGATTTCGGATGGGACTTCCAATTCTTTAATTGTTTTTATGATCTCTATGTCATTTTCCAGACCAATAATTTGTAAATTTTTGTGCTTTTTTGTGGCTATTATAGAATTGTATCCGAGTCCGAAACAGAAATCCAGAATGTGGAATCCATCTTTCACACCAATAGCATTCACATGTTTTTCAAAAGCTTCTTCCAAGGCACCGGAAATAGTGTGATAATGTTCTTGATATTTTTGGTTAAAAACTGTATAAGAGCCGTCTTGAGTTTTAACGAGTTGCATTTTATTTCTGTTGTAGAATAAACTCTATACTTTTTTTTGCGATGAGTTCTTTATCAAAATCCAGCGGAGCTACATGATAGGAATTTTCCAGCCAGATCAATTCTTTTTGGGAAGAACCAATTTTTTTGAGTGTGTATATTGCGCTTACGCGAGGAATTACGTGATCTTCTTTTGATTTGAAAATAAGGACAGGTTGTTTGGTTTGTGATAGATTTTTGCGGACGATTTTCATTAAACAAAGCATCTGATGTACGGCATTGGTGGGTGTGCGTAGATAAGCGATCTCTTTTTCTTCCGGGTCTTTTATATCGGACGCTACGGCGGGAACAGATGGAATAAGAAAACGAATAATGGGAGCGAACCAGAATTTGGGATGAGTGAATTTGCAAGCATGGTTGATAAGAATGATCCCCGATATTTCGGGATGAAGCTGTGCTATGCGCAATGCCAAAGCACCACCGAGAGAAAGTCCGCAAACATAGATTTTAGAAGCTCGAGATTGAAGTATTTTCAGAGATTTCTGTAACTCTTCGATCCATTCTTCATAGCAGATTTTGTTTAGATTTTGCCAGGTTGTGCCATGTCCGGGCAGGGAAGGTAATTCCACGTGGAAACCTACTTCGCTGAATTGTTGGGCAAGATACATCATACCGGAAGTGGTGGATGTGAATCCATGGATCAGTAGTACACCGATATCTTCATTCCCCTTGTGGGAGTATGGTTGATTGAATTTTTCGAGATCCATAATTTTCTCCTTTATTCATCGCTTTCAGCGAAGAGATTTATTATGTTTTCCCACCTGTGTCAGGTGAAATCCTGCCGGATTCACCAGCTACAGGCTAATCTATTTATCCCCTCTTGGGAATAGACCTTCAGTAATTTTATCACGAAGTCTGAATAACTAATCCCTTTCGGGGAATTTACGCCCATCATCCTCTCCATGAAGAGGTTTAAAAAGTATGTCCTCTTTGGGTAATAAATTCTCACTAACCTTACCACGAATTGGTTATACAAACCAATCTCCTTCAGGGAATAAATTTTCATCACTTTTACCACGAAGTGGTTAAATACGCCAGATCGGGGTTGCGCAGCTACCCCGACAATAATGCATAAAACCACATTTTCACCGAAGGTGATAGATAACATTAATCCCAAATATATTTCTCATCATAATTAATTTTATATTTTTCGAGAAATTCTCTGAATTCATCCTGAAAGGAAGTTTTTTTATGATGATCTTTCTGGTTGGCAATATAGTTTCTAACTCTTTCCATATGGGAAATACTTATCGAAAAGGCACCATATCCATTCTGCCATTTGAATTTTTCTAATAATCCACCTTTGTTTTTTATCCATAATGACGATGACCGTTTTGATTCGCCAATGATTTTTGCTAATGTTTCTGTTTTTGCAAGAGAGCATAATATATGAACGTGATCTTCGGTTCCTCCAACTATTATCGCATGAGAATTGAATTCATTAAAGATTTTGGCAAGATAGGAATGCATCTCTTTTATTATTTGTTCATCAACCAGAAAGGGATACCGGTTTTTGGTGGAGAAGATAATATGAACGAGAATTTTGGCTAAAGATTGTGACATCGTTTTCTCCTTTATTCATCGCTTTCAGCGAAGAGATTTTATTTTTTCTCCCACCTGTGCTTGGTGAAATCCCACCGGATTTACCAGCCACAGGCTGATCTATTTATCCCCTTCGGGGAATAAATGTCCATAAATTTTCACCCGAAGTGGTTAAAGAAATTAATCCCCTGCGGAGAATAGACTTCCATCAACTTTACCACAAAATGGTTAAATACGCCAGATCGGGGTTGCGTAGCTACCCTGAGGATAATATAAAACTACATTTTCACCGAGGGTGATAGATAATTTTTCTTACAACCAGTCTTTAGATCGCATTACAGCTTTCTTCCATTTTGAATATTCAGCCTGCCTTGTTTCTTCATTCATGGAAGGCGTCCAGGTTTTACCTGCCTGCCAGTTTGATGCAAGATCATCAATGTCCTTCCAGAATCCTACTGCCAGCCCGGCTGCATAAGCTGCACCCAGTGCAGTTGTTTCGGTTATAACGGGACGAATAACTTCTACATTTAAAATATCCGACTGGAACTGCATGAGAAGATCATTAGCCGTCATTCCGCCATCCACTTTCAGTTTTTTCAATTGCAATCCGGAATCTTTTTGCATAGCCTCAAATACTTCTCTGGTCTGAAAGGCTGTTGCTTCCAAAATAGCTCTGGCTACATGTCCTTTGTTAATATAATGAGTAAGACCGATCATTAAACCCCGTGCGTTACTGTTCCAATGAGGAGCAAAAAGTCCTGAAAAAGCAGGAACAAAATAGATTCCCCCGTTATCTTTTACGCTAGAAGCAAGAGTTTCAATTTCCGTCAATTCGCTGATCAGTCCAAAATTATCGCGAAACCACTGAACAAGAGATCCAGCCATGGCGACAGAGCCTTCCAATGCATACTTAGCCGGCTCCTTACCTATTTTGCAGGCAACAGTCGTGAGTAAGCCGTGGTGAGAAAGAACAATTTCCTGTCCGGTATTTAAAAGAAGAAAACAACCGGTACCATAGGTATTTTTTGCTTCTCCTTTACAGGTGCAATTTTGCCCGAAAAGAGCAGCTTGCTGATCTCCCAAGTTACCGCAAACAGGTATTTTCCCTGCGACTGACCCACTATCCGATGTATATCCGAAGGTATCATTATCTGATGATGGACGTATTTCGGGAAGAATGTTTTTGGGAAGTCCCATAATTTTGAGAAGTTCGGGATCCCATTCCAGAGTTTCCAGATTCATCAGCATTGTACGGCTGGCATTGGTAACATCTGTGATGTGTTTTCCACCTTGCGAACCTCCCGTCAGGTTCCAGATCAGCCAGGAATCGATCGTACCGAAAAGAAGCTTTCCCTTTTTTGCAGCTTCTTTTAGACCAGAAACATTATCCAACAACCATTTTATTTTGGGTCCCGAAAAATATGTAGCAGGCGGTAATCCTGTTTTATGCTTGAAAAAATCCTCGCCATATTTTGCAGCTAATTCTGTGCAGATCGTATCTGTACGAGTATCCTGCCAGACGATGGCGTTATAATAGGGAATACCCGTCTTAGGATTCCAGAGAACGGTGGTTTCCCGCTGGTTTGTAATTCCCAGAGCAGCGATTTCTCCTGCATGGAAATTAGTTTTTTTCAATGTTGTTGAAATAACTTTTTTTGTGTTTTCCCATATTTCCAGCGGATCATGTTCCACCCAACCTGGTTTGGGATAGAATTGTTTATGTTCAAGCTGATGAGAAGCAATGATCTTACTCGTGTGATCAAAGAGAATAAAGCGGGTGCTTGTTGTACCCTGATCGATTGCACCTACGTATTTTTTCTGCATGATCATCCTGTTAAAATATCTCTTTCACGGCTTTTAGATAAGCCTGGTAAATTTCATCATTGAAACAAACAAGAATGATCTTCAGCATTATAGAATTCGAATTCAGGAAATTTTTGATCTCTTGAATTGCGATCATGGCAGCTTTTTCAATTGGGAAACGATATACACCCGTACTGATAGCCGGGAAGGCAATGGCATGAATATTGTTTTTTACTGCCAGCTCAAGACTTTTTTTGTAGCAGTTTGCCAGGAGTTCACCTTCTTTGCTTTTTCCTCCATGCCATACCGGACCTACAGTATGGATCACATATTTTGCAGGTAATTGAAAACCTTTTGTTATTTTTGCCCCGCCTGTAGGACATCCTCCTAATTTACTGCATTCTTGCTGTAGTTCCACTCCTGCCACACGATGTATCGCTCCATCCACACCACCACCGCCAAGCAGAGATGTGTTGGCTGCATTTACTATAGCATCCACCTTCAGGGTAGTGATGTCTCCTTTAATTATTTGAAGTTGGTTTAACATTACTTTATTTCTTTTATTGTATTGTTCCAGAACCCGCATTCCTTTACGTGTTATGCGATACCTCTGATTTGAACTGCCGGGTTTTTCCGGGATTGTGTAAGCAAGAAGTTTTTTTATACGCAAAGAGACAACTGCGCGTTTCAGATTTCCGGATTTTCCTGTTCTGTGTAAGTGCTCTGCTATTTCTTTGCTGGAGAGTGGTCTTGCTGCACATGCTGCTAAGATTTTATTGTGAAGTTCTACCAGTGTGGGTGGACCCCATTCGGGGGTTTTTTCAAATTCAGGTGTAACGATCTGTTTAATATCAAAAGGATGTGATTTTGGAACACTTCTTCTCATTTTTTTATAGGTACCGATCAATCCATTTGTGGAGGAATCATGTAATTTGATCTTCTGTTTGTTTTCTAATTCTGAAAGGATATTTTCTGCAAGCTCTTTACCAAGTTCCACACCCCATTGATCGAAGCTGAAGATATTCCAGATAATACCCTGAATAAATATCTTATGCTCATACATAGCGATTAAACTTCCCAAAGTGCGGGGTGTGAGTTTTTTATACAGGATGGAATTGGATGGTTTGTTACCCTCAAAGATTTTAAAGGGAAGCAGTTTTTTTATTTCCTCTTCAGTATTACCGGCAGCTTTCAGTTCTTCCATAACTTCTTCTTTGGTTTTGCCTTTCATTAATGCTTCTGTCTGGGCAAAGAAATTGGCAAGTAGCTTCTGATGATGATCTTCAATGGGATTGTGGCTGATGGCTCCTGCCAGAAAATCGCAGGGGATCATTTTTGTGCCCTGGTGAATAAGCTGATAGAAAGAATGTTGTCCATCGGTGCCGGGTTCTCCCCAGATGATGGGTCCAGTCTGATATTTTACTTTTTTCCCATTTCTATCCACAGATTTTCCGTTACTTTCCATATTTCCCTGTTGGAAATAAGCAGGGAATTTATGCAGATATTGGTCGTAAGGTAGGATGGCTTCCGATTCTGCAGCAAAGAAATTATTATACCAGATGCCAATAAGAGCCAGAATAACAGGAATGTTATCTTTATATGGCGTCTCATAGAAATGAATGTCTATTTCATGAGCTCCCTCCAGAAGTTCTATGAAATTCTCGTATCCGAGAGAACAGGCAATAGAAAGACCGATAGCACTCCACAATGAATATCTTCCACCTACCCAATTCCAGAAAACGAACATATTCTGTGGGTCGATCCCGAAATTTATTACACCTTCTTCATTTGTGGAAATGGCTATGAAATGCTGTTTGATGAAATCTTCGTTTTGGGCTGAATTTAAAAACCATTTACGGGCTGTATAAGCATTGGTCATAGTTTCTTGGGTAGTAAATGTTTTGGAAGCGATCAAAAAAAGAGTTGTTTCAGGATTAAGATATTTGAGTGTTTCCACGATATGTGTACCATCTACATTAGAAACAAAATGTACATTAATATTGATCTTTTTATAAGGTTTCAAGGCTTCCGTAACCATTAACGGTCCCAGATTGGAACCCCCAATGCCAATGTTTACAATATCTGTGATGGCTTTCCCGGCAAAGCCAAGCCATTGCCCGGTGGTTATTTTATCGGAAAATGTTTCGATCTTCTGAAGCACTGCATTTATTTTTGGCATTACATCGACGCCGTCTACAAGCACAGGTTTATTACTGCGGTTCCTGAGTGCTGTATGAAGAACAGGCCGGTTCTCGGTTTCATTGATCTTTTCACCGGAAAACATCAGCTCGACGGCTTTTTTAATATCGATTTCTTCTGCCAGTTCCAGAAGCAGTTTCAGGGTTTCGCTGGTGATGATATTCTTGGAAAAATCTACCAGGATATCGTTGAATCTGAGAGAGAATTTCAGAAATCTTTCCCGATCCCTCTCAAACAGATCTCTCATGTGAACATTTCGCATTTCCTTAAAATGTTCCTGCAATTTTTTCCAGGTATCGGTTTGTGTAGGATTTATTTTATCATCAATAAAGAACATATTGGACTCCTTGAATTATACATTTATTTCTTCAAATTCTAAAGCAAATCTATTTTTACTTTTCTTTGCTTGTTTAAATGTTACATTTGGATAATTACATGATTTTACTAATTGAATTATATCTTTTTTATTATCAAGGTCAATTTGACATCCAAATTTAATTTCAACGATCATTGCTTTATTAAAAGTTAATTTATTCTTATTGTAGAAAATTCTTACCTCTTGTTCATAATCCCAATCAGATGATTTAATATATAATATATCTAAAAGAGCTTCAAGCCTTTTATTATGCTCACTATAATAAATTGGTACAGAAGGAAACGTTGATTTATAGTGTACTTTATGTATAATGATATCATAGTTATTATCACTACAAAATCTACGAAATTTATCCAGATCAAATTTTAGACATACTCCTTTATGTGAATCACCATAATGAGACCATAAAAGCAGTTCACGGGATTTTTTGTTTAAATCACAAAAGCAATTTACTTTAATTTTTTTTATATAGTCATTTGCTTTAAGTATTAACTTTTTGTTATTATATTTTTCATCTCTTTTATTTATTATTTGAACTTGGTTTTCTGCAATTCCAGTTGTTTTACCATATTGACAATCAAATGGATCATTGAATGAAAGTGGATTTGAAAACCATAGTTGATTATTTAGAATATTTTTGAATAAATATTCATTTATCGGTGAGAATTTGTATATAAATTGCGGAACTTTACCATATTCCAATCTATTAATTGTTTTGAGTATTTCTTCTAATTTAGCCATGATAAATTCTCATAATTTCTCTCTTTGCCTGCTTAATCCTTTTCGATTGAACCACTGTTTTCAATCATATAATCTATTTATCCAAATTTTTAAGATCGGGTTTTCGAATTTATAGGAAGCATATATTTGGTTCGTAAATTTGCGGTCCGCAATTTTGCAAACTGAATTTATTGATTCATTTTCTTTGTTTAATGAAAATGCTTTTATCAGCGCCCATCCGTGACTATCCGTGGTTTGTTTTTTTATTTTATTCCAATTCAAAACTATCTCCAAACTGCGGAACCACCACTTCCCAGCTGTAAGTCTGCTTAATCTTTTCCGCCAGAGATTGTGAAGCTTCCAGTTCTCCATGAACCAGAAACACTTTTTTGGGTGGTTTATTGAAAGCCATCAGCCAGGCTAACATTTCATTATAATCGGCATGACCGGAAAAACCATCGATCATTTCCACTTGAGCATTTATTGGTATTTCCTGTCCGTGTATTTTAACAGTTTCCTTTTTCTCCTTGATCGTTCGACCGCGGGTACCTTCTGCTTGGTAACCAATGAGCAGAATCGTGTTTTTTGCATCGGGAAGACGCTGAGCCATATGGTGCACAATGCGTCCGCCGGTTACCATTCCACTGGCAGAGATAATAATGATCCCGCTTTTCTTTTCATTAATTTTTATCGATTCTTCTTTCGTTTTGCAGATGTGCAGATTACCGGGGCGGAAGATATCTTTTCCCTGCATTTTCTGCATCCGGGCAGTAAGGTCAAAATCGTGGATATGAGCATCAAATACTTCCAGAGCTTTAATAGCCATGGGAGAATCAACATACACGGGAATGACAGGTATTTTTTCTTCTTCTTCCAACTGGCGGAGTAAATAAAGTAATGTCTGAGTTCTTCCCACAGAAAATGCAGGAATTACAAGTGAACCACCACGTTCCATACTTTTATTTATAACATTCACCAGGTCTTGTATAGCATCTGAATGATTGTGTAAACGGTTTCCATAAGTAGATTCCAATATCAGGTAATCCACATTGTAAACCTGGTCGGGGTCTTTCAATACGGGAATTTCCGGTCTTCCCAGATCACCACTGAACAGAATTTTGCGGGAGCTACCATTCTTTGAGGTTTTAATATCGATAAGAGAAGCTCCCAGAATATGCCCGGAATCATGAAATTTCACGCGAGTATGTTCTGATAGTGAAAAGTGATCTCCATAATGAAGAGGTTGAAACAGAGGAATTGTGTTTTCTGCATCCTCCTTTGTATAAAGAGGCAGGGCAGGTTTGTGCTTTGAGAAGCCCTTTTTATTTGCCCATTTGGCATCTTCTTCCTGGATATGTGCACTATCCCGCAACATTACCCTGGAAAGCTCTGCTGTAGAGTGAGTACTGATTATGGAACCGTTGAATCCTTCCCGAACCAATTTAGGTAGATAACCGCTATGATCGATGTGAGCATGAGTGAGTAATACATGATCGAATATGGAGGGTGGGACAGGAAATTTTTCCCAGTTCTTTAACCTGATCTTTTTCGGTCCCTGAAATATTCCGCAATCGATAAGCAGATTCTTTCCATCCATTTCCAGATGAAATCGAGATCCGGTAACTGTTTCGGTTGCACCATAAAAAGTCAGTTTTGCCATTTAGCATCCTCCCAAAGAAATATAAATCATTTTTAAATAAAATATATAATGATTGGCAAGGAAATAACTAGAATATTCCATATTTTGAAAGTAGATGTTTAAAACAAAATGAAAAAATATCTAACCATAATGTGGTCTGAGTAGGGTTTGTTTTTTATCATTCTTTTTATCCTACCTTTCAAGATTCTAATACTATATTGAATCTTTTTTATTTATAGTCCAATCATACCAAAATTGAAGAATTCTTAATTTGTCGTCTGATATTTTTTTCTGTAACATTGGTTCAATATAAGCTTTGGCTTGATCTTTTGAAAAACAATTAAATAATGATTCATAAAAACTTGAAAAATGAGAATTTAATTCTACTTCGTTTAATAATAAACTTACTATGTTATCAGCAACTTCATCACACCAGTAGATTTGTATCAGTTCTTTATATAGATCAATGCGACCTGCTTTGTTTATCATTTTCACAAAATAATCTGTAATTATTGGTGTCCTTTGAATTCTTGAAAGAGCTTTAAGAAATTTCAGATTACAAGAAATATCTTCTGAAAGGATTTGATTAATTTCTTGTTTTGATAAATGCATTAAGAAAGAAGAATATACATTAGACATTTCAGAATAAATTTCCAATTCTTTAAATTTAATTGAAAAATAAATGATTTCTTTTTTAATACATTCAGGTATCTTTGACGCAATTATCAAATATCTAACAACAACATCCAATTCAGAAATTAGTTCTTCTTTACTCAAATTTTCTTTGAAAAATTGTTTTAGCTTGGAGTTTATGAATTCAGAAATTGATTCACTTTTTTGTTTGACTGCTAAGAAATTGAGTAATCTAAAGTAATCAAATTCCAAATATTTATCTTTATTTGATTTTACAATTTTGATAATTTCCGTTGTGAAATCTTCTGACTTATTTTTGCCCCAATTAGCCAAAAGAACATAATCAGCAGATCTAGCAATTCGTGATAAATCATTCGTCTTGAGCATCACAAAAGCGAGTTTATTAACTTCTTCTATATCATACTTTGCAGCTATTTCCCAAAAATAACTTTTTGATTGTACTAATTGATTTTCACTTAAAATCTTAATAAGATTTTTTTTTGCTTCTTCACAAAAATCTATATTATTTATCAAGTCAAATGTACTTCCAATTAGATTATTAACTTTATGAATATCAAAATCACTTAACAAATCATCTAAAGATTTTTTTGGGGATGTTAATTCTTTATTAGTTTTTATTTTAATGTTTTTCCCCTGTTCTTGTAGCTGCTTCTCTTTCATTATACTTTTTTCTAATATATTAATTAATTGTAAATCATCACCATTTTCTGTTAAATCACAGCCTTCATCTAAGGCGGATTTTGTAATTTCTATTTCTCCAATTAATCCAAAGATTTTTTTCTTTTTTAACAGATAGTCTTTTGAATTTTCAAAGTCATGAAATAATATACAAAAATAGGCGTAATAAAGGAGTATATATTCTTTAATTTCTTCGAGTACTCTTTTCATTAATTTAATATCTTTGATACTTCCACCATTATAAATAATTGTCTGAATTGAAAAAGAAATATTTTGTTGATGTAATGAAATATTATTATCAGTCTTAAGTAAATCTAAACTTTTCTTTATTCTCTTTCTTGCTAACATAATTTGTAAATTATATGGTACATTTTTCCATAATTCTTTTGCACCACCAGAGGTTTGTAACGGTAAAAAATCCATTTTTTCTGCTTCATTTAATATTTCATTAATAATATCTTCATTACCTAATTTTAGTAATGCAATTTTCACAAAATGTTTTTTTGATTCACTGATATTTTTTTTATTAAATTCATTTCTTAAAAAGTTTTGATATTTATCTTTTCCAATAAACACCATTGCAATTGTAGATTGATAATCAGCAAATTGAGTGTTTTTATGATAACTATCCATAATAAATTTATTGATGTATTTATCTGCTGATTTTTTCATATTTCTAACGCATTCGCTTGCTAATATTAAATCCTTTGTAGCTATAATTTCAATAAATTCTTTATAATCATTTTCAATTATATCTTCAGCAGTGAAGAGCCAAATATCTTCAAAGTTTTCATAATTAATCGAATTTGTATAATTTCTCCAGCATTTAGCTAATTTCTTTGCTGCAAAGTAATCAGCAACAATGTCATGTTCAAATTCATACTTGCTGTTATCAGTTGTAATGATCTCGTAATTCAATAATAACGTCACAATATCATAAATCTTATAATCATTTAGAATAAACAAACTTCTATTTACTTTTGCTTCAGTTATTGCCTGATTGAGTTCATTTTTTGTAAAATGTTTTCTTTTCTTTTTAATCTTCAAATTAAAAGCTAACTCGCTTAATAACTCAGTAATAATTTCATAATCACAAAGTGGGATAAATTTTTCGGTAGCAAGTTCATTATTTCGTTCTATTCTTTTTTGGAAATAAATCTCTAAAAGTTTCCAAATTTCATTAGGAAGAGATTGACTGGTCTTGAATACCTCAACAGCTTTAGAAACCAGAAATGGCGTTCTAAATAATCTATTGGTATTAAATTTAGAAATATATTCAGAAATAAAGTTTTCAATATCTCTTTCAGGCAAAAGTCCTTTTGAAATTTTTCTTATTCCAATGTTTGAGAGTGGAATAATCTCATATCCAGCTTTAAAATTATTAATTATAATATTATTCAGAATTTTGCCATCTCTTGTTGTAATTAGAATTCCAATCGGATAATCGTCTAATAGTTTTTCTGATTCCTTTATCAAAGATTTCTGTTTATCGTATGATATCTCATTTAATCCATCCATAATAAAAATAAAAGAATTTGGCAATGCTTTCCATGTTCCGCTTTTAATATTCAATCCATCTTGAATTAAATCGGATATATTTTCTTTAAAATCACTGCATTCAAGATGAACAGGTAATGGGGATTCTTTATCATATTTTCTTAAATATGCTATTTTTTTTATTATTCTTATACATGAAGTAGTTTTTCCTGAACCTCCGATTCCTATCAAAAAATTAATAGTTTTCAATTCTAAGTTATTTAATAAATTATCAGTTCTTCTAATAAGATTTATTTTTTTATCTTCATTTAAATTTTCATCTTTGCTATTTATAGAGATATTTTTAATTTTATCAATGGGTTTGATAAACAGAGAGATAGTGTTTGAAGTATTTATATTTAATATTTTATCTAAATATTTATTCTCATCAAAATCAATTACACTTTTTTTAAGACTAAAGAATTGTTTGATTATGTTACTATTTTCTTCACAGACAAAAGGGGATTCAAAAAAACTTGCAGTTCTCCAATCTATTTCTACATTTTTAGAATTTGCAAGCTCTTCAATTTCAATTTTATATTTAGGGTCTTTTTTCTTTTTACCTTGTCCGAAATCTTGATTAGTATAGAAAATTATTTTATTAACCTCTGGGTATTTAGTTTTTGTTGTGTTTATTGAGTTTATAAAATCATTTTTATGTTCCGACAATCTTGTATAAAAGAATTTTGCTTGCCATCCAATATTTTTGCCGTTTATTTCAATTGGATTTGTTTCAATGCCGGCTTGGTTTCTGTAACGTGAAATCCCGCATGGTTTCTGAAATTCTATACAAAATAAAAGATAACAAAGCCATTCAAAAGAACCTTGTTCTTTACCGTTAAATTTTGCTTTAAAAATGTTCCAGTTTATTTCAATCATATTTCATTCACACCAAATACCCTGCCAAAACTCTATCCTCTTTTTCAAACTCCTGCAGCATACTCACAAGATAAATATCCGTTTCAGGATAGATCTGTTTAAACTTTTTTAAATTTTGCATCGAACCAGTATTCCATTTCACTTCCAAAGCAAACAACTTATTTTCTTTCTGTAAAATGAAATCAATTTCTTGCCTGGATTTTGTTCGCCAATAATTTATTTTTGTTAGTGGATCAGCTTTTTTGAGTAGTTGAGAAAAAGCAAAATTCTCTAATAATTCTCCTCTGTCGGGTCTAAATTCTATTTCACTGAAATTGGAAACCAGGAAATTTCTAATACCGTTATCTATGAAATAACATTTGGGAGTTTTTCTTAATTCTGTTGCCAGATTTTTATAATAAGGCTTAATGATCTTGGTAATGTAACCAGATTCCAGTGCATTCAGGTAGTGTTCCAAAGTTTGTTTGTGCAATTTTGTTTCATTCGATAATTTAGAAATATTCAATTCTTTGCCCATAAAAACAGCTAATAGTTTAATCAAATGATTGAATTGTTCGATCTTTTCCAGATTGAAAATATGGCGTATATCCTTCATTATATAAGAATTTACTATGTCTTCCAAATCCCTTATCTTATCTTCTTTTTTTCTTTCCAAAACAACCTTGGGAAAGCCTCCATAAAGTAAGAATTCCTTTAAAAGATTTCGCATTTTTTCACTTTCAAATCTTAGAGGATCTTCTTCTAATTTGTAAGGATCTATTTCTAAGAGTTTTTTACTAATTGCCGGTTCATCCTTAAAAGCACAAAATTCTGAAAAAGAAAGCGGATATAATTCAAATACTAACTTTCTTCCAACTAAAGATTCTTTGAACTTTTTTCTGATCTGCAATGAAGATGAACCGCTGAGCACTAATTTATATCTGTCTGAATAGTGATCTACAATATATTTGATCAAGCTGGAAAAATCATTGGCATATTGAATTTCATCGATAAAAATAAAGTTAGTTTTGTTTTTAGCTAATTCTTGCGAAGATAGAAATGCAAGAAATTCATTAATTCCTTTATTGATAATGGAAAGATTGGATGGATCTTCAAGATCAAAATAAAGAGTAGTGTTATCTGCAAATCCTTCCATAAGATGCTTCATAAGTGTAGTTTTACCAACTTGACGTGCACCTAAAATAAAGATTGCTTCTTTGCGAGTAAGAGCATCTTTCAGTTTTTTTTCTATTGTTCTATAATAATATTTCATATAATCTCCAAAAACAAAAGAATATATACTGTAATAATAGTCAAACTATTTTTACACCCTACTATCAAAATAGTTAAACTTTTTGAATAATTTATTTTTGAATTTACTTTCCAACACAGAAATTCTCAAATATCCGGTTCAGAATATCGTCGGTTGTTATTTTACCTGTTATTTCTTCCAATGCAGTGCTGGCTTCTTTCAGGTCGAAAGCTGTGAATTCCAATCCCATTTTGTTGTGAAGTGAACTTAACGCTTTCTTAATTGATTCAGCAACCCGTTTCACAGCAGCTATCTGGCGAGTGTTGGTCAGGATGCCGAATTGTAGCTCATCTTCAGAGATTTCGATATCGCATAAAAGTACTTTCTTCAATTTTTGTAATCCGTTTTTCTGGATCGTTGAGCAGGAAATATAATCATTTTCTTCAAAGGATTTAATTTCTTTCTTATTCAGAATATCAACTTTATTTAGAACTTTTATTATTCTTTCCGGTTCAACTAATTTCTCAAGTTTTTTATATTCTTTCAGATTTTCTTTTCCATCGATAATGAATAGTACTTTATGAGATTCTTTAATTATTTCGTAAGACCGCTGAATTCCGATCTTTTCAATATCATCGGAAGTATCTCTGATACCGGCTGTATCGAAGAACCTGATCAGATAACCGTTCAATGAGATAGCTTCTTCCAGGTAGTCACGCGTAGTACCGGGATGGGGGGTAACGATGGCTCTTTCCGTTTTCAGGAAGGCATTGAAAATGCTGGATTTTCCCACATTGGGAGCTCCTACCAGGCTAACTTTCAGTCCGTCTTTCAAGATCATTCCTTCATTTCCTGTCTTTGCTAATTGTTCCAGTTCCTTTAAAAGAGTATTCAGCTTTTCTGTTATATTCTTTTTATCCAGTTCTTCTAATCCCTGCTCCGGGAAATCTATTTCCAGTTCCAGAAGTGTACGGAATTCGGTTATTTTATCAAGCAGTTTTTCAATCCTGTGACGCAAACTACCCTCATATTGTTGAAGTGCCGCCAGGTGAGATATTTTTGTTTTGGCATTTATAAGATCACCCACAGCTTCAGCCTGGGTAAGTCCGATGCGGTCGTTAAGAAAAGCTCTCTGCGTAAATTCACCGGGATCGGCAAGACGGGTCTCCCGCAGAAGAATTTCTAAAATACGATTCGTTATAAATGTACTGCCATGGCAGGAAATCTCTACTACATCTTCACCTGTATAACTGTGAGGTTCTTTGAAAACGGTTACTACAACTTCGTCTATAAGCTGTTCATCATCAGTAATTCTACCAAAAGCAGCTTTGTGGGAAAGAATATTTTGAAGTGATCTTTTGCTGTGGAAAATACTATCAACAACTTCAATTGCTTTAGTACCACTCACACGAAGAACTGAAATCCCGCCAACTCCCGCAGGTGTGGAAATAGCCGAGATGGTATCGTCTTTATATTCCATGATCTATTTCAGGAGATCTTTTATTTTTTTATAGATATGGTCGGTGCTTACCTCGATGAGATCTTTCAATTCGTCTGTTCTGCCATGTGGAACAAACATATCCGGAATGCCAAAGGAATGAACCGCAACTTGTGTATTAACAAAACGTCTTTTCATAACATCACCAAAACCACCGATAAGGCTGTTTTCTTCTATTGTGAAAATGGTTTTTACTTTTTTCTCGAGTTCCTTCAAAAGCAGGTTATCAACAGGTTTCATAAAGCGGGGATTGATAAGATAGGGTGTTAGTTTTGGAAAATCCTGCTTGATCTTCTCGAAAATCTTTTCTGCATCTTCAAAGGCTTTTCCTATTCCCATGATGGCTATGTCTTTCCCTTTTTCTTTGATATTATATTTACCTATTTTAAGAGGTGCACTTTCATTTTCACAAAGTTTTGCAGAACCACGCGGATAACGGATAGCAATAGGTCCGTCTTTATAAGTTGCAGCAAATTGCATCATTGTCTTGAATTCGTCTGCATCGGCAGGAGCCATAATGATCAGATCGGGTATTAGATTCAAGTAGGAAAGATCAAAAGCACCATGATGGGTAGCACCATCTTCACCTACCAGACCTGCCCTATCTAGGCAGAATACAACCGGCAGTTTTTGCAAAGCAATATCATGGATCACCTGGTCTAATGCTCGTTGCAGAAAAGTGGAATAGATTGCTACAAAGGGTTTAAAGCCCTGAACTGCCAGACCTCCAGCAAAAGTAACAGCATGTTGCTCTGCAATTCCAACATCAAAAAACCTTTCCGGGAATTTTTCAGCAAAATCGTTTAATCCGGTTCCGTCGGTCATAGCAGCAGTTATGGCAATAACGTCTTTATTCTTAGCTGCAATTTCACAGAGTGTGTCACCAAAAATTTTGGAATAAGAAGCTGTCTTTTCTGCAACACATTTTCCCGATTCGATCTCGTAAGGTCCTAAACCGTGGAAACGCGGAGCATCATCCTCTGCATATTCATATCCTTTACCTTTTTTTGTAACAACATGAACAAAAACCGGTCCGATCATATTTTTAATAACTTTGTTAAAGAGACGAACCATACGTGCAATATTATGACCATCGATGGGACCAACATATCTAAAGCCGAGGTCTTCAAAAATTATATTGGGAGCAAGCGAATTGATAATGTTCTCTTCGATCTTCCTGGCGCTTAATATCATTCGTCTGCGAATGCGGTTGGGCATGTGCTGCACAAAATCCCAGATGGCATTTTTCAGTACGTTGTATGATCTGCTAACAAGGATATTGGTAAGATAAGCCTGCAGAGCTCCTACATTTTTTGAGATAGACATATTGTTATCGTTCAGGATAATGATCATATCTTTCTGCAGGTGCCCGGCATGATTCAATGCCTCGAAGGACATTCCTCCAGTGAGAGCTCCATCTCCAATTATGGCAATTGTTCTTCCCTTTGCTTGTTTCAATTCTTTGGCCACCGTTATGCCCAATGCCGCAGAAATGGATGTACTGGCATGTCCCACCCCAAAAGCATCATATTCGCTTTCAAAGATATTATTGAATCCGCTGATGCCGTTGAGCTGGCGAAGTGTATCGAATCGGTCGTTCCTCTCGGTTAGTATTTTGTAAGCATAAGATTGATGTCCCACATCCCACACAATACGGTCTTGCAGTGGATCGAATATTTTAAGGAGAGCTATCGCGAGATCGGTAGCACCCAAACTGGGGGCAACATGTCCGCCATTTTTAGCTGTAACTTCTATAATTCTTTTACGAACAGCTTCAGCCAATTGTTTGAGCTCAGCTATGGAAAGCTTTCTGACATCTTTTGGCGACTTTATTTTATCTAACATTTATTTATTCCCTATAATTTCTTTAAAAATCTTCTTTGAAAAAAAATATATATAAAAGAATGTCAAACAAAAATCACAATATCTGATTATTTATCCAGTTCAATATGTCTTCTATACCTGTTTTCTTGAGGGATGAAAATGAGTATATACTTTTATTATTTACTTCCAGTCCTGCAGAAAGTTTTTCTAAGTAGACAGGAAGTTTTGATTTTGCAACTTTATCGGATTTTGTAGCAACCACAGCAAACGGGATATCTTCATCTCGCAGCATTTTCAACATCACAATATCTTTGGGATTAGCCCTGTGACGAATATCTACCAAAGCAATTACGCCTTTCAAACTCAGACGTTGTTCGAAATAATTCCGTATCATTTTCTTCCAGACTGCTCTTTCAGTTTTACTAACTTTAGCATAGCCGTAGCCTGGCAAGTCTACAAAATTTACAAAACCGTCTTCCTTTTCTTCTGTTTTGAAGCGAATTTCAAAAAAATTGATAAGCCGTGTTTTGCCTGGTGTTCCGCTGACCTTGGCAATTGCTTTCCTATTTAAAATGGTGTTTATCAACGATGATTTTCCTACATTCGATTTTCCCACAAAAGCAATATCGGCATAAGGAGAAGAAGGATAATCAGTTGGCTTTACTACGCTCTTTATGAATTTTGATTCAACAATTCTCATCATACTAATTAATTTCTATTCAAAATATACCATGGAAGATCTGTCCGATTCCCACACTTCAACTTCGATTACACGGCAGCCATCAACCTTGATCTTTTTATTCATTTCTTTATAGAATAAATGTGCAATATTTTCAGATGTTGGATTCTGCTCTTTAAAATATGGAAGCTCGTTCAAATAGCTATGATCCAATATCTCGATAAGTTCATTCAGATGTTTCTTTACAATTCCAAAATCGATCGTCATTCCTATCTTGTCTGTCTTTTCGCATTCTATACAAACACGAACTTTCCAGTTATGTCCGTGCAGGTTTTTACACAATCCTTCATAATCCACCAGTTTATGGGCAGAAGAGAACTGGGACGTTACGTTCAATCTATACATTTTGTCCTCCAGAAAATTCAAATACAGCAAATTCAAATAAAAATCACCAATAAAATTGTAAAGAACTTTACGATTGACAAAAAGAAGAGAAATCTGATTTTAATCCTGCAAAATTATTATAATAGAAGGATAATATGAAGTGCAGAGGGAAAATTAAGGAAAAAACACAAAACGGCAGGACAGTAGAAAGAATATGTAATAATAAATTAGATGAACACCAGATATTCTGTGATAAATGTGGCGAACCGACCGGGGCATTATCCGGTCATCTTTCTGCCAGACAGAACTATAAAGAGGTCTGGGACCAGTTCAAGAAGGTAAAATCAAAATTCTATCCTTTTGCCATTTTTATTATTCTTACATCGTATCTGCTCATTGCGCTGGAAGCCATCTTTGGTAAAATTCTGGCAGAAGCTGTCAATATCGATCATTATCTGCTTTCCAATTTAATTTTCCTGGTAATAATTCCGTTTGCACTTATACCATTTGGCATGAAAGAGAAATTCATGGAAAATCCGTTTTCTGTGAAAGCTTATTTTAAAGGTTTGAAAAATTATCCGAAATATTTTCTGCTCACATTGGATTATATTCTTTTCTTTTTTATTCTCAAAGTGCTTTGTGCAGGGTTTTTACTGGGAATTTCCATCGATCCGATCCTGCATCCAGTCAGGTTTGTCCTGGTGTTGTATTGGATTACCATAATGTTACCATCTCCCATTTTGATAGCTAGGAAAAATGTGAATGCTTTTCAGGCAGTTGTACTTTGTTACAAAGCCAGCATGGAAACCCGCTGGCAGCAATTCTTCCTGGTTTTGCGAATTGCCGGCATAAATGTGCTGGGTGCTGCTTTAGCAGGTTTGGGTCTTCTTTATTCCGTTCCTTTATCTTACATATTGGTAGAAAGGTATTATCAAAAACTTGATGATTTCAGACTGTTCGAAAAACAGTAGATATTCTACGGAAATGAATTATAAATTCTTATCTCGATCTTATTGTAACTCTTTTTCCTGCAGGGAATATGATTTCTAATTTTTTTATGTAATAAAGACAGGTAAAATGAAAATAAACTCGATCTATAAAACCATTCCCGATAATCTTCCCGAAGAGGTGATCGAAGAATTGATCCACAGTCAAGCAGTTCGTATCAAGCGAATCGTATCCCGGGGACATGCATCACCACCAGGGTTTTGGTATGATCAGGAAGAAAATGAATGGGTCATCGTATTGGAAGGAAGTGCTGGACTGCTTCTGGAAGGAGATGAAAACCAGACCGTTCTTAAAAAAGGTGATTACCTGAATATTCCCGCTCATACGAAACACCGCGTTGAATGGACAGATAAAACCGGAGAAACTATCTGGCTGGCAATTTTTTATAAATAGATGAAAGATCATGGAACATCTTAGAATTGGAATTGTAGGAAATATCGGGGTAGGAAAATCTACTCTGGTGGAAGCTGCCAGCCAAAAACCGCTGAACGAAATGTTATTATCTACCATTCCAAACAGAAGCGGTGAAGAAAAGGTTTTTGCCTTCAAAGAAACCTTCAACCCTAAAGTGTTGGATGCATTTTATGATGATCCTGTAGGCAATGCCTTTATGGCACAGATCGAATTCTTTAATGGCAGGCTGGATCGTCAGCGGATGATAGAAGGATGTAAAGGAATTATTCTGGAAGACAGAACTCTGCCGGAAGATTATCATATTTTTGGTATGGCTCAAAAGATACTGGGAAACATGACGGAAGAAGAATTCCTGGCTTATCAGCGTAATTACAACCTGATGACCTCCAAAATTCCCGAGCCTGATCTGATAGTATATCTGAAAGCAGAGGTTTCCACTCTCATTCAACGAATAAAAGAAAGGGGACGTGAAAGCGAAGCTTCTATTCCGGCAAGCTATCTTCAACAACTGAACGAATTGTACGAACAATTTATTAATCGTCATGTGACTTGCCCGGTACTGGTGATCGATGCCAACGTTGATACACCCTTAGAGGATTACTTAAAGAATACAATTCAAAAAATTATTGATGAAATTAAAAACCTGGATTTGCGGGTGACCACACCCGGTATCAGTAAGTGGGTTACTCTTCCCGAAACAGCAGCCACGCTGAAAGCCATCAATGCAGAGAGTAAGCTGGAAAAATATCTGAGTGAGAATCCCAGGTTGATAGCTATTGCCGGCAATGTAGGATTAGGAAAAACAACCCTGGCTGCTATTATGCAGAGAAGCCTTAAAATAAACGGTCTTTATGAAAACCCCGAAAAAAATCCGCTATTGGGAAAATTCCTGGCAGATAAAGCTACATATTGTTATGATCTGCAAATGCACTTTTTAAAAATGAGAAAAAAACTGCAAATAAAAGGTTCTTCAGGAAAGGTAAGCTATGTAATGGATCGCTCTTTGCCGGAAGACCTGTCGATCTTCTGTTACCAGTTCCATCACGACGGCTACCTTACTGCAGATGAATTGGATAATTTAACAGCAAAGTTTAAAGCAGTGTGTAATGAAATTCCTTCTCCCGATCTTTTGATTGTTTTGCAAGGCAGGGTAGATATTGCCTGGAACAGGATACAGCAACGGGGTCGTGAAATGGAAATCGAAGGTGGCTGGAGTAAAAGCGAAATAGAAGCTTTGAATCGCTGGTACAAAACCTATCCCAACGATGTCAGCCGTTTTGGATTTCACAGAGGAAAAGTGATGGAAATAAATGTGGAGAAAATAGATTTTACAAACAGGATACACGTTGGTTACATTTTCGATGGCATCTATAATTTACTGTCTAACGATGCGAAATAATTTGGAGAATATAATGAAAAGAATAATTGTGGTTGTTTTAATTTTTCTGGTAGTATGGTTTGCTCAGCTTTGTGGAGAAATTCAGCCCACCCACAGAGCGCTGCTTATGGCTACACTCTGGCATCAAACCTCAGCAGAATACAGAGCTCTTGCCTACCAAGCGTACAATATTGCCAAGCTTCGCCTGGAAGAAGAATTGAAAAGATCTTATGAAAAAAAAAGAGCGGTCATTGTTGATATTGATGAAACCGTTCTGGATAATTCACTTTACGAGGGGAAAATAATTAAATATGGAATTGGAAGTAATCAGGATTTTGATAATTGGGTAAATCTGTCCATCGGTGAACCTGTTCCGGGAGCACTGGAATTTCTGCAATATGCCCATGAAAATGGTGTAGAGATATTTTATATTTCAAACCGCTCTTTACGGCATATGGATGGAACACTCAAAAATTTACAGGAACTTGAATTTCCGCAAGCTGATGAAGAACATATACTGCTCAGAGATAAATCTTCCGATAAAGGAATTCGTCGCAGAAAAGTTGCTGAGAATTATCAGATTGTATTACTAATTGGAGATAACCTGATAGATTTTGATGATGTCTTCAGAAAGAAAAACATTGAAGAACGTTTTAACTGGGCAGACAGCTTGAAAGCAGAGTTCGGAAAACGGTTTATAATTTTACCAAATTCCATGTACGGCGAATGGGAAAAAAGTCTTTATGGCGGTACCAGAAGAATTCCTGAAGAAGAAAAAGAAAAAAAACGACTGGAACACTTGAAAAGCTATTAAGATTCTAATTCAAAACAGATTATGTTTTCATAAGTTACATAATAAAATATAAATTTTAGAAATATAATACTAAAAAACATTAAATTATCTAATTACATAAAAAGCTAAATTATTATCTTCTCTTATAAAATACTAATAAATTGATTTTAATCTTGACAATGAAAGGCAATAATAACAAATTCCGTTTAGTTTTTTTAGATTTTAACAATAAAAAAGGAGGATGAGTATGAAAAAACTCGGTTTAGTTGTAGTTTTGTCGATTTTATTAATTCTACCAGCAACATTATTTGCACAAACAGGATCAGTTGCTGGGCAGGTTACTATCGAAAAGACGGGAGACCCTTTGGCAAATGCAGCAGTCTATGTGGGTGATGCCCAAACAGGGACTTACACCAGGAAAAACGGCAGCTTTATTTTAAAAGATATCCCTGTTGGAATGCAAGCTGTTACTGTTAGCTTTATGGGTTATGGAAAGCAAACTAAAGAAGTAGAAGTTAATGAAGGTGAAACATCTGTTGTAAAATTTGCTTTAGTTGTTGAAACAATTAGTATTGAGGGTATAAATGTTGTTTCAGATCGTGCAAAAATTGAAACTCCTATCGCGTTCACAGATGTCGATAAAGAGCAAATCACTTCGTCCCTCGGTTCACGTGATATTCCACTTGTTCTAACAAATACTCCAAGTGTTTATTCCACCGGTCAAGGTGGTGGTGCAGGTGATGCTCGTTTAAATATTCGTGGATTTGATCAAAGAAATGTTGCTGTAATGATCAATGGTGTTCCTGTCAATGATATGGAAAATGGTTGGGTTTATTGGTCAAATTGGGATGGTCTTGGTGACGCCACATCCTCTATCCAGGTTCAAAGAGGATTGAGTGCAATTAACCTTGCTGTTCCATCTATTGGCGGAACGATGAATATGATAACCGACCCAACCACAATGAAAAAGGGTGTTTTCTTTAAACAAGAATATGGCTCTGGAGGTTTTAAAAAGAACACTCTTGTAGCAAATTCTGGTTTAGTTAATGACAAATATGCCTTCAGTTTTAATGTTACTCGTAAAACCGGTGACGGCGTAATTGATGCAACATGGACCGATGCCTGGTCATATTATCTTGCTGCAAGCTATAATATCAACGAAAAAAATCGTCTTGAATTATATGCTGCTGGTGCCCCTCAAAGACATGGTCAGATGCGGTATGCGCAGAATATGGCAGCATTTAGTCATGAATATGCCGAAGACAATTCGGGTGTGCCCGATGCTGAGCTTGATGACTATTTTTCTGATTTTCCTGAATCTAAAGATGGAATATACTACAATGAAAACTGGAATATTGTCTCTGATTATAAAGGAAAGCAGTGGTGGGATGGTGAAATACACAATAGATACTCTATGAATTTCCTCAACGAAAGTGAAAATTACTATCATAAACCGCAAATAAATTTAAACTGGTTTACAAAATTAAACGAACAATTAGACGTTTATTCCATTGTTTACTTTTTAGGAGGAAAAGGTGGCGGAACTGGTTATTTTGGCAGTATGAATTGGGATTATTCCGGTCCTTCAAGAGTTATTGACTGGAATTCAACAATTGCAGAAAATGATACATTAAGTACAGGATCATCCGGTATTCTTCGTAATAGTGTAAATACTCAATGGGGCATCGGATTAATTTCCAAAGCATACTATCAAGTTTCCGAAACGTTTAAATCATCATTTGGAATTGATTGGAGAATGGCGGAAATTGACCACTTCAGAGAAGTACGAGACCTTTTAGGTGGCGATTATTATTACTTTGACGGTAGTGATTTTGATACTGCAGAAGATTACGAAAAGGGTCTCGGCGGCAAAATTGACTATAATAATACCAATAAAGTAGGTTGGTTTGGTGGTTATGTTCAAGGTGAATATTCAAGAGAAAAACTAACCGCTACAGTTATGGGTGGACTTTCCGCAGTTAAATATGAATATACTGACCACTTTGTAACTGCAGACACACTGGCTGATGGAACTCCTGATGTTGATAGTGGTGAATTGTTTACAGAAACAGATCCGGTTTATGGCTACCAGGCTAAAGGTGGTGCAAGTTATCGCTTAACTGATGATTTTGGAATCTATGGAAATGCTGGCTATGTAAATAAATGCCCCATCTTTGATGAAGTAATTAATGACTGGACCGGAGAATTAGTTGAAGATCCAAAAAATGAAAAGTTTACTTCTATTGAAACTGGATTTAATTTTGTTGGAATAGACGGATTGCTGAACATTAAGGGTGGTTTCTACTTCACGAATTGGGATGATCAATCAAAAAGCTTTACAGTGGATACTCCGGATGATGAAATAAAGATCTTTATAAGCGGTATTGATTCCAGACATATGGGTGTTGAATTTGAAGTTCATTCACAACCAATTTCATTGGTTAAATTTGATGTATCATTCTCCAAAGGTGATTGGAAATACTTAAACGATTTATTAGATGTTAGATATGAAGGTGCTCCTGGTGACGAAGATACTCTTGATATTTATGTTAAAGACCTGAAAGTTGGTGATGCTCCCCAAACACAACTTGCTTTTGGCACAACATTATTTCCTGTCGAGGGTTTGAAAGCTAACGTATCCTACAAATACTTCACTGATTTCTATGCAAGATTTGATCCATTCAGCCGTCAAGATCCAGATGACGCAGATGAAAGTTGGGAAATCCCGGCATATGGTGTTATAGATCTTCATGTAGCTTATGAACTTCCTACAATTGTTAAAGGAATTGAAATGGAAGCTTTTGCTCATATATTCAATTTGTTGGATGAAATATATGTTCAAGATGCAACCGATAATAGTGCATATAATGCCTGGGCTGATTGGGGTTCACCTCCACATTATCCTCATTCTGGTAGTTCTGCAGAAGTTTACTTTGGTTTACCAAGAACATTCAATGCAGGAATTTCCTTAACTTTCTAAAAGTGCATCAGAGTTAATTATAAGGGAAGCCATCTCGGTTTCCCTTTTTTATTTTTTTTGACAATTTTTGTACTCATCCAATTTTATCTTTCAGATGATTTTCTTGGAATGTTTATTGCATATTATAAAGTGTTAATAAAAATATGGAGGATAAAATGTTGAAAAATTTATTTGTTGTTTTATTATTAATCACGTCATTACTTCTCATGGCAGACACATATGATTTGCGTAACGTGAATGGTGAGAATTATGTTCCCGCTGTTAGGGATCAAGGTTCCTATGGCACATGCTGGACTTTTGGTGCCTATGCTTCTATGGAAGGAAACATGATGATCACCGGTGCCTGGACTGCTGCCGGAGAAACAGGTGAACCTAATCTTGCGGAAGCACACCTGGACTGGTGGAACGGATTTAATCAGCACAATAATGATGATACTGATCCGCCCACAGGCGGTGGTTTGGTAGTTCACCAGGGTGGAGATTACAGGGTAACTACTGCTTACCTCTCCCGCGGAGAGGGCGCAGTTCGCGAAATAGATGCACCCTACACCAATATTACCTCACCTCCCGATAGGTGGCTACCGAGTTACCACTATTTTTATCCAAGAGATGTGGAATGGTTTAAACTGGAAGATGATCTTTCAAATATAGATGTGATTAAGCAAACGATAATATATAACGGAATTTTGGGAACTTGTATATGTTATAGTGGTTCATTTATTTCGAATTACAATCATTATCAACCGCCGACCAATCCGGATGACCCAAACCACGCAGTATCAATTATAGGCTGGGATGATGATCATGCAACGCAAGCACCATTACCCGGAGCCTGGATAGCAAGAAATAGCTGGGGTTCAGGTTGGGGTTTAAGCGGTTATTTCTGGATTTCCTATTACGATAAACATTCCTGCCGTAATATTGAAATGGGCGCAATCTCCTTCCAAGACGTAGAACCAATGGCATACGACAATGTTTATTATCACGACTATCATGGATGGCGCGACACATTGGCAATAGCTACAGAAGCTTTCAATGCTTTTGAAGCTACCGGAACCCAGGTTATCGAGGCTGTGAATTTCTTCACTGCTGTTGATAACGTAGACTACATAATAAAAATATACGATAATTTTGACGGAACTGATCTTACAAACGAACTTTCTATGATTTCCGGTGATTATGAGCATGCCGGACTTCATACCGTAGATTTGACCACAAGTGTATCGTTGGCAGAGGGAGATGACTTTTATGTTTATTTATCTCTTTCCGATGGAGGTCATCCTTACGATAGAACTTCTGACATTCCAGTATTACTGGGAGCCAGTTATCGTACTATTGTTGAATCTTCTGCCAATCCCGAAGAAAGTTATTACAAAAGTGGAACAGACTGGCTCGATTTCTACGATTATAATGATCCTTCCGGTTTTCAGAATACAGGTAATTTCTGCATAAAAGCTCTATCGGTAGATGGTTCAACAGGAGTTAATCCACCTCAAAACCTGCAGGCCGAAGTTATCGATATAAACAGTGTATCACTCACCTGGAGTTCGGGAGACAGGGAACTTTTGAGTTATAAAGTTTATCGTGATGGTGAACTTATCGCTGAAGTTAGTAATATTCCTTTCCCGACTACATGTTATGTTGATGAGGCTCTCGATGCCGGAGAGTATTCATATTATGTGATAGCAGTTTATGACGAGGGAGAATCTGACCCTTCCGATACAGTAAGTGCAGAAATAATACTTTACCCTCCTGCAAATCTATCTGCAGAAAGCCAGGGATACAATATTGTTCTCATGTGGGATGCTCCACGCCGGGAATTTATGCATTATTGTATCTATAAAAATGATGAATTATTAACAACCACAACAGCAGTCTTCCATGTGGATGTGAACGTACCAAGTGGATATTATGAATATTATGTTACAGCAATTTACAGTGGAGATTATGAATCCGAACCATCAAATACGGCAACAATTCAACATACCGATGCTGAAAATGATCTGCTTCCTGTAAGAACAGAATTAACGGGTAACTTTCCAAATCCGTTCAACCCCGAAACAACGATAAGCTTTAACCTGAAAGAACCAGCCAATGTAGGCATAACTATTTTCAATGTGAAAGGCGAAAAGATCAGAACTCTTATTGACGGGAAAAATGATGCCGGATCTTATAATATCATTTGGAACGGAATAGATAAAACTGGTAACATTGTTCCCAGCGGTATTTATTTCTATAAAATGGTGTCGGAAGGAAACAGTGGCAGATATACTTCTACTAAGAAGATGATATTACTTAAATAACTTGTAATTAATTTACATAATAAGACGGTTCTCATATTGCTGGGTACCGTCTTTTTTTTGTGATTTTTTTTATCATTGACATCTTTATTGAATAGAGTGATTTTCCATTTGCTTTTATTAGATACTAAAAACAGTGAGAAGGAGTCGGTATGCGATCGGTTCTAATTGTAGAAGATAATAAAGAAACGCAACGACTCATCTCCAACCTTCTTAAAGATAATAAATATAAAACATACCTTGTTTCAGATGGAAATGAGGTTATAAATAAATTTAATCAGTGTAAACCCGATATTGTCTTATTGGATATTGCGCTTCCCGGTTTGGATGGAATATCGATTCTTAAACAACTAAAAGAGATAGATGAAAATATCATAGTAATAATGATTTCCGGCTTAAGTGGAGTAAGAAATGTTGTTACATCTATAAAACTGGGGGCATACGATTATTTGAAAAAGCCGTTTGATACTGAGGAATTATTAATAATTATTGAAAAATCTCTTGAAAAACGAAAATTGACCTGGGAAGTGAAAACCTTACGAAAAAGATTGAATCTTCAGGATAAAAAGGAAATGATCATGGGAAACAGTCCCGTAATTTTACAGATATTACAACAGGTGGAACTTATTGCACCAACCAACATGAGCGTTATAATACAAGGTAAAAGTGGAACAGGTAAAGAGGTTATTGCCAGAAAGATTCATAAAAAAAGCCTGCGTAAAAATAAACCTTTTATTGCGATAGATTGCGGTGCAATTCCAGATACTCTTATAGAAAGTGAAATGTTTGGTTATGAAAAAGGTGCCTTCACAGGTGCATTTGCCAGTAAAATCGGCAAATTTGTAGAAGCTGATGGCGGCACACTTCTACTGGATGAAATTACAAATTTACCCATCCTGGGACAAGCAAAATTATTAAGGGTATTAGAAGAAAAACATATCAATCCAATTGGAGGGAAAGTACCGGTACCTGTTGATGTACGTATTATTGCTACCTCTAACCTGGATCTGGAAGAGGAAGTTAACAAGGGTAATTTTCGTAATGACTTATTTCATCGGTTGAATGAATTCCAAATAGTTCTTCCTAAATTATCCGAAAGAAAAGAAGACATTCCTATTCTGGCCAAAGAATTCCTGAATGAAACTAAAAAGGAACTTAAAAAGAAAATTAAAGGTTTTACAGCAGAAAGTATGCTGCTCTTGCTAAATCATAGCTGGCCTGGAAATATACGAGAGATGAAACATGTAATTAAACGTGCAGTCTTGATTACAGATGAAGAATACATGACAGTTGATAAGTTGTCAATTTATACCGAAAAAAAATCAAGAAACGTAGAACTCATCGAAATTACAGAAGAGCCAGGCTCGCTGGATGAAATGATCCGAAAATTGGAAAGATATACAATAACCAAAGCTATCAAAGAATCAAAAGGTAATAAAACCAAAGCTGCTAAAAAACTCGGAATTAATGTAAGAACACTTCACAGAAAGCTAAAAGAAAAGTTTTAATAAAATAATAGCGACAGATTTGTCAGGGTCATAAGTGCCACAAAGCACCGAATAGGGCACATTTATTTAGCTTGTTTTTTAAAAACAAATAGTCCGGAAATTGAACGGAATTCCTTGAATAACAATTAGTTATGTTTAGTGGATGAAGCTGTTTTCCCCGCCTGAAATGATATGGCACAACAATTGCAGTTAGATACTTCAAATTGCAAAAAATAAGGAGGAGAAATGAAAAAGACAATTTTATTTATCACGTTATTTTTTATTTTCCAAACTTTACTTTCGGAACCTGTGGATTACGCATATCCTAGGCCAGATTATCTCAAGGAATTAACTGAACCCAGCAGAACATTTAGAGATGATGCACCGGAGATCATTGCTTCAGGAAGTGTGAACTATACTATAGGTGGTCCACCTGTGATCGTAGCGCCAAATATCACTTTGTCGAACTTCACAGAAGACATAGAAGGCATGAAAATCTACTTTACAAACAATTTCATTATTAGCGATGACATCCTGGAACTCTCTACTGGTTTTCCCGGAGTAACCGAAAATTACGATCAATCTACCGGCATCCTTATACTTGAAGGCACGGAATCGGCATCCTTTTGGCAGGATGTCTGCCGGCATGTGCAATATCGAAATAGCAGTCCTTCTCCAACTCAGGAGATCAGGGATGTTACATTCACTATCCTTTCAGCCATTTTTATCCCTTCTACCGGACATTACTATGAATTTGTGTCAGATTATGGAATTGCCTGGTCAGATTCAAAAGCAAATGCTGATTCTGCCAGTTATTATGGATTGCAGGGCTATCTTGCCACCATTACAACACCGATAGAAAACTTTTTTATTACAACCGAATTGGGTGGCGTAGGCTGGATTGGTGGAAGTGATGCTGAGGAACACGATCACTGGAAATGGATATGTGGTCCTGAAGAAGGAACCGAGTTTTGGGAAGGACTTTATACAGGACACCCAACTATTCCCGGTTTCCCGGTAAATAATATGTATACTAATTGGAATTACCAGGAACCCAATCAATATTTTGGAAACAGTAATCCAGACATGTGGGAAGATTACCTTCATATGATCTATAATCCATCTGTTGGACCTGTAGGTAGCTGGAATGACCTTCCCGATGCCGGTACGACGGGTAATTTTACTCCCTATGGTTATGTGGTTGAATATGGTGGTATGCCCGGTGATCCGGAATTGAACCTTTATGGAACTGTTCAGGTTACAGTTACAGATCTGCAGGTTACGGAGATCCTTCCCAATGCCGGAGGTGATATTACTATTAATGAAACTGAAAGTATAAATTTTTCTATAGATGCATATGATCCTGGCGGGAATCCTCTTACTTATAGTTGGCAAGTAGATAGCGTGGAAGTATCTACAACCGACTCCTATGTTTTTACTACGGACTACTCTTCAGCCGGTTTATATGAAGTAACTTTGCATGTCTCAGATGGAACAGTTAGCGAATTGAATTATATCTGGAACATAACGGTTATCGATATTGACCAGAATATAATAGTCAACAATATTCAGCCCGCTCCAGGAGATGTAACCATAAACGAAGCAGAAACTATCAACTTTTTCATCGATGCTTATGACCCGGATGGTAACCCGCTGGAATACAGTTGGAAACTGGATGGTACAGAAGTTTCAACCGTTAGTTCCTATGATTTCACTACAGACTATAACTCAGCCGGAACTTATGTAGTCACCCTGGATGTAACCGATAACTTTGTATCGGATAATACACTTGCTTACCTGTGGAACGTAACGGTTCTGGATGTAGACCAACCGATAGTTGTGAGCAATATCCAACCACCACCTGGCAATGTAACGATAAATGAAATGGAAACAATCAACTTCTTCATAGATGCTTACGACCCGGATGGTAACCCGCTGGAATACAGTTGGAAACTGGATGGCACAGAAGTTTCAACCGTTAGTTCCTATGATTTCACTACAGACTATAACTCGGCTGGAACTTACGTGGTAACTCTGGACGTTACCGATAATTATGGAACTGACAGCACTATTAACTATATTTGGAACGTAACAGTGAATGATGTAGACCGACCTATCGTAGTTACTGATATCCAACCACCCCCGGGCAGTATTACCATAAATGAATTGGAAACTATCAACTTCTTCATAGATGCATACGACCCGGATGGTAATCCGCTGGAATATAGCTGGAATCTGGATGGTATAGAGGTATCTACAACCGATTCCTATGATTTCACTACCGACTATAACTCAGCCGGAACTTATGTGGTCACCCTGGATGTAACTGATAACTTTGTATCAGACAATACGCTTTCCTATTTGTGGAATATAACGGTGAATGATGTTGATCAACCGATCGTAGTAAATTCTATCCTTCCCGCACCTGGTAGTTACACAATTAACGAAACAGAAAGTATCAACTTCTCTATTGATGCTTACGATCCCGATGGCAACCCGCTGGAATACAGTTGGAAACTGGACGGAACAGAAGTTTCAATTATAAGTACTTATGATTATATAACCGACTACAATTCTGCCGGAGAACACATTATAACATTGGATGTGACGGATAACTTCGGAACAGACAATACACTTTCCTATCTGTGGGATGTAACGGTTATTGATATTGACCAGAATATAATAGTTAACGATATCCAGCCCGCTCCCGGAGATGTAACCATCAACGAAGCAGAGACGATCAATTTCTTTATCGATGCTTATGACCCCGATGGCAATACGCTGGAATACAGTTGGAAACTAGATGGAACAGAGGTTTCCACAACAGATTCCTATGATTTTACTACAGACTATAACTCAGCAGGAACTTATGTAGTCACCCTGGATGTAACCGATAACTTTGGAACAGACAATACGCTTTTCTATCTGTGGGATGTAACGGTCCTGGATGTAGACCAGCCAATAGTTGTGAATAACATCCAACCCACTCCCGGAAATGTTATCATAAATGAAATGGAAACGATCAACTTTCTCATCGATGCTTACGACCCGGACGGCAATCCTCTAGAATACAGCTGGGAAGTGGATGGTGTAGAAGTATCCACAACTGATTCCTATAATTTCACTACAGACTACAATTCAGCAGGTGCTTATTATGTTTCACTTGGAGTAACAGATAATTATACCGATAATATCATCTATTTTGGTTGGAATGTAACTGTATTAGATGTAGATCAACCGATAGTGGTAACTGAATTGCTTCCTGCACCCGGAAGTATTACAATAGATGAACTTGAATCGATTAGTTTTTCTATCGATGCCTATGACCCGGACGGTAATCCACTGGAATACAGTTGGAAACTGGAAGGAGTAGAAGTATCGACAGTAGATTATTATGTGTATATATCAGATTATAATTCAGCTGGTCTTCACATTGTAGAATTAGATGTAACCGATAATTTCGTAGCTGATAATACACTAACCTTCCAATGGGATGTAACTGTAAATGATGTTGATCAACTGATAGTGGTAAATAATATTCAGCCGGTACCGGGCAATGTTATCATCAATGAAATGGAAACTATCAACTTCTTCATCGATGCCTACGATCCCGACGGCAATCCGCTGGAATACAGTTGGAAAGTAGATGGAACAGAAGTTTCAACTGTTAGTTCCTATGATTTTACCACCGATTATTCCTCAGCAGGAATTTATGTGGTCACCCTGGATGTTACCGATAACTTTGTATCGGATAACACCCTTTCCTACCTGTGGGATGTAGAAGTCCTCGATGTAGATCAGCCTATAATAGTAAATGACATCATTCCTGATCCCGGAAATCTGATTATCATAGAGGGTGAAACTATCAATTTTTCTATCGATGCTTACGACCCAGATGGCAATCCGCTGGAATACAATTGGGAACTGGATGGTGTAGTTGTTTCCAATACAAGCGCTTACGATTTTATTACCAATATGAATTCAGCTGGTTACTATGTTTTAACTTTATTTGTTACTGATAATTACAGTGACAGCATACTGGAATTTACCTGGTTTATCACAGTACTCGATTCCAGCGCAAATATTGTGGTCACCAGCATTGTTCCTGCTCCAGGATTGGTTACTTTATACGAATTAGATGAAATAAATTTTGTTATAGATGCTTATACCATGAACGGTGATGATCTGTTCTATAACTGGGAATTGGATGGTAATGAAGTTTCAATTACAAATTCCTACCTGTTTACAACCGATTATAATTCTGCTGGAGAATACGAACTTACTTTGGAAATTTCAGATACACTTCTTGTGGATACAATTTTGAATTTCACCTGGGATATTACAGTACTTGAATCTGATCAGGGAATAGTAGTTAACGAAATTCTGCCAGCTCCCGGTAATCTGACCATTGACGAAAATGATGTCATAAACTTTTCTATCGATGCTTACGACCCGGATGGTAATCCACTGGAATATAGCTGGAAAGTAGATGGAGAAGAACTTTCAATATTGAGTACTTTCGATTTCATTACAGATTTCACATCGGCAGGAGAATACCTGATCACACTGGATGTTACCGACAACTTCAGCGATAACTCTTTGTATTACGAATGGAACGTAACTGTGGATGATGTAGACCAACCAATAGTTGTGGAAAATATTCAACCCACACCGGGTGAGATTAGCTTTAATGAAGGCGAAACTCTGAGTTTCTTCATCGATGCTTATGACCCTGATGGTAACGACCTGGAATACAGTTGGAAATTAGACGGCACAGAAGTATCAACAACCAGTAACTATGATTTTTCCACAGATTATAATTCTGCTGGTTTATATATAGTTACTCTGGATGTTACAGATAACTTTGGAACAGATAACACCCTTTCCTATTTGTGGAATGTAGAAGTTCTCGATGTAGATCAAACGATTGTGGTTGATGAAATAGTTCCCGAACCGGGAAATTATGTAATATCGGAAGGAGATTCCATCAGCTTTTATATCGATGCTTACGATCCAGATGGCAATCCACTGGAATACAATTGGGAACTGGATGGAATAACCGTTTCTACTGATGATAATTATGAGTTTATAACTAACATGAATTCAGCAGGCACTTACGATATTACTTTATTTGTTACAGACAATTACAGCGACTGCATACTGGAATTTAATTGGTTCATCACAGTTCTGGAAGGCGGCATTAACATCGTTGTAAATAATATTAATCCTGCTCCCGGACCGGTTGTAATTAACGAGACTGAAGAAATACCCTTCTTTATAGATGCCTATACTGTCAATGGTGTTGAACTGGTCTATAGCTGGATATTGGATGGTAATGTGGTTTCAAATACCGATTCCTACTTGTTTACCACCGATTATACTTCAGCAGGAGAATATGTGCTTACCTTGCAAGTTTCTGATACTCCTCCAACGGATACAACCTTGAACTTCACCTGGGAGATAACTGTGCTTGATACCGACCAGCCAATAGTAATAAATGAATTGTTACCCGAGCCTGGATTTATTACTATCATGGAACTGGAAACGATTGATTTCATGATCGATGCCTACGATCCGGACGGCAATCCGCTGGAATATAGCTGGAAACTGGATGAAGAAGAAGTATCAACGGAAAATACTTATGAATTTATTACCAATATCAACTCCGCAGGCAGCTATCAGGTTTGCCTGGATGTTACCGATAATTTCGGAGCAGATAATACATTGCATTTTGAATGGAGCATAATAGTGAACGATATAAATCCCAATATCATTATTAATGAAATTGAACCATTACCTGGCAGTGTGAGTTGTCATGAAACTGAAAGCATCAATTTTATGATCGATGCCATTAATCCTAATGGTGAAGTTTATCTCAGCTGGCAGTTAGACGGGGTAGAAGTATCTACAGTAAGTTTCTATGAATTTACCACGGATTATACCTCCGCAGGGAATTATGCCCTTGCTCTGATAGTTTCCAGTGACCCTATATCGCGCGATTATATGCAGTTTGATTGGGAAATAACTGTTCATAATGTTAATCTGGCTCCTACGGCAAATGCCGGAGCTGACCAATATGTATATTCAGGAGAGCTTGTTCAACTGGATGGCTCCGAATCTTCCGACCCGGATGGTGATGAATTGAACTATCACTGGATAGCACCCGCAGAGATCGTGCTGTCCGATACTACAATTGTGAACCCAACTTTCACAGCACCGAATGTAATTGGTGAAGTTCCATTTACCATTATCCTCATAGTTGATGACGGAGACCTTACTTCTGAACCGGATGAAGTGGTTATAACAGTTAATGGCAATGTAAATACAGATGAAACAATAACACCTCTGGCAACAACTCTGCAGGGAAATTATCCTAATCCATTTAACCCCACTACTACTATCAGGTTCGATGTACAGGAAAATGAAACAGCAATCCTGACGATATTCAACATAAAGGGTCAGATAGTGGAACAGAAAATGTTCTCAGCGGGAGTTCATGATCATGAATGGAATGTTGCTGATATAGGTTCAGGTGTTTATTTCTATAGTCTTAAGTCACAGACCTATTCCCGGGTTCAAAAAATGATACTCTTAAAATAAATTTACATTAAACTTAAAAAGCCACCCTTTGCGGGGTGGCTTTTTTTATTACATTCTTTTTCACGGGCTAAATAAATTCCTTGCAAAATATTGAATGGTTTTCAAGTTTAGAATTGATCAAGAAATAAGTAAAGGAAATTGTCATGCACAACTACATTACACTATTAGTTGAATTATTTCGACAGAATGCCAATGCTACAAACGCCAAACCAATGGCAAAATACATGAAGAACCTGTTTCCATACCTGGGTATTAAAACACCCGAAAGAAGGGAACTTTTAAAACAGTATTACAAAGAAAAGGGAAAACCGGAAATCACAGAATTAAAACAGATCAGTCAGGAACTGTGGGAACTGCCGGAAAGAGAATTCCAGTATTGCGCTGTGGGCATGCTGCAATTGTATAAAAATAAAGTTGATGCAAGTTTCATCGAATTATATGAACAGCTTATAACCACTAAATCCTGGTGGGATACCGTAGATGGTATTGCTACAAACCTGGTAGGAAGTTTATTTAAAAAATATCCTGAAATGATAAAACCACACATCGAAAAATGGCAGGCATCGGATAATATGTGGCTGCTGAGAACAGCCCTGCTTTTCCAGCTTAATTACAAAGCAGATACAAATGTAGAATTAATGTTCGATATTATCCGTCGTAATCTTGGCTCAAAGGAGTTTTTCATCAATAAGGCTATCGGCTGGATTTTACGGCAATATTCCAAAACCGATGCTAAAGTTGTTATAGATTTCGTAGAAAAAACCGATCTGGCATCACTCAGCGAACGTGAAGCATTGAAATGGATGAGGGAGCATTCTGCTACGTAAAAAACTCTCTCTGTAAAACTGCCTGTACAACTCTATTACCGGGTCCATCTCCCCTGGCAACAGTAACAGCAACCTTACCTTCGAGAGCTTGCGTAATTTCTGCTACATCCTGGTGTGTAAATCCCGGACAAAGCAAAACAGCTTCGATTTTTTCTTTCTCATAAAATTCTTTGCCTACTTTTACCGCTTCATCCTGAGATTTCACAATAACTGTAAAAAGTCTATACTTCCCCGTATCGATGAGACTTCTGTGTTTTAAATAATCTGCATCCGGGGCATGCGCCATAAATAGTGCTTTAAAAGCCATGATCGTCCTTCGTTAACTTTTCTTATTTCAATAACAAACATTTTTTTACTGCTTCAGTTTTACCATTTACATTCAATTTATAGAAATAGATTCCACTGGAAACTGGTTGGTTATTCTCATCAGTTCCGTTCCAAGTAACAGAATCTCTCGTTCCCAACCCCCCGTTTGGGAACGCTATGAGAGTCTTTACCTTCTGGCCTTTGATATTATAAATCTCCAGCTTTATTTCCCCTTCTTCTTGCAGATTGAAGGAAATTGTAGTAGATGGATTAAAAGGATTCGGATAATTAGACAATTGAGGAGTGGAATGTGGAATGACTTCTTCTTCAAGACCAAGTTCGTCATTGTGGAAGATGTAAGCTGTACCTGAATCATTTGCATTACCATCATCACCATTAGAGCCTACAATAATAAAATCACCATCTACGGAAACAGATGTACCAAATTTATCGAATTCTGCGCCATCTGAAGCTGTTATTTTTGTTACCTCAGTCCAATTTAATCCGTCAAAATGATAAATATATGACGCACCTGACCATTGTCCAAATTCATCATCATACTGAGCTCCGATTACAGTATAATTATCTGAAATAGAAACGGAAAAACCATAATAATTATCTTCAAAACCATCTGAAGCTGTTAATATTGCTTGTTCAATCCATTCTGAACCGTTGAAATAAAACACATAAGCTGAACCTATACCACCATAAGCTCCGATAACTGCAAAGTTATTATCAATAGAAATGGAATATCCAAAATAGTCATCATCAGCACCATCTGAAGCTGTTAATATTGCTTGTTCTGTCCACTCTAAGCCATCAAAGAAATATACATAAACCAATTCGCTTTCGGGAGAACCTACCATTGCAAGGTTACCATCTATTGAAACACATGTTCCAAATTGATAAACGGTAGAACTATCAGATGCAGTTAATTTTACATGTTCAATCCAATTGATTCCATTATAATAATAAATGTAAGCAGAACCTGTATGATAGCCATTTTCATCATCCAGAGGGACACCGATAACTGCAAAATTACCAGAAATTGCTACACCTCTTCCTAAACATTGTTCATCAATAACGTTAGACTCTGTTATTTTGATTTGTTCAACCCAATTTGTTCCATCATAATTGTAGATATATGCAGCTCCCGCAAAGAAGCCTGCATCACAATCACTTGGAGCTCCTATTATTGCGAAGTTACCATCGACTGAAGTACTGTAACCGTAATGATCATTAACGGTTCCATCCGAAGCAAGTAGTTTTGTATGTTCCAACCAATTATCGCCATTATAGTTATAGATATATGCTGAACCTGTAGCCTGGTAATCCTCATTTCTTCCAAGATACGCTCCAGCAATAGCAAAATCTCCGGACATTGATGTAGAGATACCAAAATTAGCAAAAAAGGAACCATCAGATGCAAATATTTTTTGCATTTCATTCCAGTCTGCAAAAACTACATTTGCTACAAATAGAACCAAAACTACAACCATAATAATTTTCTTCACTTCTTCTTCCTGCTTTTCTTCTTGCTTATTGTGGGCACGTTTTTAGCAGCATCTCTTTCATTTCAATAGCAAACACTTTTTCATCGCTACAGTTTTGCCGTTAACAATCAATTTATATAAATAAACGCCTGAACTTACAGAATTACCAAAATTATCATCGCCATTCCAAATTATTGAGTGATTACCTTTAGTAAATTCATATTGAGCTAAAGTTTTGATTTTTTGACCTTTGATATTGAATATTGATAATTCAACTTTGGAGTCATTTTGGATTGAAAACTTAATTGTTGTTGTTGGATTAAATGGATTTGGGAAATTACTTAATTGAAATTCAATGTTCGTTAAATCAATAAATTCTATTCCTAATAGAGGTTCTCCTAAAGGATTTTCATAAGCACCAATATCTGGCATTGACCCAAAGGGATTTGGACGTTCATTTCCCATTAAATCAAATTCTGGAGTATAATAAGTAATACCACCAATTTCTATCTCATCAATTCCCGCTCCAATGCAGAGGCTAGAATCTTGTAAACTGAAATCTTCGTAGGGATCTATAAATAATGGATCTGAATCAATATTACCATCAAGCCAATTTAATACGGAATTACCAATATTGATACTATTCTGACCGTCCTCAAGACATGAATTAGAAATAGAAATTTCACTTATACCATAATAACAATCTATATTATAAATTTGATTATCCCACATTATAGTATTAATCATTATTAGATTTGAATTTGATGAACAAGATATTACTCCACCATACCAACCAGGATCAGGCCAAGTAGAATGAAAAACAGAATTCATAATAATTGCATTAGAATTATTTAATCTTAAACCACCGATACCACCATAACCTCCATTATCAAAAAATAATGTATTAAGAATTGTGATGCTAGAATTTTGCACTGAAATTGAATTACCAAATCTTATTCCTCTGATGATACAAGAATTGATTATTGGATTTGATTGATTTGAGCAATAAATTGCATTTTCAAAGCTAGAATCAAATAAACAAGATTGAATTTTAGGAGACGAATTATCAATACCTATTGTAGTATATGAAAGAGAAAACCCATATAAAATAGCCGTTGAATCTTCACCATTCACCATAGTAATTGATATCCCATATTCTCCAGCAATAATAGTTTGTGAAATATAATTTCTATCCTGAGTTGTTAGGAATAAAGAAGCAATAGTAATATTTTTTCCATTGTAATTTAAATCTTCAGTATATACACCAGGTTGCACTAACACAGTATCAGCATTAACAGATACATCTATTCCTTCTTGTATTGTTGGGTAATCATCTGGAATATTAATTATTGTTGCTGATAAATGTAATATAAAAATAAAACTTAAGACTATCATCACCTTTTTCAACTTTACCTCCAATTTATTAAGTTGCTGCTAACGGCGGCGTGACACGTCAGATCGCCATGAGCAGTGGATTTGAGCTTGCTCAAACTCCTGCTGTGATTAGTGAGCTGATAAGAGACGAGCAAATCAAAGTCAAGGGTAGTCGATTTGCGAGTCCCCGTGTACGCATTTTTAAACGATGTTCCGCTTCGATACGGTTGCGCGTCTCTTTTTTAGTGTCACGCCGCCGTTAATCAACATGGAGCGAAGCGGAATGTTGATTAATGGTTGGCAGCTGCCACGCTCTTTCATTTTTTCTTCTTGCTTGGCTGTGGAGCTGTGTGTTAGCAACAGCTTTCTCATTTCAATAGTAAACATTTCTTTACAGCTACAATTTTACCATTCACATTTAATTTATAAAAATAAATCCCTGAACTTACAGGTTTAACCGAATCATCGAAACCATCCCAAACAATCAAATTAACACCCTTTTCAAAATTGTCGCTTAAAAGTTCTTTCACTTTCTGACCTTTGATATTGTAAATAGTAAGTTCAACTTTACTTTTTTCTGGAATTGAAAATTTGATAGTTGTAGTAGGATTGAATGGGTTGGGATAATTAGACATACAAAATAAATGAGTAGAAGGAACTGTGTAATTATCATTTGATAGAGCACTAAAATCATAAAGTTGCCCTGCAATTGCATTATAATCCGGATCATATACACAATTAGAAACACAATAATCAGTCCAAGTGAACATTATTTGACCGTTCTCCATTTCGTTAGCATTTGCAAACCATTTACCTCCCCGAGATTCAGTTACTACTTCACCCTCAAAAGGTGTAAAACTATTACCATCAAGATCCATTGATGCGAATCTAAGAATATTTCCCGTAGGTGAAATTAAAACAGATAATCCATTATCACCTGTTCTAAATAATACTGGATTAATGCCATTAGTAAAGTCCCACATTAATGCATTATTTAACCAAAGATTTTGACCCGACATATCATATTTTTCTACTACACAACATTGCAGAGTAGTATCACGGTAAGCAAGATAGATATTATCATCAACCAGTAAATCAGGTGGAGTCATTCTATAATTGATAATAATTCCGAGATCTTCAAAGAGTACTTGTTGATTCGAGTTTACTCCAAATAACTGATATCCGCCTTGCAAAGACATTCCTAAAAAGTAAATATTATCATTTGATTGTGCGATTTTGACTATCCGGGATAAGTTTTCAATATTGTTCATATTAAAACCATTTTGCCATCCGGGACTTAAAGAACCGTTATTTTCAAATCTATATAATTTTTGTGTATCTTCCGGTGAACTAGCAAATCTATAGAGGATATAATTTTCCGTTAAATTAAAACTCAATAAGTGAGAAGTAGGTAGACTTAAAGAAATTGGAGAGTCCCATAGAAAATCAATTTCATTAAGTTTGTGAATTTTAATAATATTTGTATTTCTATTAAATAAACCGATGATAACACCATCATCAGAGAGTTTGTGTTGTATTTTACTATAATCATTAATATTATCATCAAGATCATAAGTTCTTACAAATTCACCAATACGGTTAAAAACATCACATTTTAGAGCTTGATTATTATCAGAATATTTATAAATAATAAACATAAAACCATCTGTATTAATGAAAATATCTCTAACATCTTGATATGTGTTTAAATATCTCCCTTCTTCTTCATACAGCAAGTTTCCTGACTGATCAATTTTTTGAATATAAACTTCACCTGCCCAGTAAGTTGCTCTATTTGAAATAAAAGCAATTAAAATGTTATTTTCATTTTCAATGTATTGAGAACAAACCTGCCAAGAAAAAGAAATAAAAGAAGAATCTAAGACTGTATTATCTTCTGGAATTATTTGAGTTCCGCTTTCATTATAAGTATTAATCGAAAGGTTTATTTTTCTATCCTCAGTTTTCTCAAGAAACAGAAATGTAAATTTTTCAGAATAAGAACTTAAAACAAGACTTTCCAATTCCGATGTGAAGCCCAATTGCAACCCATCTGTCGAATAGGTTAATGTTCCATCGAGATCAACAGTTTGTGCTAAATAACTATAAATATCATTTTCACGAGATGCAACTATTACATTTATTTTATTTTCTTCATTATAGGAAAAATGAAAATGATGATGATACATCACCATTCCTTGCAAGATTGATAATTCAACCTCTATATATCCGTTACTGTTTATTAAATAATAATCAATTGTATCATTTGAATGTTTTCCTAAAATAAATAAATCTCCATTTACCGTTATTCCGGATTTTAGCCCATAATAAGAAGTATTTAGATTAGTTGACCAAATTAAATTACCGCTTTCTGATATTTTGTAGACAATTTCATTAGATACCTTTATAAGATAAAATTCATTTTCGAATGGATAGAGAATTATTTTATTAAAAGAGAAAATCGTAACATTTAATGGGATTATAGAAGTATTTATCGGTTCAAAATTACTATTCAGTTTTGAAAAAATCAATTCTGAATTTTCTTCATAAAGCATGTAATAATGATCATTGTAATTTATAATGCTGAAGGTTGGATGATTTGCATAAGAATAACCTGAAACATCAAGTACAGTAAAGTTACCGCTTAAGTCAAAATGAAGCATTGTTGATTCATCATTATCTGTATTATGGCAAAGAACATTGAAACCTGATGTTATATCATTTACTTGAGCAACAGGATGCAAGGCTTCATTATAATCCTGCAATCTGAAGCCTTCATCCCAAAGCATATTCCCATTATCATCCATAATTGTGTAAATATGGTCTATTGGAGCATCTTTGTGATCTTGATGTTCAAAATACAATACACAATTATTGTTTTCGAGTTTTATGATGTCTTTCAAAGTTACCAAAGGTTCCTTTTCTAGAACAATTTTATACTCTTCTGCCCATTGATACTCACCCTGTTCATTCAATTTCATTGCATAAATTATTCTTCCATCAAGTTCAGTTTTGGACCAGAAAAATATAGTGTTTCCATCTGATGTTTTAATACTTGGAGGTTGAAGCTCAAAATTATCTCCCAAAACAAATGGTTTTGGACTATCCCACACAGCAGTTTGTGCTGATAATATTGTAGAAATCACTAAACTAAATATTATAAATAATTTTTTCATCTACTTCTCCTTTTTTGTTGTTGCTAATGCCGGCGTGAAACGTCAGATCGCCATGAGCAATGGATTTGAGCTTGCTCAATATCCTGAAGCGATTAGTGATCTGATAATAGATGAGCAAATCAAAGTCAAGGGTTGCCGATTTGCGTCATCCCCGTTTACGCCATTGTTAAACGACATTCCGCTTCGATGCGTTTGCGAATCTATTATAGGTGTCACGCCGGCATTAATCAACATGGAGCGAAGCGGAATGTTGATTAATGGTTCGAGTGTGCGGTGTTCTTCTTGCTTTTCTTACAATCTGAGCACTGACACTTTTGTTAGCAGCATCCAATTCATTTCAATAATAGACATTTCTTCATTGCTACAGTTTTGTCATTCACTATTAACTTGTACAGATAGACTCCTGAACTGACGGATTTACCTGTCTCATCATCACCATTCCAGATGATTGAATGGGAACCTTTTAACAACTCATTATGAACTAAGTTTTTTATTTTCTGTCCTTTGATATTAAATACTGAAAGTTCAATTTGAGATTCATTTTGAATAGAAAACTCAATTGTTGTTGTTGGGTTAAAAGGATTGGGGTAATTTCCTTTTAATAATGATTCAGTTAGGAATAGTAGTTCATCATCTATTGATGTTAGATTTGTTGCTAAAAACACACCAGCATCTGTGCCAACCATAAAATTGTGGGTGTAAATAGGATAAAACTCAAAGCAATAAACATCATTAATGCCGAGTCCTGCCCCAATCGATTGAACTTGCCCCCATTCTTCAGGTTCAACCAAATATAATCCACCTCCATCTTTACAGCCAACAACTAAAAACCCTTCATATTCATAAATTCTATTGGGATAATAAAGCATATTTATGGAAGTAAGACCTGTAATTTCCCCGTTTTCATACTCTACTCTATAGACCATATTTACATATCCACCGTCACCACAGGCAAGATATACTTCATCACTATTAGGATAGTTACGAACATAGATGTCATTAATAACAAGACCGACATAAAATGAGTTGAAACTTCCATCATTTTCAATATAGATATCATAGTCAGCAGCAACAAAGAGAGTTCCATCACCATTTTCTTCAACATCTGTAACTTGCATAGAATTAAAGAAATCTATTGTTGACCATTCATCACCATTTAAAGAATGGACAAGTCCTCCCTCAATATTTTGACCATAACCACAATAAAATCCAGAAGATAGTTTTTTTACAAAATGAGGAGAAAAGTACCAATCTATTAATTCAAAATCTTGTAATGTAACATTAAATTCATATAATCCATAACTATTACTTCCACAACCAAATGCACAAAATATTCGATTATTATCCTCATCAGGAACAATTGAAACCGCTCCTAGATTAGACGCAACACTAAAAATATTTAGGGAGTCCTGATTTGTGAAATATGCCAAACCCCCATTATTTCCAGGTAAAGCAAACAGTAATCCATATTCAGAAATCTCAGGTATTGAAGAAAACTTCATATCAGCTACGGGACGATCAATAATTGGATATAATTGATTCCAATCTCTTATTTGTGAAAATAATGTTGAACTTAATGAAAATAAAACTAACATAATAAAACAGATAATTCTTTTCTTAGATAAATAATTTTTTAACAACATAATAGCCTCCTTTTCGCTAAAAAATAAACATCTTTTTCACATAAATTAAAATATTTATTTCGATTGACTTTGGACAAGAAGTTCTGCGTGTGTGGCGTTTCATTCAATCTTTCATCTTGCTTAACGATGACACGCCTGTTATGGGCTGTTTCAAAACACTCAAAGGAGAAAAAACAATGAGTATTAAACAAAGGATCACCAAACGATGGAAAGGATTTATCAATTTCATTAAAGTGAAAAAATCTCTTTCTGACCTAAAGAAAGTTCATTCTATTCAGAACATTAATCTTCAAGATTTATCTCATCGTGAACTTTTAAAATTACACACAGATTTTATTAAACTACAGAATAAGTATGAATCAAAGAACAGATTTTTTAAGAGCATCGCGTAGCTCGTTTAACTCTTTAACGGATAATTTTATGTTGCCTTTTTCGGCTTCATTAATTCGTCTTTCTATTTCCGCCTTAATTTTTGGGATTTCTTCTTTTAGGGCATCTCGAATGCTGCCGGTTATTGAAAAAATTAATCCACAGTTAAAACAAGTAAGGTCGTCATCTGCCCCGAAAACAGTTGCGTTAATATCAAACTCAAAATTACATTTCGGGCATTTTACTTTTACTTTTGTAAAGTCATTAACCATAAAATTATCCTTATTCTTTGTATCACGACAAATCGTGAGATTGTTAATTTTCAATAATAGAATAGCCCATAATGTCCGGCGTGTGCTGTGCCAACTTGCTTTTCATACTTGCTATCACAGACACGCTTGTTATGTGCCTAATTTTTCGATTCATAATTTGTTCCTTATTAAACATTTTATGTATATCAATGATTGCCAACATAGGGAGGTCTTAAGTTTATGAGTGCAATATCATTCAAAGTTTGTTGTCCATTGCAATCCATTAAATATATAGTATTTGATTTGTTGAAAAATGGCAACAGACGATTTATTGTGTTTTTATACACAGATTTGATTTTTATATATTCAGCTTTAAGTAATTGCTTTAAATATTTTTTAACTATTTTATTTGAGTATTTTAACCCAATAATTAGTGTTTCCTTAGTTATTGATTTTTTTTCATCAATAAGATTAAGGATTTTGAGGAGTTCAACTTTAGGTGGTAAAATCATAGGTTTTTCTATTTTTGACCGTGATTTCTTTGATGGTGGATTTTTGTATTTTTTAACTAATTTATGTCGAGAAACAGCTATATAATGGAGGTTGAAGTATAATGACAGAATTACAGCAACAGTTAGTGTTATTAGTAATGTTATTGTTATATGAGGTAGGTTTAATTTTATTGATAAGGCATTTTTCCAAGCGCGAACATAGTTTATCTGTTGTATTATTAATTGGAATATCATTATCAGTACTGCTAACCAACCTGCCATTGTTGATTTGGGTATTCTATTTTCTTTTCTCTGCATTAGCTACTCCATAAACCGAATTTATTATGACTAAACAAGAAGAAAAAGAAATCAGGGAAGCAATCGATTCACTGCTTCCGATGAAAGACTTAGATGAATATTTAAAAGAACTTAAAAAGGCACATAATGTATATATCCCCGACTAAAAGGTCGTGGATATTCTATTTAGATTCCTGAAAAGGTCGGGGATACTCCCAATTTGGGAGTGTATACGACCTTTTTCGCATAATTACGATATTATTCATCATCTAATTTCAACTCGTCTAACGGGCTTTTTATTTTGTCAAGTGCATTTTTTGAAACATGAGTATATCTTTCTGTAGTTTTTAAATTCTTATGTCCCAAAAGATGTTGTACGTATCTTAAATCAGTTCCATGCTCTAAAAGATGTGTAGCAAAACTATGCCGTAAGCTATGTACTGATACTTTTTTGTCAATAGTTGTTTTTTTAGAGCTTTGTAAAATATTTCCTGTACACTTCTTTTGCTGTATTGCCCGCCATTAACTCCTTCAAACAGCCAAATCTTAGGTTTAAAATCCTTAAAATACTTTCTTAATAATGCAAGTAATTCTGTTGATAGGATTGTCGTTCTGTCTTTTTTGCCCTTTCCACCACGAATATAGATCAGCTTTCGTTCACTATCAATATCTGCAATTTTCAAGTTTACAACTTCGCTTAATCTTAAACCTGCTGAATATATAGTTGATAAGATCGCTTTGTGTTTCAAATTATTGGTGCAGTCTATTATCTGTTTCACTTCCCTTTTACTAAGCACAACAGGTAATTTCAGTTCTTTGCGTGATCTTGGAATGTAATATTTTTCAACTGGCTTTCCTAATACCTTTTCATAGTAAAACTTAATGCTGTTTATTGCTTGATTCTGTGCCGAAGTGGAGTATTTCTTCTCT